>QOZS01000038.1 GCA_003576705.1 Desertibaculum subflavum
GACGTCCGGCGCCGCCGCGATCGACCAGCGCCCGGCCGGAGCGCGCGCGATCGCGCGGGCGAGGTGGCGGCCGGCCTCGGCGGCCACGGTCGCGGCGCTGGGCAGCCTTCCCTCGCCGGCGCAGGTGGCGCAGCTCTCCATCTGCCGCTGGTCCAGTGCGACGCCCTGGCGTCGGCGCGTCATCTCCACCAGGCCGAAAGGCGAGAGGTCGGCGATGCGGGGGCCGGCGGAATCGCCGGCGAAGGCCTCGCGCAGGGCCCGCATCAGCCGCGCCCGGCTCTCGTCCTCCCGCAGGCGAATGAAGTCGATCACGATGACGCCGCCGATATCGCGCAAGCGGATCTGCCGCGCCGCCTCGGCGGCGGCTTCCAGGTCGACGCGCAGCCGCGCCGTCTCGGCATCGCCCGCCGCCCCGACGCCGCCGGCATCGACGTCGATCGCGGTCAGCGCCTCGGTCGGTTCGATCACGATGGCACCGCCGGATGGCAAGGGCACACGGCGTGACAGCGCCAGCTCGATCGCGCCCTCGATGCCGCGCATCTCGAACAGTGGCTCGCGTTCGCCGTGCTGGCGCAGCCGCGCGAGCAGATCGGGCGCCACGGCGAGCAGGGCCGCGTGCAGCTCGGCATAGGCATGCCGGCCCTCGACGACGATGGCGGCGGGATTGCCGCCGGCCTCCAGGATGCGCTGCAGCACCAGGCTCGGCGGCGGCGCCAGCCGGCGCGGCGGCGTCGCGCCGGACAATGCGGCCGCGATCGACCGGTAGCGGGCCGCCAAGGCGCGGGCCTCGGCCAGGATGGCATCGGATGGCAGGGCCGCCGCCGCCGTGCGCAGGATGAAGCCACCGTCCGCAGCTTCCGGGGCGACCAGCTCGGCAAGGCGCGCGCGCTCGGCCTCGTCTTCGACGCGGCGGGAAATGCGGATGCCCGCCTCCCGCGGCGTGTAGACCAGCGCCCGGCCGCTCAGCTTGATGGCCGCGGTCAGCCGCACGCCCTTGTCGCCGACCGGGTCGCGGATCGCCTGCACGACGATCGCCTGGCCTTCGCGCACGCGGCTCGCGATGCCGGCATCCGGGCTGGACGAGGGGATCTCGGCGGCGGCGAGGAAGCCAGCCTTGGCCTCGCCGATCTCGACGAACGCCGCCTCCATGCCGGGCACCACGCGGCGCACGCGTCCGAGCCAGATGGTATCGATCAGGCTTCGCGAATCGTCGCGCAGGATGTCGAGGGCGGCGAGGCGGCCGTCTTCCACCCGGGCGATGCGGGTCTCCAGCGGGCTTTCCTCGACCAGGATCTCCACCGTCATCGCTCGGCCTCCTTCGGCATGAAGCCGAGGCCGGCCAGAAGGTCGGCCGCCTCGGCCAGCGGCAGACCGACGACGTTGGAATACGAGCCTTCGATCCAGGGGATCAGCCGGGCCGCGTGGCCCTGGATGGCATAGCCGCCGGCCTTGCCGTGCCATTCGCCGGTGGCGAGATAGGCGCGCTTCTCGGCCGGGCCGAGCAGCTTGAAGCGCACCGCGCTGGTGACCACCCGGCTGCGCTTCAGCCCCGCCGGCGTGACGACGGCGATGCCGGTCATCACGCGATGCCGGCGGCCGGAGAGCAGATCGAGACAGCGCGCCGCCGTCGCTTCGTCCTCCGCCTTTGGCAGGATGCGCCGGCCGCAGGCGACCGCGGTGTCGGCCGCCAGCACGAAGGCGCCGGGCCGGGCCCGCGCCACCGCCGCCGCCTTGGCCTCGGCCAGGCGCAGGACGTACTTGGCCGGCAGCTCGCGCGGCTTCGGCGTCTCGTCGATCTCGGCGGGGACGACGGCATCGGGGTCGAGCCCGATCTGCCGCAGAAGCTCGAGCCGCCTTGGCGAGGCCGAGGCGAGGACGAGCGGCGCTCGCGCGCCCAACGGAATCGCGTCCGCTATTTGAAGCGGAAGGTGATGCGCCCTTTGGTCAGATCGTAGGGCGTCATCTCGACCATGACCTTGTCGCCCGTCAGCACGCGGATGCGGTTCTTCCGCATCTTGCCCGAGGTGTGGGCCAGCACCTCGTGTTCGTTCTCCAGCTTGACCCGGAACATGGCGTTGGGCAGCAGCTCCGTCACCACGCCGGGAAATTCCAGCATCTCCTCCTTCGGCATCCGGTCGTCCTTGGGAAATTGCAATCGGGCGTGAACATGGGAGCGGCGGCCCGAGCGGGTCAAGGCAAATCCGGCCGATCCGCCCGGTTCCGGCGCGGATTCGGGCGCCCGGCGCATGAATCGAGCGTCAGGTCGGCTGGTACCAGGAGACATGCGCGGCAACGATGCGCCAGCCCTCGGGCAGGCGGGCCCAGCTCTGGCTCTGCCGGCCCAGCTTGCCGCTCTGGCTGCGCCGGTATTCGCAATTGGCGGTGGCGAAGTCACGACCGAAGGTGGTGATGACCACCCGGGTCAGTTCGCGGCTCATGTCGATCGCCGGCCGTCCGGCCCGGAAGGCGGCGATCTCCTTGTGGCCGTACAGGTTCTCCCCCAGGCCGTAGCGCAGCACCTTGTCGTCGGCCCAGAAGAAGCCGTCCAGCGCCGCCACGTCGTTGCCTACCAACGCCTTCTCATAGGCCATGAAGGCCGCGCGCACTTCCTCGACCACCTCGGGCAGATTGATCTGCATGCCACTCCCCTCGCCGCCGGCCCTGCCGGCCCTTCGCAGCCGCAGCAAGGATCGGGCCATCGCCGGCCTGCTTCGTCAATTGTCGAAACCCGCATCGTCGCTATGATCCGCGCCGCCATGCAGGAGGCCACCCGGGCATCATGACGCGTATCGTGGAGATGGTCGCCGTTCTCGCGGCGGCGCTGGTCTACCTCACCGCCGAGACCGCGCGCGACGAGACGACGCTCTATCCCGTCCGCTGCATGGCTGGCCGCGGCGGCAGCTGCGAGATGCTGGAGCCGCTCCGGCGCACGGTCTATCACGTGGTGCCGGGCAGCGGCTCCGTCGTCTACTGGTCGCCCGATTCGGCCGACAGCGCGCCGGCCAGGCTCGGCGACTGTGCCATCATCGACCCGCGCAACTGGACCTGCGCCGGCCGCGGCGGCGGCGCCGTCCGCGTCCGCGACGGCCTCGGCCATCGCGGCGATTTCGGCGTCGACCAGTCGGTCATGTTCGTGCGCTGGTACCAGTGGCACACCGCCCGCCTGCTCGGCGGCCTCGCCCCCTTCGGCGTACCGCGCCAGTTCGACTGAACAGGTCGCGCCGCGGGTTGCCGGCTAACGGCTCGTGCCGTCCGCCGGCAAGGGGGCGAAGACGTGTGCCAGGGCAGGCGGTCCTGCTTTCCAATGCAGCTTTGCCTGGATGAGCACGGGCCCCCAGTATGTGAAGCGCGCGCCGAATTGCGGATCCTCGCTGCGAGACACGCTGACAACGTTCTTGAAAGCCGGCCCTGCCCACCATTCGACCCGCTCGGGCGGCTCGTAATCGTCACGGCCGATCTGGCCCTCGATACGCACCCGCGCCTCGCTTCCCTGCTGCGGGTCGAGTGACGGCAGAATCTCGATGACCGGAAAGTTCCGCCGGGTCGCGTGGATGGCTTGCTGGCGGGGTGCTTCCAGTTCTTCCACCTCGGCCGGCGACGCCTCTCGCACCGCCGCCACGCCGGCCGATGCGGCTTCGCGTGGAAGCTCGAAATGCCGGTCGCTGACCCGCAGCGTTTGCCAGCGCCAGTCGATCGGATCCAACGCCGAGTTATCCGGTTTGGTGCGGACCAGCCCGCGTGTCTCGACATGAATGCGGACGCGCTGCAACAAAGGGTCCCAGCGCAGCGTGATCATGTTGTAGGTATTGGTGACACCGGGACCTCTGCCCAGATCGCTGCTGCCGGCGGTGCCACCGGCAGCAATCATCAGTGGATAGCCATGATTGCCGATCCAGGCGCAGACGGGGTCGTACCAGAACGTGAACGGCACGTGCTTGTGGCCATGCAGTATCAGGTGAAATCCGTACTCGCGCAGCCGCTCGAGCAGCGCGTTGGAATTCACCAGCGCGCTGTAGCCCTCCTTCGCTTCGGCCAGGCCCGGCAACTGCACCGGATGATGGTGCACCAGTGCCACCTTGATGGCCCGGCGGCGCGCCTCTGCATCGATCTTGTCCAGTTCATCGCGCAGCAAGGTGATCGCCGCCTGGTCGACCTGTCCTCGGTTCTCGACATCCTTCTGGATGTAGGCCGCCGAATTGATCTCGGCGACGATCAGGCCCTGCTCGGATTGATCGACGATGCGCGTCAGGCCATCGGGCTTTGCCGGATCGATGCGGCATTGGCGCAGGTCGCCGTAGAGATTGCTGAAGCCGAGCCACCGGCCTCGCGGAGTCTTTTCGCCCCAATGCAGATCGTGATTCCCGGGCACCAGAAAGATGTCCTCAGGGCGGGTCTGCCAACCGGTGATGCTCGCCGCCGAACAGCCGTCGATAAAGGCTCGCGCGTCGTCAAACTCGGTGTCTTTCGCGGTCTCGGTCAGGTCGCCGGTGATGGCGACCACCACCCGGGTATTGGGATCGGGACGGCCATCCGCCCGTCGAGCCGCCGGCGGGAAGCCGGAGGGTGTCGGCGGTGCGCCACGGTCGGCGAAGGTTCCGATCAGCCAGTCCCGTTTCAGCGTCTCGAGCAGCTTCGGCCAGCCCTTCGCGACGGCCGGATGTCCATCCGGCGGCAGTGGCGGCTGGAAGGCGTGCTGGGGTCCGAAGTGCAGGTCGCTGACATGCACGATGCTCAGCTGGCGCCAGGCGGACATCAGCGCACCATCCGCCAGCCGATTGCCGCGAACGGCGCGCCGGCGGGAAGCGATCCGCGTTGATCCTCCGACAGTCCGACCGCGATCATCGGCCCGCTGGCCGAACGGGTATTGCCTGGGATCATGCGCATGCGGAATGCCGGGGGCTCGTCCGGCTTGCGCATCGGCTCGCTCCAGACCAGCAGATCGACCACGCCGGGTCCGGCGTTGCTGACGATCACCTGCGCCGCGCCGAACCCTTCATGAATGACCGGGCGCCGCGACGGCTCGACATAGCTGATGCCATCCCACATAGCGCTCCCTATGCGGTTGCCCGCACAGCATAGCAGACAACAGCCGACAAGTCCGCCTGGCTGTCCGCGGGCCGGGCGCGCGGATCACGTCATCGGCGTCGCGTCGCCTCTACCGTGTCGGACGACCCCAGGGCACGAACCAGACCGCGGCGGCGGCGGCAATGCCGAAGGCGGCCATGGCGACGCCCACCAGGGCGAACATCGACCATTGCGGCGCGCCGGTCGAAGCCAGCCACCAGCCGCCCAGCGCCACCACGGCGAGCCTGAGCGTGCCGGCCAGCACCGGCCCCAGCACCTTGCCGGCCCCCTGCGAAGCGAAATAGAGGCAGAGGCCGAGGCCGAAGAAGACGTAGCCCGGACCCGACCAGATCAGATAGGCGCGGGCGGAGGCGAGCACCGCCGGGTCGTCGGTAAAGCGCATCGCCCAGAGGTCCGGCATGACGGCCACCGCGGTGCCGACGGCGCCGACGATGACGGCCGAGAGCAGCCCGCCGGTCCAGGCGACGCGCCGGGCGCGCGCCACGTCGCCGGCGCCGATCGCCATGCCGACCAGCGGCACGCAGGCGACGCCGATGGCAAACGTGATCGGGATCAGCAGGAATTCCAGCCGCGAGCCGATGCCGTAGCCGGCCAGTGCTTCGGTGCCGAACGATGCGATCAGCCGCGTCAGGATCAGCACGGTCAGCACCGTCTGCACCGGCGACAGGCAGGCGACGGCGCCGACCTTGAGGATGTCGTAGAACATCTCGCGCCGCAGGCGCAGGCCGCCCAGGCGCAGGGTCACGCGGCCGCGCCCGGCGAGCAGGAACCAGAGCAGGAAGACGGTGCCGCCGCTGAAGGCTATGGCCTGGCCGAGCCCGACGCCGACCATGCCGAGCTTCGGCATCGGGCCGAGGCCGAGGCCCAGGCTGCCGCCGATGACGACCTGCGCCGCGGCGACCAGGAACAATGTGGCGGACGGCACCTTCATGTTGCCGGTGCCGCGCACGACGGAGGCGAGCGTGTTGGTCAGCCAGATCGCCGGCGCGCCGAGGAAGATGATGTTGGAATAGCGCAGCGCCTCGTCGAGCGCCGCGTCGCGGCCGCCGAGCAGCGTGTAGATCGCGGTGCCGAAGGCGAGGAAGACCGCCAGGAAGAAGATGCCGGCCAGCGCGCCGATGGTCACCGCGTGCAGCGCCAGCTGCTCCGCCTTCTGCTCGTCGCCGGCGCCGAGCGCGCGGCTGACGGCGGAGGAGACGCCGCCGCCCATGGCCCCGGCCGACATGGTCTGCATCAGCATCACCATGGGGAAGACCAGCGCCATGCCGGCCAGTGGCGCGGTGCCGAGCAGGCCGACATAGACGGTCTCGGCGATGGCGACCAGCGCGGTCGCCAGCATCGCCGCCATGTTGGGCAGGCTCAGGCGCAGCAGGGTCGGCAGGATCGGCGCGACCAGTAGCGGGCTGACCGGGCGAAGCGTCGCGGCGGGGATGGCGGGAGCGTGCATGGCTGGTCTACCTGTATATGCAGCTATTTGCCGAAAACGAAGCTCACGCGGTGAGCCGGGCGAGCGAGCGGTCGAGCACGGCGTTCAGCACTTCCGTCTCGGGCTCGCCGAGCGTGGTCTCCATATGGCGTTGTGCCTTCGCCCAGGCCGGCCGCGCCTTCTCGAACGCGGCGCGGCCGCGCGGGGTCAGGTGCAGTTGGCGCGCGCGCCGGTCGTCGGGATCGGGCACCTGCCTCACCAGGCCGTCGCGTTCGATCGGGCGCAGGTTCCGGGTCAGCGTGGTCGGGTCCATGATCATCTTTTCGGCCAGGCCGCCGATGGTGATGCCATCGTGGCGCTTGAGCTGCGCCAGCATGCCGAACTGCGTGATGGTCAGCCCGGTCGGCTCCAGGAACTGGTCGTAGATCTGCGTCACCCGCCGCGCCGCCTTGCGGATGCGCGAGCAGGTGCAGCTGAAGCGCGGGGCTTCGATGTCGTCTCGTCCGGCCATGGCGCGCAATATACCTGCATATGCAGGCAATGGCAAGCGCTCAGGTGGTGACCACCATCACGCCCTCGGGATCGAGGTGGCCAAGCAGTACCAGCAGGTGCTCCAGCCTGAGCGCGACGCAGCCCGCCGTCGGCGCATAGTCCTCGGTGGCGACATGCACGAAGACGGCACTGCCCAGTCCCGGCACCGGCGGGGCGTCGTTGTGGCCGGGGATCAGGATCACGTCGTAGAGCCCGTCCGGCCGCCACAGCCGCTCGTGCGAGCCGGCATAGGGCAGGCGGACCGGACGGTTGTAGTTCGCCGCGTCGGCCGGATCGTCGCACCAGCCGTCCTCCGGCGTGATGAGGCGGCAGGCAAGCGGCGTCGCCGGCCGCGGCAGGCGATCGGCGCGATAGAGGACGTAGCGCCAGGGGAACCGCCCGGCCGGCGTGCCGCCATCGCCCTCGCGCTTGTCGCGCACGATCCCGCCGCGACCGAGCGCGCAGGGAAAGACGAGCCGGCCGAGACGCACCTTGCCTCGCGTCGCGCCCGGGCCCTCCGCTGTCACGATCAGATCGGCCATGTCTCGCTCGCTTCCGACTGCCTTATGCTAGGCCCGATCACGCTGGAGGAAAGCTCATGCCGCGCCGCATCGTCGACCTCTCGATCTATCTCGAGAACGACGTCGTCTCCGATCCGCCGGCCTTCCTGCCGAAGATCACCTATCTGGATCACAAGAGCACCTTCGAGGGCATGGCCGCCTTCTTCCCGGGCCTGAAGCAGCAGGACCTGCCGGATGGCGAGGCCTGGGCCTTCGAGCAGGTATCGCTGATCACCCATAACGGCACCCATCTCGACGCGCCGTACCACTTCCATTCGACGATGAATGACGGCGAACGCGCCATCACCATCGACGAGGTGCCGCTCGACTGGTGCTTCCAGCCGGGCGTGAAGCTCGACTTCCGCCATTTCGCCGACGGCTATGTCGCGACCGCGGCGGATGTGGAAGCCGAACTGCAGCGGATCGGCCACGAGCTCAAGCCGCTCGACATCGTGGTGGTGAACACCCGTGCGGGCTCGCGCTACGGCAACGACGATTATGTCAGCGCCGGCTGCGGCATGGGCTTCGAGGCGACCATGTACCTGCTGGAGCGCGGCGTGCGCCTCACCGGCACCGATGCCTGGAGCTGGGACGCCCCCTTCGTCTACACGGCGGAAAAATACAAGGCGACTCACGACGCCTCGCTGATCTGGGAAGGCCACAAGGCCGGCCGCCGCATCGGCTATTGCCATCTGGAAAAGCTGCACAACCTGGAAGCCCTGCCGGGCGACGGCTTCAAGGTCGCCTGCTTCCCGATGAAGATCCGCGGCGCCTCCGCCGGCTGGACCCGCGCCGTGGCGATCTTTGACTGACGTGAGCTGTTAGACTGGTTCGATGTTCCGCCCCGGCCCGCGCAACCTGATCACCGACGTCCCCGGCATCCTGGTCGGCAATGCGGAGGATGCCCGCGCGCATACCGGCACCACGGTGGTGCGGCCCGAGCCGGCGGCGCTCGCCGCTGTCGATGTGCGCGGCGGCGCGCCCGGCACGCGCGAGATCAGCCTGCTGGCGCCGGACTGCCGCGTCGATCGCGTCGACGCCATCGTGCTCTCCGGCGGCTCGGCGATCGGCCTCGACGCCGCCTCCGGCGCCTCGCGCTGGCTCGCGGCGAACAATCGCGGCGTCGAGGTGGCGGGCTTCCATATTCCGATCGTGCCGGCGGCGATCGTGTTCGACCTGGTCAGCGGCGGCGACAAGAACTGGGGCGAGGAGCCGCCCTATCTCCGTCTCGGACGCGAGGCCTGCGCCAGTGCTTCGGCGGAATTCCGGCTCGGCAATGTCGGCGCCGGCCTCGGCGCCCGCGCCGGCAAGCTCAAGGGCGGGCTCGGCAGCGCCTCGGCGGTCGACGACGCGACCGGCGCGGCGATCGGCGCCGTCATGGTGGTGAACTGCGTCGGTGCCGTCACCGACGCGGCCGGCCATTTCTTCGCCGCGCCGTTCGAGATCGATGCCGAGTTCGGCGGCCGGCCGTCGCCGAAGGGCGGCGGCTCGCCGGCGACCGACCTGCCGGCCGAGGGGCGCATCGGCGGTCATACCTGCATCGGCGTGGTGGCGACCGACGTCGCGCTCACCAAGGCGGATGCGCAGCGCGTCGCCATGATGGCGCAGGACGGGCTGGCCCGCGCCATCCGCCCGGTGCACACGCCGTTCGACGGTGATACGATTTTCGTGATCTCGACCGGCCGGCGCCCGCTCGCCTCGGTGGTCGAGCTCGCCCGGATCGGCCATGTCGCGGCCGACTGCGTGGCGCGGGCCATCGCCCGCGGCGTCTACGCGGCGGACGATCTGGGCGACATCAGGAGCTATCGCACGACCTGGCCGTGACGCTCAGGCCGTGCTCTCGGAGGGACACCCAATGAAGACCACGATGCTGCTGGCGCTGGTGGCGGCTCTCGGCCTCGCCGCGCCTGGAAGTCACGCGCAGGCGAAGAAGGACACCTTGACGCTCGGCATGACCTTGGAGCCGCCGGGCCTCGATCCCACCACCGGCGCCGCGGCGGCGATCGGCGAGATCACCCACTACAACCTCTATGAGTGCCTGACCCGCATCAACGACAAGGGCGGTGTCGATCCCGGACTTGCCAAGAGCTGGTCGATCTCCGAGGACCAGAAGGCCTATACCTTCAAGCTGGTCGAGGGCGCCAAATTCCACAACGGCGAGCCGTTCTCCTCCGCGACGGTGAAATTCGCCTTCGAGCGCGCCAAGGGCGAGAAGAGCACCAACAAGCGTAAGGCGATCTTCGCCAACATGGAGGCGATCGAGACGCCCGATCCCTCGACCGTCATCATCAAGCTGAAGGCGACCAACCCGAACCTCTTGTTCAATCTCGGCGAGAATACCGCCGCGCTGGTGGAGCCGAAATCGGCCGACACCAATGCGACACAGCCGGTCGGCACTGGGCCCTTCAAATTCTCCGCCTGGCAGAAGGGCCAGTCGGTGACCTTGGTGAAGGCCGAGACCTATCGCGAGCCGGCCGCGATCAAGCTCAGCCGCATCACCTTCCGCTTCATCAACGATCCCTCGGCCATGTCGGCGGCGCTGCTGGCCGGCGATATCGACGCCGTGCCCCAGGGCGGCACCGACAACATCGACCAGTTCAAGAAGGACAAGCGCTTTACCGTCACCGAGGGCCTGACCGAGGGCGAGACCATCCTCGGCATCAACAACAAGCGGAAGCCCTTCGACGACGTGCGCGTGCGCCGCGCAATCTCGCACGCGATCAACCGGCAGGAGATCATCGACGGCGCGATGAACGGCGTCGGCGTGCCGATCGGCAGCCATTTCTCGCCGAACAATCCGGACTATGTCGACCTGACCGGCGTCTATCCGCACAGCGTCAGCAAGGCGAAGGCGCTGCTCGCCGAGGCCGGCGTCGCGCCCGGCACGGAATGGACCCTGGTGCTGCCGCCGCCGACCTACGCCCGGCGCGGCGGCGAGGTCATCGCCGCCCAGCTCGCCAAGGTCGGCATCAAGGCCAAGCTCGAGAACGTCGAATGGGCGCAGTGGCTCGACGTCGTCTACAAGAACAAGAACTACGATCTCTCGATCGTCAGCCATGTCGAGCCGCTCGACATGGTGATCTACGAGAACCCGAGCTACTACTTCCAGTACGACAACGCGGATTTCCGCAGCCTGATGCAGCAATCGCGCGCCGCGCTCGACCCGAAGGAGCGCTCGCGCCTGACCAAGCTCGCGCAGGCGAAGCTCACGGAAGATGCCGTCAACGGCTACCTCTTCATGCTGCCGCGGGTCAGCTACTACAAGAAGGGCCTCACCGGCATCTGGCAGAACGCCCCGATCTTCGTGAACGACCTGACCAGGGTGCATTGGCAGTAGTGCATCATCACTTGAATTATCGTCATGCCCGGGCTTGTCCCGGGCATCCACGGCAATCCGCAGTGCTGTCGCTAGGCGTGGATGGCCGGGACAAGCCCGGCCAAGACGCGGACGGGGTACGCACGCATGTCCCCTGAAGATCTCTGCTACACCCCCGCCGCCGATCTCGCCGCGCTGATCCGCGCGAAGCGGGTCTCGCCGGTCGAGATAATGCGCGCCGTGCTGGAACGGGTGGAGCGGCTGCAGCCCCGGCTCAACTGCTTCATCACCCTCTGCGCCGACCGCGCCCTCACCGAAGCGAAAGCCGCCGAAGCCGCGGTCATGGCCGGCGCCGCGCTCGCGCCGCTGCACGGCGTGCCGTTCTCCGCCAAGGACCTCGTGAACACCGAGGGCGTGCGCACCACCTTCGGCTCCTTCGCCTTCGAGAACAACGTGCCGAAGCAGGACGCGCCCTGCATCGCGCGCCTGCGGGCCGCCGGCGCCATCCTGTTCGGCAAGACCACGACGCCGGAATTCGGCCATAAGCCCTTCACCGAGGCGCCGCTGTTCGGCCGCACCGCCAATGCCTGGAACCAGACCCGCACCTCCGGCGGCTCCTCCGGCGGCGCCGCGGTCGCGGTGGCGGCCGGCCTCGGCCCGCTCGCCGTCGCCTCCGATGGCGGCGGCTCGACCCGCATCCCGGCCGCCTGCAACGGCGTGGTCGGCATCAAGCAGTCGCTCGGCCTGGTGCCACACGGCCAGGCGCCCGACGCCTTCGGCAACAATTCCTATTTCACGCCGACCACGCGCACCGTGCTCGACACGGGCCTGATGCTCGACGTCATGGCCGGCGCGCATCCCTCGGATCCGCATTCCTACGGGCACGCGACGACGGGCTACGCGCAAGCGGCGCGGGCGGCAGGCGACCTGAAGGGCAAGCGCATCGCCTGGTTCCCGCGGCTCGGCTACCCGAAGGTCGCGCGCGAAGTGCTGGCCGCCGGCGAGGCGGCGCTCAAGGCCTTCGAGAGCCTCGGCGCGGTGATCGAGGAGCAGCCGGACGTGCCCTCGACCGAGCCGATCTGGCTCGTGCTCACGCAGGCGAACTGGAACGCCCGCTTCCGCGACGCGGCCGACCGGCTGGGGCCGCGCTTCAGCGAGACCCTGCGCCGGCAGATCGACGGCGGCGCGCCGTATTCGGCGGTCGACCTGCAGAAGGCCTTCTTCCAGCGCACGGAGATCTTCAATCGCGTGCAGGGCTGGTTCGAGCGCTTCGACCTGGTGATGATGCCGACCTTGTCGCGCACCGCGCTGCCGATCGACCATGACTTCTTCGCCCCCATCACCATCGACAACGAGCCGGCCGATACCGTGCGCCGCGCCTGGTATCCCTTCACGCTCCCGTTCAACCTGACCGGCCATCCCGCGATCACCGTGCCGGCCGGCTTCGGCGCCGACGGGTTGCCGCTCGCGTTGCAGATCGTCGGGCCGTTCCGCGACGATGCCGCCATCCTGCGCGCCGCGGCGCTGCTCGAAGCGGCGCGGCCCTGGGCGGACAAGCGGCCCGCTCTATGAGCGGCAAGCCCGCGGTCGGCATCAGCCTCCGCCTCGACCTCGCCGACGGCATCCGCCTCGGCCCCGGCAAGGCCGACGTGCTGGAGGGCATCCAGCAGACCGGCTCGATCGCCGGCGCCGGCCGCAAGCTCGGCATGAGCTACAAGCGCGTCTGGGGCATCGTCGAGGAGCTGAACGGCATGTTCGACGCGCCCCTGGTGGAGGCGGCCAAGGGCGGCAAGGCGGGCGGCGGCGCGACGCTCTCGCCGCTCGGCGAGGCGGTGCTTGCTGCCTATCGCCGCGTCGAGGCGGAGACGGCGCGCGCCGCCGCGCGGGAGCTTGCGCGCCTGCGGCGCCGGCTGGCCGCGAGTTGATCGGGACGTCGGCTCGATATATCTTGCGGGCGATATCGCCGAACAGGTATATCGACATGTCGCTTCTGAAACTGTTTGTGCCGCTCTTTCTCGCGCTGCTGGCGCTCGCTACGCCGGCCCGCAGCCAGACCCCGCCGGTGATCGCCGCCGCCGCCGACCTGAAGTTCGCGCTGGAGGAGATCGCGCTCCGCTTCAAGGCTGAGACCGGCGGCGATGTCAGGCTTGGCTTCGGCTCCTCCGGCAATTTCGCCCGCCAGCTCGAGCAAGGCGCCCCGTTCGAGATGTTCCTCGCCGCCGACGAGGCCTATGTCCATCGGCTGGCCGATCGCGGGCTCACCGTCGACCGCGGGGCGCTCTATGCCATCGGCCGGATCGTGCTGATCGCGCCGCACAGCTCTCCGCTCAATGTCGACGGCGAGCTCAAGGATCTGAAGGCGGCGCTGGCGGATGGGCGCATCCGGCGCTTCGCCATCGCCAATCCGGAGCACGCGCCCTATGGGCGTGCCGCCGAACAGGCGCTGACCCATGCCGGACTTTGGGAGGCGGTGAAGCCGTTGCTCGTGCTCGGCGAGAACGTCTCCCAGGCGGCGCAGTTTGCTACCGCCGGTTCGGCCCAGGGCGGCATCGTCGCGTATTCGCTGGCGCTGGCGCCTGATGTCGCGAAGCTCGGCCGGTTCGCCCTGATTCCGGCGGAGTGGCATCGCCCGCTCAACCAGCGCATGGTGCTGATGAAGAACGCCACGCCAGCCGCCCGCGCCTTCTATGCCTATGTCCAGACGCGCCCGGCGCGGGAGGTGTTCATCCGCTATGGGTTCGTGCTGCCGGGGGAAACGTCCTGATGGTCTGAGCCGGGGGTTGACGACAAGTTGGACTGGACTGCGCTGGCCCTCTCGCTCCGGCTGTCGGCGGCGACGACGCTGATCCTGCTGCCGATCGGCATCCTGCTGGCGCGCTGGTTGGCCTTCCGCCGCTTCCGCGCCCGCGGCTTCGTGGAGGCGCTGATCGCGCTGCCGCTGGTGCTGCCGCCGACTGTGCTCGGCTACTACATGCTGGTTGCCATGGGCATGTCCTCGCCGCTCGGCCAGGTCTGGCATTGGGCGACCGGCGGCACGCTCGCCTTCTCCTTCGCCGGACTGCTCGTCGCCTCGATCGTCTTCAACCTGCCCTTCGCGGTGCAGCCGCTGCAGCGCGCCTTCGATGCCGTGCCGGCCAACCTGCGCGAGGCCGCCTGGGTCGGCGGCCTCTCGCGCTGGTCGACCTTCCTCAAGGTCGAGCTGCCGCTCGCGTGGCCGGGCCTGCTCACCGCCATCGTCCTCACCTTCGCCCATACGCTTGGCGAGTTCGGCGTCGTCCTGATGGTCGGCGGCAGCATTCCCGGCGAAACCAAGACCGTTGCCGTCGCGATTTACGACCGCGTGCAGGCCTTCGACGACCACGGCGCCGGAATCATGTCGCTTTTCCTGCTGGTCTTCTCCTTCGCGACCATCGGCATCGTGTACCTGGTCGGCGGCCGCATGGTGCGCGAGCGTGACTGAGGCGGCCGGGCTCCGGGTCGAGGTCACGCGGGCAGAGCCCTTTGCCATCGACGTCGCCTTCGACTGCGCGCCGGGCGAACTTGTCGCGCTGGTCGGCCCTTCCGGCAGCGGCAAGTCGACCGTGCTCCGCATGATCGCCGGCCTCGCGCGACCGCTGCGCGGTCGCGTCAGCTGCGGCGATGACCTCTGGTTCGACGCCGCTGCCGGCATCGACGTCGCGCCGCAGTCGCGGCGCATCGGCTTCGTGTTCCAGGACTATGCGCTGTTCCCGCATATGAGCGCGGGCCGGAATGTCGCCACCTCGCTCGGCCATCTGCCGCCTGCGGCACGGGCGGGGCGCGTGCGCGAGCTGCTCGCCCTGGTGCGGCTTGACGGGCTCGCCGAGCGCAAGCCCGCGGATCTTTCCGGTGGCCAGCGCCAGCGCGTCGCGCTTGCCCGCGCGCTCGCCCGTGATCCGGCGGTGCTGCTGCTGGACGAGCCGTTCTCCGCCGTCGATCCCGACATCCGGCGCGAGTTGCACGCCGAGCTTCTCTCCTTGCGCGCGCGCATCTCCGTGCCGGTCGTGTTGGTCACGCACGACCGCCAGGATGCGGCCGTTCTGGCCGATCGTTTCGTCCGGCTGGATCACGGACGTTCGGTCGAAACCGGCGATATCGCCGCGCTGCTATTGGGCGGCGCCGAGCCGGAGAACCTGTTCCGCGTCACCGTCGAGGCGCATCTGCCGGAACGTGGCCTGACGCGGCTCGCCTTCGCCGATGGTGCCTTCCTGGTTACCGTCATTGAACCGCCGCCGGGTACGCCACTCAGACTCCGCTTCGCGGCGCGCGACGTGATCCTGGCGACCCGCCGTCCGGCCGAGATCAGCCTGCGCAATGTTTTCGCCGGCCGCGTGGTCTCTGTCCGGGAGGAACGCGGCGCCGCACTGGTCGTGGTCGCGATCGGCACGGCATCGCTTACCGCCCGCATCACCGCCGATGCGGCGCACGATCTCGCCCTCGCGCCAGGACGCGAGGTCTTCGCCCTGGTCAAGTCGGTCGCGATCGATCGGAACTAGCTAGTCGAGATCCGGGAACACGTGCCGCCCGTCCGGCCCGAGCGGCAGCGGCACCGCGCGGTGCACGGCGCCGGCCGGCAGCTCGCTGTAGAGATGCGGGAACGGCTGGCCGCCGCGCGCGGCCTCCCATTTCAGCGCCGGCCCCAGGATCTCCGCCTTGACGAACAGCAGCACCAGGTCGCGCCGCCCGGCGCGGTGCTTCGCCGCCGATTCCTTGACCTGCGATGCGGTGGAGAAGTGGATGAATCCGTCGCGCAGGTCGTCGGCCGAGCCGCCGTAATGGCCGTTCGCCTCCGCCACGTGCCAATCAGCCTCGGCCGCCATGTGATAGATCGTGGTCATGCGTGCGTTGTAGCGCCGAGGCGACCTGATCGTCCAATCCGATCAGTGTTACCGGAACAATCTTCGGGGCGAGGCCGATCTCGCCTCGCTCTCGTCCCCGAAAGCCCGAGCCCGCAGGTCGGCAGGTCCGGGCCCCGGCCCCCGTGCGCCGTCGCCGACGCACGGGGGCTATTCGTTCGCGGCGGCGGCGATGGCAAGTCGGCGGCCGGGGGCGCGGCTGAGCCGCGCGCCCTCGACCAGGCCCCAGATCGCCGGGATGACGACGAGCGTCAGCACGGTGGAAGAGACCATGCCGCCGATCATCGGCACGGCGATGCGCTGCATCACTTCCGACCCGATGCCGGTCGACCACAGGATTGGCACCAGGCCGGCCATGATCGCGGCCACCGTCATCATCTTTGGCCGCACGCGCTCGACCGCGCCCTCGACGATCGAGCGGTAGAGGTCGTTGCGGCTGAAGGCACGGCCTTCCGTCACGGCCCGGGCGCGGGCCTCCTTCAGCGCATGGTCGAGATAGATCAGCATGACGACGCCGGTCTCGGCGGCGACGCCGGCCAGCGCAATGAAGCCGACTACGGTCGCGACACTCAGGTTGAAGCTGAGCCAGTGCATCATCCAGAGCCCGCCCACCAGCGAGAAGGGCAGCGACAGCATGACGATCAGGGTGTCGGAGATGCGGCCAAAATTCAGATACAGCAGCAGGAAGATGACGAGCAGGGTCGCCGGCACCACGATCCGGAGCCGCTCCTCCGCCCGCGCCAGATACTCGAACTGCCCGCTCCACGTCGCGTAATAGCCGGGCGGAAAGCGCACGGCCTGCGTCACCGCCTGCTTGGCGTCCCGCACATAGCCGCCGAGATCGCGGTCGCGGATATCGACGAAGACATAGACCGAAACCTGCCCGTTCTCGGTACGGATCATGGTCGGCCCTTGCGTGCGCTCGATCGTCGCCACCTCGCCGAGCGGCACGGCGGCACCGTTGGGCAGCGAGACCAGCACCTCGGCCGCAATCGCCTCTGGGTCGCTCCTTATGTCGCGCGGATAGCGCAGCGCCACGCCATAGCGCTCGCGGCCCTCGACGGTGGTGGTCACCGGCTCCGCGCCGATGGCCGAGGCGATGGTGCGCTGCACGTCCTCCATCATCAGGCCATAGCGGGCGATGCGGTCGCGGTCGGGCCGGATCTCCAGGAAGTAGCCGCTATTGACCCGCTCGGCATAGGCGCTGGCCGTGCCCGGCACATTGCGCAACGCCGCCTCCACACTGCGCGCGAGCCGCTCCAGCTCGCCGAGGTCGGAGCCGAATATCTTCACGCCGACCGGCGTTCGGATGCCGGTTGCCAGCATGTCGATGCGCGCCTTGATCGGCATGGTCCAGGCATTGCTGACGCCGGGGAATTGCAGCGCCGTGTCCATCTCGGCGATCAGCTTGTCGACCGTCATGCCGGGGCGCCACTCGCCTTGCGGCTTCAGGTTGATAGTGGTCTCGAACATCTCGATCGGCGCCGGGTCGGTCGCGGTCTGCGCTCTGCCCGCTTTGCCCCAGACCGAGTCTACCTCGGGAAACGACTTGATGATCTTGTTCTGGGTCTGCAGCAGTTCGGCCGATTTGGTGACCGAGAGCCCCGGAAGCGTGGTCGGCATGAAGAGCAGCGTGCCTTCGTTCAGGTTCGGCATGAACTCGGTGCCGAGGCGCTGCAGCGGGATCACCGAGGCGCCGAGCGCCGCCGCCGCGAGCACGACAGTCAGGATCTTGGCCCTCAACACCAGACGAATCACCGGCCGGTACAGCCAGATCAGCAGCCGGTTCATCGGATTGCGCGCCTCCGGAATGATCCGGCCGCGGATGAACAGGATCATCAACGCCGGCACCAGGGTGATCGACAGCAGCGCCGCCGCCGCCATGGCGAAGGTCTTGGTGAAGGCGAGCGGCTTGAACAGGCGCCCTTCCTGCGCTTCGAGCGCGAAGATCGGCAGGAACGAGACGGTGATGATCAGCAGGCTGAAGAAGAGGGCCGGTCCGACCTCTTCCGCCGCCTTGATCAGCACTTCGCGCCGGTTGGCGTCGGGGCCTGCCTGCTCCAGCCGCTTATGGGCATTCTCCACCATCACGATCGAGGCATCGACCATGGCCCCGATGGCGATGGCAATGCCGCCCAGGCTCATGATGTTCGATCCGATGCCGAACACATGCATCACCGCGAAAGCGATCAGAATCCCGATCGGCAGGGTGATCACCGCGACCAGGGCACTGCGCGCGTGCAGCAGGAACAAGAGGCACACGGCGGCGACCACCAGGCTTTCCTCGGCCAGCGTCCGCGCGAGTGTCTCGATCGCGCCGTAGATCAGGGTTGAGCGATCGTAGACCGTGGTGAAGGCGACGCCCGGCGGCAGGCTCGGCGCCAGGCCCGCAAGCTTGTCCTTCACCGAGCGGATGACGTCGACCGTGTTGGCGCCGAAGCGCTGCAGCGCGATGCCGCTCGCCACCTCGCCTTCGCCGTTGAGCTCGGCAATGCCGCGCCGCTCGTCCGGGGCAAGCTCGATGCTGGCCACGTCGCCGAGCAGGACCGGCGTGCCGTCCTTCACCTTGACGGCGATGCGCTCCAGGTCGGCGATGCCGTTGATGTAGCCGCGGCCGCGGATCATGAACTCGGTCTCGGCCAGCTCCACCGTGCGCCCGCCGACATCCATGTTGCTGGCGCGAACCGCGGCCCGGATCGCTTCGAGCGTCAGGCCGAAGGCGCGCAACCGGTTGGGATCGACCACGATCGTGTACTGCTTGACATAGCCGCCGACGCTCGCGATTTCCGCCACGCCGTCGGCCTTGGCGAGGCCGAAGCGGATATGCCAATCCTGCAGCGATCGAAGCTCGCCGAGATCACGGTCGCCGCCGGTCAGCGCGTATTGATAGACCCAGCCGACGCCGGTCGCGTCGGGACCGAGCGCGGGGGCGACGCCACGGGGCAGGCGCTGCGATGCCACGCTCAGGTATTCCTGCACGCGGCTGCGCGCCCAATAGATGTCGGTGCCGTCCTCGAAAATGACGTAGACGAAGGACACGCCGAAATAGGAGAAGCCGCGCACCACGCGCGATTTCGGCACGCTCAGCAAGGTTGTGGTCAGCGGAAAGGTGACCTGGTCCTCCACCACCTGCGGCGCCTGGCCGGGATACTCGGTGTAGACGATGACCTGGGTGTCGGAGAGATCGGGGATGGCGTCGAGCGGCACGCGGCTGACCGCATAGACGCCGGCCAGCGTCGCGAAGACGGCGCCGATCAGCACCAGGACGATGTTCTCTGCCGACCAGCGGATGACGCGCGCGATCATCGGCCGGCCTCCGTGCCGGTCTTTTCGGAAGGCTCGGCCGGCCGCTTGTCGCCGGGCGGCGCGTCGAAGGTGGTGAGGGCCGCGCGCAGGTTGCTCTCGGCGTCGATCAGGAAGTTGCCGCGCACGACGATGCGCTCGCCTTCGCTCAGGCCCTGCCGCACTTCCACCAGCCCGTCGCCGCGGGCGCCGAGCACCAGGTCACGCGGCTCGAACACGCCGTCTTCCTTGGCGATGAAGGCGACCTTGCGGCGACCGCTGTCGATGATGGCGCTGGCCGGCACGGCCAGCACCGGCGCCGCGCCGGCGGAGGCTTCAATCGTCACGTCGGCGTAAAGGCCGGTGCGGATGCGCCCGTCGGGGTTGGGCAGGTCGATCCGGACCCGCGCGGTACGCGTCGCCATGTCGAGATCGGGATAGATGAAGCCGACCTTGCCGGCGAAGGCGGTGTCGGGGAACGCCTTCAGCGTGATCCGGGCCGGCTGACCGACCTGCAACGCACCGAGATCGCGCTCCGCCACCTGCACCATCACCCAGAGCTGCGACAGATCGGCGGTCTTGAACAGCATGTCGCCGGGCTGGAAGCGCATGCCCACGATGGCCGGTTTCTCCATCACCGTGCCCCTGGCCGGCGCCGTGAGCAGGATGGACCGGACCGGATCGCCGGTTCGCCGGAGCTGATCGATCGCGGCGTCAGGAATCCCGAACAGTCGCAGATTTCCTTCGGCCGCGACGGCATCGGCCGGCCGGCCACCGCGCAGCGCCGCGAGATAGTCGGCCTGCTTCCGCAGGATCTCCGGGCTTTCGATCCAGACCCGCATCAGCGGCATGCCGGCGCGCACCTCGCTGCCGGTCAGCGCCACGTGCAGCTCTTCGACGAAGCCGCCGAAACGGGCTGTGACGACCGCAAGCCGCGCTTCGTGCAGCGCCACCGTGCCGGTGGCGCGAACCGGTCGTACCAGCGCGCGCCTGGTCACCGCCTCGGTCTGCACGCCGGCGCGCTGCACCTTGGCCAGGCTGACGCGCACCGTGCCGGGCGCGTCCTGGGTCTCGTCCTCGTAGACGGGGATGTAATCCATCCCCATCGAATCCTTCTTCGGCACCGGCGAGACATCCGGCAGGCCCATCGGGTTCCGATAGAAGCGCACCTTGCGCGCCCCCGGCTTGGGCTCGGCCGGCGATGCGGCGGCCTCCGCATGTGCCTCCGGTGCGCTCGGTAGGAACGCCGGGAGGGAGTCGCCGTACCGGGCGACCGCCAAGGCGCCGACGACGCCGCCCATCAGGGCGCCGGCAATCAGGGTGATGATGCGGGTCATGATCTCGATCCTCCAGCGGCGCGCGGAAACGGGCGCAGCTCGCCGTCAAGCCACTCGGAACAACCGCCGCCCGCAGGGGCGACGGTTCAGGCGGGGATCGAGGCTGTGGGGGGTCTGAAGGGCGGTGCGGCTGCTGCCGATACGAGCGGAGATGCGGGCGTCATCAGGTGCGTCGCCACCGTTTCCGCCGATGGCGCCGCGCCAAGCTCCACCCCCAGCATCGGCGCGCCCGCCCCGCATTGCACCGCGCAGGCCAGGGCACCCTGGCAGCCGGGCATGCCGTGCTCGCCGCAACCGCTGTCGGCGTTGAGGCAGGCACAATCGGTCTTCGCCGCCATGACATGCGGCACCGGCGCGCCGCCGGCAATCGACGGCATCGCGAAGGCGATCGTCAGCGCGATCAGCAGGCTGAGAAAGCGGCGCACCATGATTTTCTTAGACCACAGAGATATCGCCGTTGTCTTGACCCATCGCAATCAATCCCCGGTGAAGGGGCGTCGGACCACGTTTGGCCGAAGCTGGTGCCGCCCCGCGCCATCAATCCACTTGCATTCAGATATGGTTTGCTATATTATACAAATACATTCGCTTTGGAGGCATGATTTGAGCATAGAGAGAGGCTGCTGGCTGGGGGAACGGTGCGGGGCCTGCTGTGATCTGAGCCGAACGGGCCAACTGGGTGTCGAGTGGCTGCGAGCGGAACGGATGTGCCGCGGAACGGATGTGCCGCGGCACAGACGTGCCGCGGAACAGACGTGCCGCGGAAGAGACGTGCCGCGGAACAGACGTGCCGCGGAACAGACGTGCCGCGGAACAGACGTGCCGCGGAACGGATACGCCGCGGAACAGATGCGCCGCGGCGGCGGGTCGCCTTGCTGGGCGAGGGGGCTTTGCTATAGTGCCGCGCCCTTGGGCAAATACGCAGATTCGCGGGGGTTTTTTTGGATGGCCGAACACGGCTCGATGGATATCACCCAGCATCGCGAGACCTATGCCGGCGTGATGACCGTGACGAAATGGGGGGTGATCCTCTCTGCGATCGTTCTCGTCCTGATGGGTATCTTCCTGACCTGACCGCCCCTCGCGCGTGGGGGGCCCTCTGTCCGGGGGAGGAAGAGGAGACGGTATGATCATCGCGATTCCGAAGGAACGGCGCGCCGGCGAGAAGCGCGTCGCCGCCACGCCCGACAGCGTCAAGAAGCTGATCGGCCTCGGCCAGCAGGTCGTGGTGGAGGCCGGCGCCGGCGCCGGATGCAGCATCCCGGACGACCACTACACGGCCGCGGGCGCCACCATCGCGCCGGATGAGGCGTCCGCGCTGAAGGATGCCGACCTCGTGCTGAAGGTGGCGCGGCCGCTGACGGCGGCCGAAGGCACCGACGAAGTTGCGCTGATGAAGAAGGGCGCCAGCCTGATCGGCATGCTGGCGCCGCTGCAGAACAGGGAGCAGGCGAAGACCTACGCCGCGCAGGGCGTGCAGGCCTTCGCCATGGAGCTGGTGCCGCGCATCACCCGCGCGCAGTCGATGGACGTGCTGTCCAGCCAGGCGAACCTCGCGGGCTACAAGGCGGTGCTGGATTCGACCCTGCATTTCGGCCGCGCCTTCCCGATGATGATGACGGCGGCGGGCACCGTGGCGCCGGCCAAGGTGTTCATCATGGGCGTCGGCGTCGCCGGCCTGCAGGCGATCGCCACCGCGAAGCGGCTCGGCGCCGTGGTGATGGCGACCGATGTGCGCATCGCCACCAAGGAGCAAGCGGAAAGCCTCGGCGCCAAGTTCGTCATGGTCGATGACGAGGAATCGCGCGAGGCGCAGACCTCCGGCGGCTATGCGAAAGAGATGTCGGACGCCTACAAGGCGAAGCAGGCCCAGCTGATCGCCGACACCGTGCCGAAGATGGACATCATCATCACCACGGCGCTGATCCCCGGCCGCAAGGCGCCGGTGCTGGTCAGCGAGGCGATGGTGAAGACGATGAAGCCCGGCTCCGTCATCGTCGATCTCGCGGTGGAGATGGGCGGCAATTGCCCGCTGTCGCGGCCCGACGAGGTCGTCGAGGTCGGCGGCGTGAAGATCGTCGGCTACACCAACGTGCCGAGCCGCCTCGCCGTCGACGCCTCCTCGCTCTATGCCCGCAACCTGCTCAATTTCATCACGCCCCTGATCGACAAGCAGTCGAAGGCCTTCAAGATCGATTACGAGGACGAGATCATCAAGGGCACGCTGCTCACCCGCGACGGTCAGATCGTGCATCCGCAGCTGCAGCAGTCGCAGGCATAGGGGGCCTGAGCGATGTCGGACGTCTATTCCTTCATGTCGCTGCTCACGGTCTTCGTGCTGGCCTGCTTCGTCGGCTACTACGTGGTGTGGAGCGTGACGCCGGCGCTGCACACGCCGCTGATGAGCGTCACCAACGCGATCTCCTCGGTGATTATCGTCGGCGCGCTGATCGCCGCCGGCTCGGCCGACAGCTTCGACACCTCCAAGGTGTTCGGCCTGGTGGCGATCGCGCTCGCCGCGGTCAACATCTTCGGCGGCTTCCTGGTCACCCAGCGCATGCTGGCGATGTACAAGAAAAAAGAGAAGAAGTGAGGCCGCGCGCATGCCCATCCAGCTGACGGCCTTCCTCTACCTCGTCTCCTCCGTCCTGTTCGTGCTCGCGCTGCGCGGGCTCTCCAGCCCGGAGAGCAGCCGGCAGGGCAACATCTACGGCATGACCGGCATGACCATCGCAGTGGTCACCACGGTGCTGTGGATCGCTACCCGCGTGGGCGGCACCGGTTCGGGATTCGGCGCCGTGCCGGCGATCCTGATCGCGCTGGCGGTCGGCGGCGCCGTCGGCACCTATCTCGCGCGCACCATCCAGATGACGGCGATGCCGCAGCTGGTCGCCGCGATGCACTCCCTCGTCGGCCTCGCCGCCGTGCTGGTCGCCGCCGCCGCCTATTACAATCCGGAGCCCTATGGCATCCTCGAAGGCGGCGTGCTGAAGGTGGGCAGCCGGGTCGAGATGGCGCTCGGCGTCGTCATCGGCATCGTCACCTTCTCGGGCTCGATCGTCGCCTTCGCCAAGCTGCAGGGCCTGGTCTCCGGCTCGCCGGTCGTGTTCTCCGGCCAGCACAAGCTCAACGCGGCGCTCGGCCTGGTCATCCTCGCGCTGATCGTCGGCTTCTGCATCACGCCGATCCCGGTGTTGTTCTGGGCGATGATCGCGCTGGCGCTGGTGGTCGGCTTCCTGGTCATCATCCCGATCGGCGGCGCCGACATGCCGGTCGTCGTGTCGATGCTGAATTCCTATTCCGGCTGGGCCGCGGCCGGCATCGGCTTCACCCTGCAGAACCCGGCGCTGATCGTCACCGGCGCGCTGGTCGGCTCGTCGGGCGCGATCCTCTCCTACATCATGTGCAAGGGGATGAACCGGTCGCTGTTCAACGTGATCCTGGGCGGATTCGGCTCCGACACCTCGACTGCTGCCGCCGGTGCCAAGACCGACCGGCCCTACAAGGCGGGCTCGGCCGACGATGCCGCCTTCATCATGAAGAATGCCGGCAAGGTCATCATCGTGCCGGGCTACGGCATGGCGGTCAGCCAGGCGCAGCACTCGCTGCGCGAGATGTGCGACAAGCTGAAGGAGGAGGGCGTCGAGGTGAAATACGCCATCCATCCCGTCGCCGGCCGCATGCCGGGCCACATGAACGTGCTGCTGGCCGAGGCGAACGTGCCTTACGACGAGGTGTTCGAGCTCGAGGAGATCAATGCCGAGTTCCAGACCGCCGACGTCGCCTTCGTGATCGGCGCCAACGACGTGACCAACCCGGCGGCACGCGACGACCCGAAGAGCCCGATCTTCGGCATGCCGATCCTCGATGTCGACAAGTCGAAGACCGTGCTGTTCGTCAAGCGGTCGATGGCCTCGGGCTATGCCGGCATCGACAACGACCTGTTCTACAAGGATAACACCATGATGCTTCTGGCCGACGGCAAGAAGATGGTGGAGGACATCGTCAAGTCGCTTTGAGCAGGCGCTGGGCCGCCAGCGCGAGCAGCGCGGCGCCCGCCATCATCGCGCCGAGCGGCAGCGCGCTGCCGTCATGCAGCAGGCCGACCAGGCTCGCCGCCGCCGCGCCGCCGGTGAATTGCAGGGCGCCGACCAGGGCAGAGGCGGCGCCGGCGCGCTCCGCCGGGATGGCGCCGAGCGCCGTCGCCACCGCGTTCGGCACCGTCAGCCCGAAACAGGCGAGCGAGAAGAAGACCGCGACGACCAGACCGGCGAGGCCGCCGAGCCCGCTCGCCGCGACCGCGAGCACGCCGAGGTTCACGATGGCCGCCGCGGGGACGGTCCAGGCGATCACCCGGGCCGGCGGCCAGCGGCGCAGCAGCAGCCGGTTGACCTGCGAGGCGCCGATCACCGCCGCCGCGTTGAGCCCGAACAGCAGGCCGTAATCCTGCGGCGAGACGCCGTAGCCGTCGATCATCAGCGGTGCCGATTCGGCGATGTAGGTGAACAGGCTGATCGAGCCGAAGGCGCAGACCAGGGCCGATCGCATGAAGCGCTGGTCGGACAGCAGCGCGCCGTAGCCGCGCAGCACGCCGCCGTGGTGGACATGCGTCCGCGGCCGGGTCTCCGGCATCAGGCGCCAGACGGCGACCAGGCAGAGCAGGCCGAACAGCGCCAGAACGGCGAAGATGCCCTGCCAGCCGAACGGGCCCATCACCTGGGCGCCGAGCCAGGGCGCCAGGATCGGCGCCACACCCATCACCAGCATCAGCATCGAGAAGACGCGCGCGGCGTCCTGCGGGCCATACAGGTCGCGCACGATGGCGCGGCCGATCACGATGCCGCCGCAGGCGCCCAGCGCCTGCAGGAAACGGAGCCCGATCAGCCCGTCGATGCCGGGCGCCAGCATGCAGCCGATCGAGGTCACCACATAGACGGCGATGCCGGCCAGCATCGGCGGCTTGCGGCCGATCCGGTCGCTGAGCGGGCCATAGGCCAGCTGGCCGAGGGCGAGGCCGATCATGAAGGCGGCGAGGGTGCGCTGGACGGTGGCGGCGTCGGTCGCGAAGTCGCGGGCGAGCGTGGGCAGGCTCGGCAGGTACATGTCGATCGACATCGGCGCGAAGGCCGCGAGCGCGCCGAGCAACAGGGTTAAGCGAAGGCTAACGGGCTGGGTCATGGCACGCTGTCTTACGCAAGGGATATGCCGGCGCCTGTGACACCCGACCGCCTCCGGCGCATCGCGGCCATGCGGCGGCCAGCGTTTGTAAGGCGGCATTCGCGTTTACCAATCGTTTGCATGCGAGGGCGATAACTAATCCGCTATGTCGGCCGAACCCGCAGCGAAGCCCCGCGACCGATCGTCAACAGCGATCGGCACGACCCGCTTCGACTTCCAGCACAAGGTGTTCTCGGTGCCGGACGCCCATTTCCGGCTCGACCGGGTGCGCGGCATGGTCGAGTTCCGCCTTTCGCTCGGCGGCATGCTCGCCTCCGTCCCGCTGAACTCGCTCTGCCAGACCTTCGATATCGCCTCGGACAGCGACGACGCCAAGCTGCTCCGCATGGTCGAAAAGGGGCTGAAATTCGTCAAGGAGATCCGCCCCGGCGATTCGATCCCGAACGAGGTGCTCGACGGCACGGCATCGTGGAAGATCGATTCGCAGCATCACGACATGGCGCGCTCGCGCCTGATCGTCCAGCTCGTCGCTTGGCTCACCGGCTCGCAGTCTGGCCTCGCCGACGCCTCCGAGGCGCTGGTGGCGATCGAGCAGCCGGAGATCAAGGAGAAGATCAATACCGCCTTCGAGGAGGCCGCCGCCAAGCTCGGCTTCGGCAAGGACGGCAAGCAGAAGATCACCGATATGATCGACCAGCTGGCGCGCGAGATGGCCTATATCGAGGCCCTGCGCGAGAAGATCGGCGGCTTCCTCGGCATCGAGAAGAAGCTGAAGATGCTGGCGTACAACTTCCGCGGCGACCGCTCGATCGGTGAATCGATCATCCGCATCCAGACCCTGACCGGGCCGCCGCTCAACGCGCTGCGTCAGCGATTCACCATGGTCGACGGGCAGACGACCGAGATCATCGCCGCCCTGAAGAAGCTCGGCACCACCATCGACTTCGTCCGCGCGACCCGCGATCACCTGCGCGAGGCCGTTCTCCTCTGGGAGGACATTGCAGAGTCCTGGACCGACGCCTCGCTCGAACGGGGCGAACAGAGCGAGCAGTTGATCGCGCAGACCTATCGTTTCGCCGCGACCAACTTCGCGGTCGGCCAGCGCTGGACGCTCAACGTCGGCTGAGCCCGTTCGGGGGCTTGGGCGCGCGCCCGGCAGGCCTTAGGCTCGGCGGCCGATGGAAACGCCGAGAGCCGCCGAATGAGCCCTTCATCCAAGCTGCCCCGCCACACGCCTGATCCGGCACCGGCCGGGCCGCTCAAGGACATCCGCATCGTCGACCTGTCGCGCCTCGTCGCCGGCAACATGGTGACGCATGCGCTCGGCGATTTCGGCGCCGACGTCATCAAGGTCGAGCGGCCGGGCAAGGGCGACGACCTGCGCAACTGGCGGGTCGACGGCCATTCCAACTTCTGGAAGCTCTACGGCCGCAACAAGCGGAGCCTCGCCCTCGATATCCGGGCGGGCCAGGGCAAGGACATCCTGATCCGCCTGCTGCGCACGGCGGACGTGATGGTGGAGAACTTCGTCCCCGGCACGCTCGAGGAATGGGGCCTCGGCCCCGACGCGCTGCAGGCGATCAACCCGAAGCTGGTCATCGTGCGCGTCTCCGGCTGGGGCCAGACCGGGCCCTATGCCAAGCGGCCGGGCTTCGGCACCCTGGTCGAGGCGATGTCGGGCTTCGCCTACATGAACGGCTTCCCGGACAAGCCGCCGGCGCTGCCGCCGCTGGCGCTGGCCGACATGATCGCCGGGCTCTACGGCGCCTATGCGGTGATGGTGGCGCTGCGCGAGGTCGAGCGCGGCGGCAGGGGCCAGGTGATCGACCTGTCGCTGTTCGAGCCGATCCTCTCCATCATCGGCTCCGAGGCGCAGACCGCGCGCATCACCGGCGAGGCGCCGCTGCGCAACGGCAACCAGTCGACGCACACCGCGCCGCGCAACGTCTACAAGTGCAGCGACGGGCGTTATGTCGCCATGTCGGGCTCCATGCAGTCGATGGCGGAGCGCATCTTCGATACCATCGGCATGCCGGAGCTGAAGACCGATCCGCGCTTCCGCACCAACGACGACCGCGTCGACCACCGCGACGAGCTCGATGCCATCATCGGCGGCTTTATCGGTGCGAAGACGCAAGAGGAGAACTTGGCGCTGTTCGAGGCGGCCGGCGTGACGGTCGGGCCGATCTGCACCATCGCCGACCTGATGACCCACCCTTATGTGATCGGCCGCGAGGTGATAGTCGAGGTGCCGGATGCCGATCTCGGCAGCATCCCGATGCCGAACATCGTGCCGCGCCTCTCCGGCACGCCGGGCGCGATCCGGCGGGCGGCGCCGAAGGTCGGGCAGGACAATGAGGAGATACTGGCGGAGCTGGCGCGGCTGGAAGCGAAGGCCGCGGAATGAGCGCGCCCCTGCCGCTCTGGCGCTCGGCGCTGTTCGTGCCGGCGATCGCCGATAAGTTCATCGAGAAGGCGCATACCCGCGGCGCCGACGCGCTGCAGATCGACCTCGAGGACAGCGTGCCGCCGGAGCGCAAGGCGGAGGCGCGCGCCCGCGTGCAGGCGGTGGCGGAACGGGTCTCGCAGGGCGGTGCCGAAATTCTCGTGCGCATCAATCGGCCGTGGCGTCTGGCGCTGCCCGATCTCGAGGCGACCGTCGGGCCGCGCGTCACCGCCATCGTCTGCCCGAAGGTGCCGCATGCGCAGCACATCGAAGCGATCGCGGAAGTGCTCGACGAGCTGGAGGCCGAGCGCGGCCTCGCCATCGGCCATACCCGCATCATCGTCCTGGTGGAAACGCCCGGTGCGCTGGCGGAGATGGGAGCCATCGCGCGCCATCCGCGCGTCGTCGGCATGACCGTCGGCAGCGAGGATCTCTCGCTCTCCATGGGCATGCTGCCCGAGCCGGACGGCATGTACGTGCCGGCCATGCTCTGCGTGGCGGCGGCCCGCGCCGCCGGCAAGCTGCCGTTCGGCACGCTCGGCTCGATCGCCCAGTTCGCCGACCGCGCGGCCTATCGCGAGCAGGCGTTGCGAGCCAAGCGGCTCGGTTTCGCCGGGGCCTCCTGCATCCACCCGGCGCAGGTCGAGATCCTGAACGAGGTCTTCGCGCCCTCGGCCGAGGAGCTCGCGCAGGCGAAGCGGGTGGTGGAAGCCTTCGAGGCGGCGCGGGCGCAGGGCCTCGGCGCCGTCGCGCTTGACGGCCGGATGCTGGATGCGCCGGTCGTGGAGCGGGCGCGCAACGTATTGGCGGCGGGCGCGGCAATCGATGCCCGCAAACGGGGAGGAACGAGATGATCTACGAGATGCGCGTCTATCATTGTCTGCCGGGGCGTCTTCCGGCGCTGCTCAAGCGTTTCGAGCATGTCACGCTGGGGCTGTGGGCGCGGCACGGCATCCGCCAGGCCGGCTTCTGGACCGTCGAGGTCGGCTCGTCCAACCAGGACCTCTACTACCTGCTTGCCTGGGAATCGATGGCGGAGCGGGAGAAGAAGTGGGCCGCCTTCGCGGCGGATCCGGAATGGCAGGCCAAGCGGGCGGAGAGCGAGAAGGACGGGCCGATCCTGGCCTCGTTCTCCAACAGCTTCCTCAAGCCGACGAGCTTCTCCTCGGTGAAGTGACGGACGCCGGCGGCGCCTCGGCCTCGGGGTGCCGCTGTCGGGATGGGGGCGCTCGCCGGTCGCCGGTGGTGACCTCGACTTCCCGAATCATGAATGTGATGGCGCGTTCAGCCTTGAGTGAATCCCCTGGACCGCCGGACCATGACAATGGAATTCTGCGCCCTCCCGATGGGAGGAAATCAATGGCCATACTGCGAGCCGTGAAGCCGGCCGTGCATGATCGTGCGGTTACGCGCGAGATTGTGGAGCGTGCCCTTGCCATTCGCACCGACGCGGTGCCGGTGGATGTCCGGCAGGTGGCCAAGCAGTGCATTCTCGACTGGTTCGCCGTCTCGCTGGCCGGGGCCGAGGAGCCGCTGGCCCGCATGCTGCTCGACCAGGCGGCGGAAGACGGCGGCCATGCCCAGGCCGGCATCGTCGGCCATCGGCTGAGGGTTTCCACCCGACAGGCGGCGCTGATCAATGGGTCGATCAGCCACGCGCTCGACTACGACGACGTGAATTTCGCCATGGGCGGACATCCGACCGTGGCGGCGCTGCCCGGCGCGCTCGCCCTGGCCGAGGCGCGGAAGCTGTCCGGCGATGCGCTGCTGGCGGCCTTCATCGCCGGCTACGAGACGCTCTGCCGGGTCGGGCGGCTGGTGGCGCCGGGCCATTATTCCCGCGGCTTCCATGCCACGGCGACGGTCGGCAGCTTCGGCTCGGCGGCGGCTTGCGCGCATATTCTCGGCCTCGACGCCGAAGCGACGGCCCGCGCGCTCGGCATCGCCGGCACGCAGGCGGCGGGGCTCAAGTCGCAGTTCGGGACGATGTGCAAGCCGCTGCATGCCGGCAAGGCGGCGGAGAACGGCCTGGTCGGCGCGCAGCTCGCCGCGCGCGGCTTCACCAGCCGGCTCGACATCCTGGAATGCGTGCAGGGCTTCGCCGATACGCAGAGCCCGGATTTCAATCCGGAGGCCGCGCTGGAGCAGCCGCGCATGGGCTGGCATGTGCGCGCCAACCTCTTCAAGTACCACGCCGCCTGCTATCTCACGCATGCGCCGATGGATGCCGCGCGGGCGCTGCGGGTCGAGCACGGCCTGAAGCCATCCGACCTGCGCAAGGTGACGGTGCGCATCGATTCCGGGGCTGACAAGGTCTGCAACATCCAGGCGCCGCGCACCGGGCTGGAGGCGAAATTCAGCCTGCGTCTGACCACGGCGATGGCGCTGGCCGGCACCGATACCGCGGCGCCGGGGACCTATAACGACACGACGGCGGCCGACCGCGAGCTGGTGCAATTGCGCGAGCGGGTGCAGATCGAGCTGGTCAACGACTGGCCGCATTCCCAGGCCGATGTCGTGCTCGAGCTCAACGATGGCCGGCGGCTGGAGAAGACCTGCGACACCGGCATCCCCGCCGCCGACGTGGCGTTCCAGGGCGATCGCGTGCGGGCCAAGTTCATGAGCCTCGCCGCGCCGGCGCTGGGCCAGGCCGGCGCCGAGCGGCTCGCCGCGGCGGTCGAGGATATCGAGAGCCTGAAGGATGCCGGCGAACTGATGGCGCTGGCCGTCCCCAAGTAACGAGGCGCGTGATGGACGAACCGGATTTCGCAAAGAAGGCCAAGCTGAAGCCGAAGGGCAACCGCTACGAGGATTTCGAGCCCGGCCGCGTGTTCCACCACCATTGGGGCCGCACGATCAGCCAGGCGGAGAACGCGCTGTTCACCACGCTGACCCTGCACTTCAATCCGCAATACACGAATGTCGAATTCGCCAAGGCGATGGGGCATCGCGACACGCCGGTGAACCCGCTGCTCGTCTTCAACACCATCTTCGGCATGTCGGTGGAGGACCTGTCGGAAGGCGGCGGGCCGTTCCTCAGCGTGGACGAGCTTGCCTATCACCGGCCGGTCTATCCCGGCGACACCATCTTCGCCCGCTCCACCGTGGTGGAGCGCCGGCCGTCCGGCAGCAACCCCAAGATGGGCATCGCCAAGTGGCATACCCAGGGTTTCAATCAGCGGGGCGAGCTGGTCTGCGACTTCAAGCGTTCGAACCTCGTCAACAAGCGCAATCCCTGATCCCATCTGCCCCTGATCCCATTTGCCAGTGACCTGAAGCCATGACCTACATGACCGAAGAGCGCCGCCTGATCCAACAGCAGGCGCGCGAGTTCACCATGCGCGAAGTGCTGCCGGTGGCGAACCGGCTCGACCCCGTCGAGGGCGACATCCCGATGGAGCTGCGCGAGAAGCTCGGCGAGATGGGCTATTTCGGCATCCTGATCGCGGAGGAATACGGCGGCCTCGGCCTGGGCTGCTTCGAGTACTGCCTGATCACCGAGGAACTGGCGCGCGGCTGGATGAGCGTCGCCTCGATCATCGCCCGCGGCAACAGCCTGATCGGCATGGAGAAGCTGTCGGAGGAGCAGCGCCGGCACTACCTGCCGAAGGTGGCGCGCGGCGAGCTGCTCGGCGCCTTCTCCATGTCGGAGCCGAATGCCGGTTCCGACATCGCCAACATCTCCTGCCGGGCGAAGAAGGACGGCGACAGCTATATCATCAACGGCAACAAGTACTGGTGCACCTTCGCCGACGGCGCCGACTTCCTGATCGTCATCGCCCGCACAGGCGATCCGAAGCCCGGCCGCCGGCACGAGGGCCTGACGGCGTTCATGATCCCGAAGAAGCGCGGCGAGCTGCCGCCGGGCGTCAAGGGCGCGCCGATCCCGAAGATCGGCTATTTCGGCTGGAAGACCTGGGAGCTGGCCTTCGACGATTGCCGCGTGCCCAAGGAATACGTCGTCGGCGAGGAGGGCAAGGGCTTCTACCTGGCGACGCATGGGCTGGAGAAGGCCCGCGCGCACACGGCGGCGCGCGCCATCGGTTTGGCGCGCGGCGCGCTCGAGGATTCGATCGAGTACGCCAACAGCCGCGTGCAGTTCAACCAGCCGATCAGCCAGTTCCAGGCGATCCGCTTCAAGATCGCGCAGATGGCGACCGAGGTCGAGGCTGCGCGCCAGCTCAACTACTTCGTCTGCAGCGAGATCGACAGCGGCCGGCGCTGTGACCTGGAAGCGTCGATGGTGAAGCTGTTCGCCTCCGAGATGGCGGAGCGCGTGACCTCGGAAGGCATCCAGATCCATGGCGGCGCCGGCTACACCAAGCTGCATGCGGTGGAGCGCTACTGGCGCGATGCGCGGCTGACCAAGATCTTCGAGGGCACCTCGGAGATCCAGCAGCGCATCATCTCCGACCGCCTGCTGGGGAGGTAGGCCGATGAAGATGTCCGACTACACCGGCAAGGACAACTACTTCGAGGACTTCAAGGTCGGCGACGTGATCAAGCACGCGCGCGGCAAGACCATGGAGCCGCTGGAGCAGGTGCTGATCACCAACCTAGTGATGAATACCGCCGAGGGCCATTTCAACGAAGACCTGATGCAGCGCCGCACCGAGGGTTCGAAATTCGCCGGCGGCAAGCGGGTCAGCTTCGGCGGCGTCAACATCTCGTTCTTCATTGGCCTCGCCTCGCAGGACACGGCCGAGAATGCCATCGCCGAGCTCGGTATGGACAAGATCAAGTTGCTGTCACCGGTCTTCCATGGCGACACGCTCTATTCCTACAGCGAGGTGCTGGAGACCGGGCCCGCCGACCGTGACGATGCCGGCATTGTCCGCTTCAAGCATTACGGCACCAAGCAGGACGGCAAGCAGGTGTTCGAGGGCGAGCGGACCGTCCTGATCAAGCGGCGCAGCCACTGGGGGAACAAGTAGTGCGGGGGAACAAGTAGGTGGCGGCGACCGGCTTCGGCGCGCTGGACGGCATCCGCATCGTCGACCTGACCCAGATGCTGGCCGGCCCGTTCTGCACCCAGATGCTGGCGGATCAGGGCGCCGAGGTCATCAAGGTCGAGCCGATCGAGGGCGACAACACGCGCCGCACCGGCCCGTTCCGGCCCGAGGACAAGCTGCGTGCCTTCGGCGGCTACTACGCCTCGGTCAACCGCAACAAGCGCTCCATCGCCGTCGACCTCAAGGCGCCGGAAGGCCGCGAGATTCTGCGCAAGCTCGCCGACAGCGCCGATGCGCTGGTCGAGAATTACCGCGCCGGGGTGATGGATCGCCTCGGCCTCGGCTACGAGGCGCTGGCCAGGACCAATCCGAAGCTAGTCTATGCCGCGATCCGCGGCTTCGGCGATCCGCGCACCGGCGAGAGCCCCTATGTCGACTGGCCGGCCTTCGACGTGGTGGCGCAGGCGATGGGCGGCATCATGCAGATCACCGGCCCGGACAAGGAGACGCCGATCAAGGTCGGCCCCGGCGTTGGCGACCTGATGCCGGCCTCGATGTGCGCCTTCGGCATCGTCAGCGCCATCCTGCGCGCGCATCGCACCGGCCAGGGCCAGTTCGTCGATGTGTCGATGCTGGACAGCGTGCTGTCGCTCTGCGAGCGCATCATCCACCAGCATTCGTTCCAGGACGCGATCCCGCATCCGGAGGGCAACCGCCACCCGCTGATCTCGCCGTTCGGCATGTTCCCGGCCAAGGACGGCTGGGTCACCATCGCGGCGCATACGGATGCCTGGTGGGGCATTCTCTGCAAGCTGATCGGCCGCGAGGACCTCGTCACCGATGCGCGCACCTCGACGCCGGAGGGCCGCGTCGCCAACCGGGATCTCGTCTACGGCGAAGTCGGCAAGTTCACCGCGCAGAAGACCAAGGCCGAGCTGCTGGCGATCCTCGGCGGCAAGCTGCCCTTCGGCCCGGTCTACAACGTCCGCGAGATCGTCGCCGACCCGCATTTCCAGGCCCGCGAGATGGTCGTGGACGTGCCGCATCCGGGGCTCGACCGCAGCGTCTCCATCGCCGGGGTGCCGGTGAAGATGAACAAGACGCCGGGCAAGGTCGCGCGCCGCGCGCCGCTGCTCGGCGAGGATACCGATGCCATCCTGGGCGAGGCGGGCTTCGCCGCGTCCGATATCCGCCGCTGGCGGGACGCCAAGATCGTCGTTTGAGAGGTGACCAGATGAACACGCCCCGTCCGCGCCGCGCGCGCCGTTCCCAGCTGTCGACCCCCGGTTCGTCCGAGAAGATGATCCAGAAGGCGGCCGGCTCGAATGCCGATCACGTCTTCCTGGATCTGGAGGACGCGGTGGCGCCGAATCAGAAGGTGCCGTCGCGCAAGAAGATCGTCGAGGCGCTGAACACCCTCGACTGGGGCAAGAAGGTGCGCTGCGTCCGCATCAACGACCTGACCACGCAATGGGCCTACGAGGACATCATCGAGGTGGTGGAGGGCGCGCGCGAGAACCTCGACACCATCATGATGACCAAGGTGCAGACCGCGGCGGACATCCTGTTCGCCGACAAGCTGCTGTCGATGATGGAGAAGAAGCTCGGCCTGAAGAAGCGGATCGGCCTCGAGGCGCTGATCGAGGAGGTCGAGGGCATGCAGAACGTGGACGAGATCGCCCGCTGCACCGACCGGCTGGAATGCCTGATCTTCGGCATGGGCGATTTCTCGGCCTCGATGGGCGTCGACGTGAAGTCGGTCGGCAAGGCCGACGGCTATCCCGGCGATATCTGGCACTATGCCCGCTTCAAGCTTGTCATGGCCTGCCGGGCCGCCGGGATCGACCCGGTGGACGGGCCTTATGCCGACTTCAGGAACCCGGAGGGCTACCGCGAGGAGGCCAAGCGGGCGATGATCCTGGGCTGCGTCGGCAAATGGGCGATCCACCCGAGCCAGATCGACATCGCCCTCGACGTCTACAGCCCGAAGCAGGAGGACGTGGTCAGGGCGCGGGCGCTGGAGAAGGCCTATGCCGAGGCGGAGGCCCAGGGCCTCGGCGCCATCAATATCGACGGCGTCATGGTCGACGTGGCCTCGATCCGCATCCTGCGGAACACGGTGCTGAAGAAGGCGGATCTCTACGGCATGTAGAGACGAAGCCGGGAACAGACGCTAGTCTGGCGGCAACTCGCATCGACATTGGGTCCGGATGCCCGGGCCGGACGGCGATGCGCAACAGGGGAGGAGATGATCGATGAAGATCCATAGCCTTGTCATGGGTACCGTCGGCGCCGTGGCGTTGCTGGCCGGCAGCGCGCTGGCCGAAGGCGTCAAGATGCGGGCGTCGCTGGACACCACGGCGGTCCACATCCGGACCAAATCCGTCGGCGTCTATCTCGACGCGATCAAGTCCCGCTCCAAGGGCGCGATCGAGACCGAGCTCTATCATTCCGGCCAGCTGTTCCGCGACGCCAATGTCGGCAAGGCATTGCGCCAGGGCGGCGCCGAGATGGCGGTGCCCGGAACCTGGGTGCTCTCCGGCTTCGAGCCGAGCCTGGAATACACCACGCTGCCGGCCTCCTACGGCCGTTCGCGCCAGGACATGTACAAGCTCTCGGACGGCGAGGTGGGCAAGGAGCTCAACGCCTCGCTCGAGAAGAAGCTGAACGTGAAGGTGCTCGGCAAGTGGTTCGATCTCGGCCACTCGCACACCTTCGCGACCTCGAAGGCGCTGAACGGCCCTGAGGACTTGAAGGGCCTGAAGATCCGCACCTCGGGCGGCGGCGGCCAGATGCTCCGCGTCAAGTTCTTCGACGGCCTGCCGAACTTTACCGCCTGGCCGGACGTGCCGCTGGCGCTGAGCCAGGGCAATTTCGACGCGCTGCTGACGACCTGCGAGAGCGCGGTCAGCGCCAAGCTGTGGGATTCCGGCGTCAAGTATGTGTTGCTGGATCACCAGTTCTTCGCCCAGTACATCCCCATGATCGCGCGCGGCTTCTACGACAAGCTGAAGCCCGAGCAGCAGAAGCTGCTGGTGGACACCTGGGCTGAGATGATCGACAAATTCCGCGAAGAAGCCCATGCCGCCCAGATGAAGGCGAAGGATACGCTCGCCCAGAATGGCGTGAAGGTGGTCGAGCCGGGCAAGGCCGATATCGACACCGTGCGCAAGCGGATGCTGCCGACGCAGGACGCGGTGGCGAAGGAGCTCAAGGTCGATGCGTCCATCGTCGCCAAGACCAACCAGACCTTCGGCCTGATGAACTAGCGCGCTGAAACTCGTCCCGGCCGCCCGCGGCCGGGACGAGCTATTTCCGGCTCCGGCCACGCGGGCGAAGCAACGAATAAATCGAGATTTCGGGGACGCTTCCGCAATCGAAGAGGGGAGGCAAGGGGTGCTGCGCTACTGGGACGCGTTGGAGCGCTGGATCATCGGCATCCTGGGCGCCGCGGCGCTCGTGATCTACATCTGGCAGATCGTCGGGCGCTACATATCCATTGATCTCGCCATGCCGTGGGGCGAGGAGCTCACTGTCTACATCATCATCTGGGCCGGCCTGCTGACCGCTAGCCAGCTGGTGCGCGAAGATGGCCATGTCCGCGCCGACCTGATCCTGCGGATCCTGAAGGTGCCGACCCAGAGGCTGGTCGAGATCGGCAATTGCATCGTCGCCATCATCTTTTGCGCGGCGCTGGCCTGGTACGGCGCCTATTGCACCTGGGATTCCTACGATATCGGCGAGCGCAGCATGACCGCGCTCGCCTTCCCGATATGGATCTACTACCTGTCGCTGCCGACCGCGGCAACGCTGATGACGCTGCGCTACGTGATCCGGCTGTACATGTACGCGTTCCGCTTCGATCCGGAGACCATGGCGGTGCATTCCGGGCGGGAGAGCTGAGCCATGCCGGTGCAGTTCTTCGCCATCGTCTTCTTCATCCTGCTGGCCGCCGGGGCGCCGATCTATCTCGTGCTCGGCTCCAGCGCCGGCATCATGTTCTTCGCCTCCGGCCAGCCGCTGGTCGGCATTGCGCAGAAGATCCTGGACGAGCTCAACTCGACCATTCTGCTGGCGCTGCCGTTCTTCGTCATGGCGGCGACCTTCATGCAGCGCGGCGGCATCGCCAAATCGCTGGTCGACGTGGCCGCGGCCTGGACCGGCTCGGTGCGCGGCGGGCTCGGCGTCGTCTGCGTGCTTTCATGCGGTCTGTTCGCGGCGATCTGCGGCTCCTCCGTCGCGACCGCGCTCGCCATGGGCACCATCCTGGTTCCGGCGATGATCGGGCGGCTCTATCCGCCGCCGTTCGCACTCGGCGTGGTGGCCGCTTCGGGCACGCTCGGTATCCTCATTCCACCCAGCCTGCCGCTCATCCTGTACGCCATCATCGCCGACGAATCCGTGCCGCGGCTGTTCCTGGCCGGCGTGATTCCCGGCCTGATGCAGGCCGGCCTGTTCATCGCCTGGGTCATGTACTTCGGCAAGACCAAGAATCTGGCCCGCGAGCCGGCCATGCCGCGCGACCAGTTCATCAAGGTGAACCTGCACGCGCTGCCGGCGCTGTCGCTGCCGGTCATCATCGCGGTCGGCATCTATGGCGGCTTCGTCACGACGACGGAATGCGCCGCGCTCGCCGCCTTCGTCGCGCTGCTGATCAGCGTGATGTACTACCGCGGCTTCGGCTGGAAAGACGCGCTGCCGGTGATCGGCGAATCGGTGCGCAGCGCCGGCACCATCCTGATCATCATCGCGACCGCGCTCGCCTTCGGCCACTGGATCACCGAATCGGGGATGCCGGCGCGGCTGGTGAAGTACCTGATCGACAACGGCTTCACCTCCTGGCAGTTCCTCATCTTCATCAACATTCTGATGCTGGTCCTCGGGATGTTTCTCGAGGTGGCCTCGATCCTCCTCATCACCATGCCGATCATCATCCCGGTGCTCGGTCCGCTCGGCATCGACCCGATCCACTTCGCGATCGTCGTCACCATCAATATGGAACTGGCATTGATTACCGCGCCGGTGGGGCTCAATCTCTACGTCCTGTCGACGATCTCGAAGCGGCCGATCAGCGAGGTGATCAAGGGCGTCAATCCCTTCCTGATCCTCATGCTGCTGCTGCTGATACTGGTGACCTACGTTCCGGAGATATCGCTTTGGCTGCCCCGCCTCGCATACGGATGATGGAGGATCCCGGCGCGATCGGCGACGGTGTCTCCAACGAGGGGGTCGTCAAATCGGCACGGCGCGTCATCGAGGTGTTCGAGTTCTTCGCCGATCGGCGGCGCCCGGCGACGGTGGGCGAGGTGGCCGAGGCGCTCGGCTATCCGCAATCGAGCACCTCGGTCCTGATGCGGAGCCTGGTGCGGCTGCGCTACCTGGATTACGACCGGGACACCCGCCGTTTCGTGCCGACGGTGCGGGTCGCGCTGCTCGGCGGCTGGGTGCACGACCAGCTGTTCAGCGATGTCAGCCTGCTCAAGCTGATGCAGCGCATGCGCGAGGAGACGGGCGATCCCAATACCTCGATCCTGCTCGGCATGCAGAACGACATCTACGTGCAGTACATCCACGTTCTGCAATCCCATCCGCCGGTGCGCTTCTACGTGACACCGGGCTCGCTCAGGCCGCTTTGCCGCGCCGCGATCGGCCGCGTGCTGCTCAGCCTCAAGCCGGATGTCGAGGTGCTGGCACTGGTCCGCCGCATCAATGCCGAAGAGCGGGATGCCGAGAAGCGCATCCGCCCGACCGAGCTGCTGGCCGAACTCGATCGCGTGCGCCAGCAGGGCTACGCCTATACCGAGGGCACGGTCATGCCGGGGACCGGCGTAATCGCCATGGAAGTGCCGACGCCGGCCGGCCAGCCGCCGATGGCGCTCGGCATCGGCTCGTCGATCGAGCATCTGCGCAGCGCGCGCGACCATCTGGTCCATATGCTCGGCGCCGCGCTCGAGCCCTATTATCAGAGCCGCGGCCGGCAGCGCCGATAGATGCCTGAAGGCGACGAATCTCCGCTTGCGGGACGCGATTTCCGCTAGAATGTTGTGCACCACAACAAGGCAGCGGGGGAGGAGCCGATGCCGGATCCAATCGGATATCGCCGCGAGGTGCCGGGCACCCAGCCGCCCTATCTGCATCCCGACTACAAGTCGACGGTCAAGCGCTCGCCCACCAAGGCGACGATCGCCGTGCCCCACACGCTGTCCGAGGTGACCGGTCCGCTCTGGACGAAGGAGCGCGTGGGATCGATCGCGGATGACCTGACCGTGCAGGACAAGGAGAGGCCGCTCGGCGAGCGCATCGTCGTGGCCGGCCGGGTGATGGACGAGGACGGCCGGCCGGTGCCCAACACCCTGGTCGAGCTCTGGCAGTGCAATGCCTCCGGCCGCTACCACCATCCGGTCGACCAGCACGACGCGCCGCTCGACCCGAACTTCACCGGCCGCGGCCACGCGGTGACCGACGGCAACGGCGACTACCGCTTCGTGACGATCAAGCCCGGCGCCTATCCCTGGCCCAACCACTTCAATGCCTGGCGGCCGGCGCATATCCACTTCTCGCTGTTCGGGCCGAGCTTCGTGACCCGCTTGGTGACGCAGATGTTCTTTCCCGGCGATCCCCTGCTCGCGCTCGACCCGATCTTCAACGGCGTGCCGGCGCCGGCCCGCGACCTGCTGGTCTCCAGCTTCGATCTCGGCATGACGGTGCCGGATACCGCGCTCGCCTACCGCTTCGACATCGTGCTGCGCGGCCGTGCCGCCACGCCGACGGGGATCTGACATGGCCCTGATCCCCACCGGCTGGCAGACCGTCGGCCCGTATCTCCATATCGGCCTCACCTGGCTCAACACCACCAAGCTCGCGGGCGAGGCGACCAAGGGCGAGCGCATCGCCGTCGAAGGCCGGCTGTTCGACGGCGACGGCGCGCCGGTACCGGACGGCATGATCGAGATCTGGCAGGCCAATGCCGACGGCCGCTACAATCACCCCGACGATACGCAGGCGAAGCCGCGCGAGGCGGCCTTCTTCGGCTTCGGCCGCGTCGACACCGACAAGCAAGGCGGGTTCCGCTTCGAAACCGTCAAGCCGGGCCGCGTGCCGGGCCCGGGCAACACGCTGCAGGCACCGCATATCCTGGTCAGCGTGTTCCTGCGCGGGCAGCTTCGCCGGCTGGTGACGCGCCTCTATTTCGCCGACGAGGCGTCGAACGGCGACGATCCGATCCTGGCCCTGGTCGAGGACCCGGCGCGCCGGCGCACCCTGCTGGCGGTGCGCGATCCGGGCTCGGCCACCTATCGCTTCGATATCCGGCTGCAGGGCGAGGCCGAGACGGTATTCTTCGAGGTCTGATCGCTGCCTCGGGCGGCGCCGATGAGGAGTGCCGCATGAGCGAGACTGCACCCGGACTGCTCGACCGGCTGTTCGGCGCGCCGGCGAGCGAGGCGATCTTTGCCGACCGGGCGCGCCTGCAGGGCATGCTGGATTTCGAGGCGGCGCTGGCCCGGGCTGAGGCGAAGGTCGGTGTGGTCCCTTCGACGGCCGTGTCGCACATCGTGGACAAGGCGCGGGCCGAGCTGTTCGACGCGGAGGAGCTGGCGCGCGGCGCCGTGCTCGCCGGCAATCTTGCCATCCCGATGGTCAAGCGCTTGACGGCCCTGGTCGCGGCGGCGGATGACGAGGCCGCGCGCTTCGTCCATTGGGGCGCCACCAGCCAGGATGCGATCGATACCGGGCTTGTGCTGCAGCTCCGTGCCTATCTCGACTGGCTGCAGCCCGAGCTCGACCGGCTCTCCGCTCACTTGGCAGGGTTGGTGAAGCGGCACCGCGCCACGCCGATGGTAGCGCGCACCTGGCTGCAGCAGGCCCTGCCGACCACCTTCGGCCTGAAGGCGGCCGGCTGGCTCGACGCGGTGGACCGGGCCCGGGCCCGCACCGCGGAAGCGCGGCCGCGAATGCTGGCGCTGCAATTCGGTGGCGCGGCCGGCACCCTCGCCGCGCTCGGCACGCGCGGGCTCGACGTGGCGGCGGCGCTGGCCGCCGATCTCGGCCTCGCGCTGCCCGCCTTGCCCTGGCACGGCGCCCGCGACCGCGTGGCCGAGATGGCGACCCTGCTCGGACTTCTCGCCGGCACGCTCGGCAAGATCGCCCGCGATGTCTCGCTCTGCATGCAGACGGAAGTCGCCGAACTGTACGAGCCGGCCGGGGAGGGACGCGGCGGATCTTCCACCATGCCGCATAAGCGCAACCCGATCGCCGCCGCGACCGTCCTGGCGGCTGCGGTGCAGGCGCCGCAGCTTGTCGCGACCTGTCTCGGCGCCATGGTGCAGGAGCACGAGCGGGCGGTCGGCGCCTGGCAGGCCGAGTGGGTGGCCTTGCCCGAGCTGTGTCGCCTGGCTGGCGGTGCGCTGCGGCACACGAGCGAGCTGATCGCCGGCCTGGAGGTCGATCCGGCGCGGATGCGCGCGAACCTGGACGCGACGCGCGGGTTGATCATGGCGGAAGCCGTGCAGATGGCGCTCGGCGAGAAGCTCGGCCGGCTCAAGGCGCATGACCTTGTCGAGGCCGCCTGCAAGCGCGCGGTCCGCGAGGGCCGGCATCTGCGTGATGTCCTGGCCGAAGACCCGGTGGTTCGGGGCGAGCTTGACCAGGCCGCGCTGGCCCGATTGTTCGAGCCGACCGCCTATCTAGGCGTCGCCGACGCGCTGATCGACCGTGTCCTCACCGGCCGGTGACGCAGATGCGCGCGAGCGGCACGCAGGGCTATGGCGAGGCGGCGGCAGTCCTGACCGAGGAGTACGAGAAGCTCGATTTCGCCAGGGTGCATCGCGACACTCTGCATCTCTTTCCGCAATCGCCCTGCCGTGTACTGGACATCGGCGCCGGCACCGGCCGCGACGCGGCGGCACTGTCGCGCCTCGGCCATCGGGTCACGGCTGTGGAACCCACCGCGGAGTTGCGCAGCTTCGGCGAGCGCGCGCATGCCGATTGCGCGATCGCCTGGCTCGACGACGGACTGCCCGACCTGCCGCGCCTGACGGCATTGAACCTGGAATACGACCTGATCCTGCTGACCGCGGTGTGGATGCATCTCGACGCAACAGAGCGTGCCCGTGCCATGCCGCTTGTCGCCGCGCGGGTCGCGCCCGGCGGGCTCGTCGTCATGTCGCTGCGGCACGGGCCGGTGCCGCCGGGGCGGCGCATGTTCGAGGTTACGGGCGACGAGACCGCCGGGTTGGCGGCTGCCTGCGGGCTCCGCCTCGTCCACCGCGGCGCGCGTGACGACATGCGCGGCCGCGCCGGCGTGCACTGGACCTATCTCGGCTTCGCCCGGCCGGCGTGATCGCCCTGCCGGCGACCTCCTGCGCCCGACCAAAAAGATATATTGCAAATGCCTCGCATTAACGGTACACCAGCAGTCGTCCGGCACCCCGACCCTGTCGGACACAACGCTCTCTGGGCACCCTCCTGCCTGCGGAGCAATCGAGGGAGGCCGCCAGCCTCGACCCCTGGCGGCCTCCCGAATTTTCCGGCTCTGCCATACGGCCTATGCGGCAGTGCGCATCATGCGCTTCGCGACGCTCGCCTGTACTGTGCCGGCACGGTGAGGTGAGCGGCCGGAGGGGGCATGTCCGCAGTCAGTTGCTTTTCCAAAGACTATGCCGAGGCGCGACGGAAATTCCGCGCCGCAGCGGCGAAGGCAGGGGCCATCCTGAAATCCTATCCGCATCCGGAAAAGGGGCCGGGCGGGGAGGATCTGGCAACGGATGTCGCCCGGATCGGTTCGCCGAGCGCCAAGCGCGTATTGCTGATCCAATCGGCAACGCACGGCGTCGAAGGATTCTGCGGATCGGGCGCGCAGATCGCCTGGCTGCGCGGCGGCGATTGGAAGCGGCTGCCCAAGGGTGTCGCCGTGGTGCTGGTGCATGCGATCAACCCGTTCGGCTTCGCCTGGGTGCGCCGCGTGACCCAGGAGAACGTCGACCTGAACCGCAACTTCCCCGACTTCCGCGCACTGCCCAAGCGGCCCGCTTACGGCGAAATCCAACCCTTTATCTTTCCCGAGCGGTGGGACGAGGCCTCGAGCGCGGCGCGACGTAAGGCGTTTGGCGCCTTCGTGGCCAAGCACGGCGCCATGGCGCTGCAGGAGGCGATCTCGGGTGGCCAGTACGGCCATGCGGACGGCATCTTCTATGGCGGGCATGAGCCGACATGGTCGCACCGCACCTTCAAGGAGATCGTCGCGCGCTATTTGAGCAAGGCGCGCCACGTCGCCTTCGTCGATCTGCATACCGGCCTCGGGCCCTACGGGCATGGCGAGCTGATCTCCATGGGCTGGCCGGGTATCGGCCAGTACGACCGCAATTGCGCCTGGTACGGTCAGGCCGTCACCTCGCCGGAGGCCGGCAGCTCGACCTCGGCCAAGCTGGTGGGCCTGATGGAACAGGCTTTGGCCAAGATGCTGCCGGACACGACGGTCACCTCCGTCGCGATCGAATACGGGACCTTTCCGACCGAAGAGGTGCTGGAAAGCCTGATGGCGGACAATTGGCTGCATCTGCGGGGCGACCTCGCCTCGCCGCTCGGCCGGGCCATCAAGGCGCGCATCCGGCGTGCCTTCTATCCCGACGAGGATGACTGGAAGGAACTGGTGGCGCTGAAGGCGCGGCTGGTCTTCCGCCGGGCCGCTGCCGGGCTCGCCGCCTCGTAGCCCGCCTGAAGAAGGACCCGCCGCCATTGGTGGGCGGCGGGCCGCCAAGTGGAGCATCACGAGCCCGCCGACAATAATGCGAATGCATTGCAATAACAACTAGCTTCGCCTATCCTCGTCGAGCCGACAGAGGAGGCGACATGGCATCCGACGCCGATACCGATCTATGCCCTGGCGGGCCATCGTTCCGCGCCCAGCGCTTCGCGGCGCAATTCGCCATCTGGGCGACGCGCATCTGGGTCGCGGCCGTAAAGCGCCACGAGAGCCCGTCGCCGATGCTGGATCAGGCCTTTGCCGCCGCCGGTGCCGCCCCGGCGCTGCCGCATCTGCACGGCCTGCTGCGCACCTTGGCGACGGCAGCGTCCCGGCAGATCGACATCCGCTGTCCCAATTGCACCTCCGTCAGTCCTGACGAGGCCGCGCTGATTCAATTGATCGACGCGTTTCAACGCGGCGCCTTCGGCGAGGCGGCAATGCTGCTGAGCGACTGGCTGCCGCCGGCGGCGGTGCGGCTCGCGATCGATCAGGCGAGTGCCCTGGCCGCCGCCCTGGCTGAAGCCGATCTCGGCATGAGCATGCGGGATGCATCGACGGCGCGCGCCGGCGGCGCTCCTGCCGCGTTGCGGCTGCACTAGCTGCGAGCGGTTGCAACGTCCCTGTAACGGTGCCTCGCCGCGAAAATTGTTGACAATCTACAGGCCGCCGTTGTTCGCTCCCTGAATGCGGGGAGGACGAGTTCCGGACCGTGCAGAAGCACGGACGGGTACCATGGCGGCAACGCGCGACAGGCGCGACAGCTGCTGGCTGGAGAACGGCCAGGCGCGCGCCGCGCCGGAAGTGCGCCGATCGCCGCTGCCCACTCAGATTGCCGATCATCTGGGCCACCTGATCCTGCGCGGCGAGTATCGCCCGGGCGAGCGCCTCAAGGAAATGGAGGTCGCCGCCAGCTACCAGGTCAGCCGCGGGCCGGTGCGCGAAGCCTTTCGCTTGCTGGAGCGGCGCGGCCTGGTCGAGGTCGTGCCGCGGCACGGCGCCCGCATCTGCACCCTCGATATCGGCGAAGTGCACGACGTCTTCTCCGTGCGCGCCGTTCTGTTCGGACTCGCCGCGCGCGGGGCCGCGGCGGCGGCCGATCCGGCCGCGCTGGCCCGGCTCGAGCGGCTGGTCGAGATACTCGAGGAATCGGCGCGCAGCATGGCCATTCCGCCGATCCAGCACGCGATGTATGCGGGCGAGGCGCAGTTCGTGATCGCCCGCGCCAGCGGCAACGCCCTGCTGCTGCGCATGCTGGACGAGGTAAACGGCCGTGCGCTCTGGCGCATGATCTGGAACGAGCGGCCGCTCGATTTCGAGCGGCGCGCGCGGCGGCGGCAATCGGCCGGGTTCTGGCGCCGGCTGCTCCGCGCCTTGAGCGCGCGCGACGGCGAGCGCGCCGAACGGACCGCCAGGGCGCTGCTCGAGGCCTCGCGCGACCACACTCTGGCCGCCCTGCGCCGCCTCGACCGGCTGCCCTCGGACAGGCGCCTCCGCGCCGGCACGGAAACGCCGGCGCCGCCGCATATGGGCGGAGGCAGCTGAGAGATGCAGGCCTATATCGTCCGCCGGCTTCTCGCCCTGATCCCCACTCTCTTCTTTGCCAGCGTCATCGTTTTCGTGGTGGTCCGCCTGATCCCCGGCGACATCATCGACTTGATGCTGTCGCAGAACGACGTCAGCGCCAGCAGGATGGACCGGCAATCGCTCGAGCAGGCGCTCGGGCTGGACCAGCCGATGCACGTCCAGTATGTGCGCTGGATCTCGGCCATCCTGCTGCACGGCGATTTTGGCAAGTCGCTGTGGCAGTCGACGCCGGTGGCGGAGCACCTTGTCGCCCGCCTGCCGATCACGCTCGAGCTGGGCCTGCTCGCCTTCATCGTGGCGCTGATCGTGGCACTGCCGATCGGCATCTATTCGGCGGTCCGGCAGGACACGGCCGGCGACTATATCGGCCGCTCGTTCTCCATCCTGATGCTGGCGATCCCGAACTTCTGGCTCGGCACGATCGTCGTGGTGTTTCCCGCGATCTGGTGGGGCTGGTCGCCGGAAGTGCGCTATGTGCCCTTCACCCAGAACCCGCTGCAGAATCTGAGCCAGATGTTCCTGCCGGCGATCATCCTCGGCACGTCGCTCTCGGCGGTCACCATGCGACTGATGCGGACGACCGTGCTTGAAGTGCTGCGCCAGGACTATGTGCGGACCGCCTGGGCCAAGGGCCTGAGCGAGCGTGTGATCGTGGTCCGGCACGTGCTGAAGAACGCGCTGATCCCGGTGGTTACCCTGATCGGGCTGCAGGCGGCGATCCTGATCGGCGGCGCGGTCATCATCGAGCAGATCTTCGTCATTCCCGGCATGGGCCTGCTGCTGCTCGAGGCGGTGAGCCAGCGCGACTATCCGATCATCACCGGCGTGTTCCTGGTCGTCGGCGTCGCCGTCGTGCTGATCAACCTGCTGGTCGACCTTTCCTATGGCCTGCTCGATCCGAAGGTGAGGCTCGGATGACCGCGATCACCGAAGCCACGGTCGGGCGGCGCGAACGCGGCCCCTTTATCGGCTTCGCGATCCGGCTGTTCCGCGACAAGCCGCTGGGTGCGGCCGGTTGCGTCATCTTCCTGCTGTTCCTGTTCTGTGGGCTGTTCGCCGACGTGCTGGCGCCGCAGACCATCAACCAGATCAGCCCGATCAACCGGCTGAAGGCGCCGTCGCTGCAATTCCCGTTCGGCACCGACAATCTCGGGCGCGACATGTTCTCGCGCATCCTGTACGGCGCCCAACTCTCCGTCATCATCGGCTTCTGCGCCGCCGGGCTTGCGACCGTGATCTCGGTCGTGCTCGGCATCGTCACCGGCTATCTCGGCGGCAAGGTCGACATGGTGGCGCAGCGCTTCGTCGACGCCTGGATGAGCTTTCCGGACCTGGTGATCCTGATCGTCGTGGTGTCGGTGGTCGGGCCCGGCATGTGGCAGGTCATTGTCATTCTGGGCTTCCTCTACGGCATCGCCGGATCGCGCATCATCCGCGGCGCCGTGATCTCGGTGCGCGAGAACATGTATGTGCATGCCGCACAGTCGATCGGCGCGACCACCCCGCGCATCCTGCTGCGCCACATCCTGCCCAATGTCATGCCGCCGGTGATCGTGCTGTTCACCACCCGCGTCGGCGCGGTGATCCTGGCGGAATCCGGCCTGTCGTTCCTTGGCCTCGGCGTGCCGCCGCCGGCGCCGACCTGGGGTGGCATGCTTTCCGGGGCCGGGCGCAGCTTCATGTATCTCGCGCCGTGGCTGGCGTTGGCGCCCGGCATCTGCCTGACCCTGGTGGTCTACGGCATCAACGTGTTCGGCGATGCGCTGCGCGACCTGCTGGATCCGCGCATGCGCGGCAGCGGCAAGTAGGAGACTTCGCGGCAAGACAACAAGCAGACGAGGCAGAGGAGGAAGACATGAGGCACACGTTCAAACGGAGCCTGCTCGCCGCCATTGCGGCAGGCTCGCTGCTCACCGGCGCCGCTGTCGCCCAGGAGCAGCCGAAATACGGCGGGACGCTGGAGATCGGCACCGTCTACGTGACGCTCTCGGCGCTGTCCTGGGACCCCTATGACTGGAACTGGAAACTGAACCACGATACCGGCCAGTTCTACGAGCAGCTCTTCGCCGCCGATCTCAGCAAGGCGAAGAAGAGCGGCGGCGCGCATCCCTTTGTCGCCGATGCCTGGCTGCCGTCGAGCGCCATCCGGGGCGAGCTGGCGGAGAAGTGGGAATGGCAGGAGAACCCGCTGGCGGTGGTGATCACGCTGCGCAAGGGCATCATGTTCCCGGAGAAGCCCGGCGTCATGCCTTCGCGCGAGCTGGTGGCCGATGACGTCGTGTTCAGCTTCGACCGGCTGAATTCCAGCCCGAAGAAGATCAAGGAGTATTTCGACCACATCGAGAAGGTCTACGCCAAGGACAAGCACACCGTCGTCTTCCAGTTCAAGACCTTCCATGCCGAATGGGACTATCGCTTCGGGTGGGGCTATTTCTCGCCGATCATTCCGAAGGAAGTGGTCGATGCCGGCGCGACCAACTGGAAGAATGTGAACGGCACCGGGCCGTTCCAGCTGACCGATTTCGTGCAGGGCAATTCGAACACCTACAGCAAGAATCCGATCTACTGGGACAAGGAAAAGATCGGCGGCCAGGAATACAAGCTGCCTTTCGTCGACAAGGTGGTGTACCGCACCATCAAGGACGAGGCGACCTTCATCACCGCGCTGCGCACCGGCAAGCTCGACATGCTGGAGGCGATCCGCTGGCAGAACGTGGAGAGCCTGAAGAAGAGCGCGCCGCAGCTGAAGTGGAATCGCTGGCTCAACATGTCCGGCACATTCCTGTCGATGGCGGTGAACGAGAAGCCGTTCGACGACGTCCGCGTGCGCCGTGCGCTCAACATGGCGGTGAACAAGAAGGAGATCGTCGAGGCCTACTATAACGGCAATGCCGAGCTCTTCGCCTATCCGCAGCATCCCGACTATCACGGCTATTTCGAGCCGCTGGAGAAGATGCCGGCCTCGGTGCAGGAGCTGTTCACCTACAACCCGAAGAAGGCGAAGGAGCTGCTGAAGGAGGCGGGCCACCCCAACGGCTTCAGCTTCAAGGTCCAGGTCTGCTCCTGCAATCCTGACCATATGGAGCTCTTGCCGCTGGTCGCCGGCTATCTCGAGCAGGTCGGCGTGAAGCTCGAGATCCAGCCGATGGAGTACGGCGCCTTCCTCTCCGCCATGACCTCGCGGAAAATGACGCCCGGCTATTTCATGAACAACGGGCATACCAACCCGACGACGACGATCCGCAAGAGCTTCGCTACCGGCCAGACCTGGAATCCCTCCGGCTATTCGGATGCCAAGCTCGACGCGAAGATCAACGTCGCCTACCAGACCCGCGACGAGGAGAAGCGCCAGGAACTGCTGCGCGAGATGACGATCGAGATGCTGGACAAGGCGCCTTATGTCTGGCTGCCGACGCCGTACGTCTACACGGCGTGGTGGCCGTGGGTGAAGAACTACAATGGCGAACTGCGCGCCGGAGCGGTGCGCCCGGGCCCGATCTATGCCCGCATCTGGGTCGATCAGGAAATGAAGAAGAAGATGGGATACTGATGAACTAGGGCATCATTCGATGCCGCTTCTCGAAGTCGACGGCCTGACCACGCGGTTCCGCACCGAGCGGGGCGTGGTCCAGGCCGTCGACAACGTCTCTTTCGACCTCGAGGAAGGGGAGACGCTCGCCATCGTCGGCGAGAGCGGGTCGGGCAAGAGCGTCACCGCCATGTCGGTGCTCGGCCTGATCCCGCGGCCGCCGGGCGAGATCACCGCGGGCCGCGTGATGTTCGAGGGCCGTGACCTGCTCGAACTCTCCGACGAGGAAATGCAGGAAGTCAGAGGCGACCGCATCGCCATGATCTTCCAGGAGCCGATGTCGTCGCTCAACCCGGCGCTCACCATCGGCCTGCAGGTGGGCGAGCCGCTCAATCGGCACCGCAAGATGTCCTGGACCGAGTCGCTCAAGGGGGCGGTCGGCCTGCTGCGCAAGGTGCAGATCCCGGACCCGGCGAGCCGGCTGCAGGCCTACCCGCACCAGTTCTCCGGTGGCATGCGCCAGCGCGTCATGATCGCCATGGCGTTGGCCTGCCAACCCAAGCTGATCATTGCCGACGAGCCGACCACGGCGCTCGACGTCACGGTGCAGGCGCAGATCCTGGAGCTCCTGAAGAATCTTACCCGCGAATTCGGCTCGGCCATGATCCTGATCACGCACGATCTCGGCGTGGTGGCACGCTATGCCGATCGGGTCTGCGTGATGTATGCCGGGCGCATCGTGGAGAGCGGCACTGCGGCCGACATATACGGCGACCCGCGCCACCCCTACACGCTTGGCCTGATGGCCTCGATTCCGCGTCTCGATGAGGACACGCAGCGCCGCCTGGTGCCGATCGAGGGCCAGCCGCCGAACCTGGCCGCGCTGCCGCCCGGCTGCAGCTTCGCGCCGCGCTGCCGCTACGTCACCGACCGGTGCCGCAGCGAACGGCCGGCACTCGAGGCCATCGCCGGTCGCCACATGAAGGCCTGCTTTGCCAATGTCTCAAACCGCGTCTGAGCCCCTGCTCGCCGTCGAAGGATTGCGGGTCCACTTCCCGATCATGCGTGGCGTCGTGCTGAAGCGGCAGGCCGCCACCGTGCGGGCGGTGGACGGCATAAGCTTTTCCCTCAATGCCGGCGAAACGCTCGGCCTGGTCGGCGAGTCGGGCTGCGGCAAGTCGACCACCGGTCTTGCCGTGCTCCGCATGCTGAGCGTCACCGAGGGCAGCATCCGCTTCGAGGGGCACGACATCACCGCGCTCGACAAGTCCGCCATGCGGCCGATCCGCCGTCGCATGCAGATGGTCTATCAGGACCCGTTCGGCTCGCTCAATCCGCGGATGAAAGTCGCGGATATCATCGGCGAGCCGCTGGTGGTGCACGGCCTTGCCGAAGACCGCGCCGCCTATCGCGAGCGCGTGGCGGAGCTGCTCCGGCTCGTCGGGCTGAACGCGGAAATGGGCGGCCGCTACCCGCACGAGTTCTCCGGCGGCCAGCGCCAGCGGATCGGCATCGCCCGCGCGCTTGCGGTCAGCCCGGCCCTGGTGATCTGCGACGAGCCGGTCTCGGCGCTCGACGTCTCGATCCAAGCCCAGGTGGTCAACCTGTTCCAGGACGTGCAGGCGCGACTGGGCCTCGCCTATCTCTTCATCGCGCACGACCTCGCCGTCGTGCGCCATATCAGCGACCGCATTGCGGTGATGTATCTCGGCAAGATCGTCGAGGTCGCGCCGCGGCAGGAGCTCTACAGGCGGCCGCAGCACCCCTATACCCGCGCGCTGCTCGCCGCGGTGCCGATCCCCAATCCGCGAGTCGAGGCGGGGCGCGCGCATCAGGTTCTGGCCGGCGAAGTGCCGAGCCCCATCAATCCGCCGCCCGGCTGCCGCTTCCATACGCGGTGTCCGTTGGCCACGGCGGCATGCCGGGTCGAGGAGCCGGTGCTGCGCGAACTTTCCACCGGGCACCACGTCGCCTGCCACCTCGCCGGCTGACCGCATCGCGACCCCGGTGTCAGCTCAAGCGGAAAGACGCGGCTGGCGCGGGATCACCCGCGCGGCAGGGAAGCGGACGGTAGCGGTGGTCCCTTCGCCGGGAGCGCTGGTCAGCTCGAGCGTGGCGTCGTGCAACTCGGCAAGGCGCTTGCAGAGCGGCAGGCCGAGGCCGGTGCCCTCGAAGCGCCGGCTCAGCGAGCTCTCGATCTGGGCGAACGGCTCCATGGCGCGGGGAATGTCCTCCGGCCGCATGCCGATTCCGGTATCGGTGATGGCGATCGTCAATGCGCTGTTCGGAGCGATCGCGGCCGCCAGCGTGACGGATCCGCCTTCGGGCGTGAACTTGATGGCGTTGGAAAGCAGGTTGATGAGTATCTGCTTCAAGGCCCGTGCGTCGGCGCGGAGGGAGGGAAGTGCGGGTGGCACCGCGCTCGTCAGCTTGACGCCGGCCTCGGCGGCACGCCCCTGAACCAGTCGGATGCTGCTGTCGATCAGGCGGCCGAGGTCGACCGCCTCGTCGGACAAATCGAGCTTGCCGGCTTCGATCTTCGACAGGTCGAGGATGTCGTTGATGATGTCGAGCAGGTGCGTCCCGCTGGTGTGAATGTCGCGCGCGTAGCTGACATAGCGCGGGCCGACCGTGCCGAAGGCCTCGCGCATGATCAGCTCCGAGAAGCCGATCACGGCATTGAGCGGCGTGCGAAGCTCATGGCTCATGGTGGCGAGGAATTCGCTCTTGGCGCGGCTCATCTGCTCCGCCGACTCTTTCGCCTCGCGCAGTATCGCCTCGGCGCTCATCCGGTCGGTGACGTCCTGCACCAGCGAGGCACCGCCGATGACGCCGCCCTGTTCGTCCACGATCGGAGTGTTGTACCAGTCGCAGATCAGCTGCCGACCGTCCTTCGCAATGTTCCGGTTGGTCGCGCGCCGGCCGCCCTGGCCGGCCAGCATGCGCATCAGCCCCTGCGTGACCTTGCTGCGCGAGCTTTCCGGGACCAGAAGCTCCGGCCCGTTGCGCCCGATCACCTCCCAGGGCTCGTAGCCGAAGATCTTCTGGGCCGCCCGATTCCATGCCGTGATGCGGGCGTCGGCATCCCACTCGATCACGCCGACCGGCGTGTTCTCGATGTGCAGGGCCAGCCGCTGCTCCGAGCGGCGCAGCTCCTCTTCGCGCCGCTTTTTCTCGCCAATATCGCGACCGATGCCGCGATAGCCCAGGAAGCGGCCTGTCCCATCGAAGATCGGCTTGCCGCTCGAGCTGATCCAGCGCTTCGCGCCGGTGGGCAGATGCACTTCCAGCTCGAAGTCGCGGAAAGGCCGGCGGGCATCCAGATCGGCCTGATGCCGCGCCCACTCTCCGGAATCCTTGGGCGGCTTTCCGATCTCGTCCCGGCGTTTGCCGATAAACCACTCGGCCGGCACCCCGACCACCGACTGGGCTTGATCGCTCATGAAGGAGAAGCGCAAGTCCGCGTCCATCTCCCAGACCCAGTCGGTCGATACGTCGACGAAATCGGCGAACCGCGCGCGGCTCTCGCGCGTTTCGGTCTCGGCGCGAACGCGCTCGGTGATGTCGTCAGCGATGGTCACGTAGCCAAGGCCGTCGAGGCGATAGCGCCGCACGTCGACGATCCGTCCGTTGGCCAGCTGCAGTTCCTGCCGGTTGGGCAGAGTGGCCCATGCCGTCGCGAACTCGCGCTCCACGATGTCGTCGACAGCGCCGGGACCGAAATCTCCTTGCTCGGCCTGCCAGCGCAAGATGTCGCGGATGCCGGTGCCGACCTGGGCAAGATGGTCCGGCACGCTGCGCATCTCCGCGTAGCGGCGGTTCCAACTGATCAGCTGATAATTCAGATCCAGGATGCAGATCGCCTCACCCATTGCCTCGAATGTCGCTTCGAGCAATGCGTTCCGGGCAGCAAGCTCGCGCACCTTCGCTTCGGGATCGCTCATGGGACGCGGATCTTTCTCCATCCTCATGGGCGGGAATGTGATGCTCGCAACGTGACCGCAAGCCTCACGTTGCGCTGCCTTCGGCCGCCGCCGGCTGGCAATCTCCTATTACAAAGTTAACATTGGTTTGCGAAGGCAGGATTGCCCCCCGGATGGAATTGGGAGGCGCCACCCGCTAGGCAGGAGCCGGAATCTGCAATGTCGAGTTCATCGATGCGCCCGCTCACCGATATTCCACCCGATTTACGGCTTCGCGTTCGCTATGTCCTGACCGATATCGACGACACCATGACCGATCACGGCCGCCTCGGCGCCAAGGCTTATGCCGCGATGGAAGCCTTGGAGGAGGCCGGGCTCAAGGTAATTCCGGTGACCGGCCGGCCGGCAGGTTGGTGCGACATGATCGCCCGGTTCTGGCCGGTCGATGCCGTGATCGGCGAGAACGGCGCCTTCTGGTTCCGATACGATCGCGATGCACGACGGATGTCGCGGCATTATGTGCTCACCCCGGCTGAGCGCCGTCGCCATCGCGGGCGGCTCGAAGCGTTGTCGGCGAAGATCCTGGGCGACGTGCCGGGCGCTGCCGTGGCTGCGGACCAGGCCTATCGCGAGGCCGACCTGGCGATCGATTTCTGCGAAGACGTGGCGCCGCTCGATCGGCCGGATGTCCTTCGCATCGTGGAGCTGTTCGAAGCTGCCGGCGCCCACGCCAAGGTGAGCTCGATCCACGTGAACGGTTGGTTCGGCGAATTCGACAAGCTCAGCACGGCCCGGTCGCTGTTCCGCGACCACTATGGGCTGGACGATGCTGGCATGCGGAGCGCTGCTGCCTATGTCGGCGATTCACCGAACGACGCGCCGCTGTTCGGCTTCCTGCCGCTTTCCGTCGGCGTGGCGAACGTGCGCGATTTCGTCGGCATGCTGCCGGCCGAGCCGGCCTATGTCACCCCGTCCCGCGGCGGCGCGGGGTTCGCGGAGCTCGCGGCGATGCTGATCGAGGCTACCAGGTAAGCAGCGCTGTCACGTAGTGTGGCCAGGCGTTCCAACGCGTCGCCTCCGCCTCGATCAGGGCCGGCGGCGGGCGCTCGCCACGGCCAAGGCGCCAATGGCTGCCATGCAGGCCGCCGGCGACGAACAGGCTGGCGATGCCGAAGCGGCTCGCGCCTTGGATGTCGGTGCGAAAGCTGTCGCCGACCGCGAGCAGCCGCGCTGCCGGGAGCCCGAGCCGGTCGACGCTCGCGCGATAGGCCGAGGCGTCCGGCTTGCCGAACCAGTGCACTTGGCCGCCCATCGATTCGTAAAGCGCTGCAATGGCGCCGGCGCAAGGCACCTCATCGGTGCCGCGCATTACGCTGAGATCGGGATTGGCGCAGACCAGCGGCAATCGGCGCCGAAGCGCGGCATCGAGCAGAGCGCGATAGTCGTCGGCGGTCTCCCGCTCATCGTCATGCAGGCCGGTGACCAGCAGCAGATCGGCCGTCTGAACGTCGTCGATCAGCCGGACGTCCAGGCCGTCGATCAGGCCATGATCGCGCTCCGGTCCGATCCGCAGGCATTTGGCATTGCGGCCTCCGGGCTCGCCTCGCAGCAACGCCGCATGAACGAGATCGCCGGAAGTGAGAACTCCGTCATAGGCGTCGCGTGGCACGCCGATCTTGTCCAGGAACACGGCGACCGCATCGGAGCGGCGCGGCGCATTCGACAACAGCAGGATCGGCCGTGCCGACCGCTTGATGGCGGCCATCGCGGTGAGGGCACCGGGATATGGCGCCTTGCCGTCGTGCACCACGCCCCACAGATCGAAGATGAAGCCATCGAACCGCTCGGCGATCTCGGCCAGATGGTCGATGAAGCGGAACGAAGTCAGGGTCAACTCTCCTCGCGGCTCCGCCGCGGCTCGCCGAAGACCCAACCCTGTCCGAAATCGGGGCGCAGGTCGAGCATGTCGGCGACCTGCGCTTCGGTCTCGACCTTTTCCGCGACGAGGTCGACGCCGTTTCGGTCGAGACCCGTGCGGAGCGCACGCAGCTCCGTCCCTCCCGGTCCGGCCTTCAATAGCAGCGGTGCGTCGATCTTGACGAACCTCACGCCGTGTCCGGCCAGCCAGTCGATGTCGAGATCCAGCCGGCCGACCCGATCGATGGAGAAGCGGTAGCGGCGTTCGGCCAGATCGAGCAGAACCGCCCGTGCGGCCGGCGAGCCCGCCTGGAAGTCCGCCAGCGGAAACTCGAACACGATGTGGTCGGCGAGCTCCGGATTCTGGTCCAGGAAATCGAGGAAGGATTCGACGAACGTGCCATCTTCGAGCGTCCGCATCGTCATGTTGACGAAAAAGCCGACATCGCGGCTGCGGCGACGAACCCGGCGGATGACCTGCACGCAGCGGAACAGAAGGTAGTTGTCGATGGTAGCGAGAAGGCCGGCCGATTCCGCCATGGCGAGGTAGCGATCCGGGCTGAGGACCGTTCCGACCTCGGTTCGTATCCGCGAGAAGCATTCGTAGAAGCGCGTCCGGCGTTGCGGCAGGCTGACCACCGGCTGCAAGTAGAGATCGACGCGGTTCTCCTCGATCGCCGTGCGCAGCTGCTCGAGTGTCGTCGTCCCGGTTGCATCCCGCTGTGTCGGCTGCCCCGCGGGAAGTGCGATCGCGGCGCCGGCGGGCGTCGCGGCGCGGCCGTCCATGCGCTGGGCGAATTGTGTGAGCAGCGATTTCAGCAGCTGCATCTCGTCGGTGCCCGACGCCGGCACATTGGCGTCCCGCCGCAGGGCGGCGATCTCCTCGCGGGCCAGCTCGAGTTCGCTTCGCCTCTCGATTTCGCTGCGGCGCAATTCGGCAAGATCGCTCATGAGCGAAACGATGGCGACCCGCCGTGCCGTCACTTCGTGCAGCAGTGCGAAGAGCAGGAACAGCGCGGCCGTGGCCACGTATCCGCCGGTCGGATCGGACAGGCCGAGCACCGCCGTGCCAAAATGCGTACCGATCATGGCGGCGAGCAGCGTGTAGCTGAAGATCAGGGCGATGTGCACGAAGGGCGACATGCGACGGCGCAGGCGGCGGAGTGAGAGAGCCACTCTCCCTCGCGCCTGGTTGCGATATGGTTAACCAATTCTAATCGCGCAGGTGAGCGCCGCCCGGCGCAACCGGCGCGGGTCTGGGGAGGGGCAGCTGATGGCAGGGCAGCAGACGGGCATGCGGCGCGTGGCGGCGGCAGAGCGCATGCTGGCGCGGGTGCGACGCATCGAGGACCGTGACGGTGTGACCACGGCGGCACTCGATGCGATCAAGGCGGAGCTGATCGAACTCGCCAGCCAGGAAGAACTGTTTCCACCCGGACATTTCCCGGTGCGGGCGGGAAGCTTCGGCAGCGTATATCGAATCGCCGAAGATGCCGATGGTCGCTTCGCGCTCTACGGTTCGGCAGGCGTGCCGGGCAAGGCGCAGCCGGCGCACAATCACACGACCTGGGCGGTGATCGCCGGCGTGCGCGGCATCGAGCACAATGTGATGTACCGGCGCACCGACAATCGATCCGTGGCTGGACAGGGCAGCCTCGCCAAGGTCGGCGAGCTGTCGGTGGTGCGCGGCAATGCCGTGGGCTACCTGCCGGACGACTTCCATACGATCGAGACACGGGGGGAGGAGGCCTCGCTCCATCTGCATCTCTATGGTCTGAGTCTCGAGCGCCTGCCGGAACGGATCTACTTCCCCGATATCGCCGGCGGCGCCTATTCGGTGTTTCCTGCGCCGCCGCGGATCGCGCCGGCGGTCGTGCCGGCCGCCGAGCTCAAAGCGATGCTCCATGACGGCGACGAGCTTGCCTTGCTCGACCTGCGCGAGGAGGGCGTATTCGACCGGGGCCATTTGTTTCACGCGGTGCCGATGCCGCTGAGCCGCCTCGAACTCCTGGCCGAGCGGCTGGTGCCACGCAAATCGGCGCGCATCGTGCTGTGCGATGCCGATGGGGGCGAACTGGTACGGCGCGGTGCGGAGCGGCTGGTCCGCCTCGGGTATCGCAACATTCAGGCCCTCGACCGCGGGCTCGAAGGCTGGCGCGACGCGGGCTACGAGATTTTCGCCGGCGTCAACGTGCCGAGCAAGGCATTCGGCGAATTCGTCGAGCATCATGACGATACGCCCCGCATCGAGGCGCCGGCGCTGAAGGCGGCGATCGATCGCGGCGATGATGTCGTTGTTCTCGACAGCCGCCCCTACGAGGAATTCCACGCCATGAGCATTCCGGGCGGCATTGATTGCCCGGGGGCGGAGCTGGTGCGCCGGGCCTTCGACGTGGTGCGCTCGCCGCGGACGACGATCGTCGTGAACTGCGCTGGCCGGACGCGCAGCATCATCGGCGCCCAGTCGCTGATCAATGCCGGTATTCCAAACCGCGTGCTGGCATTGAAGGACGGCACGATGGGGTGGCATCTCGCCGGCTTCGACATTGCCCGCGGCGCCGTGGCGCGGGCGCCGGCACCGGGTGCCGTCGGCCTGGCGAAGGCGCAAGTGGCCGCGGCGGCGGTCGCCCGTCGCTTCGGCGTGTCCTTCATCGGCGAAGACCAGCTGGCGGTTCTGCGGTCGGAAGCGGATCGCCGCTCGCTCTTCCTGCTTGATGTGCGGGATCCGGCTGAGTTTGCCGCAGGCCATGTCGCCGGCTCGCGTTCGGCGCCGGGGGGACAGCTGGTACAGGCGACCGATCGCTATGTCGGCACGCGGGGTGCCCGGTTGGTGCTGATCGACGATGACGGGGTGCGGGCGACGATGACGGCCTCGTGGCTCGTGCAGATGGGCTGGCAGGACGTGTTCGTCCTGAAGGGCGGGCTGGCGGATCCGGCGCAGCTGCAGCGGGGATCGGAGGCAGCGATGCCACCGTCGCTGGCCTTGCCGAAGGCGCAGTTCGTTGCGGCGCGCGATCTTGCTGCGATGCAGGCGGAGCGAAGGGTCACCGTGATCGATCTCGATACGTCGCTGCGCTATCGGGCCGGCCATGTGCCGGGCGCCTGGTTCGCGGTCCGCTCGCGGCTCGCCGACACGGTGCGCAAGCTGCCGGAGACCGACATCGTGGCCGTGACATCAGGCGACGGCGTGCTGGCGCGGCTCGCCGCGCCGGAGATCGCCGCCCTCGTCGGGGCGGACGTGGTCGTGCTCGAAGGCGGCAATCAGGCGTGGCGTGCGGCGGGGTTGCCGATCGAAACCGGATTCACCCGGATGCTCTGCCGCAACGATGATGCCTGGTATCGCCCGTATGACCATGACGGCAATGTCGAGGCGCATATGCGGGCCTATCTGGCCTGGGAGGTCGACCTCGTGGCGCAGGTCGAGCGCGACGGCGATGCGGGGTTCCGGCGATTTTCGTCATGAAAGCGTCGCGCCCCTTGTCAGGCCCGGGGGACGCGCGTATATACCCGTCACTCCTGCGGTGACGCTTGTTTGCGGACACGGGATTGCACCCGTGGCCGAGGCGCGCGCGTCGTTTGGAGTTGCTCTTTTACAAGTGAATAGACGGAAGGGGGACGTGGCTGGCGGGTCCTGAGTGATGGGATCTGTTGGTTTGCGTTCCTTGAAATGCGATTGCCTGGGTTGGGTTTGGGTATCCTGGA
>QOZS01000039.1 GCA_003576705.1 Desertibaculum subflavum
GCCCGGCGGCGGCGCCGGCCGCCGCCAGCGTTTCGGCGGAGCCGCCCGCGCCCCTCGCGCCGCGACCGGCGACGTCCCCCGGCGCATGGTCGAACTTCGAGGCGTTGCCCCTCGTCATCGCGCGACCGCCCGCGCCGGCAGGCAAAGCCTGGCCGCAACCGGTTCCCGCACCGGCTCCGCAAGGCTCCGCGCAGCGGCTGCCGGCCGATGCGGCGCCGGCCGCCGTCCATTTCGACGCGCCGACCGGGGAGCCGGACGCGCCCGGTCTTGATATCCGCGCCGGAAACGGTCCCGACCGGACGGCCGGTCAGCGTCCGGTCCCGTTCGTCCCGCCTTCGCTGCCCGCCGATGCGCCGCGGCCCGCTGCCGCCGCGCCGGCACGCTCGCCGCTGCCGGCGATCCCGGATACGGGCGTGGCGGCGAGCAAGAGCGCCGCGGCCGACCCCGCGCGGCCTGCCGCCCGGCCTTTGCCGGAGGCGCATCCCGCGGCTCCCTCCGCACCCGCGCCATCGGCCGGTTCGGCGGCGCCGAAGGCAGTGGCGACCGGCTTGCCCCCGCTCGAAGTCGGGCCGGTGCCGCCGGAAGACGCGCCGTTCGACCGGCGCGCCGCTTCCGCCTGGATCGCGCTCTGGGCAACGGTGCGCGCCGATCCGGTCGTGGCCGAGCGGATCCGCGACATGCTGCAACCCGGCGCCGGCACGCGGCTCGCCGGCGGTCTTGCCTTCCTGGTCTCCGCGCTGCGCGGCGGCAAGCTCGCCGATTGGCTCGGCACGGCCGACAGCACGCGCATCGACCTGCCGTCACGCCCGGACGGCCGGCGCACCGTCGATGCGGAGTTTCGCGACCTCGCCCGCATGGCGCAGGAACGCGGACCGGATGGCTGGCGTGCCCAGCCGCTCGCCGTGCTGGACGGCGGCGCGGTACAGCCGGTCATGCTCTACGTCCATCGGCCGCCGCGCCGGCGCAAGAGCGATCCCGGTGCCGACGAGGCATCGGAACGCTTCATGCTGGACCTGAAGCTGTCGCGCGCCGGGCCGATGCGCATCGACGGTCTGCTGCGGCCGAAGGCGCTGGACGTCATCATCCGCACCGAGCGCGCGGTGCCGGGCCGTATCCAGCGCGAGTTGCGCCGGGTGTTCGGCACGGCGCTCGATGGTGCCGGCCTCGCCGGCACGCTCGGCTTCCAGAAGGTCGACCGCCTGCCGCCACCGCCGCCGATGACGGCGGACGGCAAGCCGCATCACGCCGTCTTGGCCTGAATCTTGGCCGGCTGAAGTTTCTGCGATTGCGCTGGGGGCCGCACGGCATGGCGGCGGCCGGCGATCTCGTCCATCACCGCCGTCTCGCGCCGCTTGAGCTCGCTCTGCGCCTTCTGCTGGGCCATTTCCTGCACGCGCTCGTAGCGCTTGAGCTCGCTGAACACCTCGCCGATCTCCAGCTGCGCCTCGGCGATCTGGCTGTCGATGCCGCCGATCGACTGGGCCAGCGCCTCGCGCTGTCCCATCGCGCGCCGCACATAGGCCGCATAGGCGAACTGCACCACTTCCGCTGGTGCCGCGCCCTGCTCGGCTGCGATCTCGCCCTCCAGCGCGGCGGCACGCTCCACCATCTCGGTGCGCAGCCGTTCCAGATCGGCGAGCGCGCGGCGCTTCTCGTCCAGCGCCCAGCGTTTCAGCCGGATCAAGGTCGCGATCGATTTCATGCGGCGGCTCCCTCGAGGATTCCGGCCAGACGGTCGAAGCCTTCGCCGAGGTCCGCCTTCTCGTCCTTGCCCTGGGTCAGGAATGTTTCGATCGCCGGGCGGTACTTGATCGCCTCGTCGACCGCGGGATCGCTGCCGGCGCGGTAGGCGCCGAGGCGGATCAGCTCCGCCATGTCCTCGTAGGTGGAAAGCAGCCGGCGCGCCTGGCCGATCAGCTGCGTCTCGTCGACCTCGTTGCAGCCCGGCATGGCGCGGCTGATCGAGCGCAGCACGTTGACCGCCGGATAGCGGCCGCGCTCGCCGATCGCGCGTTCCAGCACGACATGGCCGTCGAGGATGCCGCGCACCGCATCGGCGATCGGCTCGTTATGGTCGTCGCCTTCGACCAGCACCGTGAACAGGCCGGTGATCGATCCCTGCGCGGTGCCGGGGCCGGCACGCTCCAAGAGCTTCGGCAGCTCGCTGAACACGGTCGGCGTGTAGCCCTTGGTGGTCGGCGGCTCGCCCGCGGACAGCCCGATCTCGCGCTGCGCCAGCGCGAAGCGGGTCACGCTGTCCATCAGCAGCAGCACGTCCTTGCCCTGGTCGCGGAAATACTCGGCGATGGCGAGCGTCGTGTAGGCGGCCTGGCGGCGCACCAGCGCGGGCTCATCCGAAGTCGCGACCACGACGACCGAGCGGGCGAGGCCTTCCGGGCCGAGATCGTCCTCGATGAACTCGCGCGCCTCGCGGCCGCGCTCACCGATCAGGCCGATCACCGTGACGTCCGCCTTGCTGTAGCGCGCCAGCATGGAAAGCAGTACCGACTTGCCGACGCCGGAGCCGGCGAAGATGCCGAGCCGCTGGCCGCGGCAGCAGGTCGTGAAAGTGTTGAGCACGCGGACGCCAAGGTCGATCCGGGGGCCGACGCGTTGGCGGGCGTAGGCGGGCGGCGGCGCGGCGCGCAGCCGATAGGGGGTGCCGCCCGGCTTCAACGGGCCCTTGCCGTCGGTCGGGCGCGCCCAAGCATCGACCACTCGGCCGGCCCAGGTCGCATCCGGCTGGATCTCCGGCTCCTGCGCGACGAACTCGGCCCGGGCGCCGGCGCCGACCCCTTCCAGCGACCCGAAAGCCATGACCTGGGCGCGGCCCTGGTCGATCCCGACCACCTCGGCCTCGACCTTGCGGCCGCCACGCGCTTCCAGCGCGAGCCGCGAGCCGATACCCACCGCATTGCCGATATCGGCCACGTCCACCAGCAGGCCGCGTATGCCGGCAACCCGGCCAAACCGCACGTCGCGGGGAATATTCTCAATATCCTGAATGAGTTGGTCCACCTAGGGACTCCGAATCGGGGGCTCGATCGCCTGCGCCAGGAGCATGCGGGAAACGCGGTTTCGGAACGTTTAATCATGCCCGCCGCCGCCCCCGGCCGCGGCTCTGTCGAGAAATTATTTAGTATTCAAATAGTTAGCCGATATCGGCCTGAGTTACATTTTTTTAGGTGAGATGCCGCCATATTAACCTTTGCTTAAGGGGAGAGGTTAATATTAACCGGAGCCGCCGGGACGGGTGGGGCAAGGAGCCCCGTAGCTCCGGGCGCAGGGTTCGGCAGCAAGAGGGATATCGCCGTGCGCGCGCTCCTGATCGAAGACGACACATTGGTTGCAAAGAGCATCGAGCTGATGCTCCAGGCCGAGGGCATCAACGTCTACACCACCGATCTCGGTGCGGAAGGCCTCGACCTCGGCAAGCTCTACGACTACGACATCATCATCCTGGACCTGAACCTGCCCGACATGAGCGGGTACGACGTGCTGAAGAAGCTGCGTCTTTCCAAGGTCCAGACGCCGATCCTCATCCTTTCAGGCATGGGCGACACGGAAAAGAAGGTGAAGGGTCTCGGCTTCGGCGCCGACGACTACCTGACCAAGCCGTTCGAGAAGGAAGAGCTGGTCGCGCGCATCCACGCCATCGTGCGCCGCTCGAAAGGTCATGCCCAGTCGGTCATCAAGACCGGCCGCCTGACCGTGAACCTCGACACCAAATCGGTCGAGGTCGACAGCCGCCGGCTGCACCTGACCGGCAAGGAATACGCCATGCTGGAGCTGCTGGCGCTGCGCAAGGGCTCGACGCTCACCAAGGAGATGTTCCTCAATCATCTCTATGGCGGCATGGACGAGCCGGAGCTGAAAATCATCGACGTCTTCATCTGCAAGCTGCGCAAGAAGCTCGCCGCCGCTACCGGCGGTGACAACTACATCGAGACGGTCTGGGGCCGCGGCTATGTGCTGCGCGATCCGCCGTCGGAGAGCGACATGCAGCCGCTCAAGAAGGCGGTCGGCGCCAAGTAAGCCGGCCATCCGCGGAAATTCGCAAGGGCGCCGATCCCGGTCGGCGCCCTTCGTGTATTCGGGATGCCGCCCAATCGGCGGGCCGCTCAGGCCGCCTTGCTGGCGCGTTCGACCCGCTCGGCCGGCAGGTTCACGGTCACCACCGTCCCCTCGCCCTCGCGGCTCGCGATCTCGACCGTGCCGCCATGCAGCTTGACGAAGGCGCGCACCAGGGCGAGGCCGAGGCCGGCGCCGCCCTTGGTCTTGGTCAGATGCGGGTGCAGCTGGATGAACGGCTCCAGCGCGCGGGGAATATCCTCCTGGCGGATGCCGATGCCGGTATCGGCGACCGCCAACACGGCGCCGCCCTCCGGCGCCGGCCGGATCGAGATCGCGACCTCGCCGCCCGGCTCGGTGAACTTGATGGCGTTGCCGGCCAGGTTCAGCACCACCTGGCGCAGCAATCGCTCGTCGCCGTGCAGGGCGGCGATGCCCGGATCGACCTCGCCGGTCACCGTGACGTCGGCCTTGCGCGCGGTCGGCTGCAGCATCTGCAGGGCGCCGTCGAGCCAGCTGCGCGGCTCGATCGGCCGCTCGTCCATCTTCACCTCGCCGACCTCAACGCGCGACAGGTCGAGCAGGTCGTCGACCAGCTGCAGCAGATGGCGCCCGCTGCCCAGGATATCGGTGACGTAGTCCTTGTAGCGCGGGTTGCCGATCGGGCCGAACAGCTCGCTGTTCAGCACCTCCGAGAAGCCGATCACCGCGTTGAGCGGGGTGCGCAGCTCGTGGCTCATATTGGCGAGGAAGGTGCTCTTGGCCCGGCTCGCCTGCTCGGTGCGCGCCTGGCTGAGCTTGAGCTCCTCCATGGTCGCGCTCTGGCGCGCCACCGCGGCCTCGACCCGGTCGAGCACGCGGTTGTATTGCAACGCCACCAGCTCGACATCGGAATGCGGTTCGACGGTGACGCGGGAAGAGAGATCGCCGCTGGCGCGTTGCGCTTCCATCTCGCGCACCAGCTCCAAGGTCGGCGACCAGGCGTCGTGCTCGGAGATGTTGAGGCCCCGCTCCTCGTCGGCGACGGTGACCCGCAGCGGCATGAACCGGTTGATCGCGGCCAGCACGATATAGGCGAGGCCGAAGGCATAGAGCCCGCAGGCGGCGATGCCGATTGCCTGGATGCCGAGCTGGGCCAGCCGGTCATGCCCGGTGCCGAGGCGATCCAGGTCGCCGAACAGCGCCACTGCGAGGGTGCCCCAGATGCCGGCGAAAAGATGCACCGGCACGGCGCCGACCGCGTCGTCCAGCCGCCAGCGGATCAGCAGGCGCTCGCCCAGCACCGTGACCAGCCCGCCGCCGATGCCGATCAGCACCGCGCTCCAGCCGGCCACCGCATGGGCGGAGGCGGTGATCGCCACCAGGCCGCCCAGGATGCCGTTCAACAAATGCTCGGCGCGTGCCTGGCCGTACAGGCCATAGGAGAGCAGCTGCGCCGCCAACCCGCCGGCAACGCCGCCCAGCACGGTATGGAACAGCACCGGCGCCACCAGCTCGCTGGCCCGGAAGGTGCTGCCGCCGTTGAAGCCGAACCAGCCGACGAACAGCAGGAACACGCCAAGGCCCGACAGCGCGAGATTGTGCCCCGAGACGGGGCGCCCCACCGGATCGAACCGGCCGCGCCGGGCGCCGACCACCAGGATGGCGGCCAGCGCGACCCAGCCGCCGACCGAATGCACCACGGTGGAGCCGGCAAAATCGACGAAGCCGTTGCCGCCGAGCCAGCCTCTCGCCTCGCCCCGATTGACGCCGGCCCAGGCCCAATGGGCGAAGACCGGATAGATGGCAGCCGAGGTCAGCGCCGAGACCAGGATATAGCTCGCATAGCGCATCCGCTCCGCCACCGCGCCGGAGACGATGGTGGTGGCGGTGCCGCAGAAGACCAGCTGGAACAGAAAGAAGGTAAGATCGGCACTGCTGGCGGAATCGCCGTAGAAGAATCCGTCCCCGCCGACGATCCCGCCAAGCGATGCGCCAAAAGCGAAAGCATATCCGAACATCCAGAACTGAAAGGCGGCGACGCAGAAGTCGACGGTATTCTTCACTGCGACGTTGATGCTGTTCTTGGCGCGAACAAAGCCGCTTTCCAGGCAGAGGAATCCCGCCTGCATCGACAGAACGAGCATGGTCGCAACGATCAGCCAGATCTGATCCAGACGATCCGGCCCAATTTCACCCGTCATAACTCCGACTCACCGAATGCACTTTCTCTCGTGACTTCACACTACCGATCGGAGAGTTAAGCCGGCATGAAGAAAGGGGAATCAACATTTCTCTACACAACCGAAGTTCGATACCGCCATGTGATCGGCGCCGGGCGGCCCGCCATGCTTCGCAATTGACCCTTACGTAAACGTCACCCATCATTTTGGCAGTGCACAAAGAACGACGCGCGTGAGCGAGGCCAGATGAGCGACAATGCGGCCCTCTCCTTCCCCATCGGACGCCGGCCGGAACTGACCGAGCTGGTGGAGGTGGCCCCCGGCATCCATTGGATCCGGATGGCGATCCCGATTCCCGGCCTCGAATTCATCAACCTCTGGGCGATCCGCGAAGACGACGGCTGGACGGTGGTCGATACCGGCACCCGGTCGAGCCGCATCCAGGGCTGGTGGCAGGCGATCTTCGACGGCGCCTTCGAAGGCAAGCCGATCACTCGGGTGATCTGCACCCATTTCCATCCCGACCATGTCGGCCAGGCCGGCTTCCTCTGCGGCCGCTTCGGCGCGCCGCTCTGGATGACGCTGACCGACTGGAGCTTCGGCCGCATGCTCGCCGCCGAGGCCTCCGAGGCGGTGCCGGACTATGTCGTGGCGTTCTACCGTCGCATCGGCTTCGGCGAAGCGGCGCTTTCGTTCCTGGGCGATCGCGGCTTCAACAACTTCGCCCGCCAGGTCGAGCCGATCCCGAGCCAGTTCGTGCGCATCGCCGAGGGCGACCGGCTCGATATCGGCGGCCGCGAATGGCAGGTCATCATCGGCCGCGGCCACAGCCACGAGCATGCGAGCCTGTACTGCGCCGAGCAGGGCGTGCTGATCTCCGGCGACATGGTGCTGCCGAAGATCAGCCCGCATATCGGCGTCTACCCGGCGGAGCCGGACGCCAATCCGTTGAAGCTGTTCCTCGACTCGCTCGACAGCTTCCGCCACCTGCCGGCCGAGACGCTGGTTCTGCCCTCGCATGGCGATCCGTTCGTCGGCCTGCACACCCGGCTCGACCAGCTGGCGCAGCATCACGATGTGCGGCTCACCGCGCTGAAGGCCTTCTGCACCGAGCCGCGCACCGCGCTCGACACCATGCCGGTGCTGTTCAAGCGCCAGCTCGACATGAAGCACACCTTCATGGCGATCGGCGAGGCGATCGCGCATCTGCACTATCTGGTCGTCGACGGCTCGGTGGAGAAGTTCGCCAGCGCCGACGGCGTGCACCGCTACCGCCGCACCGCGATCCGGGCGGACGCGGCGTAAGCCGGATCCTTATTTCACCGCGAAGGGCGCCAAGAGCGCAAAGGAACGCGAAGCTTCAAGATCCTTTGCGGCCCTTGGCGCTCTTTGCGTCCTTCGCGGTTGAAACCATCAGGCCTGGGCGAAGTCGCCGCGGCCGAAAATCCGGTCGAGCACCTTGGGCTGGGCCTTGTCGAAGGCCGTGGTCCGCGCCCGGACCTCGTCCACCGCCGCCAGCGCCCGCACCACGGCGGGCCGCGCGGCGATGCCGGCGACCCAGGCCATCAGCTTCGGATAGTCGGCCTCGGTGGGCTTGCCGAGCAGCGCGCCGATATTGCGCGCCCAGGGGAAGGTCGCGATATCGGCGATCGAATATTCCGCGCCGCCGAGATAGGGCTGGTCCTGGAGGCGCGCCTCCAGCACGTCGAGCACGCGGCGCACCTGAGTCCGGTAGCGGCTCAGCGCGTAGTCGTTGCCCGGCGGCGCAAAGCGCATGAAATGCACGAACTGGCCGAACATGGGGCCGAGGCCGGTCATTTGCACCATCATCCATTGCATCGTATCGCTGCGCGCCCGCGCCTCGCGCGGCAGGAGCTTGCCGGTCTTCTCCGCCAGGTAGAGCAGGATCGCGCCCGATTCGAACACCGTGTAGGGAGCCCCGCCCGGCCCGTCGTGGTCGACGATCAGCGGCACCTTGGCGTTCGGGTTGAGCTTGAGGAATGCGGCGTCGAACTGCGCGCCGCCGAACACGTCGAGCGGTATCACCTTGTAGGCGAGGCCCATCTCCTCCAGCGCCAGGAAGATCTTGACCACGTTCGGGCTGCCCATGCCGTAGAGATCGATCATCGCCTTGCCTCCCCGCCGCGCCGGCCGCGGATCACGCCTGTATCACCACCAGGGTCGAGCCCTCCATGCCGACCACAACGACATGGCTGCCGGCCGGCAGGTCCGGTCCCTTGATCGCCCAGACGGTGTCGCCGAGATGCATCCGGCCGGCCCCGTCCACGATCGGCTGGTCGAGCGTGGCGCGGGTGCCGACGAAGCGCGCGGCGCCGCGATTGACCGCGATCTCGGGCGTGTCGAGCTTGCCGCGCCGGCGCAGGTAGAAGGCGATGCCGAGCGCCACCACGGCCAGGACCGCGAACAGGCCGAGCTGCGCGTTCAGGCCCAGCGGCACGACGAACGCAACCAGCCCGACCACGAAGGCGGCGCCGCCGAGCCAGACCAGCGCCGCGCCGGGCAGCACCACTTCCAGCACGGCGAGCACCACGCCGGCCGCCATCCAGTGCCAGGGCTCCGGCACGTAGCCCGACATCAGGCGCCACCTGCCGGGCGCTGATCCCACGGCCCGGCGGCCTTGCGCATCGCCGCTGCGTCCCTGGCGAGCTCGGTGATGCCGGCGAGCGAGCCGAGGATGCCGGTCGCCTCGATCGGGATCATCACCAGCTTCTGGTTCGGGCTGTCGGCCAGCCTGCCGAAGGCCTCGACGTATTTCTGCGCGACGAAGTAGTTGATGGCGGCGATGTTGCCGCCGGCGATCGCCTCGCTCACCACCCGGGTGGCGCTCGCCTCGGCCTCGGCCGCGCGCTCGCGCGCCTCGGCGTCGCGGAAGGCTGCTTCGCGCCGGCCTTCGGCCTCCAGGATCGCCGACTGCTTCTGGCCCTCGGCGCGCAGGATCGAGGCCTGGCGGTCGCCCTCGGCGGTCAGCACGTCGGCGCGCTTGGCGCGTTCGGCAGTCATCTGTTTCGCCATCGCCTCCAGCAAGTTGGCCGGCGGCTGGATGTTCCGCAGCTCGATGCGGGTGACCTTGACGCCCCAGGGCGTGGTCGCCTGGTCGATCACCGCGAGCAGCTTGCCGTTGATCTCGTCGCGCCTGGACAGCACCTCGTCGAGATCCATCGAGCCGATCACCGAGCGCACATTGGTCATCGCCAGGTTCATCAAAGCGAGCTCGAGGTTCTGCACCTCGTAGGCGGCGCGCGGCGCGTCGAACACCTGGTAGAACACCACGCCGTCGGCGGTCACCGTGGCATTGTCCTTGGCGATCACCTCCTGGCTCGGGATGTCGAGCACCACCTCCATCATCGACAGCTTGCGGCCGATGGTCTCGACATAGGGCACGATGAAGCTGAGCCCCGGATGCAAGGTGCGCATATAGGCGCCGAAGCGCTCCACCGTCCATTGCTGGCCCTGCGGCACCATCTTGACACCGAGCAGGATGGTCACGACGACCAGGATCACGATGATCGCCGTGACGATGACACCGGTTTCGAAGTACATGCGGCCCCCCGCGAATCGCCAGACAGCGAAACTAGAGGCTGGCGGCGGGCATTGCCAATGCGTCGAGCCGGCGCTGCAGCAGCCGGCGCTCAGGCAGTGTCCGGGCCAGCATGATGGCCCGGCCAAACGCCTCTGCCGCCGCCTCGCGCTGGCCGAGCCGGGCCAGAAACTCGGCCGCCGCGGCCGACAGATAGGGATCGGCGGCCAGGCGCGGCTCGGATTGGAGACCGGCCAGCGCCTGCAGCCCGGCGGCCGGGCCGTCGGTCTCGGCGACCGCGACGGCACGGTTCAGGCGAACCAGGGGGGTCGGGCGCAGCCGGACCAGCGCGTCGTAATAGCCGCGGATCGCCGGCCAGTCGGTTGCCGCATGGCTCGGCGCCACCGCATGCTCGGCCGCGATGCCGGCTTCCAGGTGATAGGCGCTGAGCGTGCCGCCCGACGCCGCGCGTTCCAGGTGGTGCAGGCCGATCGCGATCAGGTGCCGGTCCCACTGGCGCCGGTCGAGGTCGGCCAGCAAGGCGATCTCGCCGGCATCGTCGATCGCTGGCAGCCGAGCGGCCTGCAGCGGCATGAGCGCGGCCAGCGCGTGCGCGGTCGGCGTTTCGGTCAACGGATGGTCGGCGAGCCCCCGGGCAAGCCGCACCAGCTCCGTGCAGATTTCAGCGCGGACCGCACGCTCACCCCGCGCCGTAGCATAGGCTTCGGAAAAGGCCAGGTGGATGGTCGCCAGCACGCCGTTCAGCCGCGGTAGCAGGGCCCGGCCGGACGGGAGCTCGAGCGGCAATCCACGCTCGCGGATGGTCCGCCGCCCTTGGGAAAGCCGTTCGGCAACCGCCATGTCGGTATCGCGCAGGGAAACGCCGATCTCGGCGACACCGAATCCCAGCACGGCCTTCAGCATGAGGGTGGCGCGCGCCGCCTCGGGCAGCGCCGGGTGCGAGCACAGAAAGACCAGGCTCAGCAGGTCATCATCCAATCCGCGCCGCGCCGAAGGCCAGGCGGCGATGCCGGCGCCGCACAACGGTTCGGCTTCGCCCGGCTGCTCGCGCAGCAGATCGGCCGCCTTGTTCCAAGCGATGCGATAGAGCCCGGCGGCGGGATCGTTCGGCAGGCCGCGGATCCGCCACAGCCGCGCCGCCGCCACCAGGGCGCGCGTGACCGCGTCTTCGGCAAGATCAAGCCGACCCGGTCCCAGCTGACGCGCGAGACGGGCGAGCACGCGCCCGCCTTCCGTGCGGAACAGCCGGTCCAGCCGGCTGTCGGAAGGCGTCGGGTCCGGATCTTGCCGAAAGGTCACAGCTCGGGCCAACAGCGCCCTCCGCAAGACGCACGCCCCCGCGCGGGATGCGGGAATCGGCGGGCCGCGATGTTAACCTGAAAATCACCGGCGTGATGGACGCCCTGGCCATTTCCGTGACGGTTCGCCCCGCTTCTGATACCTTGATCATCGACTGGGAACAGATGGCGCCGCCGCCGGGGCGGAGCCGGCGCCGCAGGAGTGTAGCGAGTGACGGAGACGACCTCCGCGCCGGTGATCGACCGGCGGGGCGGGGAAGCCCGCCCGCGTGGACGCTTCGGCCACATCTATGGCGCGATCGATCTCGGCACCAACAACTGCCGCCTCTTGATCGCCAAGCCGACCACCGACGGCTTTCGGGTGATCGACGCATTCTCGCGCATCGTCAGGCTCGGCGAGGGCCTGAGCGCGAGCGGCGAGCTGTCGGAAGCCGCGATCCGCCGCTCCATCGCGGCGCTCCGCATCTGCGCCGACAAGGTCGCCCGCCGCGGCGTCACCCGGCTGCGCTGCGTCGCCACCGAGGCTTGCCGCAAGGCCGCCAACGGTGCCGAGTTCATCGACCGCGTGCAGGCTGCCACCGGACTTCGCTTCGAGATCATCAACACCTCGGAGGAGGCGCGCCTCGCGCTCTCCGGCTGCACCCCGCTGCTCGACCGCAGCAACCGGCATGCCCTGGTCTTCGATATCGGCGGCGGCTCGACCGAGGTGCTGTGGACTCGGCTCGGCGGCCAGCAACCGCAGATCACCGCCTGGATGTCGGTGCCGGAAGGCGTAGTGACGCTGGCCGAACGCTGGGGCGGTATCCACGTCACGCCGGAAAGCTGGGCCGGCATGGTTGAGGACGTGCGCCGCCACCTCGACCGCTTCGACGCGGCTCACCGGATCAGCACGGTGCTGCAGGATGGCGGCGTGCAGCTGCTCGGCACGTCCGGCACGGTGACCACCGTTGCCGGCGTGCATCTCGACCTGCCGCGCTATGACCGCGCCAAGGTGGACGGCATCTGGCTCGACCTCGCCGATGTGCAGCGCGTCTCGCGCGGCCTCGCGGAGATGAGCTACGAGGACCGCATGGCGCATCCCTGCATCGGCCGCGAGCGCGCCGATCTCGTCGTTGCCGGCTGCGCCGTGCTGGAGGCGATCAGCCGGCTCTGGCCGGTCGCCAGGCTCCGAGTCGCCGATCGCGGCGTGCGCGAGGGCGTGCTGGAGCGGCTGATGCACGAGGCCGAGCGCGAAGCGGTGATGGTGCAGCGCCGGCCGGCCTACGAGGCATGAGCATCAGGACATGAGCGGCAGCCGCGAGCTAAAGGAGCGCCTGCGCACCGCGCGCGGCCGGCCGCTCGCCTCGCAGCGCTGGCTGACCCGGCAGATCAACGACCCCTATGTGCACGAGGCACGGAAGCAGGGCTATCGCTCGCGCGCCGCCTTCAAGCTGATTCAACTCGACCAGCGCTTCCACCTGCTGAAGCCGGGGCTCCGCGTGCTCGATCTCGGCGCCGCGCCCGGCGGCTGGGCCCAAGTCGCCGCTCACCGCGTCGGGTCAAGCGGCGCCGTGGTCGCGGTCGACATCCTTGCCATGGCGCCGATCCCGAACGTCGCCATCCTGGAGCTCGACTTCCTGGCCGCCGATGCCGAGCGGATGGTGCTGGCCGCGCTGGGCGGCCCGGTCGACCTCGTGCTGTCCGATATGGCGCCGCCCGCCACCGGCCACAAGCAGACCGACCATCTGCGCATCATGGCGCTCTGCGAGGCGGCGGCGGATTTCGCGACCCGCGTGCTGGCGCCCGGCGGCGGCTTCGTCTGCAAGGTCTGGCAGGGCGGCACCGAGAGCAGCCTGCTCGGCGGCCTCAAGCGCCGCTTCGCCCAGGTCCGCCACGCCAAGCCGGAGGCGAGCCGCAAGGAATCGGCCGAGACCTACCTGGTCGCCACCGGATTCAAGGGCTGATCAGGGGAACATCCCGAGCGCGAGGCCGAGGCTAGCCAGCGCCCCGACGACCAGCACGCCGAAGGTGCCGACGGTGCCGACGAAACGCGGCACCGAGGCGCCATCGGTCATCGCGATGCCCAGTGCATGCGCGACGCGCGCGACGACCAAGGCAACGCCGAGCCCGTGAAGAAGCCCGGCGGAAGCCGCCATCAGCTCGAGGCACAGCATCAGGATCAGCGCCAGCGGGACGTATTCGATGAAATTGCCCTGCATGCGCATAGCCTGCCTGAGGCCGGCCTCGCCGCCATCGCCCAGGCCGACCCGGTGCTTCAGGCGATAGCGGATCACGCGCAGCGACAGGCCGATGAGCACGAGGCCCAGAATTCCCGCATAGACCGGCATGATGGCCACCGACATGGCCCTCCCCCTTGCCTTTTGTTGCCTCTGTCCAAGCTATACTGGAATAAGCCCCCGGCGGATTTTTGCCTCACGGAGTTGCGATGTCGGACAGCCCGTCCCCTGCTTTGCGCGAGCCCACCTGGTTTCTCGACGGCGACGAGCCGCGGCTCAACGACTTCGCCCATCGGGCGGCGGGCCAGGGCTCGGCGCGCGAGAAGGCGGTCCGGCTCTACTACGCCGTGCGCGACGAGATCATCTACGATCCCTACGGCCTCGCCATGGAGCCCTTTGAGTTCAAGGCCTCCGCCACCTTCGCCCGCCGCAAGGGCTTCTGCGTCACCAAGTCGGCGCTGATGGCGGCGGCGGCGCGGGCGATCGGCATCCCCGCCCGGCTTGGCTATGCCGACGTCAAGAACCACCTGACCACCGAGCGGCTGCGCCAGCGCATGGGCAGCGACTTGTTCGTCTATCACGGCTTCACCGAGCTCTGGCTCGACGGCAAATGGGTCAAGGCGACGCCGGTCTTCAATATCGAGCTGTGCCGCCGGTTCCGCGTCCTGCCGCTGGAATTCGACGGCAAAGCCGATTCGATCTTCCACCCTTTCGACGCCGATGGCCGCCGCCACATGGAATACGTCAACATCCGTGGGACCTATGACGACCTGCCCTTCGAGGAGATCAGGCGGGTCTTCTATGCGACTTATCCGCGGATGTACGCCGATACACGTCTCGATCATGCGGATTTTGCCGAGGATGCGGCTAAGGAAGCCGCGGCCGCCAAGCCGTCCTGAGGCCGGGAATCGGTTGACTCTCCGCGGGCTGCGTGGCATTGGCCGCGCCCACCGGCCGGAGTGAATGACATGCGGATCAGGGACGCGCTCACCTTTGACGACGTTCTCCTGGTCCCGGCCGCGTCCGCGGTCCTGCCGGCCCAGGTCGACACCCGCACCCGCATCACCAAGACGATCGAACTCGGCATCCCGCTGATCTCCGCGGCCATGGACACGGTGACGGAGCACAACATGGCGATCGCCATGGCCCAGGCCGGCGGCATGGGCGTGGTGCACAAGAACCTCAGCATCGAGCGCCAGGCCGACGAGGTCCGCGCGGTCAAGAAGTTCGAATCGGGCATGGTGGTCAACCCGGTGACCATCGGCCCCGACAAGACGCTGGCCGATGCGCTCGCCCTGATGCAGCGCCACCGCATCTCCGGCATCCCGGTGACCGAGACCGGCGGCAAGCTGGTCGGCATCCTGACCAACCGCGACGTCCGCTTCGCCTCCGACCCGAACCAGACGGTGCGCGAGCTGATGACCAAGAAGCTGGTCACCGTGCGCGAAGGCGTCGACCAGAAGGAAGCGCGCCGTCTGCTCCATCAGCACCGGATCGAGAAGCTGCTCGTCGTCGACGACGAGTTCCGCTGCATCGGCCTCATCACGGTGAAGGATATCGAGAAGGCCAATCTGCACCCCAATGCCTGCAAGGACGAGCAGGGCCGCCTGCGTGTCGCCGCCGCGACCGGCGTCGGGGTTGAGGGCATCGCCCGCGCCGAGGCCCTGATCGAGGCCGGCTGCGACCTGATCGTGGTCGATACCGCGCATGGCCACTCCTCGCGCGTGCTCGACACTATCAGCGGCATCAAGAAGAAGTCGAACTACGTGCAGGTGGTCGGCGGCAATATCGCGACCGCCGAAGGGGCCAAGGCACTCATCGGTGCCGGCGCCGATGCGCTCAAGGTCGGCATCGGCCCCGGCTCGATCTGCACCACGCGCATCGTCGCCGGTGTCGGCATGCCGCAGCTGACCGCTATCGTCGACACGATGGAGGCTGCCCGCGAGAAAGGCATTCCGATCATCGCCGATGGCGGCATCAAGTTTTCCGGCGACCTCGCCAAGGCGCTGGCGGCCGGCGCCAGTGTCGCCATGGTCGGCTCGCTGCTCGCCGGCACGGACGAGGCGCCGGGCGAGGTGTTCCTGTATCAGGGCCGCTCGTACAAATCCTATCGCGGCATGGGCTCGATCGGCGCCATGGCGCGCGGCTCGGCCGACCGCTACTTCCAGGAGGAAGTGCGCGACAATCTCAAGCTCGTGCCCGAGGGCATCGAGGGCCGGGTGCCCTACAAGGGTCCGGCCGGCAACGTGGTGCACCAGCTGATCGGCGGCCTGCGCGCCGCCATGGGCTATACCGGCTCCGCCACCATCCGCGATCTGCAGGACAAGGTGGAATTCGTCCGCATCACATCGGCGGGCCTGCGCGAGAGCCACGTGCACGACGTGGCGATCGACCGCGAGGCGCCGAACTATCGCCAGGAAAGCTGACCCGGCGGTGTCGAAATGACGCCGGCGGCCCGCATCGCCGCCGCGATCGAACTCCTGGAGGCGATCGAGGCGGAAGGCGGCATGCGCGCGGCCGATCGCTGCGTGCAGGGCTATTTCCGCGCCCGCCGCTATGCCGGCTCCAAGGACCGCAACGACATCACCGAGCGCGTCTACGCCGTGCTGCGCCGCCGCGCCGAGCTGGACTGGTGGCTGGCGCGGCACGACGTGAAGCCGAGCGCCCGCCATCGCGTGGCAGCCGCCTTGGCGCGGCTCGAACATCGGCCGGTCGCCGAGATCATTCCCTTGTTCGGTGAGGGTGCCCATGCGGCGGCGGCGCTGGACGCCTCCGAGACGGCCATGATCGACGCCCTGGCGAGCGCCGACCCCGCCAACGTGCCGGCCTGGGTGCAGGGCAACTATCCGCCCTGGCTGGAAGGCGAGCTGAAGCGTCGCTTCGGCGACGACCTGGCGTCGGAAATGGCGGCACTGCTCGAACGCGCGCCGGTCGATCTCCGCGTCAACCTGCTGAAAGGCACGCGCGAGCAGGCGCTCGAAGCGCTGAAGGTGCTGCGCCTCGAAGCGGCGCCGACGCCGCTCTCGCCGCTCGGTATCCGGCTCGGCGAGCGCGCCAAGATCGACGACAAGGCGATCCACCAATCCGGCCTGGTCGAGCCGCAGGACGAGGGCTCGCAGCTGGTCGCCCTGCTCACCGCGGCCGAGCCGAAGATGCAAGTGGTCGATTTCTGCGCCGGCGCCGGCGGCAAGGCCCTGGCGCTGGCCGCCGCCATGCGCAATCGCGGCCAGATCTATGCCTGCGACAGCGAAGCGTCGCGGCTCGCGCGCATCAACCCGCGGGCGCAACGCGCCGGCGCCCGCAATATCCAGACGCACCGCCTGACCGACGCGGCCGACGATCCTTTCCTCGCCGCGATGGCAGGCAAGGCCGACCGCGTGCTGGTCGATGCCCCCTGCACCGGCATCGGGGCCTGGCGGCGCAATCCGGAAGCACGCTGGCGGCTGACGCCGGAGCGGCTCACCGAACTGACGGCGCTGCAGGACAGCCTGCTCGACCGCGCCGCCGGCCTGGTCAAGCCCGGCGGCCGGCTGATCTACGCGACCTGCTCGCTGCTGCCGTCGGAGGGCGAGGACCGCATCGAGGCCTTCCTCGCCCGCCATGCCGATTTCCGTGCCTTGCCGGTCGGCGAGATCTGGCCATCGGCGGCGAGCGGCACCTGCCCGGCCACAGGGCCGTGGCTGGCGCTGACGCCGCGCCGGAATAGTACGGACGGTTTCTTCGTTGCTATCCTGGAACGGTCACCCGGCCGTGATGATCCGGGGCACGGCCCGACCGTATAGATGGGGCCCCACGGGGCCGGTGCTGCGAGAAGGAACTTGACCATGTCCGCGCGAAACAAGCTTGCCATCGCCCTGATGCTCGGCGCCGCGACGCTGGCGGCCGCGCCGGCGGCCATCTCGACGGCCTGGGCCATGGGCAGCTCCAACCCGGCGCCCGCCGCCGCGCCGGCCGATCCCGACTACGCGGCCGGCCGCGCCGCGATCGAGAAAAAGGACTGGCCCGCCGCGATCGACAGCCTGAAGAAGGTGGTGGCGCGCGACGGCAAGAATGCCGACGCCTTCAACTATCTCGGCTATGCCCAGCGCAATGCGGGCGACCTCGACAACGCGCTGGTCGCCTATGCCAAGGCGCTGGAGATCGATCCCAAGCACCGCGGCGCGCACGAATATATGGGCGAGGCCTATCTGATGCAGAAGAACCTGCCCAAGGCCGAGGAGCTGCTGGCCCGGCTCGACAAGATCTGCACCTTCGGCTGCGCCGAGTATCGCGAACTGAAGGCCAAGGTGGCCGAGTACAAGAAGCAGCATTCCGGCTGAGGCGGGCGGTGACGGCCGCCGGCGACCTGAAGGATCTGGAGCGCCGCGACTGGGCGGCGCGCAGCGGCGCGTGGGACAAGTGGTCCGACGCGCTGGCCAAGCTCGCCGAACGGATGAACGCGCCACTGGTCGAGGCGGCCGCGCTCAGCCCGGGCCTCCGCGTGCTCGACCTCGCCTCCGGCGCCGGCGAGCCGGCGCTGCAGATCGCCCGCGCGGTCGGTCCCTCGGGCCGGGTCGTCGCGACCGATCTGGTGGAGGACATGCTCTCAGGCGCCAGGCGCCGTGCCGCCGCCATCCAACTCAATCAGGTGGAGTTCCAGGCCGCCGACATGGAGGCGCTGCCTTTCCCCGATGCGGGCTTCGACCGCGTCACCTGCCGCTTCGGCATCATGTTCGCGCCGGACACGCGGCGCGCCCTGTCCGAAGCGCATCGCGTGCTGAAGCCGGGCGGCCGCGCCGTCTACCTGGTCTGGAGCGAGATCCAGCGCAACACCATGTTCCAGGTGATCGATGCCGCGGTGCGCAAGCAGCTCGGCTCATCGCCGCTCGACCGCGAGACCAGCCCGTTCCGCTTCGCCGACGGCACCCTGCCCGGGCGCATGACCGCCGCCGGCTTCGCCCAGGTGAGCGAGCGGGTGATCGGCTGGTCGCCCGAGATCGAGTCCGGCCAGCCGTTCTGGCGGCCACAACTCGACATGATCTTCGGCGACCGCCTGGCCGATCTCGATGCCGCTTCGCGCACCGCGCTGGACCAGCGGGTGCAGCAGGGCTTCGCCCGTTACCTCAAAGGCAGCCGCTATTTCCTCACCGCGGAGACGCGGCTGATCGTCGGTACCAAGCCAGGCTGAGAGCGTCTTTCCGTCCGCGCGTCCCCTCCCCTATGCTCGCCGCAAAGCACTGGAGGAAGCGCGATGGCGAAGCGGTGGGTGAAGCGGCCCGAGGGATCGACCTGGGGTGATTTCGGCGAGGACGACCAGCTCGGGCGGCTCAACCTCCTGACCCCGGAGAAGGTGCTGCAGGGCATCGCGGAAGTGAAGGTCGGCAAGACCTTCTGCCTCTCGCTGCCGCTCGACCTGCCGGGCGGCAATATCCTGAACCCGCGCCGCTTCCCGCCGATGTTCTACGCCACCGGCCCGATCGCCGAGCCGCGCTACAACTATCCGGTCAGCCGCGTCGACCCGAACGCGCCCGACATCGTCAGCGACGACCGCGTGCTGATGACGCTGCAATATTCCTCGCAATGGGACACGCTCGCCCATGTCGGTGCCATGTTCGATGCCGACGGCGACGGCAAGCCGGAGGCGCTCTACTACAACGGCTGGCGCGCCGGCATCGACGTGATCGGCCCGGTCGACTACCACGGCAACCAGCCCTATCCGGACAAGATCGGGGCCCGCAAGCTCGGCGTCGAGAACATGGCCGAGAAGGTAATCCAGGGCCGCGGCGTGCTGGTCGACCTCTACCGCGTCAGCGGGCCGAAGCGCAGCATCGTCGGTTACGACCTGCTGATGCGGGCGATCGACGACCAGAAGGTGGTCGTCGAGAAGGGCGACATGCTGCTGCTGCATACCGGATTCGGCCAGTTCCTGATGGACGGCAAGGGCAAGGCCGATCCGAAGATCATGGTCGACGGCTATGCCCAGCTCGACGGCCGCGACACCCGGCTGCAGGACTGGATCACCTCGTCGCAGATCGCCTCGCTGATCGCCGACAATTACGGCGTCGAGGCGGTGCCGCCCTCGCCGCCCACAAAGGAGAGCCCGTCCAACCTGCCGCTGCACCATCACTGCATCTTCAAGCTCGGCATCAATCTCGGCGAGCTCTGGTACCTGACCGAGCTCGCCGACTGGCTGAAGGCGAACAACCGCTCGCGCTTCCTGCTCACCGCGCCGCCGCTCCGCCTGCCCGGCGCGGTCGGCTCGCCGCCCTCGCCGGTGGCGACGGTCTAGTGCGATGACGGTCAGCATCGCTGTCTACAGCGACTACAAGAGCCCCTACGCCTATCTGGCCAAGGACCCGGCCTACGAGCTGGAGCGCGATTTCGACGTCCGGCTCGACTGGCGGCCCTTTGTGCTGGATATCCCGGCCTATCTCGGCAGCGCCGAGGTCGGCGCCGCGGGCGAGGTGCTGCGCGAGAGCCGCAACGCGCATCAATGGCGGCGCGTGCGCTACAGCTATATGGATGTGAGGCGCGCCGCCAACCGGCGCGGCCTCACCATCCTCGGCACCCGCAAGATCTTCGATTCGACCATCGCCGCGATCGGCATGCTCTATGCCCAAAGAGCGGGCACGTTCCGGCGCTATCACGACATCACCTTCGAGCGCTTCTGGCGTCGCGAGCTGGACATTGAGAGCCCGGAGGTGGTCGGCGCGGTGCTGGCGGAATCCGGCGCCGACATCGCCGGCTGGCCAGCCTTCCTCGCCGGCGAGGGCCATGCCGAGCGCCAGCGCCTGCAGCGCGAGGCCGAGGAATCCGGCGTGTTCGGCGTGCCGAGCCTCGTGATCGACGGCGAGCTCTATTGGGGCCGCGAGCACCTGGCCAATATCCGCGAGATGCTGACCGCCGCCGGGCACGCTAAAAGGACGGGATGAGCATCCTGTACCTGTCGCCGGGGCGCGACCCGGAACCCTGGCTCGCCGCCTTCGCCCGCGCCATGCCGACCGAGAAGATCGTGGTCTGGCCCGACGTGCCGGACCCCGCCGCCATCGATATCGCTTTGGTCTGGAAGCAGCCCAAGGGTGAGCTCCAGCGCTATCCGAACCTCCGGCTGATCTCCTCCTTCGGCGCCGGCGTCGAGCACCTAGTCACCGATCCGGAGATCCCGGCGCATATCCCGATGGTGCGCATCGTCGAGGACCGGCTGACCATCGGCATGGCGGAGTTCGTGGCGCTGCACGTGCTGCGCCGGCACCGCTGGCTCGACGAGATCGAGGCGAACCAGAAAGCAAAGATCTGGAAGTGGCTGCCGCCGCGCGACACGCCGAGCACCACCGTCGGCATCCTCGGCCTCGGCGCGCTTGGGCTCGCAGCGGCCCAGGTGATCCGCGCGCTCGGCTTCAAGGTGGCGGGCTGGAGCCGCACGCCGAAGCAGGCTGAGGGCATCGAATGCTTCCACGGCCAGGGCCAGCTCAAGGCTTTCCTCGGCCGCTGCGCCCATGTCGCCTGCCTGCTGCCGGTGACGCCCGAGACCCGCGGCCTGCTGAACCGTGAAGCATTCGCCGCGATGCCGCGCGGCAGCCACATCATCAACGCCGCGCGCGGCCCGATCGTGGTCGATGCCGACTTGCTGGCGGCGCTCGACAGCGGCCATCTCGAATGGGCGACCTTGGACGTGTTCCACGAGGAGCCGCTACCAGTCACGCATCCCTACTGGACGCATCCCCGCGTCACCGTCACGCCGCACAACGCGGCGGATTCGCTGCCCGACTACGTGGTGCCGACCATGGTCGAGAACATCAAACGGGTGCGCAGCGGCCGGCCGCTGCTCAACCTCGTCGACCGCGCGCGCGGCTACTGACATGACGCCGGCCCGCGTCCTCGCCGCCGCCCGCGATCTGGCGCCCACCATCGCCGCGCGCGCGGCCGAGGTGGAGGCCGCGCGCCGCCTCCCCGCCGATCTCGCGCGCCAGATGGCCGAGGCTGGCATCTTCCGCCTCGTCATCCCGCGCGCGCTCGGCGGCATCGAGGCGCCGCCCAACGAATATTTCGACATCGTCCGCCTGCTCGCCCAGGCCGACGGCTCGGTCGGCTGGTGCGCCATGATCGGCGCCACTTCGGGCCTGCCCGCCGCCTATCTGCCCAAGGCGGAGGCGGCCGAGGTCTACGGCGATCCGCTCACCATCACCGGCGGCGTCTACGCGCCCACGGCGAAGGCAGTGCTCAAGGGCGACAGCTACCACCTCGCCGGAAAATGGAAATGGGCCAGCGGCTCGCAGAACTGCCGCTGGCTGATGGGCGGCGCCGTGGTGCTGCAGGACGGCCAGCCGGTGCTCGGCGCCAACGGCGCGCCGGAGACGCGCATGCTGTTCTTCCCCGCCGGCGAGGCGACATTGCACGACACCTGGTACGCCGCCGGCCTCGCCGGCACCGGCAGCCTCGATGTCGAGGCGCGCGATGTCGTCGTGCCGGTCGCGCGCTCGGTCGCGCTGTCCAGCGACAAGCCGGTACGCGGCGGCCCGCTCTATGCCTTCCCGGTCTTCGGCCTGCTCGCGCTCAGCATCGGCGCGGTCGGCCTGGGGCTTGCCCGCGGCGCGCTCGACGATGTGCGCGAGCTGTCCGGCGTGCGCGTGCCGATGGGCAGCCGCCGCCCGATGGCCGAGCGCGCCACCGTCCAGGCCGCCTATGCCGAGGCCGAAGCGCTCTACCGCGCGGCCGCGGCCTTCTTCGAGAATGCGGTGGCGCGTGCTTACGCCGCGGCGAGCAATGGCGGCGCGCTCGACACGGCTTTGCGCGCGGAACTGCGTCTCGCCGCGACGCACGCCACCCGCACCGGCGCCAAGGTGACGCAGATCTGCTGGGACCTCGCCGGCGGCAGCGCCGTGTTCCGCGACGGCACCCTGCAGCGCCGCTTCCGCGACGCCCATGTCGCGACGCAACACATGATGATCGCCCCGGCCACCTACGAGCTCACCGGCCGCGCGCTCCTCGGCCTGCCGACCGACACGACGACGCTTTGACGATCAGAGCGCCGCGGCCCAGGCGTCCTTGATCGCTTCCGCCAAGTCGTTGAGGAACACCGAGCCCTTGACCGTGCGCTGCACCAGCACGTTGCGGCGGTCGGTCTCGTCGCGGCGGCGACGGATCAGCTCGCCGCGCTCGAGTGCGCTGAGGGCGCGGGTGATCACCGGCTTGGCGACGCCGAGCTCGGCCGCGAGCCCGCGCACCGTGTGCGGCCCGCCGCCGCTATAGACGGTGAGCAGCACGGCGAGCTGGCGCGCCGTCAGGTCGCCGCGCGAGCGGCGCACCGTCGCCTCCATGGCGGCGCGGAAGAACCCGATTACGGCGAGCGGCCCCCTCTCCGCCATCGCCTTTCACCCCCTGTTCGGTCTATCCCCCGTAGCGCTTGACCAGCAGCGCGTGCAGGCAGCGCAAAGCCGTCGCCTCGCCGCCGACCGGCCGGCCCGGCCGCTTGTCGGCGTTCCAGGCATAGAGATCGAGATGCGCCCAGGCCTTCGCCTTGCCGACGAACTCGTTCAGGAACACTGCCGCCGTGACGGCGCCGGCGAAGCCGCCGCGGCTGACGTTGTTGATGTCGGCGATCGGGCTCTCGAGCATCTTGCGATAGGGCTTGTGCAGCGGCATGCGCCAGAGCGGGTCGTCCACTTCGTTGCCGAGGCGCGCGAGATCGGCGGCCAGCGTATCGTCGTCGGTGAATAAAGCCGGCAGGTCGGCGCCGAGCGCCACACGTGCGGCACCGGTGAGCGTCGCCGCGTCGATCAGCAGTTCCGGCGCCTCGCTATCGGCCTCGGCCAGCGCGTCGGACAGGATCAGCCGACCTTCGGCATCGGTATTGCCGATCTCGACGGTGATGCCCTTGCGCGACTTGAAGATGTCGCCGGGCCGGAAGGCGCTGCCCGAGATCGCGTTCTCCACCGCCGGGATCAGCAGACGCAGCCGCACCTTCAGCCCCGCCTGCATGATGGCGCCGGCGAGCGCCAGCAGGATGGCGGCGCCGCCCATATCCTTCTTCATCATCAGCATGCCGTCGGCCGGCTTGATGTCGAGGCCGCCCGAATCGAAGCACACGCCCTTGCCCACCAAGGTCACCTTGGGATGCGAAGGATCGCCCCAGGTGAAATCGATCAGCCGCGGCTCGCGCGCCGCCGCGCGGCCGACCGCGTGGATCATCGGATAGTTCTGGTCGAGCAGCGCCTGCCCGACCACGGTGGAGAACTTGGCGCCGAACTCTTCCGCCACGCCCTGGGCGGCGGCGGCGAGCTCGGCCGGGCCCATCGCCTCGGTGGGCGTCGAGATCAGGTCGCGGGCGAAGGCGATCCAGCGGGCCAGTCGGGTCACGCCGGCACGGTCGGCGGATTTGGGCCAGACCAGATCCGGCTTCGGCTTCTCGTCCGGCTTGCGGAAGCGGTCGAAGCGATAGCTGCCCAGCGCCCAGCCGAGCGCCAAGCGGCTGGCCAGCTCGCCCTCGGGCTCCGCCGCGAGGCGGTAGGTCGCGGGCGGCAGGTCGGCTGCGGCGCCGGCCAAGGTCCAGGTATCCGGCGCCTTCGCCGTGCCCAGCACCACCGCCGCCACCGTGCCACCGGAACCGGGCACCAGGCTTACGCTGCCCGCCTCGGCGCGGAACGCCGTCGCGTCCAGCCAGCGCGCCGTCTCGGCCGGCTGACCGGCCTTGAAGGCGTCGAGCCCTTCCTTCGGCACGAGGTGGATCGGCACGGCAGAACTGGATGGGTCGACGAGACGCAGCTTCACGGGCGGTACTCCGGATCGGGCACCGGCCAGCATGGCGAAGCCATACCCGCTTGAGAAGGGTGGCCGAGTTTGGCATGGCTGCGGTCCCGCAGAAGGAATCGAGAGATGTCCGCCCTCACCCTCGTCATCGGCAACAAGAACTACTCGTCCTGGTCGCTTCGGCCCTGGATCGCGCTGAAGCAGACCGGCGCCGCCTTCCGCGAGATCCGCATACCCTTGCGCCAGCCCGATACCCGCGCGCGCATCCTGGAGCACGCGCCGGGCGGCAAGGTGCCGATCCTGAAGGACGGTGGACTCACCGTATGGGAATCGCTTGCCATCCTCGACTACCTGGCGGAGAAGTTCCCGGCCGCCGGGCTGTGGCCGACCGATGCCGCCGCCCGGGCCGAGGCGCGGTCCATAGCTGCCGAGATGCATGCAGGCTTCGTGGCGCTGCGCCAGCAGCTGCCGATGGACATCCGCAGCCGCAAGCCGCTCAAGGCCGACGAAGCCGCACAAGCCGATATCGCCCGCATCCTCGAAATGTGGCGCGGCGCCCGGGCGCGGCATGGCAAGGGCGGCCCGTTCCTGTTCGGCACCTTCACCGCCGCGGATGCCATGTACGCGCCCGTCGCGACGCGGTTCCGCACCTATGGCGTGGCGCTGGACCCGGTGACGGCCGGCTATGTCGACGCCGTCTTCGCGCTGCCGGCGATGCAGGAATGGGTGGCGGCCGCAACGGCCGAAGCGGAAGTGATCGACTACTGAGTGGGGGCGGCCGCCAGCCGGCCGAGCTCGCGGTAATAGCGCTCGGCGCCGGGATGCAGCGGCGTCGCGACGCCGGCCAGGGCGGTTTCGATCTTGATCAGCCGCGCCTTCGGGTGGCCGCCGTCGAGCAGGTGGCGGCTGCGGGGATTCCACAGCGCCTTGGTCACCCAGTAGATCAGGCTCTCCTCGGCTTCCGCCGGGACGATCCATTGCGCGCCGATGCTGAGCGTCTCCACCGTGTCGATGCCGGCATAGGTCCCGCCGGGAATCGAATCGCGGGCAAAGAAGCGGTGCCGCTTCAGCACGCGCACCGATTCCGCCCCGGCGATCGGCAGGATGTCGATCAGGTTCGACCGGGCCAGCTCCTCGATGATCGGCGCCGGATAGCCAGCGATCAGGAAGAAGGCATCGAGCTGGTCCTGCTCCATCATGTCCGCTGCCGCCGCCGGGTCCACTTCCAGCAGCTTCAGCTGGCGCGGCTGGATGCCGTGCACGTCGAGAATCAGTTCGGCATTGGACCGCGTGCCGGAACCCGGCGTGTCGAGCGAGACACGCCGGCCGATCAGGTCGCGGAACTTTTTGATGCCGGCGGATTTGCGCACCACCAGGTGCAGGCTCTCAGGATAGAGATTGGTGATCACGCGCAGGTTGCGCAGCGGGCGCTGGCGGAACGCCCCCTGCCCGTTCACCGCCGCATAGACGATGTCGGCTTGTGCCAGGGCGGAATCGGCAAGCAGGGCCGACACTGCGCTGACATTGGCGATCGATCCCTCGGTCGAGATCGCCACGGCGATCAGCCCGGGTACGCCGCAGCTGCCGCCGGTGCGGCAATCGCGAGAGCCGGGCGGATTGGAGATCACCGAGGCGAGCGCCGCGCCGACCGGAAAGTAGGTGCCCACAGGGCTGCCGGTGGCAATGCGGAAATAGCGCAGCTGCTGCCCGCTCGCGGGAGCCGCGAAGGCGGCGCCGGCCAGCGCACCGGCCGCGCAGGTGAGGAAAGTTCGGCGATCCATGCACCAATCATGCGCCACCACGGGGCGGGGTTGAAAGGGTCTCGTTACGATCTCCGCCCTAACCTGCCCTCTGCCGGCCCCAGCAGGCCCGGGGCGGAGTTCGAGTGAATTCGATGAAACTTGCATCCATTCGCCGCCACGGTAGCAGCGGGCCGACCGGTTCGGTCGTCCCGCCGATGCCCGGCGACGATCCCTATCGCCACCTTGCGCGCAGCCTGTTCGACGGCGCCGAGGATGCGCTGCTGCTGCTCGATCCCGCCGCCAAGGTGCTGGCTGCCAACGCAGCCTGGACGGAACTGACCGGCCATGCCCGCGCGCGGCTGATCGAACGCAGCATCTATGCACTCGCCGAATCGCACGAGCCGGACGGATTGGTCGACTGGCTCGCCGGCAGCTTCCCGAGCCTTACCGCGACGGTCGAGACGCGGGTCGTGTTCCGCCACCGCGGCGGCTTTCGCCTCGATATCGCGCTCCGGATCGAGCCGGTGCTCGACAGCGCGAAGCGACCGGTGCTGTGGCTGGTGCGGCTGAAGCCGGTCCGGTCGGAAGGCGGCTATCGCGCCGGGCGCCGCTCCGCGACGGCCAGCCGGCGCGGCGAATAGATCACCTTGCCGGCGACGATCGCCAGCGCGAGGCCGAGCGTGACCACGTTGGCGATCACGATCGGCCACTGGTCCAGCATCCAGCCATAGGCAACCCACAGCACGATGCCGACCACGAGGCAAACGAAGGTCGGCCAGGACAGGTCACCTGCGGAGCGGGTCCGGTACACTTTCACGGCCTGCGGAATGTAGGCGACGGTGGTCAGCGTGCCCGCGACGCTGCCGACCAGCTCGGCGTCGAGAATCATGGCGCCAGGATCCCATGCAGGGCGTTAACGGTCCGCTCCAGCTCGCCGGGCGGATAGGCCGCGGCCGGCCCGCTGCCCCAGACCGGGCCGGGCCAGGCGGCGTCATTCTTCCGCCGCGCCACCACATGGACATGCAGCTGCGCCACGATATTGCCGAGCGCGCCGATATTCAGCTTGTCGCAGGGCGCGACCCGGCGCAGCGCCGCCGACACCTGCGCCATTTCTTCCATCAAGGCCTGCCGGTCGGCCGCCGCCAGATCGGCGATCTCGACGGCACCGGCAATGCGCGGAACCAGGATCGCCCAAAGGAACCGGCTGTCGCGCATCAGGCGGACCGTGGAAAGCGTGAGCTCGCAGACAGGCACCGTATCGGCGGCAAGCCGCGGATCGAGGGCAAAGGCAGGCGACGACAAGGGATAGACTCCAGGGATGCATTCATCATAGCGCTGATTGTGACGCGCGCGTGCCCGTGCTTTGATCCGCGCCACCTGCCGCCGAAATAAATAGTTCTGGAGGAACCCCGATGGATCTCGCGTTCAAGCCCGAAGAGCTCGCCTTCCGTGACGAGGTGCGCGCCTTCATCCGGGACAAGTACCCGCAGGAGATCCGCGCGCGCGCCAGAAAGGGCTGGTCCTACCTGCCCAAGGAAGACCATATCCGCTGGCAGAAGCTGCTCTACGACAGGGGCTGGATCGCGCCGCACTGGCCGAAGGAATATGGCGGCACCGGCTGGACCGCGCGGCAGAAATTCATCTTCGAAGAGGAATGCATGGCGGCGGGCTGCCCGCGCCTCATTCCCTTCGGCCTCACCATGGTCGGCCCGGTGATCTATACCTTCGGCTCGCAGGCGCAGAAGGACCGCTTCCTGCCGCCGATCCTCCGCTCCGACGAGTGGTGGTGCCAGGGCTACTCGGAGCCGGGCTCCGGCTCCGACCTTGCCAGTCTGCAGACCAAGGCGGTGAAGGAAGGCAACCAGTACCGCGTCAACGGGTCGAAGATCTGGACCTCCGGCGCCCACAAGGCCGACTGGATGTTCTGCCTGGTCCGCACCAAGGCGGATGTGAAAGCACAGGAAGGCATCTCCTTCCTGCTGATCGACATGAAGTCGCCCGGCATCAGCGTGAAGCCAATCGTCAGCATCGACGAGGGCCACTACCTGAACCAGGTCTTCATCGACGATGTGATGGTGCCGGTCGAGAACCTGGTCGGCGAGGAGAACAAGGGCTGGACCTACGCCAAGTTCCTGCTCGGCTACGAGCGCACAGGCATCGCCGGCGTCGGCCGCTCCAAGATGCGGCTCGAGATGCTGAAGGGCATCGCCCGGGCCGAGCATATGGATGGCACGCCGCTGATCCAGGATCCGGGCTTCCAGACCCGCCTGGCCCAGATCGAGAGCGACCTGATGGCGCTGGAGATTACCAACCTGCGCGTCATGGCATCCAGCGGCGCCGGCGGTGGCAGCCTCGCCTCGCTATTGAAGATCCGGGGCACCGAGATCGAGCAGTCGATCAACCAGACCCTGGTCGATGCGCTCGGCAATTACGGCGTGCCCTACGACGTCAACTTCCCGCGCGCCGAGAGCAACGAGCCGCCGGCCGGCCCGGACTACGCGATCGGGCTCGCGGCGGAGAACCTGCTCAAGCGCGCCGCCTCGATCTATGGCGGCACGAACGAGATCCAGCGCAACATCATCGCCAAGATGGTGCTGGCGCTGTGACCAACCGCTCCAAGTCGTGATCGGCGGGGGGCCGGGTGCGGCTTGACGCCGCGCCCGGGCCGGCCGCAATCTGAGCCTCTGCGACCGACCGATCTCTGCCGCGTGCCGGCGATGATCCGGAAGGATCTGGGCGGACCGAAGTCCGTGTGACCCGGGTCGGATGCGCAGCTCCCGATATCCACCGGCAATCAGGCGGCACGCGCCGGCGAGGCCGTTGCGCGCGTCGATCAAGGGGAGAGGCTCCGATGAGGCTCACCAGACGAGAAGCTCTGCTCGGCGGCGCGGCGTCGGTCGCCGCTTCGTCGCTGCCGTTCGCCGCGGGCGCGGCGATCTTCGATCCGAAGCCCGGCGCCTGGCGCAGCTTCGAGGTCACCACCCGGATCGAGATCCTGAAGCCCGAAGGCGCGACACGCGCCTGGGTCCCGCTGCCCTCCTTCGAGGACGCGGCCTGGATGCGTCCCGGCGACAGCACCTGGAGCGGCAATGCCGGGAAGGCGGCCAAGCAGGTCGATCCGGTCTACGGCGCCGGCATGGTGGTAGCGGAATGGCCCGCCGGCACCGCGGCACCGAAGCTCGAAGTCGTCTCGCGCATCTCGACGCGCGATCGCGCGGTCGACCTTTCCAAGCCCGGCCAGGTCGCGCCGTTGTCTGCGGCGGAGCGGGCGCTGTACACCAAGGCGACCGACCTCTTGCCGACCGATGGCATCGTCAAGGCGACCGCCGACAAAATCACCGCCGGCCAGCGCACCGATCTCGCCAAGGCGCAGGCGATCTACGACTGGGTGGTCGACAACACCTTCCGCAACCCGAAGACCCGCGGCTGCGGCCTGGGCGACATCGCCAGCATGCTGAAGACCGCCGATCTGAGCGGCAAATGCGCCGATCTCAACGCGCTGTTCGTCGGCCTCGCCCGTGCGGCAGGCTTGGCCGCGCGCGATATCTACGGGCTCCGCGTTGCGCCGTCGAAGTTTGGCTACAAGAGCCTCGGCGCCGGCAGCGAAGTGGTCACCAAGGCGCAGCATTGCCGCGCCGAGGTGTTCGTCGACGGCTTCGGCTGGGTGCCGGCCGATCCGGCCGATGTGCGCAAGGTCGTGCTGGAGGAGCCGCCGGGCAAGCTCGCGCTCGACGATCCGAAGGTGGCGGCGGCACGCAGGACTCTGTTCGGCGCCTGGGAGACCAACTGGCTCGCCTACAACGTCGCGCACGACGTGAAGCTGCCGGGCTCGAAGGCCGGGCCGGTCGGCTTCCTGATGTACCCGCAGGCGGAAACGGCGGCCGGCCTGCTCGACTGCCTCGACCCCGACGCGATGAAGTACACGATCACCGCGCGCGAGGTTACGGCGTAAGCAGCGGCCGCAGGCGGTCGGCGATCTCGCCGATCTCGGCGGTGATCGCGGCCGCCTCGCGGGCGCGCAAGGTCACGATCAGCCGGTCGACGCCGAGACCTCGGTACCGCTCGGCGGTCGCCAAGTCGATCGGCTGGCGGCCCGGCGGCGTGACCGAGATCTCGAGCGGTGTCGTTCGGTTCGCCTTCGCCACCGCGGCCTTCAGGGCGGCGACATGCCGCGCCGTGGTATCGACGTCGAGGTTGAAGCCGTACCAGCCATCCGCCGCCGCAGCGCGCCGGAAGGCCGCTTCCGTCGCGCCGCCGACCACGATCGGCGGATGCGGCCGCTGCACCGGGCGCGGCTGCGCGTCGATACCGGCGAAGCGCGCGAAGCGGCCCTCGAAGGCGGGCTTTCCTTCCGTCCACAGCGCCCGGATCGCCGCGAGATATTCATCGGTGCGGGCGCCGCGTTCGTGGAACGGCACGCCGATGGCGTCGAATTCCGGCTTCAGATAGCCGACGCCGACGCCGAAGATCAGCCGGCCGCGGGACAGCACATCGAGCGTGGTCAGCTCCTTGGCCAGCACCAGCGGGTTGCGCTGCGGCAGGATGATGATGCCGGTGGCGAGCTTGACGCGGCTGGTCGCTGCCGCGAGATGCGCCAGCGCCACCACCGGATCGAGCGTCGGGTGCTGCGGCTGCAGCGGGCTTTCCGGCGTGCGCGGATCCGGCAGCACGACATGCTCGCCGGCCCAGATCGAATCGTAGCCGGCCGCCTCCGCCGCCCGCGCCGCCGCGACGAAGAGATCGGGATCGGCCATCGCGCCCATGTTGAGGCCGTAGAGTCCGAGCTTCATGACTGCCGCCTCCTGCGCTTCAGTCGACGATGAAGAGCTTGGTCTGCACCTTGGTGCGCGAGCGGTGCGCCATGCTGCCGTCGCCGACCTGATAGGTCATGCCGGGCTTCAAGGTGGTCACGCGGCCATCCGCCAGCTCGGTCTCCAGCTCGCCTTCCAGGCACAGGATGATATGGCCCTTCTCGCACCAATGATCGGCGAGATAGCCGGCGGTGTATTCAACGAAGCGCACGCGGATATCGCCGAACTGCCGGGTGCGCCAATAGGCAGTGCCGGTCTCGCCGGCATGGGTTGTGCGCGGCACATCGGACCAGTCCGAGGTGCTGAATGAGAAATTGGACATCTGCATCGGCCGCCTCGCAGAAACGCGACTTGCCGGCGCGCATCGCCGACGCTTTCCTTGGTAGCATTCCTGCGCCAATTTTGGCGCATCAAAAGGTCATGCGAACATGCCGCGCATCCTTTCCGCCTGCCTTGTCGCCTTGTTCGTCCTGCCCGGCTTCGTCCTGCCGGGCGCCGCCCGCGCCGACGAGGCGGCGGCCTGGGCGGCGCTCCGCATGGGGGGCCATGTCGCGCTGATGCGCCATGCCGACGCCCCGGGCTATGCCGATCCGCCGGGCTTCAAGCTCGGCGATTGCGCGACCCAGCGCAATCTGAGCGAGCGGGGTCGGGCCGATGCGCGCGCGGTGGGCGACCGACTCAAGCGCGCGGGCATCGCTTTCGGTAGCCTGCTCACCTCGCCCTGGTGCCGCTGCGTCGACACCGCCCGGCTGCTAGGGCTCGGGACGGCGAAGCTGGCGCCGACCTTCGGCAACATTGTCATCCTGCGCGACCAGGTCGAGGTGCTGACCCAGGGCGGCCGCGCCGTGATCGGCAGCTGGGAGGGGCCGAGCAACCTCCTGGTCGTCACCCACGGCGCCAATATCGCCGCGCTGACCGGCGGCGCCAACCCGACTTCCGGCGAGATTGTGGTCGTGGCCGGCAGTGCCGGCGGCAAGGTGCGTGAGGTCGGCCGCATCCCACTGCCGAATTCATGAGCGTCGTCTCCCGCCGCGCCGCCCTGCGGACGCTGGCTGCCGGCGGCGTCGCCGCCGCTTGGCCGATGGCGGCGCTGGCGGCGCCGCTGGCCCGCCCGATCCCCTCGACCGGCGAGATGATCCCCGCCATCGGGCTCGGCAGCTGGATCACCTTCAATGTCGGCGACGACCCGCCGGCGCGCGCCGCCTGCGCCGAAGTGATGCGCGCCTTCTTCGCGGGCGGCGGCCGCATGATCGACTCATCGCCGATGTACGGCTCCTCGCAATCGGTAATCGGCGAAGGCCTCGCGCGCATCGGCCGCGCCGGCGACGTTTTCGCGACCGACAAGGTGTGGGTCTCCGGCGCCGGCCGCGGCCCGGCACAGATCGAGCGCTCGCGCGAGCTCTGGGGCGTCGACCGCTTCGACCTGATGCAGGTGCACAACCTGCTCTCCTGGGAAGGCCATCTGGCCACGCTGTTCGAGATGAAGGCGGCGGGCCGGCTCCGCCATGTCGGCATCACCACCTCGGAGGGCCGCCGCCACGACGAGATCGAGCGCGTCATGCGCAGCCATCCGATCGATTTCGTGCAGATCACCTACAACGTGCTCGACCGCGAGGTGGAGCGCCGCATCCTGCCGCTGGCGCAGGAGCGCGGCATCGCCGTGATCGTCAACCGACCGTTCCGCGAGGGCGCGCTGCTGCGCGAGATCGGAGCGCGGGCGCTGCCTGCCTTCGCGGCGGAGATCGGCGCCGCAAGCTGGGCCCAGTTCGTGCTGAAGTTCATCCTCGCGCATCCGGCCGTCACCTGTGCCATCCCGGCCACCACACGGGTCGACCACGTGCGCGAGAACCTCGCCGCCGCCGCCGGCCCGCTGCCCAGCGCGGCGCTGCGCCGGCGCATGGCGGACCATGTGCAAGCGCTCTGACCGCGGCCGTCGCGCATGTCCGAGTGGTGGACCTATTCGCTCGCCGACTTCCTGATGTTCTCGCCGCGCACCTATTGGCGTCTGTTCGAGCTGTACAACCGCGACATCTGGCCGGCGCAGCTCCCCGCACTCGCCGCCGGCGCCGCGCTGCCCCTGCTCGCGCGGCGGCGCGGCGCCGCGGCGCAACGATTCCTCGCGCTGCTGCTCGCCGCGGCCTGGGCCTGGCCCGCCTGGGGCTTCCTGTTCGCGCGCTACGACACGATCAACTGGGCCGGCCGCTACTTCGCTCTCGGCTTCGCGGTCGAAGCGCTGCTGATCGCGGTGCTCGGCGCGGCGGCCGGGCGGCTGCGGATCGGTCCGTTCGACGGCGCCGCCGGCCGCACCGGCCTTGCGCTCTTCCTCGCGGCGCTGTTGTTCTATCCGCTGCTTGCCGGCATTTCCGGCCGCGTCTGGGCCGGGGCCGAGATCTTCGGCCTCGCCCCCGACCCGACCGCGATCGGCACGCTCGGCCTGCTGCTCGCCGCCCGCGGGCACAGCGCCCGGGTGTTGTCCGTCATCCCGCTCGTCTGGTGCCTCGTCACCGGCGCGGCGCTGTGGACGATGAATGCCTGGCAGACTCTCCTGCCCCTCGCGGCGGTTCTGTTAATCGTTGTCCTCCCCGCAGCCCGACATTGCTACAAAAAGAACATTACAATGTAAGTACCCTGTGGTATATGCGAGAGCAGCGATTGCGGCGCTCCCCCTCCCCCTCTGCGCCGCGGGTCGTTGTGGGCGCCTCGCCGGCCGCGGGGCGCCCATTTATTTCGGCCTTGTTGCCATTTCTGCCATTTCTGCAGACCTGCCCCGACCACGCGGCGTACTCGCTTCAGCTTCTGTTAGGAGCGAGGCCGATAAGACCGCTCTACCCAAAGGATCTAGTGGTAGTGGAGTGTTGTGGTCATGTCCGTTTTTGCTGCATTCGGTAACATTTCGCGTCGCTTCAACGATCTTCGTGTCCGTACCAAGCTCTTTATCGGTTTCGGCAGCGTCAGCCTTACTCTCGTCGCCCTGGCGGGCGTCTCCTGGTGGGGCGTCTCCACCTCGGAAACGGCGACCCAGGCCATGGCCTACCAGGCGCGCATCGCCGATCTGGTCGGCCGCGCCAACACCGCCTTCAGCGACAGCATGACCGCCGCGCGCGGCTATCTCGCCAAGCCGAACGCGCAGGACATCGACAACTTCAACATGATGGTCGATGTCTTCGTCGCCGACATGGACGAGACGCGCAGCATCCTGCGCACCGACGAGCACAAGAAGTTCGCCGATGACCTGCTGAAGGGCGCCGACGCCTATCGCAACGGCTTCATGAAGCTGACCGAGGCAGTGGCCGAGCGCAGCAAGGTGCAGACCGAGGAGTTGAGCAAGCCCGGCATCGAGCTGACCAAGACCATGGCCGAACTGAAGCAGCGCATGGCGACCGAAGGCACGGCGGAACAGCTCCTGCTGCTCGCCCGCGCCAACGAGGAGATGCTGAACGGCCGCCTTCTGCTCAGCCGCTATCTGATCAGCTTCAGCAAGGACGACGCCGACAAGGCGCCGGTCCATCTGAACAACGCCTCGGCCGAGCTCGACAAGCTCGTCACCGACATGCCGAAGACGGAAGAGCTGCGCAAGGCCGCGCTCGACCTGAACACGAAGTACAAGGCCGGCATCATCAAGGTGACCGAGCTGATCGAGCAGCGCGACCGGCTGGCCGGCGAGAGCCTGGACGGCGTCGGCGCGCAGATCAACGAAGGCATCGCCCGCGCCCGCGGTCTCGCCGCCACGGCGCAGCGCGAGCTGCTGAAGCAATCGGCTGCGGCCGCCGCGCTCACCCGCACGCTGGTGATCGGCACCGCGGTGACCGCGCTGGTCTTCGCTGGCCTCGCCGCCTGGCTGCTTTCCGGCGCGATCAGCCGCCAGCTGCGCTCGCTCGGCCACGCCATGGCAGGCCTTGCCCAGCGCGACTGGTCGATCGAGGTGCCCTCGCTCGGTCAGAAGGACGAGGTGGGCGAGATGGCCCGCGCCGTGCAGGTGTTCAAGGAAAACGGCATGGAGAACGAGCGCCTGCAGGTCGAGGCGGAAGAGAGCCGCCAGCGCGAGGAAGCGGCCAAGCGCGACCAGGAGGAGCGTGAGCGCCAGTCGGCCGAAGATTCCCGCCGCGCCGAGGAGCGTCGCCGCCGCGAGAAGGAAGAGGCCGAGCGCCGCGCCGCCGAGGAGAAGCGCGAGGCCGAGGCACGGATGAAGGCCGAGGCCGAGACCAAGCGCCGCGAGGAAATGCAGTCGCTCGCCGACGGCTTCGAGCGTGCCGTGGGCGCCGTCGTCACCACCGTCGCCGCCGCGGCGGAGGAGATGCAGAAGCTGGCCGGCAGCATGGTCGGCGCCGTCGACCAGACGACCAGCCGCGCGTCGAACGTCGCCGCCGCCTCCGAACAGGCTTCCGCCAACGTGCAGACGGTGGCCGCCGCTTCGGAGGAGCTCGCCGCCTCGGTGCAGGAGATCAGCCGCCAGGTGCAGGATTCGACCCGCATCGCCGGTGATGCCGTGACCCAGGCGCAGGACACCAACCGCCAGGTCGAGGGCCTGACCGTCGCCGCGCAGAAGATCGGCGAGGTGGTCAGTCTGATCAACGACATCGCCAGCCAAACGAATCTGCTGGCGCTGAACGCGACCATCGAGGCCGCCCGCGCCGGCGAGGCCGGCAAGGGCTTCGCAGTGGTCGCCTCCGAGGTGAAGACGCTGGCGCAGCAGACTGCCAAGGCGACCAGCGAGATCGGCGGCCAGATCGCCGCCATCCAGGGCTCGGTCGGCGAGGCGGTGGGCTCGATCCGCTCGATCGCCGACACCATCGACCGGGTCAACCAGATCGCCACCACCATCGCCGCCGCGGTGGAGGAACAGGGCGCCTCGACCCAGGAGATCGCCCGCAACGTGCAGCAGGCCGCCACCGGCACCCGCGACGTCACCGCCAACATCACCGGCGTGTCGCAGGTGGCGCAGGAGACCCGCGGTGCGGCCGAGCAGGTGCTGTCGGCCTCCGGCGACCTCGCCAAGCAGGCCGACGTGCTGCGCGGCGAAGTCACCCGCTTCGTCGAACGCGTCCGCGCGGCGTAGCTCCCGGGCCTCCTCTCACCGCCAAGGACGCAAAGAGCGCCAAGGCCCGCCAAGGAACATGAGGAAAACTCTTCGCGTTCCTTGGCGCCCTTGGCGTGCTTCGCGGTAAAGCTGGAAGCGGGTCAGCTGTTCGGGCCACGCTCCATGGAATAGGGCTGCCAGCGGCGGAGCTCGGTCTTCGCCAGCACCGATGGGTTGACGCAGCTGCGCGGCCAGCGCCCGGTCAGCACAGCGGCGAGCTCCATCCCCACGCGGCGCCGGCGCGCCGGATCGAACCGGGTCGAGGCCGAGGCCACGTGCGCGGTCAGGATCACGTTGTCCATCTTGAGCAGCGGATTGTTCGGATCCGGCGGCTCCTTGGCCAGCACGTCGAGCGCGGCGCCGGCGATCCAGCCCTCCTGCAGCGCCTTGATCAGCGCCGCCTCGTCCACCGTCGGTCCCCGCCCCGTATTGATGAAATGCGCGGTCTTCTTCATGCGGCGGAAATGCTGTTCCTTCAGCATGCCCTGCGCATCCGGTGTCGCCGGCGCGTGCATGGAGACGAAGTCGGATTGCGACAGCACCTCGTCGAGCGAGGCCGCCTCGACGCCGAGCTCGCTCATGACCAGCTCCTCGACATAGGGGTCGTAGGCCAGCATGCGCACGCCGAAGGCGCGCAGCCGCTTCGCCGTGGCCCGTGCCACGCGGCCGAACGAGATGAAGCCCACCGTCTGGCCCATGAAGCGCGGCAGCTTGAGCAGCATCGGCCGGCCCTCGCTCCAGCGCTGGTTGCGCACCAGACCGTCCTGCACCACGAGATGGCGCCAGCTCGCCAGCATCAAGGTGACGGCGTGCTCCGCCACCTCCTCGATGAAGGTGTCGGGCACGTTGGTGACCGGGATGCCCTTGGCGGTCGCTGCCGCCACGTCCACGTAATCCACGCCGACGCTGCCGCAGGCGATCACCTTGCAGCGCTCCAGCCCGTCGATCATCCGCTTGGTGATCTGGCGGCCCTTGGCATAGAGCGCATCGGCGTCGTTCGCCGCGGAGATGAACTCGTTCTCGGAGCCGGCCGGGATCTCGACGATCTCGGCGTCGATCAGCTCCAGCGCCTCCATCTCCAGCCCATAGCCGCCGCCCGCCACCGAAAAGCTCACGCCGGCCGGCGTCACCACCTTGAACTTGGCCACGCGTCTCCTCCCCTTCCATAATCCCTTGGTCCGACAAGCAAGAACGCTGTAGGTCGGATTGTCAATAATCCGGCGCGGCCGAGGAAGGGCGATGACAAAGAAGCTCAAGGTGGACAGCGACGGCCCGGTCGCCATCGTCACCATCAACCGGCCGGAAGTGCGCAACGCGCTCGACAACGAGACGGCCTCCGCGCTGACGCAGGCGCTACGCGCCTTTGACGCGGATGCGTCGCTTCGCGTCGCCGTGCTCACGGGTGCCGGCGGCCATTTCTGCGCCGGCGCCGATCTCAAGGCGCTCGCCGCCGGGCAGGATTACGAGCCCTGGGCCGGTGCCGCCGACGGCCCCTGTCACGATGTGCTGTCCAAGCCGGTGATCGCGGCGGTCGCCGGCTATGCCTGCGCCGGCGGCCTCGGCGTCGCGCTGCGCTGCGATCTCCGCGTCGTCGAGGAAAGCGCCACCTTCGCCGTGCTGTCGCGCCGATGGGGCGTGCCGATGAGCGACGGCACCACGGTGCGGCTCCCGCGCCTGATCGGCATGGGCCGCGCCCTCGACATGCTGCTGACCGCGCGCAAGGTCGGCGGCGCCGAGGCGGTCGCGATCGGCCTCGCCGATCGCCTGGTGCCGGACGGCCAGGCGCTCACGGCCGCCGTCGCGCTGGCCAAGGAGATGAGCGCCTTCCCGCAGATCGCCATGCGCTCCGACCGGATGTCGGCGATCCGGCAATGGGATCTGCCCGAGGCGGATGCCATCGCCCAGGAAATGCAGCTCGCCGCGGAGGCCCGCCGCATCGAAGCGCAAAGCGGCGCCGCCCGCTTCGCCGCCGGCGCCGGCCGGCATGGGGAGGTACAGGGCTAGGAAAATTCCTATGCGGCAAGCACACAGTGGGATCGCAAACAGGGATGCAGCGGGAAGCCCCCGCTGCCCCCCAGGGGCGGCGGGGGTTTGGGGGAGGTGGGGCGCGCCGCTTCTCGACGACAAAAGCCGGTGCGCAACGCATCTTCGTTCGCGCGCATTCGCAAGCCGCATCCTCCCCACCTCTCCCAACCCTCTCCCCCCTCTTCGAGGGCGGAGAGGACTTTCGCGCGCAGCCGGCGAGATCTGTGAATCCCATACCGCCCGCAGGACGGGACTCTCCTTGCTGCCCGGCGTTCCGAGGAGGCACGCCTAACCCATGCGCGCCATTCTCTGTCGCGCCTTCGGCCCCATCGACTCACCGCGCGTGGAAGAGATCGACACGCCGCCGCTCCTGCCCGGCAGCCTGCGCATCGCCGTGCATGCCGCCGGCATCAGCTTCGCCAATCTGCTGGTGATCCAGGGCACGCATCAGAACAAGCCCAAGCTCCCCTTCGTGCCGGGCACGGAGGTCGGCGGCATCGTCAAGGAAGTCGAGCCTGACGCGGTGGGCGGTTTCAAGATCGGAGACCGCATCTGCGCCGGACTCGCGCAGGGCGGCTTCGCGGAGGAAGCGGTGGTGCCGGCGGAGACCGTGTTCCGCATTCCCGATGCGATGGATTTCGCCACGGCGACGCAATTCCCAACCATCTACGCCACCGCCTATGCCGCGCTCGCCTGGCGCGCGCAGATCAGGCACGGCGAGGTTTTGCTGGTGCACGGCGCCGCCGGGGCGAGCGGGCTTGCCGCGGTCGAGATCGGCAAGGCGCTCGGCGCCAGCGTGATCGCGACGGCGGGATCAACCGACAAGCTCGCCGTGGTGCGCGCGCACGGCGCCGACCACGCGATCGACTATCGCAGGCAGGATTTCCGCGCCGCCGTGCTCGACCTCACGCAAGGCCGCGGCGCCGACGTGATCTTCGACCCCGTGGGCGGCGACGTGTTCGACGCCTCACTCCGCTGCATCGCCCCGCTCGGCCGCATCCTGCCGATCGGCTTCGCCTCCGGCCGCATCCCGCAGATCCCGGCCAACCTCGTGCTGGTGAAGAACATCAGCGTGATCGGCCTCTACTGGGGCTTCTACATGGCCTGGGGCAAGAGCCAGGCCGATGCCGCGCTGCGGGCCGAGGTGCGCGGCCTGTTCGCCGAGCTGTTCCGCCTGTACGAGGCCGGCGCGCTCCGCCCGGTCACCGACAGCGTGCTGCCGCTGGCCGATTTCGCCGCCGGCCTCCGTCGGGTGGAGAGCCGCGGCGTGATCGGCAAGGTGGTGCTGGACCCGCGGCGCTAGCTTCGGATCTCACACCAGACCGGCGTGTGGTCCGAGGCCTTCTCCTTGGCCCGCACTGCCTTGTCGATGTCGCAGGCGACCAGGCGGTCGGCAGCTTCCGGACTGAGCAGGAAATGGTCGATGCGCAGGCCATGATCGAAGCGGAAGGCGGCGCCCTGGTAGTCCCAGAAGGTGTAGGCCTTGGCCCGGTTCGGGTGCAGCGCGCGGATGGCGTCGGTCAGGCCCAGATTGATCAGCGCGCGGAAGGCGGCGCGGCTCTCCGGCCGGCAGAGGGCATCGTCGGCGAAGGCGGGCGGGTCGTAGACATCGGCATCGGTCGGGCAGACGTTGAAATCGCCGCCGAGCACGAACGGCACCTCCCCCTCCAGCAACGCTTCGGCCCGCGCCTTGAGGCGGCGCATCCAGCCGAGCTTGTAGGCGAACTTCTCCGGCCCGCCATTGCCGTTCGGCAGGTACAGGCCGACGATGCGGATACCGCCGACCGTGGCCTCGATCCAGCGCGCGTGGTCGTCGGCGTCGTCGCCCGGCAGGCCGCGCGACACATGCGCAACCGGCAGGCGCGAGAGCAGCGCCACGCCGTTATAGGTCTTCTGCCCGTGCACCTCGCAGGTATAGCCGAGGGACTGGAACTCGAGCGCCGGGAAGTCGGCATCGACGCATTTGATCTCCTGCAGCACGATCACGTCGGCCTCGGCGCTCTTCACATACTCGACCACGTTGGCGAGCCGCGCCTTGATCGAGTTGACGTTCCAGGTGACGATTTTCATGCGCTGCCGATCCCCGCCCTTCAACGACAAAGCCCGGCGCTCAGGCCGGGCTTCGTACTTTATCGGATCGCGGGGGCGGGCGTCAGACCGAGAAGGACGAGCCGCAGCCGCATTTCGAGGTGGCGTTCGGATTCCTGATCTGGAACGAGGCGCCGATCATGTCCTCGACGAAATCGATCTCGGATTCCTTCATGTATTCCAGCGACACCGAATCGACCAGCACGGTGACGCCGTCGCGCTCGATCGCCACGTCGTCGTCGTTGCGGCTCTGGTCGATGGTGAAGCCGTACTGGAAGCCGGAGCAGCCGCCGCCCGAGACGGCGATGCGCAGCATCGAGCCCGGCGCCTCCTCCTTGAGGATCTCGCCGATCCGGCGCGCCGCGCTGGCGGTCACGGTGACGGTAATCGGTGCGTGGTCGAGTACGGCCGCGTCGCTCATGCCCTGCTGCCCTGCATCTGATCCCCGGGACCTTATGTAAGTGGCATTGCCAACAAGTCAATTCCAAGCGGCTTGCGCCATACGGCAAGTCACGGCCCGCCGAGCAGAACCAGCATCGGCGCCACGGTCAGGACGGCCCCAAGGGTCGAGGCGGTGACCAGCGCGGCGGCCAGCGGCGCGTTGCCGCCCATCAGCCGGGCCAGCACATAGGCCGAGGGCGGCGTCGGCATGGCGGCCCACAGGATGGCGACCTTGAGCGCCAGCCCCTCGATCCCCCAGATCCAGGCGGATCCCGCCATCACCAGCGGGAAGCCGACCAGCTTCAAGCCCGCGGCGATGCCGATCGGGGCCCAGGCGGCCCTGGTCGCCTGGAGGTCGAGCGCGGCGCCGGCCGCCATCAGGCCGAGCGCGACCGAGGCGCGGCCGAGCGCCTCGATGGTCGGGCCGATGCCGCGCGGCAGGCCGATGCCGGTCAGGTTCATGGCGATGCCGAGCAGGCAGGCCAGGATGAACGGGTTCTGCGCCAGCAGGCGAAGCTGCGCGCCGAAGCTGGTCGCCGGCCCGCCAGCATAGCGGATCAGGATCAGGACGCTCAGCGTGTTGAGCAGCGGCACCTGCACCGCGACCGCCACCGCCATCAGCGCCGCGCCGGGCGACCCGAACAGCAGGAAGGCCGCGGCGATGCCGACATAGCTGTTGAAGCGGAGCGCTCCCTGGAACATCGAGGTGAAGGCCGGCCCGTCGGCCGGCAAGACGGGACGCAGCGCCAGCATGATCGCCGCCATGGCGAGCGTGGCGCAGGCCAGCGTGGCGGCGAGCGGCAGCGGGTCGTAGCCGCCGAGTTGCGCGCCCGCGAGGGTCGCCACCAGCAGCGCCGGCAGCAGGATGAAATAGGCGAGCTTGTCCAGCGCCGGCCAGAACGCTTCACCCGGAAAGCCGACCCGCTTCAGGCCGAAGCCGAGGCCGATCAGGAAAAAGACCGGCAGCAGCGCTTCCGCGACGATCAGCACAGTCAGGCGTCCCGGTAGACCGGCGCGCGCTTGTCGCGGAAGGCCTGCACGCCCTCAGTGAAGTCGGCGCTCTGCACGGTCAGGATCTGGTTCCGGTCCTCCAGCGCGATGGCTGCCTCGAGCGACGGCGCGTCGAGGTTCATGTTGAGGCACTCCTTGGTGAGGCGGAGCCCGAGCGGCGAGGCAGCCAGCAGGTCGGCGACATAGCCGCGCGCGACCGTGGTCAGGTCCTGCTCCGGCACCACCTCGGAGACGAGGCCGATACGCAGCGCTCGGGCCGCGTCGACGAAGCGGCCGGTCATCAGCATCTCGGCGGCGATCGCGCCGCCGACCAGACGCGGCAGGAAGTAGCTGACGCCGACATCGCAGCCGGACAGGCCGAGCTTGATGAAGGCCGCGTTCATCCGCGCACCCTCGGCGGCGATGCGGATGTCGGAACCGAGCGCCAGCGCCAGGCCGCCGCCGGCGGCAGAGCCGTGCAGCAGGCAGACGATCGGCTGCGGGCAGCGGCGCATGCGCATGACGATCTCGGAGACGCGGCGCTGCGCCCGCAGGCCGGTGGCCGGCCCGCTGGTCTCGTCGAGGCTCACCTCCTTCAGGTCGGCGCCGGCGCAGAAGGCCCGGCCGGCGCCGCGCAGCACGACGACGCGCACCGCGTGCTCGGTATAGAGCCGGCCGAAATAGTCCTGCAGCTCGAGCATCATGGTGGCGTTGAGGGCGTTCAGCCGCTCCGGCCGGTTCAGGGTCAACCAGTCGACGCCCGCCTCGCGGGTTATGCCGAGGGTGGTGTAGTGCGGGAGCTCTGCCGCCTTCATCGCTTCCTCCATTGTCGTTGCTCGCGCTATCATGCCGGCATCAACCAAGAAGGGGAGCGGGTCGTGGGGGACGACTTTGCGCATCCGGAGTTCTTGGTCTCGACCGAGTGGCTGGCGGCCCGGCTCGGCGAACCCGGACTTCGTGTCATCGACTGCACCGTGCATCTGGACCCGCGGCCGGAAGGCGGCAACGCGGTCAGGAGCGGCCGCGCCGATTTCGAGGCGGCGCACATACCCGGCGCCGATTTCATCGAGCTCGGCACCGAAGTCTCCGATCCGGCCGCCAGGTACTACTTCATGGTGCCGCCCGCCGTGCAGTTCGCCGACGCGATGGCGAAGCACGGCATCGGTGACGATACCAGGGTGGTTGCCTATGCCACCGCCAATCACTGGTGGGCGACGCGGCTCTGGTGGCTGCTCCGCGTGTTCGGGCACGACCGCGTCGCCGTGCTCGATGGCGGCTTGCAGAAATGGCGCGCCGAGGGCCGCGCCATCGAGACCGGCCCGGCCCGACCGGCACCGCCGGCGCGCTTCCGCTTCCGCCCGCCCCGGCTGGAGATGATCGCGGCCAAGGCCGACGTGCGGAAGGCGATCGGCGACAGCCAAGTCTGCACCATCAACGCGCTCCGGCCGGAGCAGCATACCGGCGCCGGCGGCGCGCATTACGGCCGGCCCGGCCATATCGCCGGCAGCGTCAACGTGCCGGCGCTGCAGATGGCGGATCCGGCCACCAACCAGTTCAAGCCGCCCGCCGAGTTGCGTGAGATTCTCGGCGACGCGCTGGCGAAGCCGGAGGTCATCACCTATTGCGGCGGCGGCATCGCCGCGTCGAGCGTCGCGCTGGTGCTGACCATGCTGGGCCACCCGAACGTGCGGCTCTACGACGCCTCGCTGTCGGAATGGGCCCGCGACCCGGACCTGCCGATGGAGACCGGCTAGGAGCCGGTCTCCGCGCCGGTCCTACGAACGCTGGATCGGCGGCGCATTGGGATCGATGCGGGTGCCCTTCAGCTTGCTGTCCATCTCCTTGATACGGCTATCGCGCGCTTCCTCGACCTTTGCCCGCGCCGCGTCGCAATGCTGCGGGTCAGGTCGGCTGTTGTTCGGCTGGCGCTCGTTCTGGCACTCGCTCAGCGCCTTCGCGAGCTCCTGCTCCGCGTCCTTCAGAATGTCCGCCTTGACGATGGCAAAGAAGGCCTCGCGGTCCTCTTCGTCGCGGAACGCCACCGGCATGAGGCGCACCTTGATGTTGTCGGGATATTTGTTGGCGGCGCCGGAACTCGCATCGATGGCGATGCCGATCAGGCCGCCGAGAATCACGTTCCCGAGCGTGGCTCCCTGAAATGTCGAGCTCAGCACCGCCGACGCATTCTCGAAGCCGTTCTTCTGACAGACCATCATCACATCGTACTTGCTCTTCGGCAGGATGATCGAACCGGGCGTCGGGTTCACCGTGGCGACCGTCGCTCCCCCTCTGGAGAACTGGCACGCCGCCCCTTGCGGCGTCGTCTCAACGATCACGCTCTGATCGGTACCCGTCGTAACCGTGGCGCAAGCCGAGGTCAGCCCTGCCGCAATGAGCGACAGTAGCAAAGCAATAACGCGCATGTTGGAAGCTCCCCCAGAACTTCTATGGCAACAGGCGTTGTATATTTCGGCGGTCGCTCCCCCGCAAGATCGGATCGGACAGACACCATCGGCTCAGGCACCCTGGGCCGCGAGGCGCGCCAGGTAGTCCAGGGCGCCCTGCAGGATCCAGCCCGCGGCGAGCTTGTCGACCACCTCGCCGCGGCGCTTCCGGCTCGTGTCGGCCTCGATCAGCATGCGCTCGACGGCGGAGGTCGAGAGCCGCTCGTCCCAGAAGGCGATCAGCACGGTGCCCAGATGCGGGTCCAGGTTGCGGGCGAACTGGCGCACCGACTGGCAGCGCGGGCCCTCGGTCCCGTCCATGTTGACCGGCAGGCCCAGGATCACCGCCGCCACCCGGTCGGCCGCCACCAGATGGGCGATCTTGGCGGCGTCGGTGGCGAACTTGCCGCGCCGGATGGTCTCGCGCGGGGTCGCGACCCGGCGGCCGGCATCGGAGATGGCGACGCCGATCGTCTTGGCACCCACATCGAGCCCGACCAGCCGCCCCAGAGGGGGCAACAGCGGGCCCAATTCCGCGATATTGCTGATGATCATTCCGGATGCTACTAGCGATCCGCGCCCGGCCGGCCCCCTTGCCGTGTCCTGCCGGATCAGCCCCTCTCAGACGCTCACGAAGGTGGCACATGTCGCTCGATAAGGCCACGGTTGCGCGCATTGCGCGGCTCGCCCGCCTGGAAGTTCCCGACGACCAGCTGGAGACGGTCGCCGGCGAGCTCGGCCATATCCTGGCCTTCGTCGAGCAGCTGAACGAGGTGAACACCCAGGGCGTCGCGCCGATGACGGCGGTGGTGGAGATGGGCCTGCGCCTGCGGGCCGACAAGGTGACCGAGGGCGGTGACCCGGAGAAGGTACTGGCCAACGCGCCGGAGCGCGCCGGCGACTATTTTGTGGTGCCGAAGGTGGTGGAATGAGTCTCGACCCGGCCAGCCTGACCATCGCATCCGCGCGCGACGGGCTGAAGGCGAAGCAGTTCTCGGCGGCCGAGCTGGCGGAAGCGGCGATCGGCGCCATGCAGGCGGCGCGCCCGCTCAACGCCGTGCTGGTCGAGACGCCCGACCGCGCCCGCGCCGATGCCAAGCGCGCCGACCAGCGGCTGGCCAAGGGCGAGGCGGGCGCGCTGGAAGGCATCCCGCTCGCCATCAAGGATCTGTTCTGCACCGAGGGTGTCGAGACCACCGCCGGTTCGAAGATCCTCAAGGGCTTCAAGCCGACCTACGAGTCGACCGTCACCGCCAACCTGTGGCGCGAAGGCGCCGTCATGCTCGGCAAGGTCAACATGGACGAGTTCGCCATGGGCTCGTCGAACGAGACCTCGGCCTATGGGAATGTCGAGAACCCCTGGCGCCGGCCCGGCGATAACCGGCCGCTGGTGCCGGGCGGCTCCTCCGGCGGCTCGGCCGCGGCCGTCTCGGCCGGCTTCTGCCTCGGCGCCACCGGCACCGATACCGGCGGCTCGATCCGCCAGCCGGCCGGCTTCACCGGCATCGTCGGCCTGAAGCCGACCTATGGCCGCTGCTCGCGCTGGGGCATCGTCGCCTTCGCCTCCTCGCTCGACCAGGCCGGGCCGATGACGCGGAGCGTGCGCGACGCGGCGATCATGCTCGGCGCCATGGCCGGCTTCGACCCGAAGGATTCGACCTCGGTCGACCTGCCGGTGCCGAACTACGAGGCTTCGGTCGGCCAGAGCGTGAAGGGCCTCAGGATCGGCGTGCCGAAGGAGTACCGGCTCGACGGCATGCCGGCGGAGATCGAGACGCTCTGGCAGCAGGGCATCGCCTGGCTCAAGGAGGCCGGCTGCGAGATCGTCGATGTCAGCCTGCCGCACACCAAATACGCGCTGCCGGCCTACTACATCGTCGCGCCGGCCGAGGCTTCGTCGAACCTCGCGCGCTATGACGGCGTTCGCTTCGGCCATCGCGCCGCCGGCGCCAAGGGCATCAACGAGCTCTACGCGAAGACCCGCGGCGAGGGTTTCGGGCCGGAAGTGCGCCGGCGCGTGCTGATCGGCACCTACGTGCTCTCGGCCGGCTATTACGACGCCTACTACATCAAGGCGCAGCAGGTGCGCACCCTGATCCTGCGCGATTTCGAGAAGGTGTTCGGCGAGGTCGACGCCCTGCTGGCGCCGACCGCGCCCTCCGCCGCCTTCCCGATCGGCGACAAGGCGGACGACCCGATCTCGATGTATCTGAACGACGTCTTCACCGTGCCGGTGAACCTGGCCGGCCTGCCCGGCATGTCGGTGCCTGCGGGTCTGTCCGCCGACGGCCTGCCGCTCGGCCTGCAGCTGATCGGCAAGGCCTTCGACGAGGCGACCCTGTTCCGCGTCGGCGCAGCCGTCGAGAAAGCCGCCAACTTCACCGCGCGGCCAAAGCCCTGGTGGAGGGCATGAGCATGAGCAACCTGATCAAGGGCGAGACGGGCGAGTGGGAGATCGTCATCGGCATGGAGGTGCATGCCCAGGTGATCTCCGAGTCCAAGCTGTTCTCCGGCGCGGCCACGGCGTTCGGCGCCGAGCCCAACAGCCAGGTGTCGCTGGTCGACGCGGCAATGCCGGGCATGCTGCCCGTCATCAACGAGGCGGCGGTGCGCCAGGCGGTGAAGACCGGGCTCGGCCTGCAGGCGAAGATCAACCTGCGCTCGATCTTCGACCGCAAGAACTACTTCTATCCCGATCTGCCGGCCGGCTATCAGATCTCGCAATACCAGCACCCGATCGTCGGCACCGGCAGCCTGACCATCGAGCTCGCCGACGGCTCGAGCCGCGAGATCGGCATCACCCGGCTGCATCTGGAGCAGGATGCCGGCAAGAGCCTGCACGACCAGTCCCCCTCCTCCACCTATATCGACCTCAACCGGGCGGGGGTGGCGCTGATGGAGATCGTGTCGGAGCCGGACCTGCGCTCGTCGGAGGAGGCCGGCGCCTATCTCGCCAAGATGCGCTCGATCCTGCGCTATCTCGGCACCTGCGACGGCAACATGGAGGAAGGCTCCATGCGCGCCGACGTGAACGTCTCGGTGCGCAAGCCCGGCGGCCCGCTCGGCACGCGCTGCGAGATCAAGAACGTCAACTCGGTCCGCTTCGTGAAGCAGGCGATCGAGTACGAGGCGCGGCGCCAGATCGAGCTGATCGAGGGCGGCGGCAAGGTCGACCAGGAGACGCGGCTGTTCGATACCGGCCGCGGCGTCACGCGCTCGATGCGCTCCAAGGAGGAGGCGCATGACTACCGCTACTTCCCCGACCCCGATCTCGTGCCGCTGGTGCTGGCGCCCGAATTCGTCGAGCGGCTGAAGGAGGAACTGCCGGAACTTCCGGACACCAAGAAGCAGCGCTTCGTGCGCGAGCTCGGCCTCTCGCCCTACGACGCCGAGGTGCTGGTCGCCGAGAAGGAGAGCGCCGATTTCTTCGAGGCCGTGGCCAAGGGCCGCGATGCCAAGACGGCAGCGAACTGGGTCACCGGCGAGTATTTCGCCGCGCTGAACCGCGCGGGCGCGACGATCGCCGAGTTCCCGGTCAGCGCCGAGAAGCTCGGCGAGCTGATCGACCTCGTCGCCGACGGCACGCTCTCCAACCGGCTCGCCAAGGACGTGTTCGAGGGCATGGCCGAGACCGGCAAGAGCGCGGCCGAGATCGTCGCCGAACGGGGCCTCAAGCAGGTCTCCGATACCGGCGCCATCGAGGCGGCGATCGACAAGGTGATCGCCGCCAATGCCGACAAGGTGGCCGAATACCGGGCCGGCAAGGACAAGCTCTACGGCTTCTTCGTCGGCCAGGTGATGAAGGCGATGGGCGGCAAGGCCAACCCCCAGGCCCTTAACGATCTGCTCAAGAGGAAGCTCTCGGCCTAGAAATCCTTCGCGCCCGGCGAAAAATCGGGAGAAAGCCTCAACTTTTAAGAGGCGGGCGACGCCCAAGTGTTGAGCAAAATTTAAGAGAAGTCGGCTGTGTTAGGCGCGCCGCCCGGGGCTGCGCCCGCGGCACCATGTTTGCCAGCCGAAAGTGTTCTGCGATGAAGAAATTTGAGATCGGCGTCTACAACAAGAAGGTGCGGGAGCTGGTCAAGATAGGCGAGCGGCACAAGAACCTCGCCGATTCCTGGGCCGACCTGCATTACATTGAGATCGCGGCCAATGACGAGGCCGAGGCGCGCGCCAAGCTCGACCGCCGCTACCCCGCGGCCGAAGGCTATGTCATCGAAGGCGTGATGCTGAGCGCCGCCGACAAGTTCGCCTGATTCCGTTCGGCCCGAGCGGCAAAGCGCGGCCTCCACCCGCGCGATTGCGCCCCCCGTCCCTTCCCCGCATGCTGGCGCAAAGCCGCGTGCGGAGGGACGCCCATGATCGATCTGTACTACTGGCCCACCCCGAACGGGTGGAAGGTCACCATCATGCTGGAGGAGTGCGGCCTCCCCTATAAGCTGCACCCGGTCAATATCGGCCGCGGCGATCAGTTCCAGCCGGCCTTCCTCGCCATCAGCCCGAACAACCGTATGCCCGCGATCGTCGACCACGATCCGCCAGGCGGCGGCGCGGCCGTCTCGGTGTTCGAGAGCGCGGCCATCCTGATGTACCTCGCGGAGAAGACCGGTCGGTTCATGCCGAAGGACCTGCGCGGCCGCGTCGCCGTGACGGAATGGCTGTTCTGGCAGATGGGCGGGCTCGGCCCCATGTCGGGACAGAACACGCATTTCCGCGCCTATGCGCCGGAGAAGCTGCCCTATGCCATCGACCGCTATACCAAGGAGGTCAACCGCCTCTACGGGGTGATGGATCGCCAGCTGGCGAAGACCGGCGCCTTCCTCGCCGGCGACTATTCGATCGCCGACATGGCGTCCTGGCCCTGGGTCGTGCCGTGGGAGCGCCAGGGCCAGAATCTGGCCGACTTCCCGAATCTGAAGCGCTGGTTCGAGACCATGAAGGCGCGGCCGGCGGTGACCAAGGGCTTCGAGATCGGCAAGGAGCTGCGCAACCCGGCCGGCATGGACGACGCGGCGAAGAAAGTGCTGTTCGGCCAGACCGCGCAGTCGACCGCCCAGGCCGCAGGCGCGGCGCGCTGACACCGCCGCGCAGGTCGGAAAACAGTCAGGGGAGAAACAAGATGAAGCTCGCACGCCTCGCAACGATTACTTTGCTTGCATCGCTACTCGCAGGGCCAGTGCTCGCCCAGGGCCTGCCCAAGGCGGACAAGCCCGAGGATGTCGGGCTCTCCGGCGCGCGGCTGAAGCGGCTCTCCGACGTCATGAAGGCCGGTGTCGCCAAGGGCGAGATTCCCGGCGCCGTGGTCCTGATCGCCCGCAACGGCAAGGTCGGTTATGTCGAGGCCTTCGGCTTCCGCGACGCGGAGGCGAAGGCGCCGATGAAGCCGGACGCGATCTTCCGCCTCGCCTCCATGACCAAGCCCTTCACCTCGCTCGCCGCCATGATGCTGGCGGAAGAAGGCAAGCTCGAGATCGCCTATCCGGTGTCGCGCTACCTGCCGGAGTTCAAGGACCTGAAAGTCGGCGTCGAGGTGAGGGACGGCGGCGGCACGATCAACCTGACCACCGAACCGGTGAAGCGCGAGATGACGGTGCAGGACCTGATGCGCCACACATCGGGCCTGACCTATGGCGTGTTCGGCCAGTCGGAGGTGAAGAAGCAGTACAACGCCGCCAAGGCGCTCGATGCCGGCCAGACCAATGCGGAGCTGGTGGCCAAGCTCAGCAAGATCCCGCTGCAGTATCAGCCGGGCACGACCTGGGAGTATTCGATGTCGACCGACGTGCTGGCGCGCGTGGTCGAGGTCGCCTCGGGCATGGATTTCGACCAGTTCGTCGCGACCCGCATCGCCAAGCCGCTGAAGCTCGCCGATAGCGGCTTCTGGGTCGAACAGGCGAAGCAGGGCCGCATCGCGGCGCCGCCCAAGGGCGTCAACGTGCCGGTCGTGACCGCCAAGCCGAACTGGTTCTCCGGCGGCGGCGGCATGGTCGGAACGGCTGCGGACTACGTGCGTTTCTGCCAGATGCTGTTGAACGGCGGCCAGCTCGACGGCGTGCGGCTGGTCTCGCGCAAGACGATCGAGCTGATGACCGCGAACCACCTGCCGCCCGGCATCCAGTACGGCGCGGCGACGCCGGTGCTGTTCCAGGCGCTGGCGCCGACGCCCGAATTCGGCCAGGGCTTCGGCCTCGGCTTCGCGGTGCGCACCGATACCGGCCGCAACCCGCTGCACGGCTCGCAGGGCGACTACTTCTGGGGCGGCGCCTACGGCACCTATTTCTGGATCGATCCGAAGGAGAAGCTGATCGCCATCCTGATGATGCAGGCGCCCGCGGCGCGGCTGCACTACCGTTACCTGATGCGCGAGATGGTGTATCAGGCGATCGTCAATTGAGGGGACGGGCATGGCGACGATACGCGCGGTGAAGTGGGAAGCCGAGAGCTTCGCCGAGGTCGAGGCCGAAGCGGTCGGGCTGTCGACCGGCCGGCTCGGCCGGCTCGGCGCGGCGCTGCAGAACGGCGTCGACACAGGCGAGATTCCCGGCGCCATCGCCCTGATCATGCGCGACGGCAAAATCGGCTATCGGCAGTGCTTCGGCTTCCGCGACCGGGAGGCCAAGGCGCCGATGCAGGCCGACGCCATCTTCCGCATCGCCTCGATGACCAAGCCGATCGTCTCGCTCGCGGTGATGATGCTGGTCGAGGAAGGCAGGATCCAGATCGGCTATCCGGCCTCGCGCTGGCTGCCGGAACTGGCGGATCTGAAAGTGGCGATCGAGGACCGGCCGAGCGCGGATGCGATCGGCGTCGCCGTCGAGCCGATGCGGCGCGAGATCACCGTGCAGGACCTGCTGCGCCACACTTCGGGGCTGAGCTACGGCTTCATGGGCGAGAGCCCGGTGCACAAGCTGTACATGCGGCGCGACCCGATGAACCGCAACCTGACCAATGCCGAGGCGGTCGCGCGGCTGGCCGAGATCCCGCTGCGCTTCCAGCCAGGCACCACCTGGGAGTACTCGGTCGCGACCGACGTGCTCGGACGGCTGGTGGAAGTGGTGTCGGGGCAGCCGCTCGACGCGTTCATCGCGGAGCGGATCACCGGCCCGCTCGGCATGACGGATACCGGCTTCTGGGTGCCGGACGACAAGAAGCACCGGCTGGCCCAGGCGCAGGTGGTCGCCGCCACCGGCAAGCGGCCGGCGATGATCGATGTCGATACCAAGCCGAAGCGGCTCGGCGGCGGTGGCGGCCTAGTTTCGACCACGGCGGACTATGCGCGCTTCTGCCAGATGCTGCTGAACGGCGGCGAGATCGACGGCACGCGCTTCGTCTCGCGCAAGACGCTCGACTGGATGACGGCCGACCACCTGAACCCGGAGATCGTCACCAGCCCGGCGGCGCGCGAGCGCATCAAGTCGATGTCGCCCGGGGCTGCCAACGGGCTCGGCTTCGGCCTCGGCTTCGGCGTGCGCGTGGCGCAGGGGCGGAACGTGCTGCCGGGCTCGGTCGGCGACTATTTCTGGGCCGGCTCGCAGGGCACCTGCTTCTGGATCGACCCCAAGGAGCGGCTGTTCGCCGTGTTCATGATGCAGGCGCCGGAGGAGCGCGAGCACTACCGCATCCTGATGCGCGAGCTGGTCTATCAGGCGGTGGTGGACTGAGCCGAATGACCACGCCCGAGAACAAGAAGGCCGGGGAGATGAAGCCCGGCACCCTGCTCGCGCAGGCGCTCGGCACCATCGAGCCGGTCTATGGCGAGCTGGTGCCGCCGGTGCATTTCGCCACCACCTACGAGCGGGCCGAGGACGGCAGCTATCCCCGCGGCCGCGTCTATGGCCGCGACCAGAACCCGAGCTACGACCAGGCGGAGCAGGTTCTCGCCCGGCTGGAAGGCGGCGAAGAGGCGCTGCTCTTCGCCTCCGGCATGGCGGCGGCGACGGCGGTGTTCCTGGCGCTCTCGCCGGGCGACCATGTGGTGGCGCCCAAGGTGATGTACTGGGCGCTGCGCAAATGGCTGATGGAGACCGGCACCCGGCTCGGCCTCAAGGTTGAGCTGGTCGATGCAGATGACATCGACGCCATCGCCCGCGCGGTGAAGCCCGGCAGGACGAAGCTGGTTTGGCTCGAGACGCCGGCCAACCCGACCTGGATCGTCACCGACATCGCCGCCGCCGCCGACATCGCCCGCAAGGCCGGCGCGGCGCTCGCCGTCGATTCGACGGTGGCGACGCCGATCCTGACGCGGCCGATCGAGCATGGCGCCGACATCGTGATGCACGCGGCGACCAAGTATCTCAACGGCCATTCCGACGTGCTGGCCGGTGCGCTGATCGCCGCGCGCAAGGACGAGTTCTGGGCCCGCGTGCGCGGCAATCGGCCCGGCATCGGCGGCATCCTCGGGCCGATGGAGGCCTGGCTGCTGCTGCGCGGCATGCGCACCTTGCATCTGCGCGTCGCCCAGGCTTCGCGCTCCGCCGCCGCCATTGCCGCCTTCTGCCAGACGCATGCCGGCTGTATCGGCGTGCTCTATCCCGGCCTGCCGAACAGCCCCGGCCATGCCGCGGCAGCGCGGCAGATGCAGGGCGGTTTCGGCGGCATGCTGTCGATCCGCACCAAGGGCGGCGAGCAAGGTGCCTTCAAGGTCGCCGCCGCGCTGCAGCTGTTCAAGCGCGCGACCTCGCTCGGCGGCGTCGAGAGCCTGGTCGAGCATCGCGCCTCGATCGAAGGCGCCGGCTCCCCGGCGCCGCCCGACCTGCTCCGCCTCTCCGTCGGCATCGAGGAGACCGACGACCTGATCGCCGATCTGGACCGGGCGCTGAACACGGTTCGCTAGAAGGAAACCCGCATGATCGATCTCTACACCTGGGGCACGCCGAACGGCCGCAAGATCTCCGTCGCGCTGGAGGAGCTTGGGCTCCCCTACAAGACCTTCCCGATCAATATCTCGAAGAACGACCAGTTCGCGCCCGACTTCCTGAAGATCAGCCCGAACAACAAGATCCCGGCGATCGTCGATCACGACGGGCCGGGCGGCAAGCCGCACTCGATCTTCGAGAGCGGCGCCATCCTGATCTATCTGGCGGAGAAGACCGGCAAGCTGATGCCGAAGGATCCGGTCGGCCGCTCGGTCTGCCTGCAATGGCTGATGTTCCAGATGGGCGGGCTGGGGCCGATGTGCGGTCAGGCGCACCATTTCCGCCGCTTCGCCCCCGAGCAGATCCCCTATGCGATCAAGCGCTATACCGACGAGGCGGCCCGGCTCTACGGCGTGATGGACAAGCGGCTGGCCGAGGCCAAGTTCCTGGCGGGCGACGAGTATTCCATCGCCGATATCGCGAGCTATCCCTGGATCGCGCGGCACGAGTGGCAGGGCCAGGATCTCGCGACCTTCCCCAACCTGAAGCGCTGGTACGACGCCATTACCGCCCGGCCGGCCACCGATCGCGGCTTCAAGGTGCCGTGACCCAGGATGGGCTGCTCGCGCGCGCCGGCGTCCGGCGCGTGCAGGAAGCTCTTGCGGCAGCGGGCTCCGATGCCGAGGTGATCGCGCTCGCCGAAACCGCGCGCAGCGCCGCCGATGCCGCGAGCGCGCTCGGCGTGCCGGTCGGCGCCATCGTCAAGTCGCTGGTGTTCCGCAGCGGCGACCAGGCCGTGCTGGCGCTGGTCGCCGGCGACCGCAATGCCGACACCGATGCGATTGCGCGCGCGCTTGGCCTGGCGCAATCTGTCGTCCGTGCCGATGCGGATTTCGTCAAGGCGAAGACCGGACAGTCGATCGGCGGCGTCGCGCCGGTCGGACATGCTGAACGGATTTTAACCGTGATCGACGAAAGCCTCGGCCGGTTCGACAAAATATGGGCCGCCGGCGGCCATCCGCATTGTGTGTTCGCGACTACACCCAACGAGCTAAGCCGAGTGACCAAGGTCACAGCAGGTGCTATCAGTACCGCTATTAACGTTCGAACAACATCCGATCGCTTGAATCCGCCGTAGCGAAAATGCGAGCGCTACGTGATTAAAGGGGTTAGATCGATGAGCCGTTCGACGCATTCCACGACCGAGAGCGTGAGCCGGTATTTCGAGCTCGGCCTGTCCTATTGCAGCGGCGATCCGTCGTCGCAGGATCTCGTGCTGGCGCATAAGTGGCTCAACCTCGCCGCCATCGCCGGCAGCGACGAGGCCCGCACCTTGCGCGCCGAAGTCGCCCGCGACATGTCGCCGGAGCAGATCGCCGCCGCCCAGAAGCTGGCGCGCGAGCATATCGGCCAGTCGATCCACTGAGCCTGCGACGGCCATCGGCCGCCGGGCCGCCTGACCACGCGGGCGGCGCAAGGAACCAATTCCCCTCATAGGCGTTTCCGAATGCCTGTCGAGGGGACACCCCATTGGCGCTCACCACCGCGCAGATTCTCGCTCTCGTCATCTTCGTCGCAACGCTCGCCGCCTTCGCCTGGGACCGCATCCGCTACGATGTGGTCGCGCTCGGAGCGCTGATCGCCTGCGTGCTGGCCGGACTCGTGAAGCCCGACGACGCCTTCGCCGGCTTCGGCAATCCGGCGGTGATCACGGTGGCGGCCGTGCTGGTGCTGAGCCATGCCCTCGGCCGCTCGGGCGTCATCGATATCGTCGGCCAGGCGCTCGGCAGGGTCGCCACCACCCCGCTCAGCAACCTGGTGCTGCTCTGCGGGCTCGGCGCAGTGCTGTCCGCCTTCATGAACAATGTCGGCGCCCTCGCCATCATGATGCCGGTGGCCATCGCCGCGGCCCGACGGCTCGAACACTCCCCGGCACTGATCCTGATGCCGCTGTCCTTCGCCACCATGATGGGCGGCATGACCACGCTGATCGGCACGCCGCCGAACCTGCTGGCCGCCGGCTTCCGCGAGCGCTATGGCGAGGCTCCGTTCGACTTCTTTGCCTTTGCCCCGGTCGGCCTGGCCATCACGCTGGGCGGCATCGCCCTGATGGCCGCCATCGCGCGCTTCGTGCTGCCGCGCGACCGCGAGGGCGAGCGCTCGGCGATGGAGCAGTTCGATATCGGCCACTACGTGACCGAGGTGAAGCTGCCGGAGAAATCCGAGCTGATCGGCAAGACCCCGCGGGAGATCGAAGGAGAGTACGAGGACAAGCTCGCCATCATCTCGTTGCAGCGCCATGGCCTCCGCCTGCGCGGGCGGTTCCGCAACACCAAGCTGCGCGCCGGCGACGACCTGATGCTGCAGGTCGGCGCGGAGCTGCTGCAGGAACTGGTGCGCAAGGAGGAGGTCGAGCTGGTCGCCGCCCATACGACGGAGGGCGAGAAGCCCGAGCTCGCCCAGAAGACGCCGGTCGAGACGGCCGAAGTGGTCGTGGTGCCGAACGCCTGGATCCAGGGCGCGACCGCGCGCAGCCTGCAGCTCAGGGCGCGCTACAACGTGAACCTGCTGGCGCTGTCGCGGCATGGCCGGCCGATCAGCCAGCGCGTGCGCGACACGTCGCTGTCGGCCGGCGACGTGCTGCTGCTCGAGGGCGAGCCGGACAGCCTGCCGGAGGCGATCCGCGCGCTCGGCTGCCTGCCATTGGCCAACCGCAAGATCGCCTTCCAGCCGTTCCGGGTGGTGGCGCCGGTCGTCGTGTTCGGCCTTGCCATCGTTCTTGTCGTCCTCGACCTGCTCTCGGCGCCGATCGCCTTCGTGCTCGGCGTGCTCGGCATGCTGGCGCTGCGCCTCATGCCGGTCCGCGACATGTACGACGCCATCGACTGGCCGGTGATCGTACTGCTCGGCGCCATGATCCCGGTCGGCGGTGCACTGGAGACCAGCGGGGTCGCCGAGCTGGTCGCGAACCAGGTGGCGTGGCTGGGACAAGGCTGGCCGGACCGCGGCGTCCTCGCCCTCGTCCTCGTCGTCACCATGATCGTGACGCCGATGCTGAACAACGCGGCGACGGTGATCGTGATGGCGCCAATCGCCATCGGCATCGCCCAGTCGATCGGCGTGCATCCGGACGCCTTCCTGATGGCGGTGGCGATCGGCGCCTCCTGCGACTTCCTGACGCCGTTCGGGCACCAGAACAACACGCTGATCCTGGCGCCGGGCGGCTATCGCTTTGCCGATTACTGGCGGCTCGGCATGCCGCTCGACTTCGTTGTGATCGGGGTTGCGGTCGCATTGCTGCCGATGGTGTTCCCGCTCCGCTAGGCCCCGCTTGAACCCGGGCGGCGCCGCGCCGATGATGGCGCGGGCCGGGGGGACATGCGGGAGAATGACATGCGATATCGGAGGTTGCTGTTGGCCCCTGCCCTTGCGCTGGCCTTGGGCACAGCTCAGGCACAGGCCCCGGACAAGGATTCGAAGGAACAGGGCCTGGAGGAGACCGCCCGCGGCGCCATCGAATCCCTGATGGACGTGATGCGCACTCTGGTCGACAAGATCCCGATGTACGAGGCGCCGGTGATCCTGGACAACGGCGACATCCTGATCCGCCGCAAGCGGCCCGAGGAGGCGCCGCAGCCCAAGCCCGCGCCCGAGGGCCAGCAGAAGACCTGATCGACAGTTTCGAGGGGGAAACGCGTGAACTTCGACTACACGCCGGAACAAACGGCGGTGCGCGACATGGTGCGCCGCTTCGCGGCCGAGGAGATGGCGCCGCTGGTCGCGCAGGCGGAGGAGAACGAGGAATTTCCCCGCGCCCTGTTCCGCCGCTTCGGCGAGCTCGGCCTGATCGGCGTGCGCTATCCGGCCGCGGATGGCGGCAGCGGCTTCGACAAGGTGAGCGACTGCATCATCCGCGAGGAGCTGAGCTATGTCGCGCAGGCCTTCGCCTCCAGCTGGTCGGCGCACAGCCATCTCGGCATCTGGCCGATCTGGCGCGCCGGCAGCGACGACCAGAAGGCCCGGTTCTTCCGGCCCGCCGTGAAAGGCGAGAAGATCGCCTGTTTCGGCCTCTCCGAGCCGGATGGCGGATCGAACATCCGGGCGATGAAGACGCGCGCCGCCAAGGTGCCGGGCGGCTACAGCATCACCGGCTCCAAGCTCTACATCACCAACGCGCCGATCGCCGATTTCATGCTGCTCGCCGCGCGGACCAGGCCCGAGCTGAAGCCGGACGCGATCAGCCTGTTCATCGTCGAGCTGCCCAATCCCGGCATCCGGATCTCCAAGCTAAAGAAGGAAGGCATCCGCGCCTCCGAGACCGGCCTGATCTATCTGGAGGATGCCTTCGTGCCCGACGACTGCCTGCTGGGGCACCGCGAGGGCACCTATCCGGTCATCCTGGACAGCTTGAGCGAGAACCGCGTCGGCGTGGCGGCGAACTGCATCGGCATGGCGCGCGCCGCGCTCGACGCCGCGGCCGAATACGCGAAGACGCGCATCGTCGCCGGCGGACCGATCGGCCGCTACCAGGCCGTCTCCCACAAGCTCGCCGACATGGCGGCGGAGATCGAGGCGGCGCGCTGGCTGGTCAATTACGGCGCCTGGCGGGTCGACCAGGGCACGCTCGATTCCGCCACCGCCGCCAAAGTGAAGCTGGTCGCCAGCGAAACCGCGCTGCGGGCGAGCGAAGCGGCGATCCGCATCCATGGCGGCGCCGGCATCATGCGGGAATACCCGGTCGGCCGGATCCACCGCGACGCGCTCGTCTACGTGATCGGCGAAGGCACCAGCGACATCCAGCGCAACATCATCGCGCGGGATCTCGGATTCTAGGCCGCACGCCACGGGACGGCGCATCTGTTCCTCCAGTTCGTCGTACCCGGGCTTGACCCGGGTACCCGTGACGCAGGCGGACAGCCATTCGCCGAAGGCGGCGCATCTGTTCCTCCCGCGTAAGCCCTCTCCGCCAACTTGTTGGGGGAGAGGGTTTGGGTGAGGTGGGAGGATGCGCTGGCAGGACACCATCTGCCGCCGGCCCCCTCGGTGAATCCTGCGGTGAGCAACCGGCTACATGTCGGACACTACAGACCGGATACATGCCTGACAGTCTCCTCGGTTTGTTCCGCTTTGCGGCGCCCCGGCCGGGGCGCCGCAAAGCGGCGGAGTTTCTTGGTGCGCCGGTCGATGATGCCGAGATCGAGGTCGAGGAAGCGGACGATCCAGTCACCGCTCTGGGTTTCGGCGATACCGACCGGCTCGCCGGCCAGCACCTCGCTGACGAAGATGAAGTCGCCGCCCCACTTGATCTCGCCGCCCGAGCGGACCCGGCGGACGGCATGATCGGCGTCATACCAAGGCTCCTGGATGCGGGCCGGATAGGGCCTGGGCGAGGGGCGATAGAGCCGCGTCGGCGGCATCTGGCCGAGTGCCTCGTGTGGGCGGTTGTCGTTGAAGTCGTTGCGGAAGATGTCGAAGCGGGCCTGCTGCTCGCCCAGGCTGGCGGCCGGCGGCCGTGCGGTCTCCGCCTTCAGGGTG
>QOZS01000004.1 GCA_003576705.1 Desertibaculum subflavum
GCCGCGGCGAAAGCGCGCTCGCCATTGCCGAGGACGCGCCGGCGGTGGCGCCGGTGCCGGCCGGCGGCGGGCAGCTGCTCCGCTGCGATGGCGGCGCCGCGCCGGCGCCGTTCGACGTGATGTTCCCGGTGCTGCATGGGCCGAACGGCGAGGACGGCACCGTGCAGGGCGCGCTCGAACTCGCCCAGGTGCCCTATGTCGGGTCGCGGGTGATGGGCTCTGCCGCGGCGATGGACAAGGACATCGCCAAGCGGCTGATGCGCGATGCCGGGCTGCCCATCGTCGCTTTCGTCAGCATGACGCGGGCCAGGCCGCTCGACTGGGCGGCGGCCGCCGCCGCGGTCGGCGAGGACATGTTCGTGAAGCCGGCCAATATGGGCTCCTCGGTCGGCGTGGCGCGGGCGCGATCGGCGGCCGAATTCGCGAGCGCCTGCGAGAACGCCTTCCGCTTCGACGACAAGATCCTGGCCGAGGCGGCGGTCGACCGCGCCCGCGAGGTGGAATGCTCGGTGCTGGAGGAAGCCGACGGCACCCTGCGCGCCTCGCTGCCGGGCGAGATCGTTCCGGCCGAGGGCCACGGCTTCTATTCCTACGACGCCAAGTACATCGATGCAGATGGGGCGGTGTTCCGCATTCCGGCCGCTATGAGCGAGGCGCAGATCGCCAATTGCCAGACGCTCGCCATCGAGGCCTTCCGGCTGCTCGCCTGCGAATCCATGGCGCGGGTCGATTTCTTCCTCGACGCGGGCCGGGACCGCCTGCTGGTCAACGAGGTGAACACGCTGCCGGGCTTCACCTCGATCAGCATGTATCCGAAGCTCTGGGAGGCCAGCGGCCTCGCGCAGCCCGAGCTGATGGACAAGCTGATCGCCCATGCGCTGGCCCGCCACGCGAAACGCGCCGGGCTCGCGCACAACCGATGAAGGTGCCGTATTTCAGCCAGTGGGAAAGCCGCGGGCTGACGCTCGATGTGTTGGAACATGGCGCGGCGGCCCTGGCCCGCGACCCGAACTGGGCCGCCTCCGGCGCGGCGACCATCGATGAATATGTGACTTGGGCCGACCAGGTCTGCGGCATGGCCTGCCTGAAGATGATCCTGGCCGCGCGCGGGGGCCGCGCCCGCCCGATCCTGGAGCTCGCCCGCGCCTGTACGGCCTATGGCGGCTACACGGTCAGCGAGGCGGGCGACATCAAGGGCCTGATCTACGCGCCCTTCGTCGAATTCGTGCGGCGCGAATTCGGCCTGGAGGCCGAGGTGGTGGTCGACATCCGGACCGGCGACATCGCCGAGGTGATGCGGCGGGCGCGCTATTTCATCGCCTCGGTGCATCCCGGCATCCGCTGGCCGGAGCGCGCGCCGCCGTCGAAGGGCGGGCATCTCGTGCTGGTGCTCGAGGCCGATGCGGACGCCATCGTGTTCCACAATCCCTCCGGCCACGACGTCGCCACGCAGGAATATGTCCGGCTGCCGCCGGCTGATTTCGACCGGTTCTTCGCCGGCCGCGGGGTGGCCGTCTACCCCTGAGCGTGGCCGCTGAGCCGGTCGCTGGCGCTCTCGATCGCCCGCTCGACCTGGGCGGAGAACAACTTGCGCGGAATGCCCGGCGGGATCGGCGGCAGGAACTCGACCACGATGGTGCCAGGATGCTTGGCGAAGCTCCGCCGGGGCCAGCACAGGCCGGAATTGGTGGCGACCGGCACCACCGGCACGTCGAGCTGGCTGTACAGCGCGGCAAGGCCCGGCTGATACGGCGCGCTGCTGCCCGGCGCGACACGGGTGCCCTGCGGGAAGATCACGATGGGCCGGCCCTCCGCCACCGCGTCGCGGCCGAGCCGGACCAGGGTCTTCAGCGCGGACGGGCCGCCGGCGCGGTCGACCGGGATCATACGCGCCTTCAGCGAGTGCTGGCCGTAGAACGGGATCCACAGCAGCTCGCGCTTCATCACGATGGCCGGATCGCCCAGCAGCGGGTGATAGACCAGCGTGTCGAAGGCCGATTGATGCTTGGCCGCGACGATGCAGCCGCCCTTCGGCAGGTTCTCGCGCCCGCGCACCTCGACCCGGATGCCGACGATCGCCTTGAGCAGCCAGATGGTGCCGCGGCCGAAGACGCGCATGCCGAGCACCGATCCCTGCCGCGGCCCGAGCAGCGCCGGGACGAACAGGATGACGAGGCCGGCGCCCCAGAGATAGAAGCAGAGCTGGAACAAGGCGGCGCGCAGCACGGCCATCTAGGCGGGATCCTCTTCCAGCCAGCGGTCCAGGCTGCCGCTGATCCAGGCCTCGACCCGGATGCGCGCCCATGCCAGCAGGTACTTCGTGTATTCGCGCGCCAGCAGATCCGCCGTGCCCGGCGACAGCCACCAGTCGTCGAGCCGCACCAGCGGCGGAAAGACCGGATGCGGCACCAGCTGGATGGCCGGCGCCTGGCGGCCGATCTCCAGCAGGCTGCGCGGCATGTGAAAGCTCGCGGTCACCACGCGCAGCGAGTCGATCTCGTGCCGGCGCGCCCATTCGGCGATCTCGATCGCATTGCCGGTCGTGTCGACGGCGGCGAAGCCGAGCTCGGTGCAGCATTCCAGCCATTGCCGCGATTCGGCCGGCGCCTGCGCGATCAGTGTCTTGCCGCTGGCCGGGTTGACGCCGGAGATCAGCATCTGCCGCGCCGCACCCGCCGCCAGCACGCCGATGCCGGCCTCAATCCGCTGCGTGCCCCCGGTCAGCACGACGATGCCGTCGGTGCGGAGCGCCGCCGGCGGCACCTCGCGCGGCAGGATGGTGGTGAACCAGACCAGGCCCGCCGCCCAGGCCAGCGCGGCAACCAAGCCGAGCGCGAGCAGCCAACGCAGCATGCGGAAGCGCGCCGGCTGGCGCCGTGTGTAGATCCGCCTCATGCGCCGAGCAGCGACGCCACCGCCGCCGCCAGATCGTCATGCACGGCGACCGGCAGCACCTCCGCCGGTATGCCGGCGGCCTGAGTTTTCCGGCCCTTGCCGGTGCGCACCAGGATGCGGCGAATGCCGGCCCGCATTGCCGCCTGCAGATCGACCAGATCGTCCCCGATCATCACCGTGTCATGCGGTCCGACGCGGAACTGGCGCATCGCCTCCTGCAGCATGCCGGGGCCGGGCTTGCGCCGGTCGCTCGCCGCCCAGGGCGGATCGGTGCAGGCCAGCAGAAGGTCGATCCGGGCGCCGGCGCGGGCCAGATGCTCGCGCAGCGTCTCGTGGATGCGCTCCAGCATGGCAGGCTGGACGATGCCGCGGCCGACCGCGCTCTGGTTGGTGCAGATTGCGACGTGGTGGCCCGCGCCGTTGAGCCGGGCCACCGCCTGGGCGGCACCCGGCAGCATGACGAGCTCGCCCGGCGACTTGACGTAGTCGTCGCGGTTCTCGTTCAGCACGCCGTCACGGTCGAGCAGCACCAGCATGTGGCTAGACCATACGCCGGAGAGCCAGCATGACGGTCAGCCGCGCGACCCAGCGGGCCAGCAGAATGGCGGCAAGGACGAAGCCCGCGAGCGCGAGCCAGCCCTGCAGCCCGAGGCCGAGCTTCGGCAGCGGCGTGGCGCCGGCGGCGCCGAACAGATCGGCCAGCAGCATGATCGCACCGAGCGCCAGCGCGGTGCCGATCACGCCGCCGATCCCGGCGAAGCGGGTCACGACCTCCTGGAACTCCGCGGCGATGAAGCCGTCCTGCGCGCCGATCAGGTGCAGAAGCTCGATCGTGTCGTGCTCGACCGCGAGCCCCGCCCGGACCGAGACGATGACGACCGCCGCCACCGCGGCGGCGATCAGGCAGACGGCCAGGAAGGCAACGGCCTGCAGGCTGCGGCCGAGCCGCACCGCCTGGTCGATCCAGTCGCGATGCGAATCGAGCCTCGCCCCCTCGGCCATGCGCGCGATCTTGGCGCCGAGCGCGCCCTGGTCGATGGCGATGGCGGGATCGAGGCGGATATCGATCAGCACCGGCAGCGGCAGATCGGCCGCGGCCGCGGCGCTGCCGAGCCAGGGCGCCAGCAAGGTGGCCACTTCCGATTGCGGCACGCGCCGGGCGGCGGCCACACCGGGCGTCGTCCGCAGCATGCCGACCACCGCGTCCACCTTGGCCCCGGCGGTGTCGGGCAGGGTCGCGGTCAGGCCGAGATCGATATTGCGCGACCAGCTTTCCACCGCACGGTCGACCGCCAGCGCCGCGGCCAGCGCCAGTAGGCCGATGAAGATCATGATGCCGATCAGCGCCGGCAGAAGCCGCGCCGCCAGGCTGCGCCGGAGCCCGAGCACCGAACGCCCCATCAGGCGGCCTCCCGCCCCGGCCGGCTGAGCTCGCCGTGGTCGAGCCGCAGCACCGGCCGCTCGGCGCTGCGGATCAGCGCCCGGTCATGCGTCGCCACCAGCACCGTGGTGCCGAGCTTGTTGAGCTCGACGAACAGGCGGAGCAAGCGCAGACCCATCTCGGCATCGACATTGCCGGTCGGTTCGTCGGCCAGCAGCAGGCTCGGCCGGCCGATCACTGCGCGGGCGATGGCGACGCGCTGCTGCTCGCCGCCCGAGAGCGTCGGCGGCCGCGCCTCCATGCGGTCGCCGAGGCCGACCCAGGTGAGGAGCTCGCGCACATGCGCCACGATCTCCTCCTCCCGCCCGCCGGCGATGCGGAGCGGCAGCGCCACGTTCTCCAGCGCGGTCAGATGCGGCAGCAGCCGGAAATCCTGGAACACGACTCCGATTCGCCGGCGCAGCACCGGCAGGCGGCGCCGCGGCAGCAATGTCGGGTCTTCGCCGAGCAGCGAGATCATGCCCCTCGTCGGCCGCTCGGCGAGATAGAGCAGCTTGAGCAGGGTGGACTTGCCGGCGCCGCTCGGCCCGGTGAGGAAATGGAACGAGCCCGGCGGCAGCTCGAACGACACGTCGCGCAGCACTTCCGGCCCCATCCCGTACCGCATGCCGACGTTCTGGAACCGCACCACGTCTCGTGCTCCTCGATGCGCCCGATACAGCGCCCCATGAAGCGCCCCACGAGGCACCCGACGAAGCGCCCTTGCCTCCCACCTGCGCGGTCCCTATACCGCTCATGGCTCCATCGCGAAAGTTGAAAGGAGTCGGGGGACGGCATGATCCTGTCTTGCTCGGCGTGCAGCACGCGTTTCCTGGTACCCGATCAGGCCCTCAGGCCCAGTGGCCGCAAGGTGAAATGCGGCAAATGCGGCAGCACGTGGTTCACGCCGCCGCCCGCGAATGCGCCGAGCCAGGCCGAGCTCGAATCGGTTCCGCCGCCGCCTGCGCCGCCGCCGCCGACCGTGGCAGCGGCGACCGAGTCGCCGCGACTCGAAGCGCCGGTCGGCGCTTCTGTCGGCCAGCCGGTCGACCCGATGAAGGCCGCGCGCGAACGCGTCGCCAACCTTCCCACCGTGAAGGAGCAGCCGGCGCGGCGCAGCTCCGACACCATCGGCTGGCTCGCGCTCGCCGCCTCGGTGATGATCGTCATCGCCGCCGCCTATCTCGGCCGTGACCGGGTGGTCAGCCTGCTGCCGGCGGCGCAGCCCTATTACGCCAAGCTCGGCATTCCGGTCTCGCTGCCGGAGCGGCTGATGGTGCGCGACGTCACCACCAAGCAGATCCGCGAGGGCGGGGACGCCGTGCTCGAAGTCACCGGCCTGATCGCCAATGAAAGCCGGCATGCCCGGCCGATGCCGCGCCTGCGCATCGCGCTGTTGAACGAGAAGCGCGAGCAGATCTTCGAATACACCTTCGCGCCGGAGGGCGTGGAGGTGCCGGGCCGCGGCGAGATCGCCTTCGCCACCAAGCTCGCCAAGCCGCCGGCCGAGGCCAAGCATCTCGACGTGACCCTGATTCCGCAGGGGTCCGAATCGACCACCCGCTAGCGAACGGCACGCCCATGTCGTCCCCAGGGCCGCTGCCGCTACCCGCCCCCAATGCCGACAGCGCCGCCTATTGGGCCGGCGCCAAGGCCGGCAAGCTGCTGCTGCAGCGCTGCCGGGATTGCGGCGCCACCTGGTTCATGTCGCGCCATCTCTGCGCCAGCTGCTGGTCCGAACAGGTCGAATCGGTCGAGGCCTCGGGCCGCGGCCGCGTGCACAGCTTCACCGTGATCCACCGCGCGCCATCGGCCGCCTTCGCCGGCCAGGTGCCCTATGTGGTGGCGCTGATCGACCTCGCCGAGGGCCCGCGCATGCTGGCCAACATCGTCGGGGCCGGCGCGCGGGAGATCGCCATCGGCGAATTGGTTCGCGTCACCTTCGAGCAGCGCGGCGACGGCGCGCTGCCCCAATTCCAGCGCGCGCCATGACCTTGCGCAACAAGGCCTGCATCGTCGGCGTCGGCGAGAGCGAGATCGGCAAGGTGCCGCATATGACCGGCCTCGGCCTCAATGCCCAGGCGGCCAAGCGGGCGCTGGACGAGGCGGGCCTCAAGCCATCCGACATCGACGGCCTGATCACCGCCTACAGCATGACCGAGCCGTATTTCATGCTGGGCAGCGTGCTGGCGGAATATCTCGGCATCCAGCCGACCTATGCCGCCTCGCTCACCGCCGGCGGCGCCTCGCCGGCGCTGATGCTGATGCATGCGGCGGATGCCATCGCCGCGGGCCGGGCGAGCTGCGTGCTGGTCACCGCGGGCGAGAACCGCGCGACGGGGCAGAGCCGCGACCAGGCGGTCGAGGCGCTCGCCGCCGTCGGCCATCCGTATTTCGAGCATCCCTACGGGCCGCTGATCCCGGGCTTCTACGCCATGATCGCCCGTCGCCACATGCATGAATACGGCACGCGGCGCGAGGACATGGCGGCCGTCGCCGTGCAGCAGCGGGCCAACGCGCTGCTGCACCCGAACGCCCATATGAAGAAGCCGATCACCACCGCCGATGTGCTGGGCGCCAAACCGATCGCCGAACCGCTCGGCCTGCTCGATTGCTGCCTGATCTCGGATGCCGGCGGGGCGCTGATCGTGATGTCGCCGGAACGGGCCAAGGACGCGAAATCCAGGCCGGTCTGGCTCTGGGGCGCCGGCGAGATCACCACGCACGAGCACATCCTGGCGGCGCCGAGCCTGACCGAGTTCGGCACCAAGCGCTCGGCGGAGATCGCCTACCGCATGGCCGGCATCGGGCCGAAGGACATCCAGTTCGCCGAGCTGTACGACTGCTTCACCATCGTGCCGATCCTCGAGGCCGAGGATGCCGGCCTGGTGCCGAAGGGCGAAGGCGGCGCCTTCTTCCGCGAGGGCCGCGCCGCGCGGGACGGCGAGCTGCCGGTCAACACCCATGGCGGCATGCTGAGCCATGCCCATGCCGGCGCCGCCGGCGGGTTGTTCGGCATCATCGAGGCGGTGCGCCAGCTGCGCGGCGAGGCCGGCGCCCGGCAGGTGAAGCGCCACGAGGTGGCCCTGGTGCACAACGAAGGCGGCATCCTGTCGCAGCACGGCACGCTGATCCTCGGCCGCGAGCGGCGCTGAGTCAGGTCCGCACGCAGGCATCCGCGTAGCTGAGGAAGTGCTCGAAATCCGGCGTGGTCGCCGTCGGGTCCTTGGCGCCCTCGTCGTAGCGGCGCAGCCGCTTGGCCGCCTCGGCGTAAGGGTCACGGTCGAAGGTGGCGACCTCCTCGGCCGACATCGGGCCGCCCTGCAATGCGAGGCTCCGCACCGAATCCGGCGAGAGCTTGGCGAAGTAGTCGCTCTCCGCTGCGCAGAGATAGCGCTTGGCCGGCACGTGCAGCCGGACCGGCTCGGCCACAGCCGGGCCGAAATGCCGGGCCAGCCAATCGGCGCCGATTTCCTCGTGGCGGTCGTCGATTCCGCGCGCGGCCGGATCCTCGCCGAACTCGTGGATCATGTGTCCGACATCGTGCAGCAGCGCCGCCAGGATCAGGGCCGGCGGCTCGCCCGCCGCCTCGGCCAGCGCCGCCGCCTGCAGGGCGTGCTGCAGCTGGCTGACCGCCGAGAGCCCGTAGCGCCGCGTGGCGCGGCCCGCATAGACCCGCAACAGTTCCTGGTGCAGATCTGTCATGACTTTGTCCCCCGCCATTCCGGTCTAGACATGCTAGGCCGACGAAATGACGGATCGATGGCAAGGTTAATACAACAATAACGAACAAAATTCGTCGGACTTGCCACTTTGGATATTAACCCCCGGCACCTAAAATGGCCCGACACGGTATGGAGGAAACGGCCATGGCTTCGACGGACGCGACCGCCGCCGAGACCCACCCGAACCGGATCGACCCCGCCTCGTGGTTCGTCCGCTGGATGCTCGGCCTGTATCTGCTGGCGCTGTTCCTCCTCCTGTTCCTGGCCTTCACCTGCGTCTGGTACAGCTGCGACGAGGCGATTTCGGGCACGCCCGATGTCCGCGAATGCAGCCTCTACGTGCTCGACTTCCGGGTCGCCGTGCGGCCGACCGTGGCGCTGGCGTTGCTGATGGCGCTGGCCGGCGGCCTCGGCAGCTTCGTGCATGCCGCGACTTCCTTCGCCACCTATGTCGGCAATGCCCGGCTGGACAGCAAATGGGGCTGGTGGTTCGTGGTCCGCACCCCGATCGCCATGGTGCTGGCGCTGCTGTTCTACTTCTTCCTGCGCGCCGGCTTCCTCGGCACCTCGACCGACCTGAACCCCTATGGCTTCATCGCCACCGGCGCCCTGGTCGGCATGTTCTCCAAGCAGGCCGCCGACAAGCTGCGCGAAGTGTTCGACACGCTGTTCCGTAGCCGCGGCGACGAGCAGCGCGCCGGCAAGCTCTCCAACCCGGTGCCCAGCATCGCCGAGACCACGCCGAAGGAGCTGAAGGTCGGCGAAGCCAAGCCGGAGCTGAAGATCCGCGGCGCCGGCTTCACCACCGCCTCCTCGCTCGAAGTCGAAGGCCAGGCCCGCAAGGGCGCCCTGAAATTCGGCGACGCGCACCACGTCACCGCGACCTTCGAGCCCGCCGACGTCGCCGCCGCGCGCAGCCTGAAGATCGTGATCGCGAATCCGGAGCCGGGCGGCGGCCGCTCGGACCCGTTCACGGTCAACGTGGTGCCGTAGTAGGGGCGAGCAGGCCGGCATAGCTCGACAGGAACTCCTCGAAGGCGGCGGCGTAGGTGTCGTAGTCCTTGGCCTCGAGCGGCAGGCAGAGCGCCATGAAGCCGCGGCGGGCGAAGCTGAGCCCGCTCTCCAGCATCTCCAGGTGGAACAGCTTGCGCGCCGCCGGCAGCGAGGTGAGGTCACCCGCACGCGCGATGGCGCCGCGCTGGAAATGCACCGCCAGCATCGAGCCGCGGCCGGTCACCTGCGCCGGCGCGTCGAGCTTCTTCGCGATGGCGTTGAGGCGGTCGCGGAAGGCATCGCCGGTCGCGTTCAGCTGCACGCAGGCCTCGGGCGTGAACACCTGGGCGAGGCCCGTGTAACCCGCCGTCATGGTCAGGACGTTGTTGTTGAAGGTGCCGGCATGCGGCAGCGCGTCGGCGCGCGTCGGGTCGAAGCGGTCCATCAGATCGGCGCGGCCGCCGAAGGCGCCGAACGAGGCGCCGCCGCCGAGATATTTGCCGAAGCTGGTGAGATCCGAATGGATGCCGAGCGCGCCTTGCAGGCCGCCGGGATGCAGGCGCGAGGTCATCACCTCGTCGAAGATCAGCACCGCGCCCGATTTCGTCGCGCCGTCGCGCAGGGCCTGGAGGAATTCCGGCGTCGCCGGGATGCAGCCGGCCGAGCCCTGCATCGGCTCGACCAGGATGGCGGCGAGATCGGCGCCCTCCTTCGCAATGAGATCCGCCGCGTGCTGGGCGTCATTGTAACGGCCGATGATGAAGGGGAACGGCGCGTTCACCGCCGCCGGCTGGCTGACGAAGTAGAAGACGGCGCCGTGATAGCCGCCATGGAACACCATCACCTTCGACCGGCCGGTGGCGACGCGGGCGAGGCTGACCGCCATCAGGTTGGCCTCGGTGCCCGAGTTGCAGAAGCGGACCCGCTCCAGGCTCGGGAAGCGGCTCACCATCAGGTCGGCGAAGCGCACTTCCATCTCGCCCGGCGCGCCGAAGGAGAGGCCGCCGTCGAGCGCCGCCTTCAGCGCGCCGATCAGCACGGGATGCGAGTGGCCGTACAGGCCGGCCGTGTACTCGCCAAGGAAGTCGGCATAGTCGTGGCCGTCGAGATCGGTGATGCGGGCGCCCTGCCCGGACCGGATCGCGAGCGGAAACGGGTCGTAGTGCAGGGTCGTCCGCGTGTTGCCGCCCGGCATGGCGGCGCGCGCCGCCTCGAACCGCGCGCGGCTCAATGGATTGGCGGCGACATACTTCGCTTCCGCCGCCGCCACGGCGTCGTCGAGCGTGGCGTTGCGCTTCAATGCGGCCGACATGGGCGATCTCCCGTTTTCCCCGCCGCGGCTTGAACCTTCGCCGCCGCGTCCCGATTTAGAGGGGTAATGCCATAATCCTGCCCCCGCAGGCCCGTACACGCCATCCCCCGCCATCGCCGAGGTGCCCCGACATGGCCGCAGGCCAGGACCCGCTGCTCGATCCCGCCCCGCCCAAGCGCCGCCTCTGGCTGCCCGGGCGCGCGGCCTGGAAGGGGATCCTGGTCGCCATCCTGGTTCTGGTCGTGATCGGCACCCCGGTCGGCATGCTGGTGACCCACAAGATCGACGACGATCCCGGCTTCGGCGTGGAAGAGGCGAACATGCCGCCGGCGGCGAGCCGCGCCATCGCCATGGCGGCGGCGCTGATCGACCGCGAGGTCAACGTCAACCGCTGGGTCGCCAACGACCCCTGGTTCCTGCCCGGCCATTGGCTGGACAACATGCCGAACTTCCAGATGGGCATGGTCGCCGCCATCGCGCGCTTCACGGTGGAGATGCGCGACCAGGTCGGCCGCGAGCGCGGCACCAGCCAGGACGATGTCGACCTGCGCGAGGCGGCCGGCCGGCTGCAATTCCCCGGCGACAAGTGGATCATCGACCTTGCCACCTCGCCCTGGCCGCAGGCCACCAGCGAGGAGCATTACCGCACCGCGCGCCGCCATCTGCTCAACTACAACGCCCGCCTCAGCGACGGCCGGGCGATCTTCGAGCGGCGCGGCGACAGCCTGCTCGCGCTGATGGATCGCCTCGCGCTCGACCTCGGCTCGTCCTCCGCCGTGCTCGACCAGCGGATCAATGCCGAAAGCGGCAACCCGTTCGACAGCCGCGCCGACGACATCTTCTATTCGATCAAGGGCCAAGCCTATGGCTACCTCCTGATCCTGCGCGAACTGCAGAAGGATTTCGGCCCGCTGATCAAGGACCGCGGCATCGAGCCGATCTGGAACAACATGCTGGCCTCGCTCCGGCATGTCGCCGAGATGGACCCGCTGGTGGTGCTGAACGGCCAGCCAGACGGCATCCTGTTCCCGAGCCACCTCGCATCCCAGGGCTTCTACATCCTGCGCGCCCGCCAGCAGATGCGCGAAGTCAGCAACATCCTGCTGAAGTAGCGGCAGCATCACTCGTGCCTTGGCGCCGCGGCGCGGCGCAGGCGGTCGTTGATGGCGTGGCCGAGGCCGTGCTGGGGGATCGGCATCACGGCGATGGCGGCGATATCGGCGCGGTCGAGCGCGCGGAGATGAGCGTAGAGGTTGGCCGCGGCCTCTTCCAGATTGCCCGAAGCGCTAAGGTTCAGCACCAGCTTCGCACCGGCTGGCACGTCGGGCCCGAAGGCGAGCAGCGCTTCGTCGGCGCGCGGCGCCGTCACGTTCAGCCGCACCGGGCAGTGCGGCGCGTAGTGGCTGGCCAGCATGCCGGGCGCGGCAACGATCCCCGCTGCCGGCTCGTCGAGCGGGCCGATCAGGGCCTCGATCGCCTCGCGCGGCACGCCGCCGGGACGGAGCAGAACAGGCCGTTCGCCGGCAAGGCCGACGATGGTGCTCTCCACGCCCACCTGGGTCGGGCCGCCGTCGAGGATGACCGCGACCTTGTCGCCCAAGGTCTCGGCAACGTGCTGCGCGGTGGTGGCGGAGACGCGGCCGGAGACATTGGCGCTCGGCGCCGCGAGCGGCAGGCCTGAGGCTAGGAGCAACGCCAGCGCCACCGGATGCGAAGGCACACGGAGCGCCACGGTCGGCAGTCCGGCGGTGGCGCGGGGCGACAGCGGCACGGCCTCGGCACGCGGCACCACGAGGGTCAGCGGCCCGGGCCAGAAGGCGCTCGCGAGCCGCTGCGCCCGAGCGTCGAACCGGCCGAAGCGCATCGCCGCCTGGGCGTCCGGCAGATGCACGATCAGCGGGTTGTGCGAGGGGCGGCCCTTCGCCGCGTAGATCGCGGCGACGGCGGCATCCGACCCGGCATCGGCGCCGAGGCCGTAGACAGTCTCGGTCGGGAAGGCGACCAGCCGGCCGGCCCGCAGCGCGTCGGCGGCGGCTTCGATGGCGTCGGGGCGATCGGCGGGGAGGATGGCGGCCGGCATGGCCGCGCAAGCTACCCCGCGCGGCGCTGCTTCGTCTCGGTTTCGATGGCGGCCATGTAGGCGTCGCGCAGCGCGTCGATCTCGCGGCGGATGCCGTCGAGATCCTGCTCGATCCGGCCGGCCAGGGCGGCCCGGTCGGCGGTCGGGGCCAGCCAGTCCTGCATCAGCGGCAGCATGGCCTTGTAGGCGGCGCGGCGGCGCGGGTCGTTGTCGCGGGCAAGCTCTTCCAGCTTGCCGAGCAAGAGGTCCAGCCCGCGATCGATGGTGCCCATATGCCGGTCTCCGGCCAGGCCGCCGCGCATCTTTGGCGGCGTTTCCCGGCAAGGTTGGCAATCTGCGGCCGTCAGCGTAAATCCTCCGTAAACTAGCGCCCTGATCTGACCGGGAGATGACGCGATGGCGGATTACCGCGCACCGCTGAAGGAAATCCGTTTCACCCTGGAGCACGTGGCCGACCTTGGCGGCCTGGCCAAGCTGCCGGGCTGCGAGAGCGCCGAGCCGGACCTGGTCGCCGCGGTTCTGGAGGAAGCGGGGAAATTCGCCGAGGGCGTGCTGGCGCCGACCAACAAGGCGGGCGACCACGAGGGCGCGCGCTTCGAGAACGGCGTGGTGCGCACGGCGCCGGGCTTCGCGGCGGCCTACAAGCAGTTCTCGGAAGGCGGCTGGAACGGCGTGCCGTTCGATCCGGATTTCGGCGGCGGCGGGCTGCCCTGGGCGATCTCCATCGCCGTGCAGGAAATGATGACCTCGGCCAACATGGCGTTCTGCCTCTGCCCGCTGCTCACCCAGGGCGCGGTGGAGATGATCTCGCATCACGGCACGGCGGAACAGAAGGCGACCTATCTCGCCAACATGGTGACCGGCAAGTGGACCGGCACGATGAACCTGACCGAGCCGCAGGCGGGATCGGATGTCGGCGCGTTGCGCAGCAAGGCCGAGCCGAACGGCGACGGCAGCTACCGGATCACCGGGCAGAAGATCTTCATCACCTATGGCGAGCACGACATGGCCGAGAACATCGTCCATCTCGTGCTGGCACGCCTGCCCGGCGCGCCGGGCGGCACGCGCGGCATCTCCTGCTTCATCGTGCCCAAGTTCCTGGTCAATGCGGACGGCAGCCTCGGCGCCCATAACGATCTCCGCTGCGTCTCCATCGAGGAGAAGCTCGGCATCCACGGCAGCCCGACCTGCGTGATGTCGTTCGGCGACCAGGGCGGCGCCACGGGCTGGCTGATCGGCGAAGAGAACAAGGGCATGCGCTCGATGTTCACCATGATGAACAACGCGCGGCTCTCGGTCGGCTTGCAGGGGCTGGCCATCGCCGAGCGCAGCTACCAGCAGGCGGTCGCCTTCGCGCGCGAGCGGCGGCAGGGCTCGCCGCCGCGCGGCGGCGCGAATGCCACCATCGTCGAGCATCCCGACGTGCGGCGCATGCTGCTGCTGATGCGCTCGCAGATCGAGGCGATGCGCGGGCTGATCTATCTGAACGCGGAATCGATCGACCGCGCGCATCACCATCCCGACGAGGCCGAGCGGGCGAAGGCGCAGGCGCTGGTCGAGCTGCTGACGCCGGTCTCCAAGGGCTGGTCGACCGATCTCGGCGTCGAGCTCACCTCGATCGGCGTGCAGGTGCATGGCGGCATGGGCTTCATCGAGGAGACCGGCGCCGCGCAGCATTTCCGCGACAGCCGCATCGCGCCGATCTACGAAGGCACCAACGGCATCCAGGCGCTGGACCTGGTGATGCGCAAGCTGCCGCTGGAAGGCGGGCAGACGGTGCGCCGCTTCATCGGCGAGATGAAGGCGCTCGACGAACAGCTCGGCGAGGCCAAGGGCCCGGCCTTCGCCGCCTTGCGCGGCAATCTGGAGACCGCCATCGCGGCGCTGGAGATGGCGACCGACTGGCTCGCCGAGGCGAGCGCCGGCGACCCCGCCGCCGCGGCGGCCGGTGCGACGCCGTACCTGCGCATGTTCGGCATCACCGCCGGCGGCTATCTGATCGCCAAGGGCGCGCTCGCCGCCGCGAAGCTCAAGGCCGAGGGCCACGACCCCGCCTTCCACGACGCCAAGATCGCCACCGCGCGATTCTATGCCGAGCAGGTGCTGCCCCAGGCCGCGGCGCTCGGCGGCCCGGTGATGGCGGGGACGGAGGCGATCTACGCGATACCCGCGGAGCTTTTGTCGGCGTAGGCACGGCAGCCGGTACGCCACGGCCCCCTCACCCTTCGAGACGCGCTGCGCGCTCCTCAGGATGAGGTGACCGAATGAGACCATCGAAATAGCCCTCGTCCTGAGGAGCAGCCGAAGGCTGCGTCTCGAAGGGCGAGGGCGGCCCCGCCGCGCGCGCCTCTTCCCCCAGCGCCGCCGCGCTCGCGGCGCGGAACTCGGCGAAGAAGGCGAGCAGGCCCTCCTGGTGGTCGGGGTCGAGCAGGAAGAAGTCGCGCAGCATGGGGATGACGAGGTCGTAGAGCATGCCCTTGCGCTCGTGCGGCGGCATCGCGGCGTAATCCGGCGGCACGTAGTCGCCGCGGCGGGGCTTGCGGGCATAGAAACCGAGGGCGCGGCCGATCGCCTGCTGCGCCGAGACCGCCGTGGCGATCAGACCCTCGTCCTCGGCGCGCTGGCGGAGCCGCCAGAGCCGCTCCGCATGGGCGCCGAGCGGGTCGAAGTCCTCGGCTACCGCTGCGCGCGGCAGATCCGTTCCGCGGCAGAGCCGTTCCGCGGCGCGCGCCGGCAGCACGCGGAGATCGCCGCGCGCGGCCTCGACCAGGCCGAGCCCGGCGAGCTCGGCCGTCGCCTTGCGCACGCCGCGGGTGGTGAGGCCGAGGCGGGAGGCCAGACGCGCGCTCCAGGCGAGGTGATGGTCGTCCTCGCCATCCGCCGCGTCCAGCGCGTCCTCGATCTCGTCGAGCAGCAGTTCCAGCATGGTGTGGCGCGAAGCGGGGGCGAGCGCGCGGTCGTCGTTCAGCCGGTCGAGCAGGTCGAGGCGGGCGGCGAACCAGGCATCGTCGCGCGCCGCGTCGCCGGCGGGCCGGGCGCTCATTGCAGCCGCTTCGCCGCTGCCTCGGCGGCGCGGTTCTCGCGGATCAGGGTTTCCGACTTGTCGCAGAAGGCGTTGATGATCGGCGCGTAATGCGGGTCGGCCGCATAGCTGCGCAGCAGCGCGTCGCGCGCAGCTTCGAGATAGCGGCGCTTCTTCTCCTCGGCCGGCCACTCGTCGTAATCCGTCTTCGGCGGGCGCGGCGGCGAAGGTGGACGGGCCAGGCCATAGGCGCGGCCGATGGCGCGCTCGGCCCGCACGGCGGTGGCGATGCGCCCCGCGGCGACGGCGCGGTCGCGCAGCCGGCCCAGCATCTCGACATGCTCCTCGAAGGTGAGCGGCGCGCGGGCAGCATCGAGGAAGGCGCGTTCGCGCGCGAGATCGGGCCGGGCGGCGGGGTCGGTGGGCGGCGGCTGGTTCAGCCGGAACGGCTCGCCGGTCCGGCGGAAGGTGAGGTGGCCGGCGGTGACGAGGTCGGCGATCGCCTGGCGCACCGTGCGCTCGGCCAGGCCAAGCTTGGCCGCCAGCGCCGCCACCGGCGGCGGATCGGGCAGGACGAAGGGATCGTCGGCGGCGAGGCTCAGCGCCACCAGCACCTGCTTGGCGGAGGGCGTGAGGTCGCGGTCACGGATGGCGCGCAGGACGTGGCGGCGGCGGATGCGGAAGGAGTGTTCGGAGAGGTAGGGTTGATAGGGCGTTTCGCGGGACATTAGTCGGGACCGTTCAACAATTTATTGTATTATACAATATTTGCGGAGGATGCGCAAGCCTGACCGCGCTTGCGTGCTCCAAAATCTCCTATATGTTCACGGGAGAAACATGCGTATAGCTCTCGGATCAGGTCCACAGGCAGCAGGGTATGGCCACCACGCCTGTCGATCTCTACCGCCTGGGCAATGCGGCCGGCGCGCGACTCGACAGGCCGCGGCCGGGCAAGGACGTGATCCAGTACCTGCGGAATGACGCGTTCTGGGTCCGGAGTCGCTCCGGCGGCGTCTCTACAACGGCGAACCGGCCCTCCGGGCCGGGAATCTGGTGGCGGCTTCCTGCCGGCGCGGCCTACGACGAAGGCGTGCTCTTCGTCTGGAATGACCACGGCAATCACTGGTCATGGGAGCCAGCCTTCGACATGCCGTGGACCGACTTTGTCGAGGCATTGGTCCAGGCAAACCGCCTTTTTATTCGCGCTTGACGGACCCCTGCCCTATCTTGGTGCACCATGAAGCTTTCGGCGAAGGCACAACGCTACGTTGAAGCGGCGATCGTCAATCAAGGCGACGCGCGCGCCGTGCGGCTCTGGCGCGAATTCGTGGAATCGGGGGCGGCTCGGATCCCGCTTACCTTGCTTCCCCTGGTGATCGCGGCGCTGGAAGCAGAGCTGGCTTCATTGCGCGAACAGATCGCGCAATTCGGACCGGACAGCGACGAACACGCAGATCTCGCCAACGACCTGCATTTCGTGCAGGCGATCGGTGAAGATCTGGCGAAGCAATCCTCGGCAACGACGAGCAAGGCGCAGGCGGTTTAGATCGGCTGGCCGTTGGTGGAGAACCGCAAAAGGGCTGTAGGGGCGCCGGGCAGCAGATGCTAACGCGTTCGTTGCAGGTGTTCCTGCTTCTGGTGCTGCTGACGACCGTCGGCGCGGCGGTCTGGCATTTCTTCCGAGTTGATCGTTGCCTTGATGCCGGTGGCCGATGGAATGACGAGCGGAGCGCATGCGAAGGCGCCCGCGTCGAAAATGAAGCGCCTCGTTCGTAGCGGCGTCCGCTACTCCGCCTTGTGACACACCGCTTCGACATTGTGCCCATCCGGGCTGAGCACGAAGGCGCCGTAATAGTTCGGGTGGTAGTGCGGGCGGAGGCCGGGGGCGCCGTTGTCGGTGCCGCCGGCTGAGAGCGCGGCGCGGTGGAAGGCATCCACCGTCTTGCGGTCGGGCGCGGCGAAGGCGACGTGCAGCGGGCCCTTGAGGGCCGAGCTGCCGGTGCCGATCCAGAAATAGGGCTTGCCGCCGGAGCCGTAGCCGAGCTGGGTCGAGCCGCCGGTCCGTTCCGGCGTCACTTCCATCAGCATGGCGATGCCGAGCGGCGCCAGCGCCTGGTCGTAGAAGGCGCGGCTGCGGGCGAGATCGGTGACGATGAAGCCGATGTGGTCGAGCATGCCGCTTCCCTCCTTCGTCTCAGGCGATTTCCCATAGCGCGAGCAGCCGCTCGAGACGGCGCTCGACGGAATCGAGATCCTCCAGCCGCACCACCGGGCAGGGGACGTGCTTGAGCCAGAGGTCGTGGCGGGCGCGGCTGCGCATGGTGTGGTCGCCATCATCGTACTCGGCGGCCCAGCGCAGAAAGGCCCGGCTGTGCGCGTGCATCGCGCCGCCCGGATCGATCGCGGCGCCGTAGCGGGCGCGCTCGCGCGCCTCCAATCGTCGCAGGCGCTCATCCGTCGGCACGGCGAGGAAGATCACCGTCTGGAAGCGGCGCATCAGCGGATCGCCCCAGCCGGCGAGCGAGCCGGAGAGCACCCAGCCTTGCTTGCGCGCGTCGAGCGCGGCTTCGAGCTGGGTCAGGCGCTCCGGCATCGGCCGCGCCGCCTGATAGGGCGGGTCGGCCGGCAGCCAGTAGAAATCGTCGGTGTCGAGATGGGCGAGGCCGAGCCGTTCGGCCAGCGCGCGGCCGAGCGTCGTCGTGCCCGAGCCGGCGGCGCCGGTCAGATGCAGGCGGCGCGGCGCAGTGGCGCTCGATTGGGCGAAGAGCGGGTTCGGCATGGCCGCGATCATCCCCGGGATGCGGCTGGCGGCGATGCGACTACCTGTCACGTCCGCGTGACGTCACGCAAGCGTGGATTGAGCGGCGGCATGCTTTTCCCCGATAAGGCAAGCGCACCTTTTCGGGGAGGCTGCACATGACCATGAAATTGTGGACGGCGCCGCGCCTCGCGGCGCTGGGCTTGAGCCTGGGCGCCGGCGCGGCGCTGGCGGCGGCGGGCAACGAGATCAAGGTGTCGATGGTCGGCTCGACCTATGCGCCGGGTGAGGTGAAGGCCAAGGTCGGCGACACGCTGGTCTTCTCCAACGACGACTTCACGACGCACTGGGTCTATGTGCCGACGCAAGGCTATCAGGTCAGCCGCGCCGAGCTGAAGGAGGGCGAGACGTTCAAGCTGAGCTTGCGCCGGGCCGGCAGCTTCCGCGTCGCCTGCGGCCTGCACGAGAACATGGTCATGACCGTCACGGTCGCGAATTGAAGGGGGCATCCATGCGCATGCACAGAATGGCTCTGGCGGCCGGCGCGCTCGTGCTTGGCCTCGCGCTTCCGACCCTGGCGGGCCCGGAGCGGATCGTGTTCCCGAAGGATTACGCGAGCGCCTATGTGCCGCTCGGCGCCGTCGACCGCTACGACAGCAAGATGATCCGCAGCGTCTTCATCAACCCCGAGGCCTATAAGAGCTATCAGGCGGGCAAGCCGCTGCCGGACGGCACCGTGCTGGTGCTGGAGCAGCGCCCGGCCAAGCTCGGCGCCGACGGCCAGCCCGAGCTCGACGCGCAAGGGCGGTTCCAGCCGGGCGGCGCGCCCGGCTTCATCGGCATGCAGGCGAAGAAGGCCGGCTGGGGCGCCGACGTGCCGGCGGCGCTGCGCAACGGCGACTGGGAATATGCCGCCTTCAAGCCGGACGGCACGCTCAACCCGGCGGTCAAGCTCGAGCCCTGCTTCGGCTGCCACCAGCCGCGCGGCGCCGAGGACCACACCTTCATCGGCTGGCGGGTGATGAACGACCTTAGGGCGGCGGGGAAGTAACGGGCGTTACTACTCTTACGTCATGGCCGGGCCCAGTTCTGAGTTCGAGATCTGGCCGGCCATCCACGTCTATGGCCAGTGCTGCGGAGAGCCGTGGATGACCGGGACAAGCCCGGTCATGACGCACTTGGTTGCGATTTTCGCCAGGCCCTCAGCGCACGTAGACGTGCACTTCGTTGGTCGGGGTCTGGGTGCTGGTGGTGGAAGAGAGCGAGATGCGGCCGGCCGGCAGGCCCATATCGGTGAGGGTGCGCAGCACGCGCTCGGCGTTGCGGCGCGACTGGTTCTGGTTCAGCGCGGCCTGGCCGGTATTGGCGCCCTGGTTGGAAGCGATGGCGACGAGGTCGAACTGCGCCTGCGGGCGGCGCTCCAGCGCCTTGGCGACGGCGGTGTAGAGCGCCTGCTGATAGGGCGGGTTCGGCTGGTCGAAGCGGATCACCACCAGCGGCTGGCGGCCATCCGGCGCGATCACCGCCGCGCGCCCGCCGCCGACCACGGCCGGGCCGGCGCCCGGATCGCCGACCGCGCGATAGGCGCGGTTGGCGAGGGAGCCGCCATAGAGCTCGCCGTTCTTGATCGAGAGCGACAGCGCGGTGAGGTTGGCGCGCTCGTTGCCGACATAGGTGGTCTGGCGCGAGATGTCTTCCGACAGCTCGTTGAGCTGGCGGTCGATCAGCACCACCGCCTTGTTGACCTGGTCCTCCAGGATGGCGATCTGGCGGTGATCCTCGTCGATCGCGCCGGAGAGCGTGTAGGTCGCCCGCGCGGCGTCGAGCAGATAGGCGGCGAGCGCCGAATCGGCGGCCACTTCGTTCGCCAGGCTGTTCATCGCCGCGATGTCGGTGGAGATGCGGTCGAGATCGGCCTGGGCCTGGTTCCATTGCTGCACCAGCACCGGGTTGCCCGGCGTGGTGCCGAGCTGCAGCCGGGTGGTGATGGCGGCGACGGTGCCGTGATAGCGCTGCGAGTTCTCGGTGGTCGCGTTGCGGATCAGCTGCAGCTGGGCCGAGCGCTGGTTGACCACGCCTTCGAGCTGGCCGAGCTCGCTCCTGAGCTGCTGCACCTTCTGGCCGACATAGGTGCCGGTCGGCTGCAGGCCGGCGGCCGGCGAAGGCGCGGGCGGCGGCGCGGCGACCTGCGCGGTCTGTACCGGTGCCGAAGCGGGCGGCGGGGCGGCCTGGGCAGGCGGCGCCGGCGGCGCATCGCCGGAGACACTCGGCCACAGCACGTCGGAAGCGAAGGAACAGCCCCCGAGCAGCACCGCAATCAGGAAGAGAGAAGCCGTGGAGCCGCGTAGAGCCATGCGCAACCGTTCTGTCCTATCTCGCTCCCGGGACGCGGCGCGCGCGAGGCGACGCCACGGCCGCGCCGGCCCAACGCGATTACGTCCGAGCCCCCCTTTGCGAGGCGCGCATATTAGCCACACCGGCGAAGCAGCCACAAGGTAGTTCGCGCGTTCATAAGATGTCGTTAATGGCGATTTCCCCGCCCCTGTCGCATGTTGGTGACAAGTTAACCAATTTGATCGACATTCTGACAACACAGTCGATTCGCCCCGAGTCGCGGCCCGAGTCGCCGGGCGGCCAGAACGGGCGAGCAGGAGGAGTCCGAAGCCGATGCAGCCGATGAACGGGGCCGTGGTGCAGCGCCTGTACGATCTGATCGTCAGCCGCCGCGGCGTCGATCCGGAGCGGTCTTACGTCGCCCGCCTGTTCCAGAAGGGCCGGCCGAAAATGGCCCAGAAGGTGGGCGAAGAGGCCGTCGAGGTCTCGATCGCGGCCATGCAGCACGACCACGACCACATGGTGAGCGAGAGCGCCGACCTGCTGTTCCATCTGCTGGTGCTGTGGGCCGATGCCGGCATCCGCCCGTCCGAGGTCTGGGCCGAGCTCGAGCGCCGCGAAGGCACGTCGGGCGTCGACGAGAAGAAGCAGCGCGTCGCCTAGAGGCGCCTCTCGATCTAGACTGGCCGGGACAAGTCCCGGAGCGGTTCATGGCCTACGATTCGAACAATGTCTTCGCGCGCATCCTGCGCGGCGAGCTGCCGTGCAAGAAGGTGCATGAGACGGCGCACAGCCTCGCCTTCCACGACATCAATCCGCTGGCGCCGACCCATGTGCTGGTGATCCCGAAGGGCGCCTACGAAAGCCTGGCGGACTTCACCGCCAAGGCGACCGATGCCGAGCTTGCCGACTTCACCCGCGCCATCGGCGAGGTGGCGCGCATGGTGGGCGCCGAGCCGGGCGGCTATCGCATCCTGGCCAATAGCGGGACGGATGCGAACCAGGAAGTGCCGCACCTGCATGTGCACGTATTCGCCGGCCGCAATCTGGGGCCGATGCTGAAGCGGGCCTGACTTCAGGCTTTGGCCCCGCCCTCTTCGGCCACCGCCGCCGCCGCGGAGAGCACGCGGTCGAGGTCCTGGGCGTCGGCGATGATGTAGGCGGCGAGCACCTCGCTGCGGCCGCGCACGTCGAGATCCATGCGCGGGAACACCTTGAGGTTGACGCCGGCGCGCTTGCCGACCCGCTTCGACACCACGAGCTGGGCGCCGAATTCCTTGGTGATGGTCTCGAGCCGGCTCGCCGTGTTGACGGCATCGCCGATTGCCGTCACCGACATCACCCGGCCATGCCCCATCTCGCCGACGATCACCGTGCCGGCATGGATGCCGATGCCGATGCGGAGCGGCTCCGACAGGTCGTTCGCCAGGTTCTGGTTGAGCTGGCGCAGCGCGATCGACATGTCGCGCGCGGCGACCAGCGCCTGGGCGCAGCCGCGGCCGCTGTCGGTATCGAGGCCGAACAGCGCCATCACGCCGTCGCCGATGAACTTGTCGACCGTGCCGCCGGCATGCTCGATCGCCTCGCCCATGGCGCGGAAATACTGGTTCATCACGAAGACGACGTCATAGGGCAGCTTCTTTTCGGAGAAGCGGGTGAAGGCGCGCAGATCGGCGAACAGGATGGCGATCTCGCGCTCGCTGCCCTGGTGGTCGGCCGGGCGCTGGAAGCCGTCGCGCGCCGAGGCGGTGGGCGGCAAGAGCGGCGTCACCTGCAGGTCGTGGGTCGGCCGGACCTGGCAGGCGAGGCGCACGCCTTCCGGCGCGCCGATGCGGGCCAGCACCGTGAGCTCGTCCTCGCCGGCCGGCTCGACCTCCGCCTTGCCGTCGCCGAGCCGGATGCGGCAGGTCGAGCAGCGGCCGCGGCCGCCACAGACCGAGGCATGCGGGATGCCGGAGAGCCGGCTTGCCTCCAGCACCGAGGTGCCGCGGCGCACGTTGACGCGGCGCTCGCCCGGATAGCTCAAGACGATGAAGTCGCGCCGCCGCTCGAAGGCGCCGCGGGCCAGCCGGGCGGCGAACAGCACGCCGAGCAGCGCGGCGAAGCCGATCTGCGCCCGGTCGGTCATCTCCTGCACCCAGACCGGCGCGGCGGGCGGCAGCGCGCGCAGCGGCGCCACCAGGCGCGCGCGATAGATCGGGTCGGCGAGGCGCGCCTCGAGCTGGCGGCCGCCATCGACGAAGCCGACGATGGCGAGCACCGGCAGCAGCAGCGCCGCCGGATAGAGGAAGCGGCGCAAGGTCGGGTAGTAGGGCTTGAGCCGCAGCCAGAAATGCACGCCCATCGAGCCATGCGTCCAGGCGATCAGGATCAGCAGGCACTGGGTGAGGCCGAGCTCCGGCTTCTGCACCCAGAGCGCGAGCAGCACCAGCGCGTAGCTGTCGTCGAGCCCGAACATCTCGTGCGCGCCGCGATTGGCGATGGCGTGCTGCGCCACCAGGAGCGGCACGCAGAGGCCGAGCGCGATCTGCAGGTATTCCGGCCAGCCGACCGCGCGCCAGCCGCGCTTCCTGAAGATCGAGGTGAGCACCAGCGAGAGATGCAGGATGGCGGCGCCATACAGCGCGATCGTGCCGATCCAGCCGCGCCAGAGCCAGGTGAAGACCTCGCGGCCGAGCTCCATCGCGTCGAGCCCGAACAGCCCGAGCGCGTGATTCAGGAGATGCGTGCCGACGAAGGTGAAGAGCGTGAGCCCGCTCGCCAGCCGGAGCCGGCCGAACCAGTCGATCGAGCGCCAGTCGAACCGGAGCGCGCGCGCCCGCAGGGCCGATGCGTTATCCAAGCTGGCCCTGCAGCGCCTCGCGCAGCGCGACCTGCGGCCGGGCGCCCATCTGCTGGATGATCGCGCCGGCGCAAAGCCCGCCGAGCCGGGCGCATTCGGCGAGCGCGCGGCCGCGAGTGAAGCCGAACAGGAAGCCTGCGGCGTAGAGATCGCCGGCGCCGGTGGTGTCGATCAGCTGCTTGATCGGCGCCGCATCGACGACATGCACCTCGTCGCCCTTGGCGTTGACCACGACGGAGCCTTTCTCGGAGCGGGTCAGCGCAACGATGCCGGGCAGCTTGCGCGCTTCCTGCAGCGCCTCGTCGAAGCTCTTGGCCTCGAACAGCGACAGGATCTCCGCCTCGTTGGCGAACAGGATGTCGATCTCGCCGTTCGCGAGTTCCAGGAACTCGCGCCGGTAGCGGTCGACGCAGAAGCCGTCGGAGAGCGAGAGCGAGGTCTTCCGCCCGGCCGCCTTGGCGGCGCGGATCGCCTTGCGGAACGCCTCCTTCGCGCGCGGCGGATCCCAGAGATAACCTTCGAGATAGGTGACTTGCGCCTGCGCCACCTGGTCGGGATCGACGTCGTCCGGCCCGAGCTCGACGCAGGCGCCGAGATAGGTGTGCATGGTGCGCTGGCCGTCCGGCGTGACATGGACCAGGCAGCGCGCGGTGGACGGCCCGCTCTTCGCCGGCGGCGTGGTGAAGGCGACGCCGAGCGCGCGGATGTCGTGCGCGAAGACCTGGCCGAGCTGGTCGTCGCGCACCTTCCCCACATAGCCGGCCTTGGCGCCGAGCGAGGCGAGGCCGGCGATGGTGTTGGCGGCCGAGCCGCCGGAGCATTCGACCCCCGGCCCCATATCGCGGTACAGGCTGTCGGCGCGGGCGGCGTCGATCAGGTTCATCGAGCCCTTGGCCGCCTTGTGCCGCGCGAGGAAAGCATCGTCGGCCCGCGCCAGCACATCGACGATCGCATTGCCGATGCCGAGCACGTCGAGCGCAGCCGCCATGTGAATCACCCTGTGAATCGGAAAAGTCGGCCGGAGTATAGGCGGCGAAGGCTCGCCCACAACCTCACAGGCCAGTCAGGAGCCTGCTGGGTGCCTCAGGCGGCGGCCTCGTCCCGCGCGCCCGGATCAGCGCCCAGGAAGGGCTCGACGCTGGCGTGGATGCCAGCGGCAATGAAGGAATCGAGCTCGTTGAACCCGTCGAAGGTCAAAACGGCGATCTGCATCGGGCGCGCCTCTCGGCGGCGCTCCGGCCGCCGGCCCGGGGCCCGATCAAAGCCGCGATCGGCCCTCGTCCAGCAAGCTCCCTGCCCTGGCCCGGATATGCTCGGCGATACGGCGATACGATGCCGCGAGCGCGGCGCCCTTACGCCAGCCGGCGGCGATACTGCGGGTGGCGTGCAAATCCACGACGTCGAGAACGACGATGCCGGTCATCCCGCCGGCTTCCGAGCGGAGATAGAGCTCCGGCAGCATCGCCAAACCCAGGCCTGACGCCGCCATCTGGCGCAGGCTGTCGAGGCTGGTGCCCTCGTAGTCGTGCAGCAGCTCCGCGCCGATCTCGCGGCAGAGCGCCGCCACCTGACGGTGGAAATGGTGCCGGCGGTCAAGGCTGAGCATCTCGATGCCGCGCAGGTCGGCCTTGCGCAGCGCCTCGCGCCGGGTCAACGGATGATCGGCCGCGCTGACCAGCAGCATCCGCTCGCGGAACAGCGGCTCGACCTGCAGGTCGGGCGCGTCCATCGGCAGGGGACCAAGCAGCATGTCGAGCGTGCCGCGCGAGAGGTCGCGGACCTGATCGTCGGGAATGCCCTCCCTGATATAGAGCCGCAGGTCGGGATATTCGCGGTGCAGCTCGGCAATGATCGGCGGCATCAGATAGGGCCCGAGCGTCGGCGACGCACCGAAGTGCAAAGTCCCGGCCAGCTTTTCGGCGGCCCGCGATGCGAGTTCGCGCATGTCGCGCACGGCGAGCAGGACCTTGCGCGCCCGCGCAGCCATCTCCCGCCCCAGGGGAGTCATCGCCATGCCGCCGGAGGATCGTTCGACCAACGTCACCCCCAGCTTCTTCTCCAGCGCGCGCAACTGATGGCTGAGCGTCGGCTGCGAGGTATGCGCCGCCGCCGCGGCCCGGCCGAAATGCTGCAGGTCGGCCAGTGCAACCAGGTATTCGAGTTGGCGCAACGTCGGCACCGGCGGCCTCGTTGATAGATCCTATCTATCAGAATATCTCTTCTGTTTCGATTTGATCAATGGACGTGGATCACCAGATTGCCAATCAGTCAGGCAAGGAGGTCATCCATGCAACCGGAACTGAGAAGCCTTATCGAGCGGCACCGCCGCCTGGATATCGAGATCACGCGCGTGGCCGGCCAGCCCGTCATTCCGTGGCTGACAATCCAGCGCCTGAAGCGGCTGCGGCTGGCCCTCAAGGACCGGATCGCCGCGATCACGGCGCGCGTGGCCGGCGCCCGGCATGAGCGCGCAGCTGAGCCCTCACGATGAACTCGAAAGAAGGAGTCGAAACATGACACGAAGCGCTGAAGCCGTTGCGGCGATGCTCTGCCCCGTCTGCAAGAGCGGCCTTGCCATGTCCGAGCGCCAGGGCATCGAGATCGACTATTGCCCCGGCTGTCGTGGCGTGTGGCTCGACCGGGGCGAGCTCGACAAGATCGTCGAGCGCAGCGTGGCGGAAACGGCACCGCGCCCGGGGGCGACCCCGCCGACGACCAAGGCCTATCGGCGAGACGATGATGCGTATCCGCCCCGGCGGCGGAAATCGTTCCTGTCCGATTTGTTCGACTGAGCAGCGCGAATCGAACGGACAGCGCAATGGAGCTGGGTCTGATTCTGACCGGCCTCGTCCTGCTCGCGGCGGGCGGCGAGATGCTGGTGCGCGGTGCCGTCGGCACCGCGCGGGTCGCGGGCGTTTCCCCGCTTCTGGTCGGACTCACCATTGTGGGCTTCGGCACCTCGACGCCGGAACTGGTCACCAGCATTCTGGCGGCATTCGAGGAGGCCCCCGGCATCGCCGTCGGCAACGTCGTTGGATCGAATATTGCCAACATCCTGTTGATCCTCGGCATCGCGGCCCTGATTGCCCCGCTCGCCGTGCAGCCCGCGGCGTTTCGCCGCGACGGCCTGGCACTGGTTGGATCCACGGTCGCCTGCACCGCCGCCGTCCTGCTCGGCTATCTCGATCGCGCGGTCGGCATCGCGCTGCTGGCCCTGCTCGTCGTTTATGTCGGCTGGGCGTATTGGAACGAGAGGAAACGGCCCGACGCGGAATCGGCCATGCACGAGCACGTGGCCGAGGACGCGGCACCGCGCGGCCGCGGTCTGGCGCGCTCGCTTTTCCTGGCCGGCATCGGCATCGCCGCGACAATTCTCGGCGCCCGCCTGCTGGTCGACGGCGCGATCGGCCTGGCGCGCGGCTGGGGCGTCTCCGAGACGGTGATCGGCCTGACCATCGTCGCCGTCGGCACCTCGTTGCCGGAACTGGTCGCGTCCGTCATCGCGGCCTGGCGGCGCCATGCCGATGTCGCCCTGGGCAATGTCATCGGGTCCAACATCTACAACGTTCTCGGCATCCTGGGCCTGACCGCCGTGGTGCATCCGATCTCCATCCCGCCGGAGATCGCACGGTTCGATATCTGGGTTCTGGTCGCCACGACCGCCCTGCTGATGCTGTTCCTGCACACGGGCTGGACCCTGAAGCGATGGGAGGCGGCGCTGTTCGTCCTGGCCTACGCGGTCTATGTCGGATTTCTGGCGACGGCGCCGTAGAGCGGCGCCGCCCCTGGCCGGCGCGCACAGATTGCATCGGCTCAACTGTACAAACCTCCGCGCCTTCGCCACTCTCCCGCCGCCATGGAAGAGCTCGTCCGTCTGACCGCGCGGGAAGCGGTCCACCGCCTTGCCACCCGGCAGGTTTCGCCGCTGGATCTGATCGATGCTGCGGAGCGGCGCATCAATGAGACCGACGGCGTCCTGAACGCCGTGCCGACGCGCTGCTTCGACCGGGCGCGGGCGCATGCCAGGCGGCTGCTGGCCGAAGGGCCGCCGAGCGACCCGCCGCCCGGCTATCTCTACGGCCTGCCGATCGCGGTGAAGGACCTGGTGGATGTCGAGGGCGTGCGCACCACGCGCGGCTCGCGCATCTTCAAGGACAACATCTCGGCCCATTCCGACATCTCGGTGCGCAACCTGGAGCAGCGCGGCGCCATCGTGATCGGCAAGTCGAACACCCCCGAATTCGGCGCCGGGGCGCAGACCTTCAACGAGGTGCTGGGCACCACCACCAATCCCTGGGACACGCGCAAGACCTGCGCCGGATCGTCCGGCGGCGCCGCGGTGGCGCTGGCCGCGGGCCAGGTGTGGCTGGCGACGGGCAGCGATCTCGGCGGGTCGCTGCGCACGCCGGCGAGCTTCTGCTCGGTGGTGGGCTTGCGCCCCTCGCCCGGCCGCGTCGCGCATGGGCCGAACGTGACGCCGTTCGACACCATGTCGGTGGACGGGCCGATGGGCCGCAACGTCGCCGACACGGCGCTTTTCCTCGACGCCATGGCGGGCCAGTTCCCGGAGGACCCGATCTCGCAACCGGCGCCGGCGGTGCCGTTCCTCGACGCGGCGCTGCGCCCGACCGCGCCGAAGCGCGTCGCCTGGACCGACTTCTCCCGCTTCGGGCCGATCGCGCCGGAAGTGCGCGAGATCTGCGCGAAGGCGGCGCGGCGCTTCGAGAGCCTGGGCGTCGACGTCGCCGAGGACAGCATCGATTTCGGCGATCCGGAGGAGATGTTCCGCGTCATCCGCGCGTCCAGCTTCCTGGCCCGCCAGCGCGCCAATTACGAGACGCATCGCGAGCTGATGAAGCCCGAGGTGCAGTGGAACGTCGAGGAGGGCCTGCGCGTCCAGGTCGACGACATCGCGCGCGCGGAGCGGGCGCGCGGCGAGCTCTACCAGCGCGCCTCGGCCTTCTTCCGCAAGTACGACATCCTGGCGCTGCCGGCGGCGCCGATCCCGCCGTTCGACCACAGCATCCGCTATCCGGAGACGGTCGAGGGCGTGACGATGCCGACCTATATCTCCTGGGTGCGCGTCACCTTCGCCGTCACCTTGACCAGCCTGCCGGCCATCTCGATTCCCTGCGGTTTCACCAAAGACGGCCTGCCGGTCGGCCTGCAGCTGGTCGGGCCGCCACGCGGCGAGGCCCGGCTGCTCTCCGCCGCGGCAATGCTGGAAGCGGCGCTGGGCCTGAAGGACGCGACGCCGATCGATCCGCGCGTGACGTGATGGCCACCTCGCAGCCGATCTCCGTGCTCGGCGCCTATGCGCGCGGTGTCCGCGACCTGGCCGAGCCCGCCATGCGCGGCGTGGTGGCGCGCACGCTGGCGATCACGCTCGGCGCCTATGTGGTGGCAATCGCGCTGGCGCTGCAGCTGCCGCGGCTGATCCCCGATACCGGCTACGAATGGCTGAACGCCGCCGCGGCCATCCTCTCCGGCATCGGCGCGATCTTCCTGCTGGCCGTGCTGTTCCCGGTGGTGGTGAGCGCCGTGGTCGGCCTGTTCCTGGACGATGTCGCCGAGGCGGTGGAGCGGCGGCACTATCCGGCCGACCCGCCGGGCAGGGCGCTGGGCCTGGTGCCGGCGGTGCTGATGGGCCTGCGCTTCGCCGGCCTGGTGCTGCTGGTCAACCTGATCGCCCTGCCCTTCTACATCCTGCTGCTGTTCCTGCCGCCGTTCGGGCTGGTGCTGTTCTATCTGATCAACGGCTATCTGGTCGGGCGCGAGTATTTCGACCTGATCGCCACCCGGCACCTGCCGGCCGACCGGGCGGCCGAGCTGCGCGGCGCCTATGGCTTCCGGGTGGTGCTGGCGGGCGCCCTCGGCGCCTTCCTGTTCACCCTGCCGCTGGCCGCCCTGCTGGCCCCCTTGGTGACCACCGCGGCCTTCGTTCATCTGTACAAACGAACCGGCCTTTAACCCCGCAACCCGTTTTTCCGAGTGACACTTTTGGGTTAACGCTTGACCCGAATCGGCGACTCGGTCAGTGTGCGACGTCATCGGTGGCGATACAGAGGATTGGCCCCATGTTCGGCCGGAAGAAACCGCCCCCGGGGACCAATATCCCCAAGTCGACATCGGAGCCTGTGGACGATATCCCGCCGATGCCCGCCCAGCTTGCGCCGCTGAAACCGGCCACGCCGCCGCGACCCGTCACTCCCGCTGCCTCGCAAGGAAGCGCCATGCCCAGCCCTGATCTTCCCACCGCTTCCACCCCGCCGCTGCGTCCCGGCGCGCCGCCTCCCGGTTCGCCGATGGGCCGGCCGATGACGCCGCCGACCGTGGCCTCGCCGCCGAAGAGCGATGCCAGCGACCGCACCCTGACCGTCGGCCGCGGCATCAGCCTGAACGGCGAGATCAACGCCTGCGACCGGCTGGTCGTGGAAGGCAAGGTCGAAGCGGCGCTGAGCGACTGCAAGAGCATCGAGATCGCCGAGAGCGGCCTGTTCAAGGGCTCGGCCGAAATCCAGGACGCCGATATCAGCGGCCGGTTCGAAGGCAAGCTGACGGTGCGCGGCCGGCTGATGATCCGCTCCAAGGGCAAGGTCTCCGGCGAGGTTCGCTACGGCCAGCTGGAGATCGAGCTGGGCGGCCAGATCGTCGGCCATATCGAGGCGACCACGGCCGACGGGGCCCGCCATGTCGACGCTGCCGCCGATTGAAAATTAACTCCCCGGTAAGACCGGGGTCTTAAGAAGAAGAACGTGTTGCGCAACAACGATATAGGCGACCCGCTGCGGGTCGCGACGGAAACACGGAAGGGGGCGTGGTCACTGGCCGCGCCCCTAAATTTTGTGTCCTTCGCGCTTTTGATCGCCATTGCTGGTTGCACGGCCCATCAGCAACAGGCCGCCCAGCCGCCAATCCAGGCCACGACTAAGGCTCCGGCCGCGGTAAGCACAGCCGCGCTGGCCGTGACTCTGCCGGCGCCGCCGGTGGCCGATGACCGGCCGCCGGTGATCCCGGCCAGCACGGCCACGGCACGGCCCAAGCTGACCGGACTCGACCGCGCCGCGGTGATCGAGGCGCTCGGCCGGCCGCGGCTCAGCCGGCGCGAGGCGACGGCCGAGGTGCTGACCTTCGGCGGCCTCGAATGCTCGCTGTTCGTGTTCCTGTATGACGGGCCGGACGGCATCGGCGTGGTGCGCCATGTCGAGGCCCGCGCCCGCCAGGGCTTCGCCCTGGTCTCGGATGGCCGCTGCATCGACAGCGTGCTGGGCCGCAAGGCCGCGGCAGGCGCCAGCCCGGTTTGAACCCGACGTGACGGCGATGCCGTCGCTGGTTCTCGCCTCGGCCAGCATTGCCCGGGCGCGGCTGCTGCGCGAGGCCGGCATCGAGATCACCGTCGCGCCGGTCGGCATCGACGAAAGCGCGGTCAAGCAATCGCTGGCCGCCGAGAAGGCCTCGGCCGACGACGTCGCCACCATCCTGGCCGAGACCAAGGCCGCGCGCGGCTCGCTCAGCGCACCCGGCGCGCTCGTGCTCGGCGCCGACCAGATGCTCAGCTGCGGCGATGCCTGGTTCGACAAGCCGCCGGATCTCGACCATGCCCGGGCGCAGCTGAAGGCGCTGCGCGGCAAGGCGCACCGGTTGCATTGCGCGGCGGCGCTGGCTCGCGACGGGCAGGTGATCTGGCGCCATGTCGAGCGCGCAAGCCTGCACATGCGCGACTTCACCGACGGCTTCCTCGACGGCTATGTTGCCGCCGAAGGCGAGGCGCTGCTGACATCGGTCGGCGCCTATCGGCTGGAGGGGCCGGGCGTGCAATTGTTCAGCCGGATCGACGGCGACCATTTCGTGATCCAGGGCCTGCCCCTGCTGGCGCTGCTGGAGCAGCTGCGCGCACTGCAGGTGCTGGCCAGATGATCCTGACCGGCAAGGCCATGGTGGCAGGCCTGATGGGCTGGCCGGTATCGCATTCGCGCTCGCCCCGGCTGCACGGCTTCTGGATCGACAAGCACCGGCTCGACGCCGCCTATATCCCGATGGCGGTCCGGCCGGAGGATTTCTCAGCCGCGCTGCGGGCACTGCCGAAGCTCGGCTTCCGCGGCTGCAACCTGACCCTGCCGCACAAGGAGGCGGCACTCGCTTTGCTCGACCGCATCGATCCGGCGGCGCGCCGCATCGGCGCGGTTAACACCGTGGTGGTGGCGGAGGACGGCACGCTGGAAGGCCGCAACACCGACGTGATCGGCTTCGTCGAGAATCTGAGAGCCGCCGCGCCGCGCTTCGACTGCCGCGCCGGGCCGGCGCTGGTGCTCGGCGCCGGCGGCGGCGCGCGCGCCGTCATCGCCGGACTGATCGACCAGGGCGCGCCGGCCGTGCATGTGATCAACCGCGATCTTGCGCGGGCGGAGCGGCTGGCGCGCGAGCTCGGCCCCGCGGTGCGGCCGGCCGGCTGGGACCGCGTGCCCGCCCTGCTCGCCGAGGCACATATCCTGGTCAACACGACGAGCCTCGGCATGACCGGCGCGCCGCCGCTCGCGATCGACCTCGCGCCGCTCAAGCCTGGCGCGGTGGTGAACGACATCGTCTACACGCCGCTGGAGACGCCGCTGCTGGCCGCTGCGCACGAGCGCCAGCATGTCGCGGTCGACGGCCTCGGCATGCTGCTCCACCAGGGCGTCGCCGGGTTCGAGGCCTGGTTCGGCGTGCGCCCGGAAGTGACGGAGGAATTGCGCCGGTGGGTGCTGGGTTGATCATCCTCGGCCTCACCGGCTCGATCGGCATGGGCAAGAGCGAGACGGCGCGGATGTTCCGCCGGCTCGGCGTGCCGGTCTACGACGCCGATGCCACCGTGCACCGCGTCTACGCCAAGGGCGGCGACGCGGTCGAACCGATCGGCAAGGCCTTCCCCGGCACCATTCGGAACGGCGCGGTCGACCGCGCGGCGCTGAGCAAGGCGGTGGTCGGCAACGACGCCGAGATGCGACGGCTGGAGCGCATCACCCATCCGCTGCTGCGCCGTTATCAGAAGCGCTTCCTGCAGGCCGCGCTGGCCAAGCGACTGCCGCTCGTCGTGCTCGATATCCCGCTCCTGTTCGAGACCGGCGGCACCAAGCGGGTCGACCGCGTGGCGGTGGTGAGCGCGCCGCATGTCGTGCAGCGCGCCCGCGTGCTGCGCCGGCCCGACATGACGCCGGAGAAGTTCGCCTATATCAACCGCCGCCAGACGCCCGACAAGGTGAAGCGCGCCCGCGCCGACTTCCTGATCCCGACCGGCCTCGGCAAGCGCTTCGCCCTCGACGCCGTCCGCCGTACCATTCGGAAAGCGAAGCGAGTCGCGCCGAAGCGGCGGAGGGTGATTTAGGGCATGCGCGAGATCGTTCTCGATACCGAGACCACCGGGCTCGACCCGCTGACCGGCGACCGGATCGTCGAGATCGGCTGCGTCGAGCTGATCAACCACATCCCGACCGGCGAGAGCTTCCACACCTACCTGAACCCGGAACGGCCGATGGCCGAGGCGGCGTTCCAGGTGCACGGCCTCTCCGATGCTTTCCTGGCCGACAAGCCGCGCTTCGCCGAGGTGGTCGACGGCTTCCTCGGCTTCATCGGCGACGCGCCGCTGATCATCCACAATGCCGAATTCGACATGCGGTTCATCAATGCGGAGCTCTCGCGCCTCGAGCGCGCACCGCTGCCGCCGGGCCGCGCGATCGACACGCTGAGACTGGCCCGCCAGCGCTTCCCCGGCGCCCAGGCGAGCCTGGACGCCCTGTGCCGCCGCTTCGGCATCGACAATTCCAAGCGCGACAAGCACGGCGCACTGCTCGATGCCGACCTGCTGGCCGCGGTCTATCTGGAGCTGATCGGCGGCCGGCAGCCGGGCCTGGTGCTGGGCGTCGAGGTCAGCGCCACCGTGCTGCAGGTGCAGCGCATCGCCCGGCCGCCACGGCCGCATGCGGCCTCGCCCGATGAGCTGGCGGCGCACCGCGCCTTCCTCGACAAGGCGGTCAAAGGCGCGCTGTGGGACCGCGGCTGAGGGCCGGGAAACCCGCCGCGAAATCCACTGGGAAATCCGAGGGTGACGGCATCCCCGCGGGCGTGCTAGGGCGTCGCCACACATTGCAACGCCCGAGGACCAGCCGCCGATGAGCGACGCGCCGAAGCCCGGCGCGGGCCCGACCCCGCCCCAGGGAGAGGTTCCGCCCCAGTTCCTGCTCAACTCGCAATACGTGAAGGATCTCTCGTTCGAGAATCCGAACGCGCCGCAGGCGTTGCAGGGTGACCAGCGCCCGAACATCACGGTGAACGTGAATGTCGAGGCCAAGGGCCTGGGCCCGGATGTCTATGAGGTCGAGCTCAAGCTCGCCGCCAATGCCAAGCGCGACGACACGACGCTGTTCGTGGCCGAGCTGGTCTATGGCGGCGTGTTCACCATCCGCGGCTTTCCGCAGGAGCATCTGCAGCTCGCCGTGCTGGTGCAGTGCCCGACCCTGCTGTTCCCCTTCGCCCGGCGGGTGCTGGCCGACGTGATCCGCGATGGCGGTTTCCCGCCGCTTCTGCTGGAGCCGATCAACTTCCTGGAGCTGCTGCAGCGCCAGCAGCAGGCCGCCCAGCAGCAGGCCGGGAACCGCCCGGCGGGAACGGCCTGAGCCGGCAGGGGTTTCTGGTAACGATCTTGCAACCTCGGCCCGAGCACTTATCTCAGGGTTGCCGCCAAACAGTGAGGCGACGGGCCAGCTTGCTGGATTCGGCCTGCCCCGCGCGCTAGGCTTCCAGCCGGTGTACCCGGAGGCGGGGCGGCGCGCCGTTAGAAAGGCTCCGCATGGGCGACGGTTTCAACGTGCTTGAGATACTGCTGCTGGCGATGGTCGCGGGCTTCATTGTCCTGCGGCTGCGCAGCGTGCTCGGCCGTCGCACCGGGGCGGAGCCGCGGCGTCCCCCCGTGAACGGGCCCGGCGGCAACCAGCCGGCGGGCGAGCGTGCGCCCGGCAATGTCATTCCGCTGCCCGGCCGGCCGACGCCGGCGCCGGAGAGCTTCGAGGGCCCGGCCGCGGCCGGCCTGACCAAGATCCGCGGCGCCGATCCGGCGTTCAACCCGGGCGAGTTCCTGAACGGCGCCAAGGGCGCCTACGAGATGATCGTCACCGCCTTTGCCAAGGGCGATATCGGCACCTTGCGTGCGCTGCTCGGCGACGAGGTCTATCGCAGCTTCGCCGCCGCCATCGAGGACCGCCAGAAGCGCGGCGAGACGCACGAGACGACCCTGGTCGGCATCAAGGAGGCGGAGATCGTTGAGGCCGACGTGACCGGCAGCCGCATGGCCGAGGTGACGGTGCGGTTCGTCTCCGAACTGGTCAACGCGACGCGCGACAAGGATGGCCAGCTGATCGGCGGCAACCCGAACGCGGTGGAAGAGACCATCGACATCTGGACCTTCGCGCGCAACCTGCGCTCGTCGGATCCGAACTGGCAGCTGATCGCCACCGCCACGCCGGCGTGATCCGGCCGCTCCACATCATCGTCGCCGGCGCGCTGGCGCTCGCCGCTTGCGCACCCAAGGTTTCGCCGGAAGACGCCAAGCTGGCGCTCGAGCCCGCCGACTACGCCGAGCTGCCGGGCTGGCAGGACGATGCGGTGGGCGAGGCCTGGCCGGCGCTGGCGCGCTCCTGCGCCGCCATCGCCAAGCAGCCGGCCGACCGCGTGCTGACACAGGAGATCACGGCCGGCGACTGGGCCAAGGCCTGCGCGGCGATCGGCGCCGAGGGCCCCGCCCCCGACCCGGCAACGGCGCGCGGCCGGATCGAAGCCGCCTTCCGCCCGTTCCGCGCCACCGCCGAGGGCAACCCGACCGGCCTCTTCACCGGCTATTACGAGATCGAGCTGAAGGGCAGCCGCAGCGAGGATGCGGCGAACCGCTATCCGCTGTATCGCCGGCCGCCGGACCTTGTGAATGTCGATCTGGGCGAGTTCCGCGACAGCCTGAAGGGCCAGCGCATCGCCGGCCGCGTGGTGGGCGAGACGCTCAAGCCCTATCCCGACCGGGGGCAGATCGACCGCGGCGCGCTGGCCGGCAAGGGGCTGGAGATCGCCTTCGTGGCCGATCCGGTCGATGCCTTCTTCCTGCACATCCAGGGATCGGGCCGGGTGCGCCTCGCCGACGGATCGCATGTGCGGGTCGGCTATGCGGCGCAGAACGGCCATCCCTATCTCGCCATCGGCCGGCCGCTGATCGAGCGCGGCGCGATCCCGAAGGACCGTGTCTCCATGCAGTCGATCCGCGCCTGGCTCGCCGCCAATCCGGGCGAGGCGGAGCGGGTGATGTGGCTCAACGCCTCCTACGTGTTCTTCCGCGAGCTCACGGGCGAGGGCCCGATCGGCGCCCAGGGCGTGGCGCTGACCCCCGGCCGCTCGCTCGCCGTCGACCGCCGGCACATTCCGATGGGTGCCCCGATCTGGCTCGCCACCACGACGCCGGATGCGGCGCCGCTGCGCCGGCTGATGGTGGCGCAGGATACCGGCGGTGCGATCAAGGGCCCGGTCAGGGGCGACGTCTATTTCGGCTTCGGGGCGGAAGCCGGCGAGCTGGCCGGGCAGATGAAGCAGCCGGGCCGCTGGTGGCTGCTGCTGCCCCGCGCCGGCCTCCGGGGATCGTGAAGCGCTGCCAAGCGGCGCCCGCGCTATGATGCGGCGGATTTCGGGGGAGAGCTTCGCCATGCGCCTGGTGCTTGCGCTGACCGCCGCCCTGCTGCTCGTCCGCCCTGCCGCGGCAGCGGAAGAGCTGCCGATCTTCGATGCGCATATCCATTACAGCCACGATGCCTGGGACATGCTGCCGCCGGACGAGGCGATCGCGGTGCTGCGCAAGGCGGGCCTGCGCAAGGCCTTGGTCTCGAGCTCGAGCGACGACGGCACGCAGAAGCTCTACGACGCAGCGCCCGACCTGATCGTGCCGGAGCTGCGCCCCTACCGGACGCGCGGCGAGCTTTCCACCTGGCTGCGCGACCCGACGGTAATCCAGCACCTGGAGAGCCGGCTCGCCCGCTACAAATATGTCGGCATCGGCGAGTTCCACGTGTTCGGCGCCGATGCCGACCTTCCCGTCATGCGCCGCGTGGTGGAGCTGGCGAAGCAATACGGCCTGGTGCTGCACCTGCATGGCGATGCCGAGGCGATCGACCGCGTCTTCGCGCAGGACCCGGCGGCGCGCATCCTGTGGGCGCATTCCGGCTTCGACCGGCCGGACAAGCTGAGGCCCATGCTGAGCAAATACGCCAATCTCTGGGCCGATCTCGCGGTCAGGAGCGAGCACGGCTCGGGCGGCAAGGTCGACCCGGAATGGCGCCGGCTGTTCATGGATTTCCCGGACCGGTTCATGGTCGGCACCGACACCTACACGCCGGAGCGCTGGTACTACGTGGCCGAGCATGCGGCCTGGTCGCGCGCCTGGCTCAACGACCTGCCGCGCGACCTGGCGGAGAAGCTCGCCTATCGCAATGCGGAAGCGCTGCTGCTCGGCGAGCGTGCCCCGTCGCGCTGAATTGCGCATCGTGGTCCTGGCCCTGGCGGTGCTGTCGCCGGCGGCGGCCGTCGCCTGCGACCTCGCCGGCCTGCCGCAGCGCATCGAGAGCGCCACCGCGACGCTTGCCTATCGGGCCGAGCCGGCGCTGACCGTCGGCGTGCCGCATGTGCTGGAGATCGGCGCCTGCGCGCGGAACGGCAGCGCGCGGCTTGTCGCCGTCGATGCCTTCATGCCGGCGCATGGCCATGGCACCAACTACCGCACCGAGATCGCGGCCACCGGGTCCGGACGCTTCCGCGCCGAGGGCCTGCTGCTGCACATGCCGGGGGCCTGGGAGCTGCGTTTCGATGTCGAGACGCCGGCCGGCCGCGAGCGGCTGGTGCAGGAGATCGAGGTCGAATGAGGGCGGCGCTCGCAGGCCTGATCGCAGCGCTGCTTGCCGCCGCGGCGGTGGCGGCGCCGGTGCGCTTCGACGAGGCCGAGACGCGGCGCATCCTGCGCCACGGCCCCTGGCCGCCCGCGGTGCCGGCCGATCCGAGCAACCGCGTGGCGGAGAACCCGGCGGCGATCGAGCTCGGCCGGCGGCTGTTCTTCGACAAGCGATTATCGGCCGACGGCACCGTCGCCTGCGCCACCTGCCACGCGCCGGCGCTGGCCTGGACCGACGGCAAGCCGCGCGCGGCGACCTATCAGCCGCTGCACCGCAACACCCCGACCGTACTAAATGCGGGGCTCGGCCGCTGGTTCGGCTGGGATGGCGGCGCCGACAGCCTGTGGGCGCAATCGATCCGCCCGATCCTGAGCCCGCAGGAGATGGGCGGCAGCGCGGCGCAGACGGCGCGCCGGGTGGCCGGCGATCCCGCCCTCACCTGCCTCGCCCGCGCGAGCTTCGGCGCGCCGGCCGAGAGCGACGAGGCGGCACTGGTGCGGGCGGCCAAGGCGATCGCCGCCTTCGTCGCCACCATGGTCTCGCCCCGCACGCCGTTCGACGCGTTCCGCGACGCGCTGGCGGAAGGCGACGCCAAGGCGATGGCGCGCTATCCGCAGGCGGCGCAGCGCGGCCTCAAGCTGTTCGTCGGCAAGGGCTGCCCGGATTGCCATTTCGGGCCGGCTTTCACCAACGGCGAGTTCCACGATGTCGGCGTGCCGCATATGCCGGCGCCGGGGATGGTGGATTTCGGGCGGCATGGCGGGCTGAAGATCCTCGCCGCCGACCGCTTCAACCGGCTGGGGCCGTGGAGCGACGACGCGGAGGGCGAGGCGGCGGCGCTGACCCGGCGGGTGCGCGCGACGCATACCGATTTCGGCCGCTTCAAGGTGCCGAGCTTGCGCGAGGCCGCGCGCACCGCGCCCTATATGCATGACGGCCGCTATGCCAGCCTGCGCGACGCGGTGCGGCATTACTCCGAGCTCGACATGAACCGGCTGCACGTTCACGGCGAGCAGCTGCTGCGACCGCTGCGCCTCAAGGGGAGCGAGATCGACGACCTTGTCGCCTTCCTCGAATCGCTCAGCGCGCCGAAGCTGCCGGAATTCGCGCCGGCGCGTTATTCTGCCTGTCCTTGAACCGAAGTGAGTTCGTCATGCGGCATGAGATTCCCGGCGTCCTCTATCGCATCGCCCCGATCAGCCCGCCGATCCCGCTAGTGCTGGATTCGCCGCATAGCGGCACGCATTATCCGGCGGATTTCCGCCATGCCGCGCCGCTCGCGCTGGTGCGGAGAGCGGAGGACAGCCATATCGACGACATCTTCGGCGCCGCGCCGGAGCTTGGCGCCACGCTGATCGCCGCGCACTTCCCGCGCGCCTATCTCGACCCGAACCGCGCGCTCAGCGACATCGACCCGTCGCTACTGGACGAGCCCTGGCCCGAGCCGCTCGCCCCCGGCGAGAAGACCAAGAGCGGCATCGGCCTGATCTGGCGCGTCGCCGCGCCCGGCGTGCCGATGTACGACCGCAAGCTCTCCATCGCCGAAACCAGGTCGCGCATCGACCGCTACTGGCGGCCCTATCACGCCGAGATCGAGGCGGCGATCGAGCGGGCCTACGGCGCGCATGGCGCGGTCTGGCACATCAACTGCCATTCGATGAAATCGGTCGGCGACGGCCGCGGCAAGGAGAAGGGCCGGCGGCGCGCCGATTTCGTGCTGGGCGACCGCGACGGCACCACCTGCGACCGCGGCTTCACCGATTTCGTCGCCGAGCGCCTGCGCGCCAAGGGCTATGGCGTCGCTGTCAACGATCCCTACAAGGGCGTCGAGCTGGTACGCCTGCATGGTCGGCCGAACGAACGCCGCCACAGCCTGCAGATCGAGATCAACCGCGGCCTGTACATGGACGAGGACACCGCCGAGCGCAGCGCCAATTACGGCCGGCTCAGGTTCGACGTTTCCGAATTGCTGCGCGAAGTCGCCGAGTGGGTGCGCGGGCAGGTCTGATCTAATCGACCAGCCGGCGGAGCAGGTCCATCAGCCGGGCCTTGTCCTCGGGTCCGAGCTTGGCCGACATGCGGCGCTCGTGCTCGCCGATGGACAGGTTCAGCTGGGCGAGCAGGCGCTCGCCCTTCGGCGTCAGGTGCAGCGCGTGCGAGCGGCGGTCGATATCGGAGGCGGCGCGGCGGGCGAGGCCGCGCTTCTCCAGCTCGTTCAGCACCAGCACGAGGCGGCCGCGCTCGATGCCGAGCGCCCGGCTGACATCGGCCTGCTTGAGGCCGGGATTGGCGGCGATCACCGTCAGGATGGAGAATTGCGCCGGGCGGATCCCGGTATTCGCCACCGAGCGCAGGAAATCCTGGAACACGGCCACCTGGGCGCGGCGCACCGCATAGCCGACATGGGTGTCGAGACCGCCGAAATCGATGGCGCGTTGGCGCCTGGCCCGCTGGCGCGGACGCGCGGCGCGATCGGCGGCGCTTCCGGCACGGTCGAACTCGTCCGCGTCGACCTCGACGCTGCTGTCATCCGTTGCGGCCATCGACGGCGACCCGGGCCTCCCTGCTGCCATGTTCGACTTAGAGCGTATCCGCGCCGCGCCTGACAAGCGATCCGCACGGTTTCAGAACTGTTGTTGACGACAACAATCTGCGCGTGGGATAAGCTGCGCGCAAGGGAGGACGCCGATGCGACGGTTCCAGAACGTCCACATCCCCTACGGCGCCTACTGGTCGACGCCCTTCGCGCGCTGGCAGGGCAGCTTCGCGCATCTGCACGCGGTGCAGTTCGGCGCCCATGTGACGAGGCAGGAGCTGGCCCGGCGCGGCATCGCGGCCACCGCCTTCGACGGCGCGCTGCTCGGGTTGACCACGCCGCAGCGCTCCTCCTTCCACGGGCTGCCCTGGTTCATGAACATGATCGGCGCGCCGGAGGTGGGCGGGCCGCAGGTGGCGCAGGCCTGCGCGACCGGCACCCGGCTGCTGCAGCTCGCCGCGCAGGAGGTCGAGCTCGGCAGCGCCGAGGCGATGCTGGCGGTCTGCTGCGACAAGACCTCGAACGGGCCGATGGTGCTGTATCCCGATGCCGGCTCGGCCGGCGGCGGCCGGCCGGAGACCGAGCACTGGGTGCTCGACAACTTCAACGGCGTGACCGCCGGAGTCGATTTCGCCGACGAGCCGATCGTGGCGACGGCGGAGAACTGCGTGCGCGAGTGGCAGATCAGCCGCGCCGAGATGGATGACGTCACTGCCCATCGCTATGCGCAGTACAAGGACGCGACGGCCGACGACCACGCCTTCCAGAAGCGCTACATGACCTTGCCGTTCGAGGTGCCGGATGCGAAGTTCAAGCGCGTCAAGACGACGCTCGCGGGCGACGAGGGCGTGCACGACACGACGCGCGACAAGCTCGCCGCCCTGAAGCCGGCGCAGCCGGGCGGCACGCTGACCTTCGGCAACCAGACGCATCCCGCCGATGGCAGCGCCGCGGTGATCGTGACCGGCAAGGCGCGCGCCGCCGAGTTTTCCAGGGATCCGAGTATCGAGATCACGCTCCGCGGCTTCGGCACGGCGCGCTCCAAGCTGAAATTCATGCCGGCGGCGCCGGTACCGGCGGCGAAGAAGGCGCTGGAGCAGGCCGGCATCGGTATCGGCCAGGTCGATGCGGTGAAGTCGCACAACCCGTTCGTGGTCAACGACATCGTGTTCGCGCGCGAGACCGGCTTCGACGTGATGAAGATGAACAATTACGGCTCCTCGCTGGTCTTCGGCCATCCGCACGGGCCGACGCCGATGCGGAGCACGATCGAGCTGATCGAGGAGCTGGTGCTACGCGGCGGCGGCGTGGGCCTGTTCGAAGGCTGCGCCGCCGGCGACACCGGCATGGCCCTGGTGGTCGAGGTGACGGACCGGCGGCGCTAAGAATTGGGACGGTGAGATGATCAGCCGGCGCGAGCACGTCATCGAATGGGGCCAGTGCGACGCGGCCGGCATCGTGTTCTATCCGCAGTACTACGTGATGTTCGATGCCTGCACGTCGCTGTTGTTCGAGCGCGCCGGCTGGCCGCGCGCCACCATGTTCCGCGATTTCGACATCCACGGCCTGCCGCTGGTCGAGACGGGGGCGAAGTACGCCTTCCCGCTGCGTTTCGGCGACCACGTGACGATCGAGACGCGGGTCGCCGAATGGAAGCGCACGAGCTTCGTCGTGCGGCACGACATCTCGAAGGACAGCAAGGTCGCGGTCGAGGGCACCGAGGTCAGGGTCTGGGCCGGCCGGCACCCGGACGACCCCGCCCGGATGAAGTCCGCGCCGATCCCCGAAGAGGTAATCCGGCGGCTTTCCACGCCCGATTGACCCTGGTCAAAGCGGTCTGCTCGAATTTGTGAATGCTTCGCAGTTGCGCTGGACCGGTCTTGCGGCTATCAAATGCGCAGGAGAATGCGACCTATTCGCACTAGCAACAAACAGAGGGAACCCCTCATGCTGACCCGCCTGCTCGCCGCCACCACGCTGGCCGCCGGCATCCTGATCGCCGGCGTCGCCGGCGCTGCCGAGCTCAATCTCTATACCGGCCGGCACTACCAGACCGACGAGCTGCTCTATTCGAACTTCACCAAGAAGACCGGCATCAAGATCAACCGGATCGAGGGCAAGGAAGACGACATCATCGAGCGGGTGAAGCGCGAAGGCGCCTCCAGCCCGGCCGACGTGCTGATCACGGTGGATGCCGGCCGCATCTGGCGGGCCGACGATGCCGGGTTGTTCGCCCCGGTGAAGTCGAAGGTTCTGGAGGAGCGCATTCCGGCCGAGTTCCGCCAGCCGGAGGGCCGCTGGTTCGGGTTCTCCACCCGCGCCCGCGTGATCTATTACGACAAGGCGAAGGTGAAGCCCGGCGTCGACATCAAATCCTACGAGGATCTCGCCGATCCGAAGTGGAAGGGCAAGGTCTGCATCCGCTCCGGCACCAACATGTACAACCTGTCGCTGATGAGCACCTTGATCCACCATCTCGGCGAAGCGAAGGCGGAGGCCTGGGCCAAGGGCGTGGTCGCCAACATGGCGCGGCCGCCGCAGGGCGGCGATACCGACCAGGCCAAGGCGATCGCCGCGGGCGAGTGCGAGATCGGCGTCGGCAACACCTACTACCTCGTGCGCCTGATGCGCTCGGAGAAGCCGGCCGACCAGGAGGTCGCGAAGAAGGTCGGCGCCATGTTCCCGAACCAGGACGGCCGCGGCGCGCATGTGAACGTCGCCGGCGGCGGCATGGTGAAGACGGCGCCGAACAAGGAAGCGGCGGTGAAGTTCCTCGAGTACCTCGCCTCCGACGAAGCGCAGCAATATTTCGCCGACGGCAACAACGAATATGCCGTGGTGCAGAGCGTGAAGCTGGAGAACCCGGCGCTGCACCAGCTGGGCGGCTTCAAGGCCGACAAGGTGAATATCGAGGTGCTGGGCAAGAACCAGCCGCTGGCGCAGAAGATCTTCGAGCGCGCCGGGTGGAAGTAAGATCGTAAGTCCTCTCCGTCCTCACGGGCGGAGAGGTCTTTCACTACGCCCCCGGCCGCGAGGCGGCGATCAGGCGGGACAGGATCAGGACGGGGATCAGGCCCGCAGCGACAATCGACAGCGCGGCCGGCGCGGCTTCGGCGAGGCGCTCGTCGGCGACCAGGTTGAAGACCTGCACCGCCAAGGTATCGAGATTGAGCGGGCGCACGATCAGGGTCGCCGGCAGTTCCTTCATCACGTCGACGAAGACGATCAGACCGGCGGTGAGCAGGCCGCCGGAGACCAGCGGGCGGTGCACGCGCCAGAGCACGCCGCGCGGGCTTTCGCCGAGCGAGCGCGCCGCATCGTCCATCGACATGGTCACCTTGGCGAGCGCGCCTTCGACCGATTGCAGCGCGATGGCGAGGAAGCGGACGCAATAGGCATAGACCAGGCCGAACAGGCCCCCGGTCAGCAGCAGGCCGGTGGCGATGCCGAAGGCCTGGCGCGACCAGCCGTCCACCAGGTGGTCCACCGCGGTCAGCGGTATCAGCACGCCGACGGCGACGATCGAGCCGGGTATGGCATAGCCCATGGCGGCGAAGCGGTTGATCGCCTCGGCCAGCCGCGCCGGGCGCAGCCGCACCGCATAGGCGAGCAGCGCCGCGATCAGCACGGCGACCACCGCCGCGACGCTGGCAAGCAGCAGGGAGTTGCGGGCGAATTCGACATAGCGCGGCGGATAGGGCAGCTGCGTCGCGTCGATCAGGTGCCCGAACAGCACGCCGGCCGGGAGCAGGAAACCGAGCACGATCGGCACCAGGCAGACGGCGAAGGCCGCAGCGGCGCGCCAGCCCGTGAGCGGGTAGTCGGGCAATGGCCGGTAGCGGCGCGAAGTGTGGTGGAAGCGGCGGTCGCCGCGCGCCCAGCGTTCGGTCGCCAGCAGGCCGAAGGCGAGCACCAGCAAAATCAGCGACAGCTGCGCCGCCGCCACCGGATTGCCGTAGGCGAACCAGGCGCGATAGATGCCGGTGGTGAAGGTCGGCACGCCGAAAAAGGCGACGGTGCCGAAATCGGCCAGCGTCTCCATCAGCGCCAGCGCCGCGCCGGCCACGATGGCGGGCCGGGCCAGCGGCAGGGCGACGCGGAAGAACACCGCCCAGGGGCCGCAGCCGAGCGTGCGGCCGACATCGATCACGCAGATCGATTGCGCCAGGAAGGCGCTGCGCGCCAGCAGGTAGACGTAAGGGTAGAGCACCATGGTCAGCATCAGCACGGCGCCGCCGATCGAGTGGATGCGCGGGAACCAGTAATCGCCGTGCTGCCAGCCGGTGGCGGCGCGCAACGCGCTCTGCACCGGGCCGGCGAACTGCAGCAAGTCGGTATAGACATAAGCCATGACATAGGCCGGCATGGCGAGCGGCAGGATCAGCGCCCATTCGAACAGGCCGCGCCCCGGAAACCGGCACATGGTGACCAGCCAGGCGGCGGCGACGCCGCCGACGATGGTGCCGGCGCCGACCCCGGCGAGCAGGATCAGCGTGTTGCTCACCGTTTCCGGCAGCACGTTGGTCAGCGCGTGGCCCCAGTAATCGCCGGCGCTGTGGAACAGGTAGGGGAACAGCGCGGCGAGCGGCGCCGCCACCGCGAGCGCGATGGCAAGCTGCAGCAGGCGCCAGCCGAATGCCGGCCGGCGCCGCGCCACGGGCCAGGCGGCCGGTTCCGTTACCGCCATTTCCGCTTCGCCGCTTCGCCCTGCCCGACCGGCCGCGGGCGCCGCGCCTTGGCCGCCTCGACCACGGCGCGCCGCCCGGGCGGGCCGAGCCGGGTCCAATCGGCGATCTCGTCGATGGTACGGAAACAGCCTTTGCACCAGCCGGTAGCCGGGTCGAGCACGCAGATGCCGATGCAGGGCGAGGATACGTCGTCGGTCACGCCTAGGGCCTTGCCTCGCTCCCCAATCTGCTTAAGGTCCGCCGCTTGTTCCAGGGTCGTCACAGGGGTCTTGCATCCTCGGCGGGCCCCGCCTATCTAGCGCGCCGGGGATAGGCTAGCCAGCGGCGCGAGACATCGGAAAAAAGGGCTTCAGGGAATGAGCCTGCTGGAAATTCGTGGTCTGTCGAAACGGTTCGGTCCCATCACTGCGGTCGACAACGTGTCGTTCAAGGTCGACCAGGGCGAGGTCCTGGGCTTCCTCGGCCCCAACGGCGCCGGCAAGTCCACCACCATGAAGATGATCGCCGGTTTCATCAGCCCGAGCGCCGGCGGCGTCAGCGTGCTGGGCGAGGACGTGGCCGAGGCGCCGCTGAAGACCAAGGCCGCCATCGGCTATCTGCCGGAAGGCGCGCCGACCTATCCGGACATGACGCCGCGCGGCTTCCTCGAATTCGTCGCCGATGCGCGCGGGCTGAAGGGCCCGGAGCGCAAGGCGCGCATCGACTATGCGGTGGAGCACGTCGATATCGGCCATGTGCTGGACCAGTCGATTGACACGCTGTCCAAGGGCTACAAGCGCCGCGTCGGCCTGGCCCAGGCGATCCTGCACGACCCGCCGGTGCTGATCCTGGACGAGCCGACCGACGGCCTGGACCCGAACCAGAAGCACGAGGTGCGCGAACTGATCCGGCGCATGGCGCCGGGCAAGGCGATCGTGATCTCCACCCACATCCTGGAAGAGGTCGAGGCCGTGTGCACCCGCGCCATCGTGATCGCGCGCGGGCGCCTGCTGGCCGAGGGCCATCCGGTGGAAGGCGGCTGGCAGCTGGGCGAGCATTTCGCCGAACCGGGCAGGCTCGACGCCGTGTTCCGCGCCATCACCATGGGTGCGCCGTCGAGCGCGCAGGAGGCCGCGTGATGCAGGGCACGGGCGCGGTCTTCAAGCGGGAGTTCCAGGGCTATTTCGCGACGCCGGTGGCCTATGTCTTCATCTGCATCTTCCTGTTCTGCACCGGCATCTTCACCTTCTACGTGGGCAATTTCTTCGCCCGCGGCCAGGCCGATCTGAAGGCCTTCTTCACCTTCCATCCCTGGCTCTATCTGTTCCTGATCCCCGCCATCTCGATGCGGCTATGGGCGGAGGAGCGCAAGTCCGGCACCATCGAGCTGCTGATGTCGCTGCCGGTCAGCCTGGCCGGCGTTGTGCTGGGCAAGTTCCTGGCCGCCTGGCTGTTCACCGGCGTGGCGCTGGTGCTGACCTTCCCGATGTGGATCACCGTCGCCTATCTCGGCGATCCGGATCACGGCGTGATACTGGCCGGCTATATCGGCAGCTTCTTCATGGCCGGCGGCTATCTCGCCATCGGCGCCTGCATGTCGGCGCTGACCCGCAACCAGGTGATCGCGTTCGTGCTGAGCGTCGTCGTCTGTTTCCTGTTCACCGTGTCGGGCGCGCCGATCGTGCTCGACTTCTTTGCCGGCTGGGCGCCGCAGATCCTGGTCGAGGCGATCGCCTCGTTCAGCTTCCTGCGCCATTTCAACGCCATCACCGAAGGCGTCATCGATCTGCGCGATGTCGTCTTCTTCGTCTCGCTGATCGCGCTCTGGCTGTTCGCCAACGCGATCGCGGTCGAGATGCGGAAAGCCGGCTGAGGACCATCCGATGAACCGCACGCTGATCTCCGTCACCGGTCTGGTGATCGCCGCCATCCTCTTCCTGGCGGTCAACATCCTGGCCAATCTGGGCCTGCGCACCGCGCCCCGGATCGACCTCACCGAGCAGAAGCTCTACACGCTGTCCGAAGGCACCCGGAACGTGCTCGCCTCGATCCAGGAGCCGATCACGCTGCGCCTGTTCTATTCGGCCAAGCTCGCCAACGACCTGCCGCAGATCAAGGCCTATGGCCAGCGCGTGCGCGACCTGCTGGAAGCCTATGCGAGCCGCGCCGGCGGCAAGATCCGCCTCGAGGTGATCGACCCCGAGCCCTATACCGAGGCCGAGGACCGCGCGGTGGCGGCCGGCGTGCAAGGCGCGCCGCTCGACGCCAACCAGGCGACGCAGTTCTATTTCGGCCTGGTCGGCACCAACACCGCCGACAAGCAGGAGGTGATCCCCTTCCTGCAGCAGGACCGCGAGCAGTTCCTGGAATACGACCTGACGCGGCTCGTCTACACGCTGACCGACCCGAAGAAGCCGGTGCTGGGCCTGCTCACCGACATCCAGATGCAGTACGGGCCGGGCGGCGTGATGGCGGCGATGCGCGGCCAGGGCGCGCCCTACATCCTGTACAACCAGCTGAAGGACGTGTTCCAGGTCAAGACTATCGCCACCGACGTCAAGGCGATCGACGACGACGTCACCGTGCTGATGATCGTGCACCCGAAAGCCTTGAGCGAGCAGACGCAATACGCGATCGACCAGTTCGTTATGCGCGGCGGCCGCGTCGTGCTGATGGTCGATCCGCATTACGAGAGCGAGCAGCCGCCGCAGGGCATGATGGGCATGCAGATGATGGAGCCGAAGAGCTCCAACCTGCCCAAGCTGATGCAGGCCTGGGGCGTCGCCATGGACGAGAAGCTTTTCGTCGGCGATCGCTCGGTGGCGATCCGGGTCAATGCCGGCGAAGGCTCGCGCCGCGGCGCGGTCGATTACGTGGCCTGGATGCAGCTCGGCCCGGCGAACCGCAATCCGGACGACGTGACCACCGGCGAGCTCGGCACCATCAACCTGATCTCGGCCGGCGCGCTGAAGCCGGTGGAGGGCGCCGGCACCACGGTGACTCCGCTGCTCTACAGCTCGAAGGACCAGGCGGCGCTGATCGACGTCGCCAAGATCGCGGTGCGCCCGCAGCCGGACGTGCTGCTGGCGGAGTTCAAGCCTTCCGGCGAGCGCTACACGCTGGCCGCGCGCATCTCGGGCCCCGCCAAGTCGGCCTTCCCCGACGGCCCGCCGCCGCCGCCGAAGAAGGAGGGCGAGGAAGCCAAGGAAGGCGAGGCGAAGCCGGAAGCAAAGGCCGACGAGAAGCCGGCCGAAGCCGCGAAGCCGCATCTGGCCGAGAGCAAGGGCCCGATCAACGTCGTCGTCGTCGCCGATGTCGACATGATCGAGGACCGCTTTTGGGTGCGGGTGCAGGATTTCTTCGGCCAGCGCATGGCGGTGCCCTTCGCCGGCAATGCCGACCTGCTGGTCAACGCAGTGGACAGCCTGTCCGGTTCGAACGACCTGATCACGCTCCGAAGCCGCGGCCGCTCGAACCGGCCGTTCGAGGCGATCGACCAGCTGCGCCGCGAGGCGGGGCAGGAATTCGTGAGCCGCGAGCAGGAGCTGCAGAAGAAGCTGCAGGAGACCGAGAAGCAGATCGCCGAGCTGCAATCCAAGCGCAAGGCCGGGGCCGGCGGCGCGCTGCTCTCGGCCGAGGAGCAGGCCGCGATCGACAATTTCCGCAAGGAGCTGATCCGCGTGCGCCGCGAGCTGCGCGACGTGCAGTACAATCTGAACCGCAGCGTCGAGCGGCTCGCCGGTTGGATCAAGTTCGCCAATATCGGCCTGGTGCCGATCGTCGTGGCGGGCGTCGCCATCGGCCTCGGCGCCGTGCGGCGCCAGCGCCGCTCCGCCGGGCACGGCAAGGTGTGACGGGAGAGCCACGATGCGCGCCAAAGGATTGACCATCATGGCCGGCGCCGCGGTCGTCGCGGTGGCGGCGGCCGCCTGGATCGTCATCCGCCAGGCGGAACAGACCGCCAGCAGCATCGGCGACCAGGGCCCGCTGTTCCCGGCGCTGGCCCAGCAGATCAACGATGTCGGCACCCTGATGATCGCCGACGCCAAGCAGAGCTTCACCATCCAGCGCCAGGGCGAGGACCGCTGGGTGCTGAAGGAGAAGGCGGATTACCGCGTGCGCGACGACGCGGTGAAGAAGGCGGTGGTGGGGATCGCCGAGCTGCAGATCCTGGAGCCGCGCTCGGAGAACCCGGAGCTGCACCAGAAGATGGGCGTCGGCGATCTCGACAAGCCGGGCTCCGAGGCGGTGCGCATCACGCTGAAGGACAAGGCTTCGAAGGACCTGGCGAGCCTGCTGATCGGCAAGACCAAGGCCTCCGAGACGACGATGCGGCCGGCCGAGATCTTCGTGCGCAAGGCCTCCGACACCAAGGCCTGGCTGGTGCACGGCCGGCTGGAGGTGAAGGCCGACCCGATGAGCTGGGTCGACAAGGAGACCTTCAAGGTCGTGCGCGGCCGTATCATGTCGGTCGAGATCGCGCAGCCGGACGGCGCCAAAGCGGAGATCCGCCGCACCGATCCGGCCAAGGAGGAGTTCGAACTGGTCGGCCTGCCGAAGGACAAGAAGGCCAAGGTCTCCGACGTCAACGGCATCGCCGGGGGCCTGGAATTCGTCAATTTCGACGACGTGGCCAAGGCCGATGCGGTGGACTTCAGCAAGGCCGTGGTGGCGACCTACCGCACCTATGACGGCCTGGTGCTGGAGATCCGCACGGTGAAGAAGGACGGCAAGCCTTGGGTAAACTTCAAGGCCAGCGTGGATGCCGCCCAGGTGGCCAAGGACCTGGCCAAGACCGACGAGAAGAAGATCCTGCTCTCCGCCGAAGAGGTGGAGAAGGAAGCCAAGGGCATCAACGACCGGCTCGGCGCCTGGGCGCACCAGGTGCCGGACTATCGCTCCGACAACTTCACCCGCAAGCCGGACGACCTGATCATCAAGGACGCGTCGTAGGGACCGGCGGCTACTTGATCAGCGCGACATAGGTCGGTTCGTCGAGCTGGCCGGTGACTTCCAGGCCATAGGCCTTCTGGAAGCTCGATACCGCCCGCGCGGTGCCCTGGCCGAACACGCCGTCGATGGCACCGGCATAGAGACCGAGCTCGGTCAGCCGGCGCTGGGCATTGGCGGTGCGGATCTCCACCGAAAGCGCGGCCGTGTCGCCGCCGGCGGCCGGGGCGAGCTTGTCGATCTGCGCCATCAGGTTGGCTTCGCGCCAGTCGAGCACGAACTCGTCCAGCATGCGCCGCACCAGGGCGGCGACCTGCTGGGAATGGGTGGCCGTGTCGGAGGTGAGCATGCCGGACTTGTTGACCAGCACGACCTCGCCGAGCCGCTCCTGCCTGGTCGCCGGATCGGTGTAGTAGAAGGCAAACAGGCCGATGCGAAGCGTCACCGAGGTGACGCAGACCTGGCCTCGCTCGAAGGCCAACGTCACCGCCTGGGCGTTGGCGGCGATCGGCGCGCCCTCGGCGATTTTCAGTCCGGCCTGGCCGAGCCGGCCGGCCACCGCCGACCGCACCAGCGCGGCCGTGCTGCCGCATTCCGTCGGGCCGCCGGGGCCGACGCTGGCATTGACGGTGATGCTGTCGACGCCTTCCAGTGCCTGCTTGTCGGGCACGCTGGCAGCCTCGCCGCGCGCCGCCAGCAACACGGCGACGAGCGCGGCGCACGGCGCCCAAACCCCACGCTTCATGCCGCCCTCCGATCTCCCCCAAGACAATCGGGCCTGCCCGGCAATGACAATAGGCCAGGCGGCAGAGGCGGGCCAGTCCGCCAGGCCCGCCGGCGCGAGATTCCGCGCTATCCTGCAATCGGCAGAGACCCGTGCCGATGCCGGAGCGCGCGCCGTTTCCATCCAGGGCTTGATCGATCGCCGCCGCGGCGGCCCAACGGATTGACGCTGGGCGTATGCATGTGTTGTATCGCCCCATCGTCAAACCATCCCGCACCATGCAGTGCGGGAGATATTCCAAGGAGGATACGGTCATGCCAAACGGGCAGAAGCCTGCGAGCCCCCGCGTCAACCGGCGCAGCCTGATCAAGACGTCGCTCGGCCTTGCCGCCGTGCCGGCCGCCCTCGCCGCGGCCCCCGCCATCATCGGCTCGGCCAGGGCGCAGAGCAAAGTGACCTGGAAGGTCCAGTCGCATTGGCCGAAGGCGTCCGCCTCGTTCAAGGACAGCCTGGAATGGTTCAATACCGAGCTGGGCAAGCGCTCGGACGGCCGCTTCAAGCTGCAGATGTTCGGCGCCGGCGAGCTCGCCAAGGGCGGTGAGATCTTCAACATCGTGCGCAAGGGCGTGGTCGAGATGGGCACGCTGTCGGCGGCCTACATCCTCGGCGAGGCGCAGGCCATGGGTCTCGCCTATGGCGTGCCCGGCTCGCTGCTCGAGCCCTGGGAGATGACGCATTACCTGAAGAACCTGGGCGGCGAGAACCTCGTCAACGAGGAGCTCGAGCCCAAGGGCGTCATCTACCGCACCGAGAAGGCCTATACGACCGAGCTGGTGCTGAACAAGAAGATCGCCACGATGGACGACTTCAAGACGCTCAAGCTGCGCTCGGCCGGCACGCTGATGGATTACCTGTCGATGGCCGGCGCCTCGCCGACCCATATCGCCGGGCCCGAGCTGTACCAGTCGCTCTCCACCGGCGTGGTCGACGGGGCGCATTGGGGCGCCGCGCAGGGCGCGCTGACCATGAAGCTGTGGGAAGTGGCGCGCTTCCACATGAAGCCGGCGCTGGGCATCACCACCGATGCCTATGTGTTCAACAAGGCCGCCGTCGAGAAGCTGCCGGCCGACCTGCGGCTGATCCTGATGACGCTGGCGGACGAGCGGTTCTTCAGCCGTACTGCCGAGTACCAGCACAAGGAGGCGGTCGCGCTGACCAGGGGCAAGAAGGAAAACAACGTCGAGGTGGTGCAGTTCCCCAAGGCCGTGCAGGAAAAGTTCGCGGCCGCCTCGAAGGAAATCCTGGCCAAGGAAACGGTCAAGGGAGATCGGGCCGCCAAGGGCGCCGAGATCCTGACGTCGTTCATGAAGGATCTGGGCTACGTCTGAGGCCGTCCGGGGAAACCCGCGCAATCGGTGCGGATGAACTGAAGGCCCGTTTCCGAGCACCGGCGCAGGGACCGCAGCGCGGCACCTGCGACGGGCTCGGACGCGGGCTTCTGTCGAAGAGAAAGCCGACATGCTCAATATTGCCAGGGGGATTACCCGCCTGAACCGGTGGATCGGCCGCACCGTCGCCTGGATCATCCTGCCGATTTTCGTGCTGCTGATCATCGATGTCGCCATGCGCTACCTCGTCGGGCGCCCGGCGATCTGGACCTCGGAGCTGGCGCAGCTGGTCTTCGGCGTCTACGGCGTGATCGCCGGCGGATACCTGCTCGCCGAGCGCGCACATGTGAACGTCGACATCTTCTACGGAAAGATGCCGCGCAAGCGGAAGGCGCTGGTCGACGTCGCCACCTCGATCCTGTTCTTCATGTTCATGGCGGTGCTGATGTACCAGGGCACCGACTTGGCCTGGGACTCCATCGAGAAGCTGGAGACCTCCCAGAGCATCTGGAATCCGCCGGTCTGGCCGGTGAAGCTGATGATCCCGGTCGCCGGCCTGCTGCTGCTGCTGCAGGGCATCGTGCGGCTGGTCGCGGATATCCGCGTCCTGATGGGCCTGCCGGCCGACGACGAAACTTTCGGTGCCCAAGCCACCGACGAACCCTCTCACTAGAAAGCCGGCGGCCGCATCATGGGTGTCGAACTACTCACCTTCCTGTTCTTCGGCTCGCTGCTGCTGTTCCTGCTGCTCGGCGTGCCGCTCGCCTTCGTGCTCGGCGGCGTCTCCGTCGTCTTCCTCTACTTCTCGATGGGGCCGGTGGCGTTCTACCTGGTCGCGTCGAAGTTCTGGGATTCGATGGAGAACTTCACGCTCGTCGCCATCCCGCTCTACGTCTTCATGGCGATGATCCTGGAGAAATCCGGCGTCGCGCATGCGCTGTACCGGATGATGCATCTGTGGTTCGGCGGCCTGCGCGGCGGGCTCGCCATCGGCACGGTGGCGATCTGCGCCCTGTTCGCGGCGATGAGCGGCATCAGCGGCGCCGCCGTGGTGACCATGGGCACCATCGCACTGCCGCGCATGCTGGAGCGCGGCTACGACACCAAGCTGGCGCTCGGCGCCATCAACACCGGCGGCGGCTGGGGCATCCTGATCCCGCCCTCGATCCCGATGGTGCTCTATGCGTTGATCAGCGAGGTGTCGGTCGGCCGGCTGTTCGCCTCCGGCATCGGCCCCGGCATCCTGCTGTTCATCCTGGTCACGATCTATATCGGCGTGCGCGGCTGGTTGCAGCCATCCATCGCGCCGGCGCTGCCGCCGGAGGAACGCGGCAGCTGGCCGGAGAAGCTGCGCGCGCTGCGCGCCGTGCTGCTGCCGATCATGATCGTGGTGATGGTGCTGGGCTCGATCTTCGGCGGCCTCGCCACGCCGACCGAGGCGGCGGCGATCGGCGTGCTCGGCGCCATGGTCGCGGCGGCGGTGAACCGCCAGCTGACCATCGAGAACCTGCGCAACGGCGCCATCCAGACCTTGCGCCTGACGGCGCTGATCATGTGGATCCTGTTCGCCGCGCACGCCTTCTCCACCGCCTATACCACGCTCGGCGCGCACGACTTCATCCAGGACCTGATGCGCTACATCCCCGGCGGCAAGTGGGGCGCGCTCGCCTTCATGATCTTCGTGCTGTTCCTGCTCGGCATGGTGCTCGACCCGGTCGGCATCATGCTGATCACGCTCCCGGTCTTTCTGCCGGTGATCGACGCGGCGGGCTTCGACCAGATCTGGTTCGGGGTGATCTTCATCATCATGATGGAGATCGGCTACATGACGCCGCCCTTCGGCTTCAACCTGTTCTACCTGAAGGGCGTGGCGCCGCCGAGCGTGACCATGGGCGAGATCTATACCTCGGTCATTCCCTATGTGCTGGTGACGCTGGTGGGCGTGCTGCTCATCATCATCTTCCCCGATATCGCGCTGTTCTTCCCGAACCTGTTCTACGGCAAGGGGTAGCGGCACAGCCGGTCGGGCTACAGGGGCGGTCGCTGCGCGATCGCCCCATTTTTTTTGACGCGAAGCACGCTGGACAAAAAAAGAGCCCCCGGTTGTTCACCGGGGGCAGTCAAACAGGGAGGCTTCACGTCTGGGAGACGTAAATGGGCTTCACACCTGGGAGGGCGCGAAACCCGGTTTCGGACCTCGCGGCCCGAACTCGGAAACTCGGTGTGCAGAGAGACGCAACGCCGCGCTGCACAGGGAAATAGTTAGGGGCGGTGCAGCATAACAACCAGATCAAGTATGGAACGTCCGCCATGCCGAAACCGCATGGCTATATCAGACGGCGATATGTCGGACAGTTGTTGCGACCGGCTCAGTACTGCCAGTCCGCCACCTTGCGCAGCAGGAAATCGCGGAACACGTTGATCCGCTTGGAGTTCCGGAGCTCTTCCGGATACACGAAATAGGCGTCGCGGGCCGGCGCCTCGACATCGTCCATGATGCGGACGAGGCGCGTGGTGCCGTCGGCGATGTAATCCGGGATCGAGGCGATGCCGAGCCCGCTCTCCACCGCGCGCATGATCGCATAGGCGTTGTTGACCTGCATGATCGGCGTGCGCTTCACCGCCGGCGGCTTGCCGGCCGTGATCAGCCAGTTGACGTCGCGCAGCGGCGGCGGCGCCTCCTCGCCATAGGTGATGAGCTTGTGGCTATCGAGCTCGTCCAGGTTTTTCGGCACGCCGAAGCGCTTCAGGTACTGGGGCGACGAATAGATGTGATAGTGGAAAGTCATCAGCTTCCGGTAGACGAGGTCCGGCTGGACCGGCTTGCGCATCCGGATCGCCACGTCGGCCTCGCGCATGGAGAGGTCGAGCTCGTCATCGTGCAGCAGCAGCACGACGTTGATGTCGGGGTAGAGGTCGATGAACTCGCGCACGCGCGGCGCGAGCCAGACCGAGCCGAAGGCCATGGTGGCCGTCACCTTGAGCTCGCCGCGCGGCCGGTCCTTGCTGTCCAGCAGGATCGCCTCGGCCATGGCCAGCTTGCCGAACACCTCGTGCACGGTGCGGAACAGCACCTCGCCCTGCTCGGTCAGGATCAGGCCGCGGGCATGGCGGTGGAAGAGCGGCGTGGTGAGGCTTTCCTCCAGCGCCGCAATCTGCCGGCTGACCGCCGACTGGCTGAGGTTCAGCTGCTCGCCGGCATGGGTGAAGCTGCCTGCCTCCGCCACCGCGTGGAAGATGCGCAGCTTGTCCCAATCCATCGAAACCTTGGCTGTCGGCACCCCCCGAAACTCCGATCAGTCGGCCGCGGCGGCGTGCGGCAGCGCGGCATGCGCCAGGAACTTCTCCGCATCCAGCGCCGCCATGCAGCCGGTCCCCGCGGCGGTAACTGCCTGGCGGTAGACTTTGTCCTGCACGTCGCCGCAGGCGAAAACGCCCGGCACGTTGGTGAACGTGGTGCCCGGCCGGGTAACGAGATAGCCCTCGCCGTCCATGTCGAGCTGGCCCTTGAAGATCTGCGTGTTCGGCGTGTGGCCGATGGCGACGAACACGCCGTCGAGCTTGAGATCGCGCTTGGCGCCGGTCTTCGCATGGGCGATGCGCAGTCCCGTCACGCCGGGCGGCTCCGCCGTGCCCAGCACCTGGTCAGCCACGTGGTCCCAGACCACCACGATCTTGGGGTTGGCGAACAGGCGCTGCTGCAGGATCTTCTCGGAGCGGAGCTGGTCGCGGCGGTGCACCAGGGTGACCTTGGTGGCGTGGTTGGTCAGGTAGAGCGCTTCTTCTACCGCCGTGTTGCCGCCGCCGATCACCGCCACTTCCTTGCCGCGGAAGAAGAACCCGTCGCAGGTGGCGCAGGCGGAGACGCCGAAGCCCTGGAATTGCTTCTCGCTGTCCAGGCCCAGCCATTTCGCCTGGGCGCCGGTGGCGATGATCAGGGTGTCGCCGACATAGCGGTCGCCCGAATCGCCGATGGCGACGAAGGGGCGCTTCGACAGGTCCACCGAGACGATGGTGTCGGCAATGATCGTCGTCCCCACATGCGCCGCCTGGGCCTCCATCTGCTGCATCAGCCAGGGGCCCTGGATGGTCTCGGCGAAGCCCGGATAATTCTCCACATCCGTGGTGATGGTGAGCTGGCCGCCCGGCTGCAGACCGTGCACCAGGATCGGCGAAAGCGAGGCGCGGGCGGCGTAGATCGCGGCCGTGCAGCCGGCCGGGCCGGAGCCCAGGATCAGCACCTTGGTCTTGTGTTCGGTCGCCATGTGCCGACCCTCTTACACCGGTTTCGTCTTGGTTTTGCACGGAATCTATGGGTCGCCCCGCGCGGCGGCAAGCCGCCGTGCTATAGGTCGGGAAATGTTGCGGCAAGCTGAGCCTGCACCGCTGCTTTTTGCTCCTCCCCCGGCGAAGACGGGGGAGGTTGGGAGGGGGTTTTTGCGGGACATTGGCCGCAGCGGGCGGAGACGGTTCACCCCCACCCTGCCCTCCCCCGTCCTTCGGCCGGGGGAGGATTCCAGGAAATGACCCTCGAGACCCGCGACCTGGCCTGCATACGGGGTGAGCGGCGGCTGTTCCGCGGCCTCGGCTTCAAGGTCGAGGCCGGCCGGGCGCTGGTGGTCGAGGGCCCGAACGGCACCGGCAAGTCGAGCCTGCTGCGCCTGCTCGCGGGCTTCCTGGCGCCGGCCCAAGGTCAGGTGCTGTGGGAGGGCCAGGACGTCGCCGAGGCGCCGGGGGCGCACCGCCGGCGGGTCGCCTGGATCGGCCATCTCGATGCCCTGAAGCCGGCGCTCAGCGTCACCGAGAACCTGCGCTTCTGGCGCGCCGCGCTGGACGACAACCGGCGCCAGCGGCAGAGCGTGCGCCGCGCCGTCGACCGGCTGGGCCTCGACCACGTGGCCGATCTGCCGGCGCGCTATCTCTCGGCCGGGCAGCGGCGGCGTCTCGCCCTCGCCCGGCTGGTGCTGGTGCATCGGCCGCTCTGGCTGTTGGACGAGCCGACCACGGCGCTGGATGCCGAGGGCGTGGCCGCCTTCCGCAGCCTGCTGGAGATGCATCTCGACCATGGCGGATCGGCGGTGATCGCGAGCCATCTCGATCTCGGCCTGCCGGCGATCGACCGGCTCCGGCTCGGCATCGTCAAGTGAGGGCCTTCCTCGCCATCCTGCGGCGCGACATCGCGCTGGGCTTCCGCCAGGGCGGCACGGCGGGCCTCGCGCTCGGCTTCTTCGGCCTGGTGGTGCTGCTGTTCCCGCTCGGCATCGGACCGGAGCGCGAGACCTTGGGCCGCATCGCCGCCGGCGTGCTGTGGATCGCCGCCCTGCTCGCCGTGCTGATCTCGCTCGACCGGCTGTTCCAGGCCGATCACGAAGACGGGAGCCTGGAATTGCTGGCGCTGTCGCCGCTGCCGCTCGAACTCGTCGTGCTGGCCAAGCTCGCGGCCCATTGGGCGGCCTGCTGCCTGCCGCTGATCGCGCTGGCGCCGGTGCTGGGGCTGATGCTGAACCTGCCGCCGACGGCGATTCCGGGGCTGATCACCGCGCTGCTGCTCGGCACGCCGACGCTGTCCGCCATCGGCGCCATCGGCGCGGCGCTGGCGGTGGGGGTCCGGCGCGGCGGCTTCCTGCTCTCGCTGCTGGTGCTGCCGCTCTATGTGCCGGTGCTGATTTTCGGCGCCGGCGCGACCGAGGCGGCGATCTCCGGCCTCGGCTTGGCCGCGCACCTGCTGATCCTGGCGGCGCTGGCCGTGGCCTCGGTCGGCCTCTCCCCGATCGCCGCCGCCGCGGCCTTGCGGCTGTCGCTGGAGTAGGGGATAAGCCGCCGATGGCCGCCAACCTGCACTGGTTCGCCAACCCGACGCGCTTCCTGAGGCTCGCGCGCGTCGTGCTGCCCGTCGCCGCGGCGCTGGGCCTGATATGCTTCGCCGCCGGGCTCTACGACGCCCTCGTCCTCTCGCCGATCGACTATCAGCAGAAGGACAGCGTGCGGATCATGTACATCCACGTGCCGGCGGCCTGGCTGGCGCTCGGCGTCTATACCGGGATCGCGCTGATGAGCGCGGTCGCGCTGGTCTGGCGGCATCCGCTGGCCGATCTCGGCGCCAAGGCAGCGGCGCCGCTCGGCGCCGGCTTCGCCGCCATCTGCCTCGCCACCGGCTCGATCTGGGGCCTGCCGACCTGGGGCACCTGGTGGGTGTGGGACGCGCGCCTCACCTCGATGCTGATCCTGTTCTTCCTCTATCTCGGCTATCTCGCGCTGTGGCAGGCCTATGACGACCCGGAGCGCGCGGCGCGTGCCGCCGGCATCCTCGCCATCGTCGGCGCGGTGAACGTGCCGATCGTCAAGTTCTCGGTCGATTGGTGGAACACGCTGCACCAGCCGGCCAGCGTGTTCACGCTGTCAGGCCCGAAGATCGACCCGAGCATGCTGCGCCCGCTGCTCTTGATGACCGGCGGCTACGTCTGCTTCTTCCTCGTCGTGCTGATCCTGCGGATGCGAGCGGAGATCGCGGCGCGGCGGGTGCGGGCACTCAGGTTGGCGCGGGTGGAGGGTTGAGCATTTCCGCCGCTATCCCGGCGCCTTGCCCAGCGCCCATTGCACGTAGAGCTTCCGCACCAACACGAAGGTGACCACCATAAGCGGTGTGGCGAAGACGATGCCGGGGATGCCGAACAGGAAGCCGAAGATCACGACCGCCAGCACGGTGAGCGCCGGCGGCAAATGCACCGCCCATTTCTCGATCATCGGCTCAAATAGATAGCCCTCAAGGTTCTGAACGACGAGGAACAGGAGCGCCGTGTACGCCGCCAGGGCCCAGCCCTGACCAGAAGCAATCAGCACGGCAGGAACAGCCGCCAGGATGGGGCCGAAGAACGGCACGAAATCCAGCACCGCGGCGAGGAAGCCGAGCCCGAGGGCCATCGGCACGCCGAGCATCCACAGGCCGAGGCCGGTCAGCACGCCGACTATCGCCATCCCGATTACCCGGCCCAGCAGCCAGCCCCGCAGGGCGCGGCCGGCGGCATCCAGGGCGTCTGCCACCCGATCACAGCCGGCCCGTGGGATCAGGGCGAGCAGTCCGCGTTTATAGAGCCCCGGATTGGCGCCGACGAGGATGGCGAGAACGAGCACCACCAGCGCGTCGCCAAGGCCGCCAAAGGCGGTCGTCGCGAATCCGTACATGCTGGGCACCGTCTTGCCATCAAGCAGGCGCTGCGCCCCATCCAGGATCAGCTGGCCGAATTGATGCTGCTGCAGCTCTTTCTCGACTGCCGACCAGGCTTCCGGAACTTTGGAGACAAGCTGGGCCATCTGCCCGCCGATCTGGCTGCCTGCGGTCAAGGTCGCGCCGATGACCAATACCAAGCACAGCGCGATCGCACCGGCGAAGGCGACGTTCTCCGGCAACGGTGTGTGGTCGGAGATCACGCTGGCGATCGACCGGAGAAGCACGGCCAGCACGATACTGCCGAAGACCAGCATCAGCAGGTCGGCAAGGTACCATATGGCCACTGCCGCCCCGGCAATGGCGACCAGCGTCAAGGCCGGAACGGCGAATCGGGCGGCCCCTGGAGAGGCGGCGGGCGCGACGTCGCTCATGGCATGCCATCCGGGTCAAAATCCCGACCCGGAAAACGCCTCCTGCCCGAGCGACGTTCCGTCCCGCTCCGCGCAAAGGTCTGAATCGACGCTGGACCTAGTCTTCGCCGGCGTTCCGGTTCCGCCCGCGGAACCCCATCAGATGCCCCGCGACGTTGCGGATCTGGATCTCCTCCGACCCCTCCGTGATGCGGTAGCGGCGGTGGTGGCGGTAGATGTGCTCGAACGGCTTGTGGCGGGAATAGCCGATGCCGCCATGCACCTGGATCGCGAGGTCGGCCGCCTCGCAGGCCAGCCGGTTGCCGCGGTAGTTGCACATGGCAACCTTGTCGCTGATCGTCATGTGGTTGCCGCGGTCGAGCTCCCAGGCGGTCTTGTAGACGAGGCCGCGCACCATCTCGCACTCGGTCTGCTTCTCCGCCAAGGGCCACTGGATCGCCTGGTGGGTCGCGAGCGATTTGCCGAACACGATGCGGTTGCGGGCGTAGTCGACGCTCTCGTTAATGCAGTACTGCGCCACGCCGACGCCGGAGGCGGCCTGGCGGATGCGGTTCTCGTGCACGAAATGCTGCGCCACGATCAGGCCCTCGCCCTCGCCGCCCAGGATGCAGGAGGACGGCACGCGGACATTGGTGAGCGACACCTCGGCGTGGTCGGAGGGCATGTTGAAGGTCCACCACATGAACTCGACCTTGAAGCCCGGCGTCTTGACCGGGACCATGAAGGCGGTGATGCCGCGCGCATCGCCCGCCTTGCCGGAAGTGCGGGCGAAGATGATGTCGATCGTCGCCGAGTGCAGGCCGGTGTTGAACCGCTTCGCGCCGTTGATGATCCAGTCGGATCCGTCCTTCCGCGCGCTGGTCTCCATCCAGGTGGCGTCGGAGCCGTGGTTCGGCTCGGTCAGGCCGAACGCGATGCGCTGCTCGCCGGTGATCGCGGGCTCGATCAGCTTCTTCTGCTCGGCCGAGCCATAGGCGGCGAGCAGGTGCACGACCGGGAAGTTGCCGACGATCGAGCTTTCGTTCTGCAGGTCGTTGTGCAGCCCGAGCCCCTTCGCCGCGAGATGTTCGCGGATGATCGCCATGGCGAGGTTGGAGCCCCCTTCGCCGCCGAATTCCTTCGGCAGGGCGAAGCGGAGGTGCCCGGCCTTGTCGGCGCGGCGGCGCATTTCCTTGAGCAGCGCCTCCCACTCGTCGCGCGGCTGGCCGTCATTATCCCAGTTGGTCCGCGCATGCTCGCGCCGGTGGTCGAAATACTGGATGTTCTCGGCCTCGAGCGGCTTGATCTCGCGCTCGATGAAGTCGTCGAGCGCCTTGAGCTTGGCCTGGATGGCGGCCGGAATCTCGAAATCCATGGGTTTGCCCCGTTTTGCGCGATGCGTCTCTCTCCCGCTGCCGCGGATTAGGCCACACGGCCGAAGGCGCGGCAATGACAGGTGAATTCGGCGTGAGGCACGGTGCCGCATCGATGCGGGACGCTGGACGGCGCCCCCACCCCGGGATATGCCGATAGCATCATGGAGAGCTTCCGGACCTTCCTGCAGATGGGCGGCTATGCAGCCTATGTCTGGCCGGCCTATGGCATCGCCGCCGCGGTGCTGGCCGGGCTCGCCATCGCCTCCTATCGCGGCATGCGCCAGGCCGAGCGCCAGGCGGAGCGCGAGCGGCCCGCGCGGCCGCGGCGCGGTGGCGAGGAGCGGCCATGACCCGGAAGCGGCGGCGGCTCTATATGCTGGGGGCGGGCGTCGCCGTGCTGGCGGTGGCGACCACTTTGGTCCTGCTCGCGTTCCGGGAGAACCTGGTCTTCTTCTACAGCCCGACCGACATCGTCGAGAAAGGCGTTGCCCCGAACCAGCGCATCCGCATCGGCGGGCTGGTCGAGGCGGACAGCGTGAAGCGCGACGGGCTGACGACCGAGTTCCGCGTCACCGACACCGCCAACACCCTGCGTGTGGTCTATACCGGCCTGCTGCCCGACCTGTTCCGCGAAGGCCAGGGCGTGGTGGCGCATGGCAAGCTGGATTCCGGCGGCCAGTTCGTCGCCGACGAGATCCTGGCCAAGCATGACGAGAACTACATGCCGCCCGAGGTGGCCAGCGCCTTGAAGAAGCAGGACCACTGGAAACCAGGCGAGGGTCAGAAACAGTGACCGCCGAGCTCGGCCATTTCGCCCTCGTGCTGGCGCTGGCGGTGGCGCTGGTGCAATCGACGCTGCCGCTGGTCGGCGCCTGGACCGGCAATGTCGCCTGGATGGCACTGGGGCGCACGGCGGCGCTGGCGCAGGCGGCGCTCGCTCTGATCGCCTTCGCCATGCTGACCGTCGCCTTCGTCGGCTCCGACTTCTCGGTCGTCAACGTGGCGCAGAACTCGCACTCCCTGAAGCCGATGCTCTACAAGGTCGCCGGCGTCTGGGGCAATCACGAGGGCTCGCTCTTGCTCTGGGTGACCATCCTGGCGCTGTTCGGCGCCGCCGTCGCCGTGTTCGGCGGCAACCTGCCGATGAGCCTGCGCGCCCGCATCCTGTCGGTGCAGGGCATGATCGGCATCGGCTTCCTGCTGTTCATCCTGCTCACCTCGAACCCGTTCCTGCGCCTCGATCCGGCGCCGGTCGACGGCAACGGGCTGAACCCGCTGCTGCAGGATCCCGGCCTCGCCTTCCATCCGCCGCTGCTCTATCTCGGCTATGTCGGCCTCTCGGTGGCGTTCTCGTTTGCCGTCGCCGCGCTGATCGAGGGCCGGGTCGACCCGGCCTGGGCCCGCTGGGTGCGCCCCTGGACCCTGGTCGCCTGGTGCTTCCTGACGCTCGGCATCGCCCTTGGCTCGTACTGGGCCTATTACGAGCTCGGCTGGGGCGGCTGGTGGTTCTGGGACCCGGTCGAGAACGCCTCCTTCATGCCGTGGCTGGCCGCCACCGCGCTCTTGCATTCGGCGATCGTCGCCGAGAAGCGCGACGCGCTGAAGAGCTGGACCATCCTGCTCGCCATCATCGCCTTCTCGCTGTCGCTGCTCGGCACCTTCCTGGTGCGCTCCGGCGTGCTCACCTCGGTGCACGCCTTCGCCACCGACCCGGCGCGCGGCGTGTTCATTCTGATCTTCCTCTGCCTGGTGGTCGGCGGCTCGCTGGCGCTGTACTCCTTCCGCGCCGGCGAGCTGAAGGCGGGCGGCCTGTTCGCGCCGATGAGCCGCGAAGGCGCGCTGGTGCTGAACAACCTCTTGCTCGCCACGGCGACGGGGAGCGTGCTGCTCGGCACGCTCTATCCGCTGTTCCTCGACGCGATCACGGCTGAGAAGGTCTCGGTCGGCCCGCCCTTCTTCAACGCGGTGTTCGTGCCCCTGATGACGCCGCTGGTGGTCGCCATGGCGGTCGGGCCGCTGCTGGCCTGGAAGCGCGGCGATCTGGCCGGCGCGCTACAGCGGCTGAAATTCGCCTTCGCGGCGGCGGCGATCGCCGTGCTGGCCGGCTGGTGGTGGCTTGCGGACGGGCCGGTGCTGGCCTTGCTCGGGCTCGGCCTGTTCGCCTGGGTGACGGTCGGCGTGATCGTCGAATGGGCGGAGCGCGTGGGCCTCGGCCGCGTCGCGCTGCGCGACAGCCTGAACCGCGCGCTGAACCTGCCGCGCGCCGCCTATGGCATGAGCCTCGCCCATCTTGGCATCGCCCTGACGGTGCTCGGCATCACCGCCTCCTCCGCCTGGCAGCGCGAGGTGCTGACCATCCTGAAGCCGGGCGACAAGGTGGATGTCGGCAGCTACACGCTCACCTTCGAGGGCGCGCGCCAGATGCGCGGGCCGAACTACACCGCGCTGCAGGGCAGCTTCGCCGTCGCGAAAGGCGGCCAGCATCTCTATGTGCTGCAGCCGGAGACGCGCCGCTTCCCGCAGCCGCCGATGGACACGACCGAGGCGGCGATCGAAAGCACGCTCGCCGGCGATCTCTATGTCGTGATCGGCGAGCCGGACGGCAAGGGCGGCTATGCCGCGCGGCTCTACTGGAAGCCGCTCGTCATCTGGATCTGGCTCGGTGCCGTGGCGATGGCGGCGGGCGGCGTGGTCAGCCTGACCGATCGCCGCCACCGCGTCGGCGCACCGTCGCGCCAGCGCGCCCAGGCCGCGGCGGCGCCGGCGGAGTGAGCATGCGCCTCAAGGTCCTGCTGCCGCTGCTGGTCTTCGCGTTGATCGCCGGCGCGCTCTATGCCGGACTGAGCCTGCGCCCGCGCGATATCCCTTCGGCGCTGATCGGCAAGCCGGTGCCGGCCTTCGAGCTGCCGCCGGTCCAGGGGCGGAATGCGGGCCTTTCGACGGCCGATCTGACGAAGGGCGAGCCGTCGCTGGTCAATGTCTTCGCCTCCTGGTGCGCACCATGCCGGATCGAGCATCCGGTCTGGGTCGAGCTTGCGAAGACGAAGGAAGTGCCAATTCATGGCCTGAACTGGAAGGACCAGCCGCAGGCGGCGTCGCGCTGGCTGGAGACCTTCGGCGATCCCTATACGCGCACCGGCGCCGACATCTCCGGGCGCGTCGCCATCGACTGGGGCGTCTACGGCGCGCCGGAAACTTTCGTGGTCGCGGGCGACGGCACCATCATGTGCAAGTACATCTCGGTCGTCACGCGCGAGATGCTGGATGAGAAGATCCTGCCCATGCTGCGCGACCTGAAGCGCACCGGAAAGACGAGCCGGTCATGCTGAGGCGGTTGTTTTCCTCTCCTCCCCCGTCGCCAGACGGGGGAGGCCGGGAGGGGGTTTGCCGCCGACGCCGGCGCGGGCGGCCTAACCCCCACCCAGCCCTCCCCCGTCCTTCGGCCGGGGGAGGGTTCAAGGGCGCGTTTCTCGCTCTCCTTCTGCTCGCCGCGCCCGCCTTCGCCATCGGCGTCGACGAACCGCTGCCGGATCCGGCCCAGGAGCTGCGCGCGCGCGAGATTGCCAAGTCGCTGCGCTGCCTGGTCTGCCAGAACCAGTCGATCGAGGATTCCAACGCGCCGCTGGCCAAGGATCTGCGCCGCATTGTGCGCGAGCGCATCGAGGCCGGCGACAGCGATGCCAAGGTGCAGGACTATGTCGTGGCGCGCTATGGCGACTGGGTGCTGCTGAAGCCGCCGTTCAATGCGCGCACCGCGGCCTTGTGGATCGGGCCGTTCGCCCTGCTGGGCTTGGCCGGTATCGGCGTCGCCGTCTACTACCGCCGCCTGGCGACCGCCGCCAAGGCCGAGGCGCCGCCGCCGCTGACGGCGGAAGAGCGGGCGCGGCTCGACCGGCTGGTTTCGGACTAGCGATGCTCTGGATCCTGCTCGGCCTTATCACCGCCGCGGTGCTGGCGCTGCTGCTCTGGCCGCTCCTGAAGCCGCCCGCGGCCGGCGCGGCCCGCGCACGCCACGATATCGAGGTCTATCGCGACCAGTTGAAGGAGATCGAGACCGAGCGCGCGCGCGGCAATCTCGGGCCTGCCGAGGCCGAGGCGGCGAAGCGCGAGATCGAGCGCCGGCTGCTCCGGGCCGGCGACGAGCGCGAGACGCGCGCGATCCCCCGCGCCGCCGCCACCACCGCACTGGCCGTCGCGGTCGCCGTGCCGATCGGTGCCGTCGCGCTCTATCTCAAGCTCGGCCAGCCGGCGATTCCGGCGCAGCCGCTGGCGAGCCGCGCGCTGCCGCAAGCGGAAGTCGCGGCGCGAAGCGAGGCCGGCAACATCGCCGAGATGGCGGCGAAGCTCGCTGACCGGCTGAAGGAGAATCCGAACGACCTGCAGGGCTGGATGCTGCTCGGCCGCTCCTACATGCAGACCGAGCGCTTCGACGATGCGGCCAGGGCCTATGCGCGCGCCGCCGAGATCGCGCCGGAGCACATCGATGCCCGCATGGGCGCGGCGGAAAGCCAGGTCTATGCGGCGCAGGGCGTCGTCACGCCGAAGGCGGCGGAAGCTTTCGAGGTCCTGCTGAAACTCGACCCGAAACATCCCGGCGCGCGCTACTACCTCGCCTTGGCACGCGGCCAGGCGGGCGACATGCGCGCCGCCTTCGACGGCTGGAAGGCGCTGGCCGCCGACAGCGCGCCCGACGCACCCTGGCAACCGGCGCTGCAGGCGCGGCTTCGCGAAGCGGCGGCGGCGCTGAAAATCGATCTCGCCGAGGCGCTGCCGCCATCGCCGGCGCCACGCGGACCGACGCCGGAGCAGATGCAGGCGGCGGCCGGCATGTCGGCCGAGGACCGCAACGCGATGATCCGCGGCATGGTGGAGAGCCTGGCCGAGCGGCTGAAGGACAACCCGAACGACGCCGAGGGCTGGGCGAGGCTCGCCCGCTCCTACGAGGTGCTGGGCGAGGCCGAGAAAGCGAAGGACGCGCGAACGAAAGCCGAAGCGGCCGCGAAGGCGCCGCCCGCCGCGCCACCGCGCGGGCCGAGCCAGGAGCAGATGCAGGCCGCCGCCAAGATGGCGCCGGAAGAGCGCCAGGCGATGATCCGCGGCATGGTCGACAGCCTGGCGGCGCGGTTGCAGGAGAACCCGAACGACCGCGAGGGCTGGGTGCGCCTCGCCCGCTCCTACGAGGTGCTGAACGAACCGGCGAAGGCGAAGGATGCCTGGGCGCGGGCCGAGGCGCTGGCGACCGGCGCGGCCCCGCCCCCGCCCGCGCCGCGCGACCCGCTCTCCGCCGGGCAGCGGGCGGAGATGACGCGGCTGGTCGAACGTCTAGAGACGCGCCTCAAGGCCGAGCCGGGCGACGCGGAGGGCTGGACCCGTCTCGGTCAGGCACGGGCAATGCTGGGCCAGCCGAAGCAGGCGCGCGCCGCCTTCGCCGAGGCACTGAAGCTGAAGCCGAACGATGTCGAGCTGCTGATCGACCATGCCGGCGCGGTGCTGGACGACGAAGGCTCCATCGGCCCGATCCCGCCCGAGGCGGATGCGATCTTCCGCAAGGTGCTGGCGCTGGCGCCGGAGAACCTCGACGCGCTCTGGTATGTCGGCGTGTCGGAGCTGCAGGCCGGCCGCCGCGACGTCGCGCTGGTCTATTGGGAGCGCCTGCTCGGCAAGCTCGATCCCGGCAGCGCAGAGGCGGCGCAGGTCAAGGAAGCGATCGAGCGCGCGAGGAAGCGCTAACTATATTCCTTCGTCAACAGCGCGCCGATACGGTCGTTCTGGATCTCGGTCGAGCCGTCGACATAATTGGCGACGCGGCCGCAGAGGATGTGACGGCCGATCGGGTAGATGTCCTTGAGCCCCTCCGCGCCCATCGCCTGCATGCAATCGGCGAGGCGCGGCACGATCATCTCGGAGGCGAACTTCTTCGCCTGCGCCGCGGCCAGCACCGCATCGGCCTCGCCGTCGATCAGCGCCGCGGCGCGGTCGCAGAGCAGGCGCGCGGCCTCCAGGTCGGTCGCGGCATCGGCGAGCTTCCAGCGCCAGCCCTGATGCTCGATCAGCTTCTGGCCGAAGGTCCGCCGCGCCTCACCGTGGCGGATCGCCAGGCGCAGGCTCTCCTCGAGCATGCCGCAGGCCATCGCGGCGACATAGGTGCGGGCGCCGTTGATGCCGCCGAGCGCATGCTTGAAGGCCTCGCCCGGGCCGTACTGCACATCGGCATCGGCAACGAAATAGTCCTTCAGCACGAAGCCGCCGGCGCCGATCGCATGTGCGCCGGCGAGCTCGAAGGCGGGGCGGCGCTCGAAGCCGGGCTTGGAGGCCTCGACGATGAAGCTGGCGATGCCGCGCCAGCCCTTGGCGGGATCGGTCTGCGCATAGGTGACGATCACCTCGGCATTGGCGGCGTTGGTGATCCAGGCCTTCTCGCCGTTCAGCACCCAGCCGCCATCGACGCGCCTTGCCTGCGTCGCAATGGCGGCAAAGTCGCTGCCGGCGCCGGGCTCGGTCAGGCCGGCGCAGCCCAGGATCTCTCCGCTCAGCAGGCGCGGCAGAAGGCGTTCGCGCGGGCTCGCCGGGCCGGTCTTGGCCAGCCGCTCGGCCGAGTTATGCGTGTTGATCAGCGCGAAGGCGAAGGCCATGTCGTGGCGCGACAGCACCTCCGCCACGTGCATCTTGCAGGCGAAGGAGAAGCCGAGGCCGCCCTGCTGCACGGGCACCTGGATGCGCACGAGGCCGAGCGTCGCCGCCTTGCGGATCGCCTCCAGCGGCTGGCGCCGTTCGCGCTCCCACCGGTTGGCATTCGACGCGACTTCGGTCCGCCCGAATTCTTCCGCCGCGGCGACGAGGTTGCGCTCGGCGGCGCTCAGCATGGTGCGATTGCGGTTCATCTCCCCGACTTTCTTTTCGGCCACTCACTTCTCGGTCGCGACGAAGACCCCGTCCCAGCCGGCAGCCGGCGGGTTCGCCTCGAAATGCATGATGCGCTCTTCATAGAGATCATAGAGCTCGAGCAGGCGCGGCTCCATCGCCCGCGCACGCGAGATGGCGCGGCGCGCCGTCGGCCAGTCCTGCGCGCGATAGGCGGCGATGGCATGGCCGTGCTCCTCGGCCAGGGCCCGGAAAGCGTCGCTCGCGCGCATCTCGGGCCCGCCCAGCACGGTGTAGATCGTCACCGCCTCCTGCTTGCCTTTGACGGCGATCCGGTCGAGCTCGAGATGGGCATGATCGGGCGCGAGCGCGCGCGTCCGCTCGCCGATCACGATGGCGACGCCATAGGTCTTCGACTGGCCCTCGAGGCGCGAAGCGAGGTTCACGGCGTCGCCCATCACGGTGTAGCTGAGCCGCTTTTCCGAACCCATGTTCCCGACCACCACGTCGCCGGTGTTGAGGCCGATGCCGACATTGAGCGGCGCATGGATGCGCCCCTCGGCCCTGGCCTCCGCCTCCAGCTCGTCGTTCAACGCGGCGAGGCGCGCCAGCATGGCAAGCGCGGTGTCGCAGGCATTGGCGGCATGCGCCGGATCGTCGAGCGGGGCGTTCCAGAACGCCATGATGCAGTCGCCGATATACTTGTCGATGGTGCCGCCCTGCGCCTCGATGATGTTGGTCATCGGCGTCAGGAAGCGGTTGATCAGATGGGTCAGCCCTTGCGGATTGCTCTTGAACCGCTCCGATATGGTGGTGAAGCCGCGGATGTCGGAGAACAAGATGGTCATGTCGCGGGTCTGCCCGCCGAGCCGCAACAGCTCGGGATGCTCGGCGATCTGCTCCACCACCGCCGGCGAGAGATACTGGCCGAAGGCGGCGCGCACCTGGCGCTTCTCCGCCTCGGTGCGGAGATAGCCGGTCAGCGAGCCGGAGAGATAGACGGCGAAGGCGGCAAAGCCCGGCGTGACCGGATCGAACAGCCAGCGCCATTCGATATAGGCGAACCACGAGATCGCGAAAGTGCCGATGATGGCGGTGGCGCCGACCACGGCGGAGGCGAGCGCGCCGGCGGTGCCGAGCAGCGCAATGGTGACGATGCCGAGCACCAGCACGAACAGCCATTCGACCCCGTCGGCCCAATCGGGGCGGTCGAGATAATGCTCGAGCAGCATCTGCTCCAGCGCATTGGCATGCGCCTCAACCCCCGGCATCGCTGGGTTGAGCGGCGAGGGCCTGAGATCGCGCAGGCCCGAGGCCGAGGTGCCGATCAGAACGATGGCGCCTTCCACCTCCTTGCCGTCGTAATCGGGCTGCAGCACCTTCCAGGCCGGCACGTAGCGCCGCGCCACCGGCGGCGTGAAATGCAGGATGATCTGGCCGAACCGGTCGGTCGGCACGAAGGTCTGGCCGATATTGACGCTGACCACGCCGGTGCGCTCGCCGAAGGCAAGCTCGCCGCTGCTGCCGGAGGACTTGATGCGGTAGGTCTTGGCGCCTTGCGCGACGCGCAGCGCCTCCGTCGACAAGGCTGGCTGGAACTGGCTCTTTTCCAATGGCCCGGAGGTACAGCCGTGCCGCTCCGGATTGTAGGCGAGGAGCAGCGGAATGCGCCGCACCACCAGTTCGGTGCCGGGGCTGAAGCTGAAGGTGCCGTTGCCGGCCGCGGCCTTCTCCAGCGGGGCCAAATTCACGACCGAGCCTTCGAAGCAGTGCAGGAAGAGGCGCGGGTCGTCGCCGCCGAAGGCGACCGAGGCGCGCGTGCCGGGCGGCGTCCCGCCGGGATCGGTCTTCAGCACGAAGCCGGTGACGACATTGCCGGACTGGGCGATGACATCGGCCAGCACGGCATCATGGTCCGGCACCTGTGCGAGCGCCGGTGCAAGCTGCTTCCCGTCGGCGAGGCCGGACCACAGCTTCAGCATGCCGGCCGGGCTGGTGCGGTCGGGCTCGGCGAAGACGATGTCGAAGGCGATGACGGCGGCGCCGGCATTGGCGAGGTTCGCCACCAGCTCCGCGACGACGGTGCGCGGCCAGGGCCATTGCTGGCCGGTGCGGGCCAAGGTCTCGTCGTCGATGTCGACGATGCGCACCGGCACGTCCTGGTAAACGCGCGGGGCGAGCCGCTGGTACTGGTCGAACACGCCCTGGCGCACGCGCTCGATCAGGTCGCCGGGATCGGACTGGCGCCAGGTCAGCGCCAGCACCAGGACCAGCGCCGGCAGGATCGTGGTCGCGAAGTGGCGCTTCAGCCCCCGCATCATGGTTCGTCCGGATCCTTCTCCGTATTCTCTTGGGCGCCGGTCCAGGGCCGACGGCCGCGCTCGCGATTGACCGTCCTCAGGTCGAGCGTGCCGTCCGATCGTAAACGAATGGCATGCGCCCCCTCACGCGCCAGATCGGCGCGGTCGATCACATGCCGCGCGGCGGCGCAGCGGCCCTCGACCGGGAAGGTGGCGATGACCAGATCGGCGCGGCGGCAATCCTCGTCCACGTCCGCAGGGCCGCGCGGCAGCGCCACCAGCCAGCCGTCGTAGCGCCAGAGGCAGGCCGTCGCATCGCAGCGCAGGCGGCCGTCGGCGCTCGGCCCCTGTCTCGGAAATGTGGTTCGCGGCACCTCCCCGTCGCGCCGCGCCCAGGCGGTGGTGACGGCGCGGCCCGCCCGGCCGCTGGAAACGAGCAGGTCACCTTCGCCTCCGCGCAGGGCAACCACGCGGCCCGAGCCGTCGATGCGGATGTCCGGCCGGTCAGGCCAGCCGAGTGGGACCAGTGCGGCAACCAGCCCGGCCAGGCCCCACCAGCGCCAGCCGGTGCGCCAGATACAGAGCCATAGCCCGCCCGCCGTCATCGCCAGCAGCGACCAGAGCGGCAAGGCGGCATAGCTGGTCGAGGCGAGCGGCCAGCCGGCGATCCATTGCGCCACCCAGAGCAGCGCCTCGATGCCCCATCCCATCGGCGTGAGAGCGAGATGCTCGAGGCCGAACGGCATCAGCACAAAGGCAATGACCGCGAGCGGCATGATCCAGAACGCGGTCAAGGGATCGACGATCAGATTGGCGATCACGCCATAGTGGACGAAGCGGTTGAAATGCCAGAGCGCGTAGAGGCCGGAGGCGGTGCCGGCGATCAGCGAGGTGAGGGCGATGCCGCCGATCCAGAAACTCGCCTTGGCGAGCCACCCGGCGCGGCGGCGGCGCGCGGCGAGCCAGGGCGCGGCATGCTCGAAGGCGGCGATCAGTGCCACCACGGCGGCGAAGGACATCTGGAAGCTCGCTTCCAGCAACGCATCCGGCTGCACCACCAGGACCACCAGCGCGGCCAGCGCGACCAGGCGCATGGAGAGCGCGGAGCGGTCCAGCATGACCGCGATCAGCACGACGGCCGTCATCAGGAAGGCGCGCTGGGTCGGCACCGCGGCGCCGGAGACCAGCATATAGGCGAAGGCGCCGGCGAGCGCGGCCGCCGCGGCGATCTTCTTGATCGGCCAGCGCAGCGCCACCCATTCGATGGCGGCGAGCGCGAAGCGGGTTCCGAAGAACAGGATGCCGGCGACCAGCGCGAGATGCAGGCCGGAGATCGAGAGCAGATGCGCGAGGCCCGAAAGCTGCATCGCCGTGTTGACCTCGTCGGGGATGCCGCTCCGCTCGCCGGTCATCAGCGCGGCGGCGATGGCGCCGGCGGGGCCGGGCAGCGCGCGTTCGATGCGGTCGGTCAGGTCGGCCTGCCAGCGACGCAGCATCAGGATCGGCTCGAAGCCGGGCGTGGCCATCGGCCGCGCGGCACGGACCTCGCTCACCGCAAAGCCGAGACCGCCGAGCTGGCGATAGAAGGCATAGCGGGCGAAGTCGAACCCGCCGGGCTCATAGGGTGCGCCGGGCGGCGACAGCACGGCGCGCAACCGGATCCAGGCGCCGATCGCCGGCGCCGCCTCGCCCGGCTTCAGGGTAATGCGGGCGCGCGCCGGCGTGTCAGCCGGATCGTGGCGCCAGATCGAGACGTGATCGAGCGTGACGCGAAAGCCGCGCTCGGTCCGGTCGGTATCGACCACACGACCGATCACCGTGGCGGGGCCGACGCGTTCGGCGAGCACCGGCGCCGCGACCCGGTCGGTGCGCCAGGTCGCGAGACAGAGTCCGGCGGCGATCAAGGTGCCGGCCAGCGCCGGCACCAGCAGCCAGGATCGCGCGCGGCCGAGCCAGGCCACCACCGCGCACAGGCCCGCGAGCACCAGCCCGACCTGCCGCGGCGGCTCGCTCGGCAGTGCAAAGTAGAGGCCGATGCCGAGACCGATGGCGACCGGCATCCACAGCGCCCAGCGCTCGCGCTCGGCCGCCAGCCGCTCGGCCAGCGCGGGCGGCATGAACGAAGCGCGAACCCCGTGGGCCCAGAGCAGCGTCGCTTTCGTCGCGGCCGCTGCTCGATGCCCCCAGGTCACGCCTTGCTGTCCGATCCGCTTGCCTGTGCTAGAGGAGCGCCCGTTGTCCTCCTTCCACAGCTTAGACTTTCTAAATGTCCGTCGTCGTCCGTTTCGCCCCCTCGCCCACCGGCTTCCTCCATATCGGGGGCGGCCGCACGGCCCTGTTCAACTGGCTGTTCGCCCGCCATCACGGCGGCACCTTCCGGCTGCGCATCGAGGATACCGATCGCGCGCGCTCGACCGAGGCGGCGATCGACGCGATCTTCGACGGGCTGAAGTGGCTCGGCCTCGACTGGGACGATGAAGTCGTCTTCCAGTTCGCGCGCATGGCCCGCCATGCCGAGGTGGCGCGCGCGATGCTCGCCAACGGGCAGGCCTATCGCTGCTACTGCACGCCGGAAGAGCTGGAGGCGAAGCGCGCCGAGGCCAAGGCCGCCGGCAAGGTCTGGCGTTATGACGGCATCTGGCGCGACCGCGATCCGAAGGACGCGCCGGCCGGCGTGCAGCCCGTCATCCGCTTCAAGGCGCCGCGCGAAGGCTCGACCACGATCGACGACCTGGTGCAGGGCGAGGTGACGGTGGCGAACCAGGAGCTCGACGATCTCGTCATCCTGCGCGCCGACGGCACGCCGACCTATAATTTCTCCGTCGTGGTTGACGACCACGACATGGGCATCACCCATGTCATCCGCGGCGACGACCACCTGACCAACGCGTTCCGGCAGACCCAACTCTACCTGGCCGCCGGCTTCGCGCTGCCCGAATTCGCCCATATCCCGCTGATCCACGGGCCGGACGGCGCCAAGCTTTCCAAGCGGCACGGCGCGCTCGGCGTCGATGCCTATCGCGATATGGGCTATCTGCCGGAGGCGATGCGGAACTACCTGCTGCGCCTCGGCTGGTCACATGGCGACGACGAGGTGATCTCGACCGAGCAGGCGATCGAATGGTTCGGGCTCGACCATGTCGGGCGTTCGCCGTCGCGCTTCGACTTCGACAAGCTCGCGCATCTGAACGGCGTCTATATCCGCCAGGCCGACAACGCGCGCCTGGTCGAGATGGTGATCCCGCGGCTCGCCGCGCTGGCCGGCGGCCACCTGCCGGCGGCGACGCCGGACCGGCTGCTCGCCCTGATGGCGCCGTTGAAGGAACGCGCCAAGACCCTGCAGGACCTGGCGCAGGCCGCTCTGTTCCTGGCCGAGCACCGGCCGCTGCAGCCGGATGCGGGCGCGGCGAAGCTGCTGCAGGAGGCCGGCGCCGATCTGGTCGGCGCCATCCACGATGCGCTCAACCCGGTGACCGACTGGACCGCGCCGGCGACCGAGGCGGCGATCCGCGCGCTGGTGGAGGCCAAGGGCCTGAAGCTCGGCAAGGTGGCGCAGCCGCTGCGTGCCGCGCTGACCGGCCGCACCGTCTCGCCGCCGATCTTCGACGTGCTGGCGGCGCTGGGACGCGACGAGAGCCTCGGCCGCCTGCAGGACGCGGCGAAGTAGACCCCTCGGCTCTAGATCAACCCGCGCGCATCGACCGGCCAGAGGGCGACCAGCTTGTCGCCGTCCATGACGTGGAACTCGTCGTAGAGGTTGACGGTCGGGTCGCAATGCGGCGTCAGGCATTCGACCGCGTCGCCGACCGCGAGCGGCTTCGCGCCCTTCGGCAGGTCGATGCGGCCGAACTCGTCGCCCCAGGGGCGATAGGTGGCGCCTTCCGGCGCGCCGCGATAGAGGCGCGGCACCGGCCCGTCGGTGGCGAAGCGCTTCAGGCCGGCATCCGTGGTGGCGATATCGGGGTGGTTGGCGGTGATCACCGTGGCGCGCACGAAGAGCGCCGGCTCGAAGGGCTGCGCATTGCTGCCGGGGCGGAGCCGGCAGCGGTCGTAATCGACATCCATGAAGATGTAGGAGCCGGCCTGGATCTCGGTGAACGGCGAGTCCGGTAGCGTGTCGATGAAATGGCTGCCGGTGCCGCCGCCGGTGACCAGCTCGCATTTCAATCCGCGCTCGGCGAGGCCGTCGACGGCGGCCTTCAGCTCGGCATGCAGCTTCAGGCCCTGCGCCTCACGCTCCTCGTAGGTCGCGACATGCTGCAGCGGCCCGGCATAGGCCTGGATCCCTCGGAAGCGGATGCCGTCATGCGCGGTGAGATCGCCGGCCAGCGCGAAGGCATGCGCGGCATCGGCGACGCCGGTGCGCTGGTTGCCGAGCGCGTAGTCCACCAGCACACGCACCGGCCGGCCGAGCCTGCGCCCGATTTCGGCCAGCGCGGGCGCGGCGGCGGGATTGTCGGCCGTCACCGTCAGATCGGCGCCAGCGGCGAGCAGGGCTTCCAACCGGCGCAGCCGCTGGACGGTGGCGATCGGCGTGCAGAGCAGGATGCCAGGGATGCCGGCGCGGGCCAGCACCTCGGCCTCCGCAATCGTCGCGCAGCAGATGCCGCGGGCGCCCGCGGCGACCTGCCGGCGGGCGATCTCGACCGACTTATGGGTCTTGAAATGCGGCCGGACGCCGCGGCCGCGCGCGGCCACGAAGGCCGCCATGGCGGCAATGTTGCGCTCCAGCGCCGGCAGGTCGATCAAAAGCGCGGGCGTGGCGAGGCGGACCCTGGCATCGGCCTGGCCGATCAGGGCGGCATTCGGGTGGCGGGCGGGATCGAACATGGGGGCGGAGGCTAGGCGGAGCGGGCATGTTGGGGCAAGCTCCACCGCCGCAACCCTGGGGAGCCTGCAACGTGATCCTGATCGGCCGCTACCTCTCGCCCTTTGTCCGCCGCGTGGCGGTTTCGCTCCAGCTCGCCGGGCTGAGCTATGAGCACCGGGCGCTGTCGACCGTCGACGACCTGGCCGAGGTGAAGAAGCTCAACCCGCTCGGCCGCGTCCCCGCCCTGGTGCTGGACGATGGCGAAGTTCTGGTCGATTCGAATGCCATCCTCGACCATGTCGACGAGATGGCCGGCCCATCGCGCGCCCTGCTGCCGGCAGCCGGCAAGCCGCGGCGCCAGGCGCTGCAGGCGGTCGGGCTCGGCCTCGGCGTGCTGGAGAAGGGCGTCGCCGCGGTCTACGAGCGCACCAAGCGGCCGAAAGAGCTGATCCACGCGCCGTGGCGCGACCAGCTCGACGGCCAGGTCAAGGACGGCCTCGCGGCGCTGGAGCGCATGCTGGGCGACCGCACATGGTTCGGCGGCGCCAAGCCGAACCAGGCGGATGTCACCGCTGTCGTCGGCTTCGACTTTCTCGGCCGCATGCTGCCCGGCGTGGTCGAGAAGGGCGCCTGGCCGCGCCTGGAAGCGCTGGTCAGGCTGGCCGACGCGCTGCCCGCCTTCGCCGACACCAAGCCCAAGGCCTGACACCGTGCGGTCAGCCCTGGTCTTCGCCGGCGCGGCCACGGCGGAGATCGCCGGCTGCTTCGCCTTCTGGGCCTGGATGCGGCTCGGCAAGCCGGTCTGGTGGCTGGTTCCTGGCATCGCCTCGCTGATGCTGTTTGCTTGGCTGCTTACGCTGGCCGAGAGCACGGCGGCGGGCCGCGCCTTTGCCGCCTATGGCGGGGTCTACATCGCCGCCTCGCTGGTCTGGCTCTGGGCGGTGGAGGGCTTCCGCCCGGACCGCTACGACCTTGCCGGCGCCGCCATCTGCCTGGTCGGCGCCGGTGTAATCCTGTGGGCCCCGCGCAGCGCCTAATCCAGGAGGCCAGTGACGCGCGGCAGCCAGAGCGAGAGGCCGGGGAACCAAAGGCAGAGAATCAGCCCGACCACCTGCAGGATGACGAACGGCGTCATGCCGCGATAGACGTCGGTCATGGTGACGCCGGGCGGCACGGTGCCGCGCATGTAAAACAGCGTGGCGCCGAAGGGCGGTGTCATGAAGGCGGTCTGCAGGTTGACCGCGACCAGCGTCGCGAACCACGGCATGAACCAGTTCGCCTGGCCGATATGGTCGGAAAAGTCGAGCCTGGCCAGGATCGGATAGAACACCGGCAGCACGATCAGGCAGATCTCGATCCACTCGAACGGAAAGCCGAGCAGGAAGATCAGCACCATCACGAAGATCAGGATCTCCCATTTGGTGTCGATGCCGAAGCCGGCCAAGGTGCTCAGCATCAGCTCGTCGCCGCCGAGCACGCGGAACACGTAGGAGAATCCGGTGGCGCCGAGGAAGATCAGGAACACCAGGCCATTGGCGCGGCAGGCGTTACGGATCGCGTCCTGCACCATGCGCCAGTTGAGGCAGCCGTTCATCCACGCGATCAGCAGCGAGCCGAGCACGCCGACGCCGGCGCTTTCCGTCGCGGTGGCGAAACCGGCGAAGATGGCGCCGAGCACGACGACCATGAGGAAGGTCATGGGGAACAGGCCGTGCCACATCTCGCGCCAGAACTCGGTCCGCGTCTGGGTCAGGGCCTCCGGCGGCAAGGGCGGCGCCACCTCGGGCTTCAGCATGGAATAGCCGACGATGTAGGCGAGGTAGAGGCCGGAGAGCACGAAGCCCGGGATGGTCGCCGCGGCGAACAGCGCGCCAGCCGAGGTCGACAGCATCTCGCCCATCACCACGATCATGATCGAGGGCGGGATCAGGATGCCGAGTGTGCCGGCGGACGCGATGGTCCCGATCGACAGTCGGACGTCGTAGCCCCGCCCCAGCATCTGCGGCAGCGCGATCAGCGACAGCAGCACCACCGAGGCGCCGACCACGCCGATCGGCGCCGCCAAGATGGTGCCCATCACCATGACGGCGACCGCGAGCGCGCCGGGCACGCGCTTGAGCAGGATCTGCGTCGCCATCAGCATGTCCTTGGCCGACCCGCTGCGCTCCAGCACCGTGCCCATCAGGATGAACATCGGGATCGAAGTCAGGACGGGATCGACCGCGACGCCGCCCCACATGCGCAGCACGATGTTGGTCAACCCCTGAATCGGGAACACGCCGAGCGACCAGCCGAGCAGGCCGAAGAACAATCCGGTACCACCGAGCACGAAGGCGACCGGATAGCCGCAGAAGATGACGATGAACATCGCGATGAACATGATCAGCGCGAGATGTTCGGCGAGCCAGTCCAGCATCGGCTGTCCCGCCGATCAGACGTCGATGCGGGCGTTGTCGAGCGGCAACGTCACCTCGCGCGCCGCCGCGCCGCCGAACAGAAAGACGCAGGACTTGATGAACATGCTGAGCACGCCGAGCGGGATCAGCACGATGCCGGCGACGAAGATGCCCTTCAGCACCCAGCGGAACGGCAGGCCGTTCGGCGCGTCGGAGGATTCACCGATTTCGTAGGCGGTGGCCAGGAAGGGTATCGCGTAGTAGACGCAGACGTAGCAATAGGGGAAGGCGAAGATCAGGCAGCCGATCACCTCGATCCAGGCCTTGCGGCGCATGTCGAAGTCGGCGGTCATCGAATCGACGCGCGGATGCGCGTTGATCACGTAGTTGTAGCCCATCCAGCCGCAGAAGATGATCGTGTGCAGGTGCCATTCCAGCTCCTGCAGCCGGGTCGAGGTGAAATACGGGAACTGGAAGCCGGCCTTGCGGGTGATGACGTCGGCGATGATCACCGTCATCAGCACCAGCATGAACCAGCCGCTCCAGTCCGCGATCTTCGCCAGCATGGCGTCGATGCCGCGGCTCAGTGCCAGCAGTCGACGCATGTCGGCCCGCTTCTGTCAGTGCGGCCCCAGCCTCAGTCGAGGAAGCCGACGTACCGCGGCAGCCACAGGATGATTTCGGGCCAGATCATGCACACCGCCACCGTGGTCATCTGCAAGGCGACGAAAGGAATGATGCCGCGGTAGATGTGCTGCATGGTGACCGAGGGCGGTACGGTTCCCTTCATGTAGAACAGCGCGAAGCCGAATGGCGGCGTCAGAAAGGCCGACTGCAGATTGACTGCCACCAGCACCACGAACCAAGCCAGGAAATGCCTGTTTTCATCAATGTGCGGCTCAAAGTCGATGACCTTCAGGATCGGCGCGAAGATCGGCATCACGATCAGGCAGATCTCCAGCCAGTCGAAGAAAAAGCCCATCAGGAACACCAGCACCATGACGAAGATCAGGGTCTCCCATCCGGTGTTGATGCCCATGGCCTTGAGTAATTCGGCCACCACGTCGTCGCCGCCGAGCGCACGGAACACGTAGGAGAACAGCGTCGCGCCGAACACGATGAAGAACACCAGCCCGTTGGTCAGCGCCGCGCTGTCGATCACCTCGCGGATCGTCTTCCAATTGAGCCGCTTGTTCCACCAAGCGAGCAGCATCGCGCCGATCGAGCCCATGCCGCCCGCCTCGGTCGGCGTGGCGAAGCCGCCGAAGATCGAGCCCAGCACCACCACGATGAGAAAGGCCGGCGGCAGGAAGCTCTTGAAGATCATGCGCAGGAATTCGGGCGTGGTCTTGGGTCCGATATCCTCGTGCAGCGGCGGCGCGCTCTGCGGCCTCAAGAACGCGAAGATGCCGATATAGATCAAGAAGATCAGCGACATCAGGACGCCGGGCACGATCGCCGCGGTGAACAAGGTGCCGACCGAGAGCGACATCAGGTCCGCCATGATCACCAGCATGATCGAGGGCGGAATCAGGATGCCGAGCGTGCCGGCCGAGGCGATGGTGCCGACCGAGAGCTCCTTCGAATAGCCGGCAGCCAGCATCGGGGGCAGCGCGATCAGGGTCAGCATGATGACCGAGGCGCCGACGATGCCGGTGGTCGCCGCCATGATGGTGCCCATGATGGTGACCGACATGGCGAGCCCGCCGGGAATCCGCCGCGTCAGGACCTGCAGCGCCTTCAGCAGCTCGTCCGCCACGCCGGAGCGTTCCAGCATGGTGCCCATGAAGATGAACATCGGCACCGCGATGAGTACGCCGTTCTGCACCGCCTGGCCCCAGATGCGCGGGATGATGTTGAAGAACTGCACCGGCTGGAACACGTCGAGCAAGATGCCGAGTGCGCCGAAGCCGAGCCCGACGCCGCCCAGCACATAGGCGACCGGATAGCCGCAGAACATGATGAAGGTGAGCGCCGCGAACATGACCACCGAGAGGTGATCGGCAAGCCAATCCCACATGACCGATCTCCTCCGCTACTGGTGCCGGGATGTAGGGCCCTGTGCCTCTCGCGCGAGATCGGCAGGTCCCATCAGGAAGACGAGTTTGCGGAGAAAGACCGAGATCACGCTGAGCAGCACACCGACCAATGCGACGAACAGGAAGAACTTGATGATCCAGCGATAGGCAAGACCGTTCGGCGCGTCCGAGGATTCGTTCTGGAGGAATGAGGTGAGGAAGAAGTCGTACGAGTAGTGAATCGTCACCAAACAATACGGCACCGCGAAGAGGAAGATGCCGGCGATCTCGAGCCAGGCCTGCGCGCGCGGGCTCAGGCCGGCGATGAAGACATCGATCCTGACATGGACATTGCGCACATAGCAGTAGCCGATCCAGCCCATGAACAGGACGGCATGCACGTGCCATTCGAGCTCCTGCAGGCGCGTGGAGCCGAACAGCGGCAACTGAAAGCCCGCCTTGCGGGTGACGACGTCGAAAAAGATCAGACCGATAAGCACCAGAAACAGCCACCCGGTCGCGCGGGCGGCGGCCTCGAGTGCCCGATCGATACCTTGGCTCAGCGCCAGTAAGCCGCGCATCGTACCCCCTTCATGCAGCCTGAGCCGCGGACGCGGCCGGCGTGGCGAGATTCCACGCCGGCCGGTCTCGCTGCGCCTCCCCCTCGTTACATTCTCACTTCAGGTAGCCGTTCTCGCGCCAGATCGCATAGTCGGCGCGGAACTTTGAATACGACGCCCAGCCTTTGGCGAATTCCGGGCTCTTGGCCTTCGTCTCCTCCACCACTTCGAGCCAGGCCTTCTCGAACTGCTTCAACACGTCATCCGGCCAGCGATGGATGGTGACCCCTTTGGCCTGGATCTCCCGCATCGCCTTGAACTGCTCCGCCTCGCCGAGGCTGAACTCGTACATCAGTGCCGAATCGCAGGCGGCCTGGGCCTGCACCTTCTGCGTCGCCGAGAGCTCATTCCATTTCGTCTCGGACCACATCAGGTCGCTGAACGTCGATTGCTGGTGCCAACCGGGGAAGTAGTAGTGCTTGGCCACTTGATAAAAGCCGAGCTGCAGGTCGGAGGCCGGCATCGAGAACTCGGTCGCGTCGATGGTGCCGAGCTGCAGCGCCTGGAAGATCTCGCCCGCCTGCAGGAGCTGGGTCGACACGCCAAGCTTCTGCATCACGATGGCGCCGAGCCCGAAGAAGCGCATCTTCAGCCCCTTCAGGTCGTCGAGCGACTTGATCTCCTTGCGGAACCAGCCGGACGCTTCCGGAGGGATCATGCCACAGAGGATCGAGTGGATTTTGTACTTCTTGTACAGCTCCTGCATCAACTTCTCGCCGCCGCCCCACTTCATCCAGGCGAGGTATTCGCCCGCATTGGGGCCGAACGGCACCGAGGCGTAGAGCGCGAAGGCGATATCCTTGCCGGTCCAGAAGCCGGGCGTCGCCCAGGCGGCATCGAGCGAACCCGCGGCCACCGCGTCGAACGACTGGCCGGGCGGCACCAGGGCGCCGGGCTCGTTGTAGCGGACGTTGATCGTTCCGCCGGATGTCTTCTCGATCATCTCGGCCGCATATTTCGCGGCTTGCCCGATGACCGGAAGGGTCGAGTTGAAGTTGCTTTGGAACTGAACTCGGACTTTCTTGTCCTGCGCCTCCGCGCCAGCCCCCAAACCGAACGTCGCCAACCCGAACACGGCGCCGGCGACGGCACCACGCACCACGCGTCCTGCACTCATTTTGCGCTTGCTCCCCATCGATCGTCGGGCGGCCCACCCCGTCGGCGCCGAATGGCAGGCCGCCCGCTATCGTCCCCTTCGACGCCTACTGCAGATACCCGATGTCCTTCCAGATCGCGTAGTCGGCACGGAACTTCTGCAGGTGATCGAAAGCCTTCTTGAATTCCGGGCTCTTCTCACGCTGCTCGTTCGCCACCTCGATCCACGCCTTCTCGAAGGTCTTCAGCATTTCCGGCGACCACCGGTGGATGGTGACGCCCTTCTTCTTCAGCTCGTTCAGCGCCGCGAATTGCGAATTCTCGCTGAGACCGAGTTCCCAGTTCAATGTCGCTTCGCAGGCGATGTCGACCTGGTCCTTCTGCAGGTCGGAAAGCTCGCCCCACTTCTTCTGCGACCACATCACGTCGCTGAAGGTCGCCTGCTGATGCCAGCCCGGGAAGTAGTAGTGCTTCGCCACCTGGTAGAAGCCGAGCGACAGGTCCATCGACGGCATGGAGAATTCGGTCGCGTCGATCGTACCGAGTTGCAGGGCCTGGAAGATCTCGCCCGCCTGCAACAGCTGGGTCGAGACGCCGAGCTTCTGCATGACATTGGCGCCGAGGCCGAAGAAACGCATCTTCAGTCCCTTGAGGTCCTCCGGCGACTTGATCTCCTTGCGGAACCAGCCGGAGGCCTCCGGCGAGATGATGCCGCAGACCATCGAGTGGATGCCGTACTTCTTGTACAGCTCCTGCATCATCTTCTCGCCGCCCGCATGCTTCATCCAGGCGATGTACTCGCCGAGGCCCGGGCCGAACGGAATGGTGGAATAGACAGCGAAGGCGATGTCCTTGCCGGTCCAGTAGCCGGGCGTCGCCCAGGCGGCGTCCAACGAACCTGCTGCGACGGCATCAAAATGCTGCGAGGGCGGCACCAGCGAGCCGGGCTCGAAGAATTTGACATCGACTGACCCGCCGGTCGCGCGGGTGACTGTCTTGGTATAGTGCTGAGCCGCCGGGCCGAGCACCGAAAGCGATGAGGCGAACGCGCTCTGCATGGAGACGCGGACCTTCTTGTCCTGCGCCAAAGCCGCTCCGGACGAGAACGCAAATACTGTCGCGAGCGCTATGGCGCCCGCGCGATACATCGCACGTGTCCCTGGCATGTCTTGCCCTCCCAGTTTGAATTACGAACGCAAAGCCACCTGTCCGCCGTGCGCTTGTCGCGGCGGTACTTTCTTTTCCCTGTGCGGCGCAGATTATCGATTGGCCCGGCGCATCACAACCGCAATATCCGCGACGGCCAGGAACCCGGCGCCGCCCCTCCCGCTGCGCGCAGGAATCCCCGCCCCGGGCCGTAAGATGTTGGAGTAATGTCGAAGCGCCGGGCACGGAGCATCCCCCTGCCAGGCCGCTCTGAAGTTCGGCCTGCCCGATCGGATCGTCTGAATTTGCCGTGATGCGTCGCCTCGTTGTCGTTCTTCTGATCGCCCTCGTCCTCGGCGCGGGCGCCTTTGGCGCTTGGCGCTGGTGGGCCGCGCCCGGCGAGGCCGTCACCGCATTGCCGACCCAGACGGTGGTGATGGGCGACGTGGAGAACAGCGTCTCCGCGCTCGGCACCCTGCAGCCGCAGAACTATGTCGATGTCGGCACCCAGGTGTCCGGCCAGCTGCAGACCATCAAGGTCGAGATCGGCGACAAGGTCGAGCAGGGCCAGCTGCTGGCCGAGATCGATCCCACCGTCTACCAGTCCCGGGTCAATGCCGACGAGGCGCAGCTGCTCGGCCTGCAGGCGCAGATGCTGGAGAAGCAGGCCCAGCGGCGGCTGCTGGAGAACCAGCTGAAGCGCCAGAAGGAGCTGCTGGCGGCGCGGGCCACCAGCGAGGACGCCTATGAGATCGCAGCCGCCGCCCTGCAGCAGGTGACGGCGCAGATCCAGGCGCTGGAAGCGCAGGCCAAGCAGACGCAATCGACCCTGAACGGCGACCTGGCCAACCTGCGCTATACCAAGATCTACGCGCCCCTGACCGGCACGGTGGTGTCGATCACCGCCCGCCGCGGCCAGACCCTGAACGCCAACCAGACGGCGCCGATCATCCTGCGCATCGCCGATCTGGACACCATGACGGTGTGGACCCAGGTGTCGGAAGCGGACGTGCCGAAGCTGAAGCTCGGCATGCCGGCCCACTTCACCACCTTGGGACAGCCGGGCAAGCGCTGGTCGGGCAAGCTGCGCCAGATCCTGCCGACGCCCGACGTGGTGAACAACGTGGTGCTGTACAATGCGCTGTTCGACGTGGCCAATCCCGGGCACGAGCTGCTGCCGCAGATGAGCGCCCAGGTGTTCTTCATCCTGGGCGAGGCGCGCGGCGTGCCGGTGGTGCCGATGGCGGCCTTGAAGCCCCAGCGCGGCAGCCGCGGCCAGCGCTTCACGGCCCGGGTGATGCAGGAAGGCGTGCCGGTGGAGCGCCAGGTCGAGGTGGGGGTGACCAGCCGGCTGGTCGCCGAGGTGAAATCCGGCCTCGCCGCCGGCGACGAGGTGGTGCTGGAACCCGGCGGCGAGCGGCCCGCGCCGGGCCAGCGTCCAAGGATGCCGCGGCTGTGAACGAATTCAGCCTCCCGACCCTGACCGCCCCACGCCGCGCCGCGGCAGCGCAGGCCGCCGCCTCCGGCCCGCTGATCGAGCTGAGCGACATCGCCAAATCGTTCAGCCGCGGCGCCGCCGAGGTGCAGGCGCTGCGCGGCGTCTCGCTTGCGGTCTGGCCCGGCGAGTTCGTCGCCATCATGGGCGCCTCCGGCTCCGGCAAGTCGACCCTGATGAACATCCTGGGCTGCCTCGACCGGCCAACCGCCGGCAGCTATCGCTTCGCCGGCCGCGAGGTGGCCGAGCTCGACAGCGACGAGCGCGCCCTGCTGCGCCGCCAGGCCTTCGGCTTCATCTTCCAGCACTACAACCTGCTCGGCACCGCGACGGCGGAAGAGAATGTCGAGGTGCCCGCGATCTATGCCGGCCTGCCCAGGGCGAAGCGGATGGCGCGGGCGGCCGCGCTGCTCGCCTCGCTCGGCCTCGGCGAGCGGCTGGACCATCGGCCGAACCAGCTGTCCGGCGGCCAGCAGCAGCGCGTGTCCATTGCCCGGGCGCTGATGAACGGCGGCGCGGTGATCCTGGCCGACGAGCCGACCGGCGCGCTGGACAGTCGCAGCGGCGAAGAGGTGCTGCAGCTGCTGGAAGAGCTGAACGCCCGGGGCCACACCATCCTGCTGATCACCCACGATCCCGCCGTGGCGCGCCGGGCCAACCGGGTCGTCGAGATCAAGGACGGCGAGATCGTCGCCGACAGCGGCCCGGGGCCGGTTGCGGCCGCGCAGCTGCCGGAGGCGGGCGGCCGTGCCACCGGCCTGGCGCTGACCCTGCCGGATATCACGGAGGCCTGGAAGGTGGCGCTGCGCTCGCTGCGCGCCAATATCCTGCGCACCGCGCTGACCCTGCTCGGCATCATCATCGGCGTCGCCTCGGTGGTCGCCATGCTGGCGATCGGCGACGGCGCCAAGCGCGACGTGATGCAGCGCATCCAGGCCATGGGCACCAACCTGCTGCTGGTCCGGCCCGGCGCGCCCAATGTGCGCATGTCGAGCGGCGTGACCGCGACCCTGGTGCCGGAAGATGCCCGCGCCATCGCCGAGCTCGACGGCGTCGCCAATGCGGTGCCGGAATATCAGAGCTCGGTCACCGTGCGCGGCAGCGGCAACGACTATCAGACCCAGGCGACCTCCACTTCGCCGGATTTCCCCGCGGCGCGCGACTGGCCGGTGGCGTCCGGCGTGTTCTTCTCCGCGGCCGACCAGCAGAGCTATGCCCCGGTGGCGGTGCTGGGCCAGACCGTCGCGCGCATCCTGTTTCCCGATGGCAGCGACCCGGTCGGCCGCTATGCGCTGCTGAACAACGTGCCGTTCCAGGTGATCGGGGTGATGGCGCCGAAGGGCGCGACCCCCTGGGGCGCCGACCAGGACGACGTGGTCTTCGTGCCGCTCTCCACCGGCATGCTGCGCCTGCACGGGCAGCGCCATGTCCGCAGCATCACAGTCCAGGTCGACGATGTGGCCGAGATGGATGCCGTGCAGCAGGCGGTGCGCGCCACCCTGATCGCGCGGCACCGGGCCGAGGACTTCCAGATCCGCAACATGGCCTCGATCCTCGACACCGCGATGCAGACGCAGAACACACTGACCGTGCTGCTCGGCTCCATCGCCGCCATCTCGCTCCTGGTCGGCGGCATCGGCGTGATGAACATCATGCTGGTCAGCGTGACCGAGCGGACGCGCGAGATCGGCATCCGCATGGCGACCGGCGCGCGCAAGCTCAACATCCTGCTGCAGTTCAACACCGAGGCGATCATCGTCTGCGCCATCGGCGGCCTGGTCGGCGTCGCAGCCGGGCTCGGCGCCGCCGCGGCACTGGAGCGGTTCGGCTGGTCGATCGCCTACCAGGCCTGGCCGGTGGCTCTCGCCTTCGGCTGCGCCTTCGCCACTGGTCTGGTGTTCGGCTATCTGCCGGCGCGCAAGGCGGCCAATCTCGATCCCGTGGTGGCGCTCGGCGCGGAGTGACGATGTCCCTCTCCCGCATCGCCGCCCTCGCCGTCGCGGGCACGGTCTCCGCCTGCTCGCTCGGCCCGTTCTTCGATGCGCCGAAGGTCGAGGCGCCGGCCGCCTTCGAGGCCACGGTGGAGGGCATACCGGCCGCCGGCAATGTCTGGCCCAGCGCCGATTGGTGGCGTGGCTTCGGCAGCGTCGAACTCGATGGCCTGATCGCCCAGGCGAAGGAGAACAATTACGACCTTCGGGCCGCGATCCGCCGCATCGACGCGGCGGAGGCGCAGGTCCGCATTGCCCGCGCCGCGCTGTTTCCGTCGCTCGGCGCCAGCGGTTCGGGCGCCCGCAGCGACCGCGCCGCCACGCGCGGCGGGGCGGCCAACAGCTGGCAGGTGGGGCTGCAGGCGAGCTATCAGGTCGACCTGTTCGGCGCCAACCGGGCGAGCGCGGGCGCCGCACAGCTCCGCCTCGCCGGAAGCGTCTACGATCGCGAGACGGTGGCGATCACCGTGGTCGCCGACGTGGCGCGGGCCTATTTCCAGGCGCTGTCGGCGCGCGATCGCCGCGGCATTGCCGAGGATCTGCTGGCGAACGCCCAGAGCATCCTGGAACTGTTGGAGCGCACGCAGGCGGTCGGCACCACTTCGGCCCTGGAAGTGGCACAGCAGAGAAGCGCCGTGGCGAGCCAGCGCGCCGCCATCCCGGGCCTGATCCTCGCGGAACGGCAATCGCTCGCTGCGCTCGCCGTGCTGCTCGGCCGCAACCCGCAAGGTTTCACAGTGGCGACGCCGTCGCTCGACGACATCGCACTGCTGCCGATCACCGCCGGCCTGCCGTCGGAACTGCTGTTCCGGCGCCCGGACCTGAAACGGGCGGAGACGGATCTGCTTGCCGCCGAGCGCGACACCCAGTCGGCGCGCGCCCAGCGCTTTCCGATCATCAACCTGACCGCGGAAGGCGGTTTCGCCAACCAGGCGCTCGGCAGCCTGCTCAGCTCCGGCAGCTGGCTCTATTCGATCGCCGCCTCGCTGACCGCGCCCATTTTCCAGGGCGGGCGGCTGGAGGCGCAGGAGGATTTCAACGCCGCCCGCTACCGCGAGCTCGCCGAGATCTATCAGCAGGCGGTACTGTTCGCCTTCCAGGACGTGCAGAACGCGCTCGACGCCGCCGATCAGAGCCGGCGCGAATACGAGCTGCGGCGCGAGGCCTTCGCCCAGGCGCGCGAAGCCTATCGCCTGGCCGAGCTTCGCTATCGCGCCGGCACCGCGACCTTCCTCACCGTCCTGCAGGCACAGCAGAGCGTCTTTCAGGCGGCCGACAGCGTCCTGCAGACGCGGCTCGACCAGTTCAACTTCACCGTCGATCTCTACACGGCGCTGGGCGGCGGCTGGCCCGGATATGCGGCGACACCCTAGGCCGCCTTGCGCCTGGCCCCCGGCCAGAATTTCGGGTGGGCGCGCACATACTGGCTGGCATAGGGCGTGTCGGCGCCAAGCGCCGCGGCGGCGCGCCAGGCCCAGCGCGGATCGTCCATGATGGCGCGGCCGAGCGCCACCAGATCGGCATCGCCCGCGACGACGATCCCTTCCGCCTGCTCGGCCTCGGTGATCAGGCCGACCGCCATGGTCGGGATGCCCGATTCCCGCTTCACCTGCGCCGCGAACGGCACCTGGTAGCCCGGGCCGAGCGGCACCTTCTGGCGTGGGTCCAGTCCGCCGGAGGAAACGTCAACGAAGTCGCAGCCCAGCGCCTTCAGCCGCTTTGCCAGCGCGACCGTTTCCGCCGGCGTCCAGCCGCCCTCGACCCAGTCGGTCGCCGAGACGCGCACGCCGAGCGCGGTGCCCGGCGGCAGCGCGGCGCGCACGCTCTCGAACACTTCCAGCGGATAGCGCATGCGGCTCTCGCTCGCGCCCCCATACTGATCGTCGCGGCGGTTCGAGATCGGCGACAGGAACTGGTGCAGCAGATAGCCATGCGCCATGTGCAGCTCGACCAGGTCGAAGCCGAGCCGGGCCGCGCGCATTGCCGCCTCGGTGAACTGGCCCTTCACCGCCGCGAGCTCGGCCGCGCCCATCGCTTGCGGCGTATGCCAACCGGGCCCATAGGGCAGCGCCGAAGGCGCCAGCGTGGTCCAGGGCCGCTCTCCCTCGGCCAGCGCGGTGCCGCCGGCGAGCGGCGTGCGGGCCGAACCCTTGCGCCCCGCATGGGCGAGCTGGATGCCGAGTACAGCCACGCCATGCCGGCGGCAGAACTGCACCACGCGGCCGAGCGCCGCCTCGTTGGCGTCGGAATAGAGGCCGAGGCAGCCATGCGTGATGCGCCCTTCGGCCGAGACCGCCGTCGCCTCGGTGAACAAGAGGCCGGCCGCGCCCATGGCGAGCTGGCCGAGATGCATCAGGTGCCAGTCGGTCGCGCTGCCGTCCTCGGCGACGTACTGGCACATCGGCGAGACCACGATGCGGTTCGGCAATGTCACCCCGCGGAGCGGGAAGGGCGAGAACAGGGCGCTCGGCATGTCGGCTTTTCCTCGGGCGTCGGGCGTAGGCTGAGATCCGCCGAGATCCTGCGCTAGAGTGGCGCCGGAGGAAACCCCGAGGAAACGGCCAAGAATGACGCAAGCGACCGAGCTGCCGGATTCGCTCTGGCGCGCAAGCTCTCCGGAACCGGCACCGTCTACGCGCCCCTTCGAAGGCGAAGCGACGGCCGACGTGGCGGTGATCGGCGGCGGCTTCACCGGCCTCTCCACCGCGCTGCATCTGGCGGAGCGCGGCGTGAAGGTGGTGCTGCTCGAGGCGGTCGAGATCGGCTTCGGTGCGTCAGGCCGCAATGGCGGCCAGGTAATTCCCGGTCTGAAGCTCGATCCCGAGCAACTGGCCGAGAGCTACGGCCCGGAGCTTGGCGAGCGCATGGCGGATCTGGCGGGCGGCACCGCCGATTTCGTCTTCGACTTGGTGCGCCGGCACGACATCCGCTGCGACGCGCGACAGACCGGCTGGATGTCGGCGGCGCATACCGACGAGGCGCTGAAGCTGACGCATGAGCGGGCAAGGCAATGGGCCGCCCGCGGCGCCGATGTGGCGGCGCTCGACGGCCCCGGCATCGCCCGGCTGCTCGGCACGGATCACGGCGGCTACAAGGGCGGCTGGGTCGACCGCCGGGCGGGCTCGGTGCAGCCGCTCGCCTATGCGCGCGGCCTCGCCCGTGCCGCCACGGCCGCCGGCGCCGTGATTCACGAGCAGAGCCCGGTCGTCGAGCTCAAGCGGGCGAACGGCGCCTGGCGGGTCCGAACGCCTGGGGGCAGCCTGCACGCCGACCGCATCGTGATCGGCACCAATGGCTATACCGACGGCCTCGTGCCGGGACTGCAGCAGACGGTGATCCCGGTGCGGAGCTATATCGTTGCGACGCAGCCGCTCGGCGACAACCTGCGCAGGACGATCCTGCCGCAGGGCCATTGCGTCTCCGACAGCCGACAGCTCCTGTTCTACTGGCGCCTCGACGCGCAGGGCCGCCTGGTCATGGGCGGACGCGGACCGCTGCGCGACCGCTCCCGCCTGCCGGATTACGAGCCGGTGCGGCGCGCCATCCGCCGGCTCTATCCCGAGATCGGCGAACCCGAATGGCAGTACCACTGGAACGGCCGCGTGGCGGTGACGATGGACGGCCTGCCGCATCTGCACGAGCCGGCGCCGGGGCTTGCCGTGGCGCTCGGCTATAACGGCCGCGGCGTCGCCATGGCGAGCCGCATGGGCAAGCTGCTGGCCGATCACGCGCTCGGCGCCGAGGCATCCCAGCTCGGCTTTCCGGTCAGCAGGCTCAGCCCCATCCCCGGCCACGCCTTCCGCCTGCCCGCGCTGGCCGCGGTGATCGCCTGGCGGCGGTTTCAGGATTGGCGGGCGGGCGCCCTGTAGCCAGCGATAGGGAGCCCGGCCCCGTCATTGAGGCGCAACCTTGCCGGACCTATAGTTGCGGTACGCGCGACCAGCGGGGGAACGGCGATGACGGATGTCTTTTTCGCCACCAATCGCGAAGGCGACGGCACCGGCAAAGGCTATTTCGGCCGGGAGATCCGCAAGCCCGAAGGCGCCTTCCGCGTCGGCACGGCGCGGGTCGAACGCGGCGGCGCGGAATGGCGGGTCACCAGCGTCACGGTCGAGCCGGAGCACATGCCGACGCCGGACGAAATCGCCGCGGGCATCGCGACGGCCGACCCGAAGCAGCAGGTCTGGGGCAGCGCCAGCCTGTTCGGCAAGATGGTGGCCGCGCTACGCCCCGAGATATCCGGCAGCGGAGCCATCGAGAAAGCCGCACTCGTCTTCATCCACGGCGCCGCCTACGACTTCCCCGATGCGATGGAGGACGCCGCCGAGCTGGCGGCGCTCTATTCCACCGAGCGGCTGCAGCTGGTGCCGTTCGCCTTCTCCTATCCGACCAACGGCGAGTACACGCCGCTCGGCTATGTCAGCGACAAGCACGATGCGCGGCGCTCTGGCCTCGCCATGGCGCGCGCCTTCCAGCGCTTCTCCGAATACATGGCGGCGGCCGGCCGCGCGGCCCGCTGCGGTGCGCGCATCTTCCTGGTCGCCCACAGCATGGGGAATTTCGCGCTGCGCCATGCCGTGCAGGAACTGATCACCAATCCGCGCATGCGCACGGTCCGGCTGTTCGACAAGGTCTTCCTTATGGCGCCGGACGAGGATGTCGACGCGTTCCACCACGACCACAAGCTGGTCCCGATCACCCGCCTGACCACCGAGGTCAATATCTACATCCGCACCGACGACAAGCTCCTCGCGCTCAGCGACGTGCTGGACGAGGACCGCCTGGGCCATGTCGGGCCGCTGCCGCCGATCCGCGAGACCATCGCCGGCTGCAGCATCGCGGTGGTCGATTGCACGCCGGTCATCGCCGTCGCTGATGCCGATACGCGGCATCGCTACTACCGGCGCGCGCCGGAAGTGGTGGCCGATATGCGCGCCGTCCTGTCCGGCATGACGCCCGGCAAGATCGCCGAGCGGCACTACGACGAATTGCGGATCTGCTGGGTGCTGCGCGACCAGCCGTAGGCCACGCGGCCGCCGCTCAGAGTTCGCGGTCGGGCAAGAGGTTCGCCATCACCTGGTTCATCAGGTTCTGGAACGATTTCGCGGCCGGCGAGGCAGCCGCCTCGCCCTCCCCCTGCAGCCAGGAAACCGGCTTGGCATCGACGCAGAGCGCCGCTGCCACGATCAGCTTGCCGCCGGCCGGCGCGAGCTCGAGCTTGGCCGAGCTGTCGCACAGCCATTCCTCGCGCACGCCGCGCCAGGTCGGCTGGAACGCCAGTACCACGCGGATATTGGTCGGGGTGGGCGGCGAAGGCCGGGTGGTGAGGCGCGTGCCCCGCGGCAGCCAGCCGGGAAGGTGAATGGCGCTCGCAATGGTTTCGGCATCCATTGCGGTCGGGAACGGATTGCCATGGATGACGGCCGTGAGCTCGCCCGACTTGACGGCGAAGCGCACCAGGGCGGGCGCATAAGGCGTCTGGCGGTCCGCGTTGGAGATCTTCACCGGATCGTTGCACCCCAGCAGGGCGGTCAGCCCCGCCAACAGCCACACATGACGCATTACGCCATCTCCACCATTGCTACATCGATTGCGCGAGCGCCCAGCCACGCGCGGCGATCACCGGCACGGTGTCGCCGATCAGCAGCGAGGCGGGATTGGAGGCGTTGCCGTCCAACCCGCGCTTGTAGACGCCCTGGCCGATCGCCGCAGAGCGGAACAGCGAGAAGGCGACATAGAACTTCCACCCGGGGATGTCCGGCCGCCCGGTGCGCCGGCAATAGGCGGCGACGTAGTCGGCTTCGCTCGGAATGCCGGCCGGCCGGCTCTCCGCTATGCCCGAACCCGGCCGCGTGCGCAGGTTCCAGGGCAGGCAGTTATAGGCGAGGTCGGCCAGCGGATGGCCGAGGGTAGACAGTTCCCAGTCGAGCACCGCCAGCACGCGCGGCTCGGTCGGATGGAAGATCATGTTCTCCAGCCGGTAGTCGCCATGCACCAAGGTCGTCTCGTCTTGCGCCGGCAGGTGCGCCGGCAGCCACGTCTTCAGGCTTTCCATCGCCGGGATGTCGGCGGTCCGCGCCGCATCGTACTGCCGGGTCCAGCGCTCGATCTGGCGGGCGAAATAGCTGCCCGGACGGCCGAAATCGGCCAGCCCCAGCGCGCGCCAATCGAGCTGGTGATAGGTCGCCAGCACCGCGTTCATCGCGTCGTAGATCGCCGCGCGCTCGGACGCAGCGACATCCGGCAGGTTGACGTCGCGGAACACCCGGCCCGCGACATGGTCCATGACGAAGAACGGCGTGCCGATGACCGCCGCATCCTCGCACAGCGCATGCACGCCCGGCACCGGTACGCCGCTGCCCTGCAGCGCGCGGATGATGCGGTATTCACGCTCCACCGCATGCGCCGAGGGCAGGAGTTTGCCCGGCGGCTTCTTGCGCAGGACATAGCCGCGCCCGCCGGCGGCGAACCAGAACGTCGGGTTGGAATGTCCGCCGGCGAACTGCCTGACCTCGATCGGGCCCTGCATGGCCGGCAGGTTGGCCGCGAGCCAGCGCGCCAGCGCCGTCTCGTCGAAGCGATGCGCCTCGCGGACCGGCGTGGTTTCGGCCGGCGGGCGCATGCGCCCTCAGCCGGTCTTCTTCAACATGCGCTCGACCTGGGTCCAGGCGGCGATCGCCATCGGCTTCGCCCGCTTGCCCTGCTCCAGCGCGCTGGCATTCGACGCGGTGCCGGCCACGACGCGGCCCATGATGCCCTGCAGGATGCCGGCCAGCCGGAACATGTTGTAGGCGAGGTAGAAGTCGAGGTTGGGGATGCCGTCCCGCCGGGTGCGCCTGCAATAGAGCGCGACGTACTCGTCCTCCGTCGGGATGCCGAGCGCCGGCAGATCGAGCCCGAGCAGCCCGCGATAATCGCCGCCGCCGAGCCGCCAGCTCATCAGGTGATAGGAGAAATCGGCGAGCGGGTGGCCGAGCGTGGAGAGCTCCCAGTCGAGCACCGCCAGCACGCGCGGCTCGGTCGGGTGGAAGATCATGTTGTCGAGCCGGTAGTCGCCGTGCACCACCGACGTCTCTTCGCCCGGCGGAATGTTCTTCGGCAGCCAGGCGATCAGGTTCTCCATCTCCGGGATCAGCTCGGTCTCGCTGTCCTTGTACTGCTTGGTCCAGCGATGGATCTGGCGCTGGATGTATTCGGTCGGCTTGCCGAAATCGGCAAGGCCCACCGCCTGCCAGTCGACATTGTGCAGCGCCGCGATGGCGCGGTTCATGTCGTCATAGACCTTGGCCCGCTGGTCCTTGGGCAGGTCGCCCAGCGACTGGTCCCAGAAGACGCGGCCTTCGACGCAATCCATCACGTAGAACATGGTGCCGATGACGCTGTCGTCGGTGCAGAGCGCATAGGGCCGCGCCACCGGCACGTCGGTCGGGTGCAGCGCCGAGATCACCTTGAACTCGCGGTCGACGGCATGGGCGGAGGGGAGCAGCTTGCCCGGCGGCTTGCGGCGCAGCACATAGCGCTTGCCCGCGCCATCGGTCAGCCGGAAGGTCGGGTTCGACTGGCCGCCCTTGAACTGCTCGACCGTCACCGGGCCCTTGTAGCCCTCGACGTTCTGGCGCATCCAGCGGTCGAGGCTCGCCTCGTCGAAGCGATGCTGCTCGCGCACCGGCATCGTGCCGACGTACTGGTCGTACATGAAGCGTTCCTCCCGGGACTGAACTCGAAGACGGATAGCACCCCGCCCCGGCCGGGGGCAATGCGGCCCGGCCTACCCTAAAGATACTGCTGGGCGATGTTGCAGGTGCCGGCGGCGCCGATCTTGTCGAAATCCTGCTCCAGCCACTTGTCGGCGGCGGTGCGACCAAGGCCTTTCAGATAGGTCAGGAATTCCGGCTCCGCGTTCAGCTTGGTCGAGGCATGCAGATCGACCATCACATCGGTGCCGTCGATCAGGTGCATGTTGGTGTGGCGGTACTCGCTCGGGTCGAGCTTGCCCCCGGCGATCAGCCGGTTGACGAAATTGATCGCCCGCATCTCGGCGATCAGCGAGCTGTTGAAGGTGATCTCATTGACCCGGTCCTGGATCTCGCGCGCGGTCGTCGGCACCGCCTCGCGAAACACCGGGTTGACCTGCACGATCACGATGTCGCGGCTGCCCGGCGCATAGATCAGCGGCCAGATCGCCGGGTTGCCGACATAGCCGCCGTCGTAATAGGCCTCGCCCTTGACCTCGACGGCACGAAACAGGAAGGGCAGGCAGGCCGAGGCGAGCACCGCCTCGATGCAGACCTCGCGGTTCTCGAACACCTTGACCTTGCCGGTGCGCACGCTGGTGGCGCCGATATGGAGGCCAATGCGGCAGGCATAGCGGATGGCATCGAAATCGACCGCCTTCTCCAGCACGTCCTTCAGCGGGTTCAGCCCGTCCGGCAGCTGGTAGGGGGAAAACACCCGGCCCAGCATGTCCATGGCGATATAGCCGGGCGAATTGTCGATCCGCCAGTTGCCGAACAGGCGGTCCAGCGGGGTGCGCTGAATCAGGCTCCAGGTCGCCTCGCGGCCGATTTCGCCCCAGAACGCGTCGAGCGCGGCGCGCGCGCCCTGGCGGTCGCCGCTGGCATGACCCGAGGCCAGCACCGCCGCGTTCATCGCCCCGGCGCTGGTGCCGGAGATCGCCTCGATCTCCAGCCGCTCGTCTTCCAGCAGACGGTCGAGCACGCCCCAGGTGAAGGCGCCGTGCGAACCGCCGCCCTGCAGCGCGAGCTTGATGCCCTTCGGCCGCCCGTGGCTCGATGGCGGCGGAGCCGGAGGCTGGGCTTCGCTCATCAGGTGCTGGGCTTCTTGCGCAGCGGCGGCTTCGGCACCGGGCGGATCGGCACGCGCACAGGCGGCCGCGGCTTCACCGCCGGTTTGCGCGCGCCCTTCTCGTACATGGTGACGATGGCGATGCCGTCCTGCTCCGCATTGCCGTGCAGCAGGAAGAGACGCCAGAGCTGGGTGGCGAGGCCGGTGATCGGCAGCGGCGTGCCGCTGGCCTTGCCGACCGCGGTGATCAGGTCGAGATCCTTTACCAGGGTCTTGGCCTGACCCTGGCGGGCGAAATCGTGCTTGATCATGCGCCGGCCGTGCAGCTGCAGGATGGTGCTGTCGGCGAAGCCGCCTTCCAGCACATCCGGCAGCAGCCCGACATCGACGCCGTTGTCGCGCGCCAGCGCGAACATCTCCGACAGCATCGGAATGGTGCAGCCGACCACGATCTGGTTGCACATCTTGGTGGTCTGGCCGGCGCCGATATCGCCCATGCGCACGAAGCGGCGGGCGACATGCTTCATCGCTGGCCGCACCCTCTCGACATCCGCCTCGGCGCCGCCGGCAAAGATGGCGAGCGTGCCGGCCTTGGCGCCGACCACGCCGCCGGTCACCGGGGCATCGACCCAGCCCATCCCCGCCTCGCGCCGGAGGCGGAGCCCCAGGTCACGGGCGGCCTCCGGGCCCGTGGTCGAGTGATCGACCACGATCTTGCCGGGCTTGGCGCCCTCGATGACGCCGTCGGGCCCGAACACCACCTCCTCGACCGAAGCGCCGTCGAACACGCAGAGATGGATGATGTCGGCCGCGCGCGCCACCTCGGCCGGCGAAGCGGCCTCCTTGGCGCCGGCCTGCAGCGCCGGCAGGATCTTCTCGCGGCTGCGGTTCCACACCGTCACCGGATGGCCGCCCTTCAGCAGGTTCAAGGTCATCGGCAGGCCCATGAGCCCCAGCCCGATGAAACCGAGCGGCGTCTTGCCCTTCTTTGCCATCACCCCTCCGGCACGCAACGAGCGCGATCCTATGGGGGCGGACGCCGGCGCTCAATCGCCGCGAGCGTCGCGCAACGGCTATGATGCCGCCAAAGCGCGGGAGGAAAGCGATGACCGAACCGATCCTGCACCACTACGACATCTCGCCCTTCTCCGAGAAGGTGCGGCTGATCTTCGGGCTGAAGGGCATCGCCTGGGCCTCGGTGATCATCCCGCAGATCATGCCGAAGCCCGACTACACCGCGCTGACCGGCGGCTATCGCCGCACGCCCAGCCTGCAGATCGGCGCCGACATCTATTGCGATACGCGTCTGATCGCCGAGGAGCTGGAGCGGCGCTATCCCCTGCCGACCCTGTTCCCGGGCGCCGCCGAGGGCCTGCACCGCGCCGTCGAGGCCTGGGCTGAGAACGTCTTGTTCTGGCCGGCGGCGCGCGCCACGGTCGGCGTCAACGCCGCGCATATGCTGCCCGACTTCCATGCCGACCGCGCCGCCATGCGCGGCCTGCCGCCACCGGCGCCGGACAAGGTGCGCGCCGCCGGCCTGCTGGCGCAGGCCCAGCTGCCGCCGCAGATCGGCTGGATCGCCAGCATGCTGGCGGATGGCCGGCACTACCTGCTGGGCGACCGGCCGGGCCTCGCCGATTTCGCCGTCTATCACTGCCTCTGGTTCCTCGACCGCCTGCCGCACCGGCTGACGCCGGAGCTTATTGCCGACCGTGCCATGACCGCCTGGATGGCCCGCATCGCCGAAATCGGCCAGGGCGAGCGCGAGGAGATCGAGGCGGCCGAAGCGATCGCCGCCGCCCATGCGAGCCGGCCGGAGACCCCGCCCGCCTCGACCGATCCGGAATTGAAGCCCGGGCAACGGGTGACGGTGAGCCCGGAAGAGCGCACCTCCGCGGCGGTCGAAGGCGAGATCGTCTTCGTCTCGCCGACCTGCATCGCGCTCCGCCGCACCGACGAGCGCGCCGGCACGGTGCATGTGCATTTCCCCAGGCTCGGCTATGTCGTGAAAGCAGCCTGAACCTGACGCGGCTTCGCTTGCCCCGCCGGCCGTCATCGCTATCATCCGCCGCGATCCGTGAACACGAGGGGAACTGAATGCGCGAGCCGCCGGAGATCGTGGAGGCGAAGGAGCCGGTCGTGGCCTGCGATGGCGATGCCGGACCGAGCGGCCATCCGCGCGTCTATCTCAACATGGGGGCGAATACCCAGATCGACTGCCCCTATTGCGGCCGCCGCTTCGTGCTGAAGCAAGGCGCCGCGCACGCGGCCGCCCACTGAGGCCCCGTGGCTGAAGCGCCGCATCGCAAGCTGACGCTGGTCGACGGCTCGGGCTATATCTTCCGCGCCTATCACGCACTGCCGCCGCTGACCCGCAAGGACGGCACGCCGACCGGCGCCGTGTTCGGCTTCTGCAACATGCTGGAGCGGCTGGTCGAGGACGCCGCCGCCGACCACAAGATCACCCATCTCGCGGTGGTGTTCGATGCCGCGCGGGAGACCTTCCGCCACCAGATCTACGCCAACTACAAGGCGAATCGGCCGGAGCCGCCGGAAGACCTGATCCCGCAGTTCCCGCTGTTCCGCCAGGCGGTGGACGCCTTCTGCGTGCCCAGGGTCGAGCTGCAGGGTTTCGAGGCCGACGACGTGATCGCCACCTATGCCCGCCTCGCCAAGGAGGCCGGCATCGAGGTCGAGATCGTCTCCTCGGACAAGGACCTGATGCAGCTGGTGCGCGACGGCGTCGGCATGTACGACCCGATCAAGCTGAAGCCGATCGGCGCCGCCGAAGTGATGGAGAAGTTCGGCGTGCCGCCCTCCAAGGTGGTGGAGGTACAGGCCCTGGCCGGCGATTCGACCGACAACGTGCCGGGCGTGCCGGGTATCGGCGTGAAGACGGCGGCGCAGCTGATCAACGAATACGGCGATCTCGACACGCTGCTGGCCCGCGCGGCCGAGATCAAGCAGCCGAAGCGCCGCGAATCCCTGCTCGCCAACAAAGAACAGGCGCTGATCTCGCGGCGCCTGGTGCAGCTCGACGAGAACGTGCCGGTGCCGCTTGGCCTCGACAAGCTCGCAGTGCAGCCCTGCGACACCGACCGGATGATCGCCTTTCTGCGCGAGATGGAGTTCGAGCGCCTGGTGGCGCGGGCGCAGTCGAAGCTCGCCGGCGCCCGATCGGTGCCGGCGCCGGCGGCGAGCGACGAAGCAACGGCGCCTGCCGGCCCGCTCAACTCCGCCTATCGGCTGGTGCAGAAGGCGGACGAGCTGAGGGGATGGGTCGACCGCGCGACGCGCGCCGGCTATGTCGCCGTGGACACCGAGACGACCTCGCTCGACGCCATGCAGGCGAAGCTGGTCGGCGTCTCGCTCTCGGTCGAGACCGGCGAGGCCTGCTACATCCCGCTCGGCCATGTCGGCGGCGGGTCGCAAGGGGCACTGGACCTCGATGGCGCGGCGGCGCAGGGCGCGCCGGAACAGATCCCGATGGCCGAGGCGGTCGCGATCCTGAAGCCGCTGCTGGAGGATCCCGCCATCCTCAAGATCGGCCAGAACATCAAATACGACGCACTGGTGCTGTCGCGGCTCGGCATTGAGGTCGCGCCGATCGACGACACCATGCTGATCTCCTTCGTGCTGGAGAACGGGCTGCACGGCCACGGCATGGACGAGCTGTCGGAGCTGGTGCTGGGCCACAAGCCAGTCAGCTACGACGAGGTGACCGGCAAGGGCAAGACCCGCATCACCTTCGACCGGGTCGGCCTCGACGACGCGCTGCGCTACGCGGCCGAGGACGCCGATGTCACCTTGCGCCTGCACCAGAGCCTGAAGCCGAAGCTCCGCGCCAAGGGCATGCTCTCGGTCTACGAACGGCTCGACCGGCCGCTGGTGCCGGTGGTGGTCGCCATGGAGCGCGCCGGCATCAAGGTCGATGTCGAGGAGCTCCGGCGGCTCTCCGCCATGTTCGCCAAGAAGATGGGCGAGCTGGAGGCGGAGATCCACGAACTGGCCGGCCAGCCGTTCAATGTCGGCTCGCCGAAGCAGCTCGGCGAGATCCTGTTCGACAAGATGCAGCTGCCGGGCGGCCGGCGGATGAAGACCGGCGCCTGGGGCACCGACGCCGATGTGCTGGAGGCGCTGGCCGGCGATGGCCACGCGCTGCCGCAGAAGGTACTGGACTGGCGCCAGGTGCAGAAGCTGAAGAGCACCTATACCGACACGCTGCAGCAGGAGATAAATCCCGAAACCGGGCGCGTGCATACGAGCTACGCGCTCGCCGCCACCTCGACGGGGCGCATCGCCTCGAGCGACCCGAACCTGCAGAACATTCCGGTGCGCACCGACGAAGGCCGGCAGATCCGCCGCGCCTTCGTGGCCGAGCCCGGCAACCTGCTGATGAGCGCCGACTATTCGCAGATCGAGCTCCGCATCCTGGCCCATATCGCCGATATCGAGCCGCTGAAGCAGGCCTTCCGCGACGGCATCGACATCCACGCCAAGACCGCGTCGGAAGTCTTCAACGTGCCGGTCGAGGGCATGGACCCGATGGTGCGGCGCTCCGCCAAGGCGATCAATTTCGGCATCATCTACGGCATGTCGAGCTTCGGCCTGGCGCGCCAGCTCGGCATCGGCCAGCGCGAGGCGGCGACCTATATCGACGCCTATTTCAAGCGCTATCCCGGCATCCGCGACTACATGGACCGCACCAAGCGACAGGCGCGCGAGCAGGGCTATGTCGAGACCATCCGCGGCCGGCGCTGCCATTTCCCGGCGATCAACGACAAGAACCCGGCGCGGCGCGGCTTCATGGAGCGCGCGGCGATCAACGCGCCGATCCAGGGCTCGGCCGCCGACATCATCAAGCGCGCCATGGTGAAGCTGCCCGCCGCCCTCGCCCGCGCCGGCCTCAAGGCGAAGATGCTGCTGCAGGTGCATGACGAGCTGGTCTTCGAAGTGCCGGAGGCCGAGCGCGACGCCACCGCCGCCACCGTGCGGCACGAGATGGAAGCCGCCGCCACGCTCTCGGTGCCGCTGGTCGTCGAGACCGGCTTCGGCCGCAACTGGGGCGAAGCGCACTAGAGATTTCGACCGCCAAGGACGCAAAGAGCGCCAAGGAACGCCAAGTGGGTTTTTTGATCATCCTCCCCTTGCGGCCCTTGGCGTCCTTCGCGTCCTTCGCGGTGAATGATTTGTAGGGAGGAAGCGATGCTGAAGATCTGGGGACGGGCGAACTCGATCAACGTGCAGAAGGTGCTGTGGGTCGCCGACGAGATCGGCATTCCATACGAGCGCGTCGATATCGGCGGGCCGTTCGGCGGCAACCGGGAGCCGGCCTATCTGAAGCTCAACCCCAATGGCCTCGTCCCCACCATCGAGGATGACGGCTTCACGCTCTGGGAATCGAATTCCATCGTGCGCTACCTCGCGGCCAGCCGGAACTCGCCGCTCTTGCCGGCCGAGCCAAAGGCGCGCGCCGAGGCGGAGCGCTGGATGGACTGGCAGCTCACCTCGCTGCCCGGCATGACGACCCTGTTCTGGGGCCTTGTCCGCACGCCGCCGGAGAAGCGCGACCCGAAGCCGCTGGAAGAGGCCCGCGTGCAGACGGCGGAGCGCTGGCAGATCGTCGACCGCCATCTGGCGGCGCGGCCCTATCTCGCCGGCGACAGCTTCACCGTAGGCGACATTCCGGTCGGTGCCATGGCCTATCGCTGGCTGAACCTGCCGATCGAGCGGCCAAAACTGGCCAATCTCGACGCCTGGTACGAACGGTTAAGCAAACGCCCGCCCTATCAGCGGCATGTCATGCCGCCGATGACCTGAGATCTGCCGTTCACTTTCCCGGCCAAGTTTTTCTTAAACTTTGCGGCGAATGATCGGGACAGTCGGGCACGCGAAGGCCCGGCCGGTCGGAGCGCCACTTCCGGCCTGTAATGCCTACCTGTCGCAAAGGGAGGGCCGCTCTCGCCGGAGCGGCCCTCTACTTTTTCATCGGACGGCAACACAATTCGTCCGGAACCAATCGCGCGCCGGCGCGTTGGGTGTGGCAGGAGCCCCGGCGCCGTCTCCCAAGGCCCGTTTCCCCCCTCCGTGCCTCCGGGCGCCGGGGTTCCGCCCCCGAAGCACCCTTTCGAAGGAGGACCGCCATGGCGGAGTCCCGCCCACCGAACGCGCGACCGCAAGCCGACCAGCGCAACGAAGGCGAAGGCAACCGCACCGCCGCGCGCCGCTACAACGCCGAGACGACCGAGCACGCCAAGCAGGACAGCAAGGTCCGCCAGGCCGCCGAGAAGGCCAAGCAGGCCATGCAATCGCCCGAGCGCAAGGACCTGACCGAGGCCGAGAAGCAGGGTCTGAACAAGGCCCGTCACTAGGCCGTTGCGCAAAGAAATCGCCGCCGATGCGGTGCATCGGCGGCGATTTTCGTATCGGTTGTGGCGGAGCCATCAGCCGGGCGGGCCAGCGCGCCGCGCCAACCACGGCGCCGGCGCAGCGCTGATGTCGCTATTCCGCCGCGGCGCGACCCTCATCGAATTGCAGCTTGGCGAGGCGGGCATAGAGGCCGCCCTGGGCAATCAGCTCGGCATGGGAGCCGGTGGCGACGATGCGGCCCTGGTCCATCACCACGATGCGGTCGGCGCGCAGCACAGTGGCGAGGCGATGCGCCACCACCAGCGTGGTGCGGTTCTTGAGCAGGCGCTCGAAGGCCTGCTGTACCAAGCGCTCGTTCTCGGCGTCGAGCGCGCTGGTCGCCTCGTCGAGCAGCAGCAGCGGCGGGTCGCGCAGGATGGCGCGGGCGATGGCGATGCGCTGGCGCTGGCCGCCGGAAAGCCGCACGCCCTTCTCGCCGAGGAAGGTGCCGAAGCCTTCGGGCAGGCGCTCGATGAAGTCGAGCGCGGCGGCTGCCTCGGCGGCGGCGCGCACCTCGGCCTCGCTGGCCTCGGGCCGGCCATAGCGGATATTCGCCATCACGTCGGCGGCGAAGATCGCCGGCTCCTGCGGCACCACGCCGATGCGCCGGCGCAGCGCCACCGGATCGACCTCTGCCAGATCGACGCCGTCGAACAGGATGCGCCCGCGATCGGGCGCGCGGAAGCGCAGCAACAGCTGGAACACCGTCGTCTTGCCGGCGCCGGACGGCCCGACCAGGGCCACCGTTTCGCCGGGCGAAACTTCGAGGTCGAACTGGTCGAGGGCGGAGGTGTCGGGCCGGGTCGGATAGCGGAAGCTGACCTGCTCGAAGCGCAGCGCGCCTTGCACCACCGCCGGGAGCGGCACCGGATGGACGGGCACGGCGATCGCGGGTGCGGTGTCGAGCAGCTCGATCAGCCGGCCCGCCGCGCCGGCCGCCTGCTGCACCTCCCCCCAGACCTCGGAGAGCGCGCCGACCGCGCCGGCCACCACGACAGCATAGAAGATGAAGGCGGTGAGCTCGCCCGGGCTCATGGCGCCGGTCAGCACATCCTTGCTGCCGATCCACAGCACGCCGTCGACCGCGCCGAACACCAGCAGCATGACCGCCGCCGTCATCCAGGCGCGCGCCTTGACCCGGCGGATCGCGGCGCGGAACGCGCCCTCGGCATCGGTGCCGAAGGCGGCGCGCTCGCGCAGTTCCGCCGTGTTGGCCTGCACGGTCTCGACCGCGTTCAAGGTTTCGCCGGCCCGCGCCGAGAGATCGGCGACGCGGTCCTGGGCCAGCCGCGCCAGGCCGCGAAGCTTGCGGCCGAGCAGCACGATGGGCGCCACCACCAGCGGCACCACGAGAAAGACCAGCAGGGTCAGCTTCGGGCTGGTGATCGCCAGCATCACCGTGCCGCCGAGGAACAGCAGCAGGTTGCGCAGCGCGACCGAGATCGAGGAGCCGACCACGGTCTGGATCAGGGTCGTGTCGGCGGTGAGCCGGGACAGCACCTCGCCGGTCCGCGTCACCTCGAAGAAGCTCGGCGTCAGCTGCAGCACATGGCCGTAAACCGCCTTGCGGATATCGGCGACGATGCGCTCGCCGAGCCAGGTGACCAGATAGAAGCGAGCGAAGGTGGCGATCGCCAGCACGACGACGACCCCGAACAGCGCCAGGAAATAGATGTCGATGAAGGTCTCGCCGGCCGCGAGGAAGCCGTGATCGATGACCCGGCGCACCGCCTGGCCGATGGCCAGAACGGCCGCCGCCGCGACCACCAGCGCCGCCAGCGCGCCGGCGACATGCAGCCGATAGGGCCGCAGATAGACGAGGATCCGGCCGAGGCCCCGCAGCGACTTGCGGCGGTCGGCGGCGTCGGAGGGCGCGGATGCGGGATCGGGCATGCCAGGATCGGCCATGATTGGGGGTGCTGCCTTTCCGATCCGGGCCGTGCTCAGGCGAGGTCGATATCGACGCCGGCTGCCTGCGCCAGATCGCCGGCCAGACGCCCCAGCAGCTCGGCATTGTCGCGGGTCGACATCCAGGTCCGCCCGTCGAAGGCGTAGTGGCTGGCCCCGGAAACCGGCGAGGAGAGCCAGATCTGCCGGGTCGGGGCGTGCTTGCTGATCACGAAAGTGCCCCCGCGCCTGCCCGCCCCGGCCTCGATTTCGACCGTCAGGACCGGGCCTTGCAGCTCCACATCGACCCCGTCGGCCTCGGCGCTTTCGATCGACTCGGCCAGCCGGCCCAAGAGCGCCTCCGCCATCTGCTCGAACTCGTTTTCGGACAATGCCATAGGGGACCCTTGCGACCGGCCCGGGATATAGCAGCGGGATGCCTTGCCTCAAAGGGCCGTCGCTTGTATAGAGCCCGCTCGATTTCGCCGGAGCCCGCCGCCATGAAGGCCGACATTCACCCCGACTACCATGACATCACCGTCCAGATGACGGATGGCAGCACCTACAAGACCCGGTCGACCTATGGCAAGGCGGGCGAGACCCTGGTGCTGGAGATCGATCCCAAGGTGCACCCGGCCTGGACCGGCGGCCCGCAGCGCCTCAACGAGAGCGGCGGCCAGGTGGCCAAGTTCAACAAGCGCTTCGCCGGCATCAGCCTGCCCAAGAAGAAGTAGCGGCAGGCGAGCGCGAGGCGCCGGCGGGCGCCGCCCGCCTCAAGTTCCCAACCGACAATCTGAAGGATGAGGACGGCGCACGCCTGGCCGGGCAGGCCGGCCGGCGCGCGCCGTCGGCGGAGCCGTCCCCCGATAGCTCCGCCGTAAGGTTCTCTCCGTCGCCTAAATCGCGGCGCCGGTCAAGATCCTGCCACCGCCGCATTGCCCATCTGGGCACTGGCGAGCGACGAGGCGGTCAGCGACGACAGCGCCACCGGCAAGGTCACCCGCGGCGAGCGGGCCTGAGCATCGAGCCGGGCCAGCCGGCGATAGAGCTGGTCGCTCTCGTCCAACAGCTGCAGCAGCATGGTGGGCAGGCGTTCGCGGTCGACCGACGGCGCCGCCAGGCAGACTTCCACCTTCTCCAGCTCAGGCGCCTCGTTGGTGGCCTCGACCTGCGGCATCTCGCCCTCTTCGGCGGCGCGCTGCAGCAGCAGCCAGGCCATCATGTGGGTCAGGCGCGCGGTCAGGCGCACGGTCTCCAGCGCATGGGCGAGACGATCGGCCTGCGGCAGCTGAGCCACCTCGGTCGACGCGATCTCGCTAATATAGAGACGCGCGCGCCACAGAAGGTCGATCGCCTCCCGGTAGGTCCGGCGCAGGAACAGACCCGAGCTGCCGATCAACACGTCCTGTTCGAGATCCATCACCGCGTCCTCCAGCCCCGTTAACCCCTTGACGCACCACCGGCAATCGCGTTGCACCGTCTTTTTGTCATAAGCAAGCGCCGGGCCAACAGGGTCAAGCCCTTGACGGAAAAAGGCAAGCAAAACAAGGGTTAACGAGCAATCCGTAAATTTGTCAGTTTCGTTGACACTCGCATCCGGCGGAGGCGGCCCTTGAACGCGCGCCGACCGCTCTTACATGCAGGCTCGACCGCAACGCCGCCTCGGCGGGTTGCGGAACATCCGGTGGCCCCGGCCGATGGCGGGGCGGCGCCGATGGGTTAATCGCTCACGCAAGAGGATTCCGACCATGCGAACCTTCGACCTTTCTCCCCTGCTCCGCTCCTCGATCGGCTTCGACCGTTTCGGCCAGCTGTTCGACACCGTGAACCGCCTGGAAGACGCGGCGAACGGCTATCCGCCCTACAACATCGAGAAGCAGGGCGACGACAAGTACCGCGTGACGCTCGCGGTCGCCGGCTTCGGCGAGGACGAGCTTTCGATCGTGCAGCACGAGAGCACGCTGATCGTCAGCGGCAAGGCCAGCGAGCAGGGCAACGGCGACGGCCATAGCTACCTGCATCGCGGCATCGCCCGCCGCGCCTTCGAACGCCGCTTCCAGCTCGCCGATTACGTGAAGGTGGTCGGCGCCGCGCTCGACAACGGCCTGCTGCATGTCGACCTGCAGCGCGTCGTGCCGGAGGCGATGAAGCCGCGCAAGATCGAGATCGGCAAGACCAGCCAGCCGGCGCCGAAGGTGATCGACGCCAAGGCCGCGTAAAGCGTCGCGGCAGCAACCAGGGCAAGGCCCCTGCATCAGCAGGGGCCTTGTCTATTTTCTCCCCTGCCGAACCTGCGATCAACGGTCGCTAGTTATCGCGCAAGCTTGACCATTGCGGCATGACCGCGGCAGATTTCGGCGCCGGCCGGTGGCCGGATCGTGACGCGAGGGGGAGTTCGTGGACATGCTTTGGTGCCTGCGCGCGGTCGGCGCCGCCGCGCTCATTCTGTTTGCGGGTTGCTCGGTGCCCCGCGTCGAGGCCACCCAGGGATCGCTCGGCAAGATCGGCACGCTCGCCGTCATCATCCCGCCGGAGCCGAAGACGATCGGCGTCGCCGATTTCGGCCATCCCGGCATGGCCTTCGGACTGATCGGCGGCATGGCGGCCTCGGCCGACATGAAGGCCAAGCAGGACCGCGTCACCGCGGCGCTCAAGTCCGAGAAGCTCGAACTGTCGCCGTTGCTGGTCGATCGGGTGGTGGCCGGCCTTGCAGCCGGCGGCTACAAGGCGCGCGCCGAAACCGGGCCATGGCGCGAAATCGATGGCAAGCTTCAATTGCGATATGAGGAGATTCAGTCGGACGCCGATGCGGTGCTGGTTCTTGTCCCGAACCCGGCCTTCATGTCGCCCAACCTCGCTTCGGATTTCCTGCCGACCATGCTGGTGACGGCGGTGCTGCTCGACAAGGACCGCAAGACCCAGCTCTATCGCGGCTTTCACGCGAGTGGCTGGAAGCCGACCGGCGATGGCTGGCGCCACACGCCGGCCAAGGTGACGTTTCCGACCTTCGACGCCGTGATGCAATCGCCGCCGGCGACCGCGATCGCGCTGAAGGACGGCACCGACGCCGTGGCGGCGACCGTGGTGGCCGATCTGCGCCGATAGACGCGAGACGGGCTGCGCTGCGCCGCGCCTGCTATTCTCCCGGTCCGTAAACGGGAGGAAGCGATGGCGGCGGACGCGGCCCTGCTCGAACAGGCGAAGCGGGTTCTCTACACGGCGGTGTTGTCCGACGTGCTGGACGGGCTTGGGCACCGCCACCAGGCGATGCGGCCGAGCGTGCGGCCGCTCGACGACACGCTCATGCTGTTCGGCCGCGCCCGCACCGGGATCTACATGGACGTCTATCACGTCGATCCCGCGGTCAACCCCTACGAGCTCGAGATCAGGCTGATCGACGACCTGAAGCCGGGCGAGGTGGCGGTGCTCGCCTGCGGCACGAGCGGGCGCATCGCGCCCTGGGGCGAGCTGCTCACCACCGCCTCGCGGGCGCGCGGCGCCGCCGGCTGCGTCACCGACGGGCTCTGCCGCGACCTGCGGCTGATCCGCGAGATGCGCTTTCCGGTGTTCTGCGGCGGCATCGGCCCGCTCGATTCCAAGGGCCGCGGCATGGTGATGGCGATCGACGTGCCGGTGGAGACCGGCGGCGTGCACGTCGCGCCGGGCGACCTCGTGGTTGGCGATGTCGACGGCGTGATCGTGGTGCCCAAGGCGGTGGAGGTGGAGGCGCTCCGCCTCGCCATCGAGAAAGTCGCCGCCGAGGACACCACGCGGAAGGAGCTCGAAGCCGGCGCGCTGCTCGCCGACGTGTTCAAGCGGCACGGCGTGCTGTGAGCGCGGCCTGCACCATCGTGCCGCTGGCGGCGCGGCCGGATCTCGTGCCGCTGGTCGCCGAATGGGGCCATGCCACCTGGGGCCATCTCGCGCCCGGCGACACCGCGGCGAAGCGGGCCGGGCGGCTCAAGCGGCATCTGCAGGTCGATGCGGTGCCAAGCACCATCGTGGCGCTCGACGCGGCCGGCGTGCCGGTCGGCTCCGCGGGCCTGCTCGCGCATGACATCGACGGCGATCCGCGCGGGCCCTGGCTCGCCAGCGTCTACGTCGTGCCGGAGCGGCGCGGCGAGGGCTTCGGCAAGGCGGTGGTCGGCGCGATCGAGGCATCGGCCGCGCACGCCGGCATCGCCCTGCTCTATCTCTTCACGCCCGACAAGATGAGCTTCTACGCCAGCCTCGGCTGGACCGCGATCGAAGCCCGCGACTACCGCGGCGAGCACATCACGGTGATGACGAAGCGGTTGGGTTAGTTCGATGCCGCGGAAACGGGCCGATCGCTGATCCGGCGATCTCGCGTTCAATGATTCGCGTGAGCGAGGCAAATTCGCGATGCGTCTTCTGGTCCCGCGGCAGGACCAGCGTGAACTGGAGAAGTGCCAGCTCCGTATCGCGAGGCTCCAGCAGCATCCATCGCAGCAAGACGAAGGCCCCGTCCTTCTCCGTGCCCGGTTGCTCTTCATGGAAGAGCAGCCTCCCCGGCATCTCGGTCGGGCGCGGCACAGCGCCTCGCCGGCTGAAGACCTGTTTGTACCGCTCCAACAGCTGCTCTCTGGCTCCCTCATATAGATCGTACTGGATCCAGAAAGTGCCCGTATTCGGTTCATCCTCGCAGGCGATCCACATGCCGTCAGGCGAAGAATATTCGTCGTACCAGCGCGCCGGCACATTCAGTTCGATGAAGCCGAAGGCGCGCATCGGCCGCACGCGATCGAAGCCGAAACCCCGGTCGAGCGAGCCGACCAGGCGCGGGTCGCTGGGCGGCGCACGGCGGAACTGCTGTCCGAACAATTCCTCCAGGATCGCGGTATCCGCGCTGTGCCAGAACCGGTCGCGGACATAGAGCGACAGCCATGCTTCGACGATCACACCATCCAGGCGCAGAAGCTGGGGCCAGTGCCAGGCGCTGAACCCGTCTCGGTCCGACTTTGCCACCGGCACCTGGAGCGCAACCATGCGCCTGACGTCGAGCTCGGCGAACGTCTCTTTCATATTTTTGCCGGTCAGCGCTTGCATGATCTCTGCCGCCCGCGACCTGATGGTCTCACGCCAGTCGCTGCCCGCCGGCAGCAGCCGCATTCTGCGCTCGAGACCGTAGTCGCGTTGCGCCGGCGCCGTCCAAGGCGCGCCGGTGTCGTCGCGTCCAGTGTCCCAGTCATGCGGAACCCGGAAGCGATAGCCGTCCAGGCTGATCGTCTTGAGCGGGCCCAGATGCGCCGCCAGCGTGTCGTAGTCTGGCGTGGAGCCCATATCCTCGACTGCCGGAACGCTGTTGCTTTGCTCCGCCATCGGCGATTCCCTTGCTTGTTCGAACGACGCTGGCGCGACCAAGGCGAACATTGCCACCAGCCACCACGCCGCGTGCCGAATCGTCATTGATAATCTCTACGGTCGGCGGGCCGGTGCCGTGTCGTTCGGCCGCTTACCGGTCTCGATCGTCGCTTCCTTCTCCGCCGGCGGGCGGCCGATGCGCATGCGGTGGAGCTGCTCGTCGACGATCTGCACCAGTTCCTTGAACTCCGGCCGGTCGGCGTCGCTCTCCGCCATGAAGAGGTCGACGATCAGGATCATCGCCCGGTCTTCCGTGCCGTCGGAAATCATCCACTGCACGCGGCGGCGGTCGTCGCTCTTGTTCTCGCGCCGATAGGGCGCATCCATCTTGCGGTAGACGGCACCGCCGCGGTCATGGTGACGGATGACGATGTGATAGCCGATCCAGAGCTCGGGCGAGCCGGGCCGCGGATCGTAGTAGCCGACCACGTCGCCATCGTTCTCCTGTCGCCAGGTGCTCGGCACGCGCAAGGCCATGAAGCCGAACGGCGTCACCGGTCGGAGCGAACGGAAGTCGTAACGGTCTTCGGACCGCGGCGGCGGCAGTCGATCGATCACCGATGGTGGCGGTGCGAGGCTGCCGCGCAGGAGCTGTTCGCGGAACAGCCTGACGATCTCGACCGTCACCGCCGGCTCGCGCGCCTGCGGACGCACCTCGATCTGGAATCCGGAGACATGCGCGTCGCGCGGATCGGTCCAGAACTGGACCACGCTGTGCGTAAGGGCGCCGGCGACACGGCCGCCCACCGGGACTGTGGCCTCGATCAGCAGGGTACCGCCGCGCTCCGCGACCCGCAGGTCTCGGGCGGAGCGGTCCTCCAGCAGCCGCCGGATCGGATCGACCAGGCTCTTCCGCCCGGCAGCGGGATCGCCTCCATGAGCGACGGCGATCTGGGTGAGCTCGACCATGTAGTTCCGGTCGGCCGAGCCGAGCCGCAGCTGATCCTTCGCGTCGCGCCAGACACGCCAGCCGGCGGGCACGATCAGCGACGGCGGATCGGCGCTGGCGCGGTCCTTGATCTCGAGCCGTTCGAGCCGGAAGGCGGTCGAGCTGAATCCGTCGAGCTCATAGGGCTGCGCCTTCGCGGCGACCGCGCTCGTCAGCGCCAGTATGCCGAGGGCGAGCCACGCCGCCTTCATGCCCGGCCTCGCTTCGCCGATGGGCGCCCGATCTCGCGGGTCGCTTCCGCCTCGGGCGGCGGCAGGCCGATCTTCATGCGGCGCACCTGCTCGTCGAGGATCAGGATCAGCTCCTGGAACTCGGGGTCGTCCGCCTGCCCCTCGTCGAGCATCAGATCGATCAGCACGATCATCGACCGGTCGGCCGTGGTGTCCTTGACCATCCATTGCAAGCGCTCGATCTCGGGGTCCTTGCTCTGCCGCCAATAGCGGTCGACCTCGCGCGACGGCGTCAGGCCCGAGCCATGATCGCGGATGACGACGTGGTAGGAGATCCAGAGCGCGCCCGAGCGCTGGTCCGGGTCGTAGTAGCCCTGCGCCCCGCCGCTCTCATGCGCGCGCCAATGGCGCGGCACGCCGATGCTCATGAAGCCGTGCGGCTGCACATGGTGGAGGTCGCGGAAGTCGAAGCGGTACGCCGCCGGCGTCGGCGGCAGCTTGTCCAGGACCGATGCCGCGGCCCAGAAGCGGCCGCGAAGGATCTGCGCCCGCAGCAGATCGACGATGTCGGCGGTTTCTGGCCGATCCCAGATTTCGGGCCGCGTGATCAGATGGTAGCCGACCAGATAGAGCTTGCCGTCTTCCGGCCAGATGCGGAACAGGTTGCGGATTCGCACCTGGCGCCCGTCATAGGTAGTGTCCTGCGCGCTCTCGAAGATGGTGTGATCCTCGTGGCGATAGCTGCGCGGACGGGGAAGGCCGGCGCCGATCGAGGCCTCGCGGCGCAGCTCGCCGAGCAGTCCGCGCAAGGTGGCGGCTTCGTCGGCACCGATCGGCCGGAAGCCCCCCGACCGCTGCAGGATGTAATTCTCGTCCGGATCGGCGAGCCAGATATTGTCGCCCTGCGTCAGGCCACTCCGCCAATCGGCCGGCACGACGAACGAGCCGATGGTGGTGCCTGTGCGGTCGTCGATCTCGACTCGCTTCAGCTCGAAAAAGCGGGATTGATAGCCTTCGAATTCGTACATCGGCTTCGCCTCCTCCGCGCGGCCGACCAGCAGGGTGAAGATCAGAAGGAAGGTGCGAACCGCCTCGACGAAGAGTTCGAGCGAGAGCATTTCCGGCCTCCGCTCACGCGCGCCGCCGCGGCTCGGCGCAGGCCTCGGCGCTCGCCGGCGGCATGCCGATGCGCATGCGGCGCACCTCGTCGTTGACGATGCCGACCAGCTCGCGGAATTCCGGCGTGTCGGCGCGTTCGGCATCCATCACCAGATCGACGATCGCCCACATCGCGCGGTCGTGCGTGCTGTCGGACACCATCCACTTGATGCGGCGGAGGCGAACGCCGCGGTCTTCCTCTTCGCGCGCGGTCATGTCGACCTTGCGATGTAGCTCACCGCCGTTGTTCGGGAAGCGGAGGATCACCACGTAGTTGACGAACAGCGTCAGCGCCGCCTCGTCGGGATCGAAATAGGCGACATGGCCTTCGTCGTCCTCTTCCGACTCCCAGTATTCGGGCACGCGGAGCTGCATGAAGCCGTAGGGCTCGACTGGCTTCAGGTCGCGGAAATTGAAGCGGCTGTCCGGCTTCGGCGGCGGCAGGCGATCGACCAGGGGCAGGTCGGCGGGCGGCTCGGCCCGCAGGATCTGCGGGCGGAAGAGGTCGATCAGGTCCTGCGTCCTCGGCCGATCGGCCAGGCGCGATCCGTATTCGAGACCGAGCTGGCCGACGAAGTAGACGTCGTCGCGCGACCACAATCGGAACAGGCGGAAGACGTGGAAGCCGTCGCCCGTGTCGCTCGCGGCCTCGATCAGGGCGCGGTCGCCCTCGCGCATCGTCGCGACCGGCTGGGCGAGGCCCTGTTCCTCCACTCCTGCGACGATGCTTTCGACCAATCCGTCACGCTGACGTACCGGGTCGCGGCGAAGCGGGAAGACGTCGAAGGTGATCTGAACCCGGTAATCGCCATCCGGATCGGCGATCCAGATCAGGTCGCGATGGCTGAGTTCGCCGCGCCAATGGTCCGGCGCATAGATCGGATCGCGCCGGCCTGTCGAGCGATCGAGCACCTCGAACCGCTTCAGCGGGAAAAACCGCGTCCGATTTCCGTCCAGCTCGTGCATCATCCCTGCCTCGCGCTTAGAACGAACAAGGAACATACTGATCGACGCGGCCCGATCAACTACCAATTCGTGCATTAACTATCTTTGATGCACGAATCCGCCCGCCGTACCGGCAAGAGCGTACTATATAGAGAATATAAATTAAATAACTCTCATTGCGGGTATCGCGGAGTTGCGACTGGCCGGCCCGCGGGGCATGCCTATGCTCCCCGCCAGCACCCGCCCGGAGCTTTCGCCCTGTATCCCTGGCTTGACCGCACCGGTCGCTTTTCCGCCCTGAAAGCCCTGACCTTCGCGCTCGTCCTGGCGCCGGGTCTATGGCTGGTCGCGCAAGGCCTGGTCGAAGGGTTCGGCGCCGAGCCGATCAAGACGGCGCTGCGCAATCTCGGCGACTGGACGGTGCGCTTCCTGCTGCTCGCCCTGCTCGTCACCCCACTGCGCCAGATCGGGCGCTGGCCGCGCCTGATGCTGGTGCGGCGCATGCTGGGCGTCACCGCCTTCGCCTATGCGGCGGTGCATTTCACGCTCTACATCGCCGATCAGAGCTTCAATCTCGCCGTGGTCGCGCGCGAGATCTGGCTCCGCGTCTATCTCACCATCGGCTTCGTCGCGCTGGCCGGCCTGACGGTGCTGGCGGCGACCTCGACCGACCGCATGGTGCGGCGGCTCGGCGGCCGGCGCTGGCAACGCCTGCACCGCGCCGCCTATCCGCTCGCCGCCCTCGCGCTGATCCACTTCCTGCTGCAGAGCAGCAAGTCGGGCATCGACGAGGCCGTGCTGATGTCGGGCTGCTACATCTGGCTGATGGGCCATCGCCTGATGCAGGCGGGCTTCGCCGCGCCGGGCCCGCTGCACCGCCTCGCCCTCGCCGGCCTTACCGCCTTGCTGACGGCCGCCGGCGAGGCCGCCTGGTACGGGCTCACCACCGGCATCGATCCCTGGCGCGTGGCCGCGGCCAATCTCGACCCGCTCGGCATGCTGCGCCCGGCCTGGTGGGTGCTGGCGGCGGGCATCGTCATGGTGGCAATCGACATCGCCCGCGCGACACAGCGCCGCCGCGCGCTGCAGCCCGCGACCTAGCCGGGCGGCGCCCAGTCGAGCTCGAAAGCTTCGCCGCGTCCTCTGATATAGGCCGCATGCGGCGCGCCGAAATGCGCCGGCAGCATCAGGCTCCGCGTCTCCGCGCAATGCCCGAGCAGGGCATGGCGCGTCGCGCGCGATTGCACCGGATCCTCGCAGGAGCTGGCACTCCACTGCCAGAGGGGCACCTGCAACGGGCTGTGCAGCGCGTCGCCGGCGAATACCGCGCGCTTGTCCGCGGAGGCGAGATCGATGCGGAAATGCCCGGGCGTGTGGCCCGGCGCGGCGACGACCCGGAGCGCCGCGTCGCATTCATGCCCGTCCTCCACCATGGCGACGCGACCCGACTCCATCACCGGCAGGATCGAATCCGCATAGGCCTGGCGGCGGAATTCGGACGCGTCCGGCGCGCCGGCGCGGGCATGCCAGAGATCGTGATCGATGCGCGACATCACGTAGGTCGCATTGGGGAAAGTCGGCACCCAGCGCCCGTCCTTCGCTTGCGTGTTCCAGCCGATGTGATCGACATGCAGATGCGTGCACATGACGACGTCGATCATGTCAGGTGTCACGCCGGCGGCGGCAAGCCGCTGCAGAAAGGGCCGGTCCTGCAGATGAAAGTCCGGCATGCCGGGACGCTCTTTGCCGTTGCCGCCGCAGGCATCGATCAGGATGCGATGCCGCGGCGTCTCGACCAACCAGCTGTGAATGCTGAAGCGGATCTGGTCGCGCGCCGCATCGTAGTGGTGCGGCGCGAGCCAGTCCGCATGGCGGGCGAACTCCTCCGGATCGAAATCGGGGAAGAAGCGCGACGGCGGATCGGCGGACCAGATGAACTCCTCGATCCGGGTGACGCGCACATCGCCGATCTGCCAGACCTGCACGAGTTACCCCCGATCCCAGTCGAGCTCGAAGGCGTCGCCCTTGGCCTTGATATAGGCCGCGTGCGGCGGGGCGAAATGCGCCGGCATGAGCAGCGCGCGCGTCTCGGCGCAATGCGCCAGCAGCTCGCCGCGCGTCCTGCGCGCCTGCGCCGGGTCCTCGCAGAACCGGCTGTTCCATTGCCAGAGCGGCACCTGCACCGGATTGTGCAGCGCATCGCCCGAGAACACGGCGCGCCGGTCCTTCGACGCGAGGTCGACCCGGATATGGCCGGGCGTGTGGCCCGGTGTCGGCCGCACGGTGAGGCAGGCATCGCACTGGTGCCCGTCGGCGACGAACTCGGCCTTGCCCGCCTCCACCACCGGCAGGACGGAATCGTTGTAGGTGTTGACCTGATAGGCGGCCGTCTCCGGCCGCTTCGCCTCGGCCGCCCAGTGGTCGTGGTCGGTGCGCGACATCACGTAGCGCGCGTTCGGGAAGGTCGGCACCCAGCGGCCGTCCTGAAGCCGGGTGTTCCAGCCGACATGATCGACATGCAGATGCGTGCACATCACGAAGTCGACCTGTTCCGGCGCCACGCCGGCCGCCTGCAGCCGGTCGAGATAGGGCGTGTCCAGCATGTCGAAGCGCGGCATGGCGGGACGCGGCTTGTGGTTGCCGCTGCAGGCATCGATCAGGATGGTGTGGTGCGGCGTCCGCACCAGCCAGGAATGGATCGATGCGATCAGCTTGCCGCTCTCCGGCTGGTAGTAGGTCGGCGCCAGCCAATGCTCGTGTGACTTGAAGGTCTCCGCATCGAATTCCGGAAAGAAATCCTTGGCCGGGAAGCCCGGGCCCATGATCTCCTCGATACGCGTGACGCGCACATCCCCGATCAGCCGTTCCTGCATGCTCACCCCTCCTCTGACCGCGCTATGATGCGGCCAAGATCACGCCAAGGGGAAGTCTGATGGAAATCCGCAATCTCGGCCGCTCCGGCCTGCGCGTCTCGGCCGTCGGCCTTGGCTGCAACAATTTCGGCATGCGCTGCGATCTGGAAGCCTCGCGCAAGGTGATCGACAAGGCGATCGATCTTGGCATCACCCTGTTCGACACCGCGGATGCCTATGGCAACCAGGGCGGATCGGAAGAGATCATCGGCCAGGTGCTGGGCGCCCGCCGCAAGGACATCGTGCTGGCGACCAAGTTCGCCCTGCCGATGGACAAGGCCGAGGTGCTCAAAGGCGCGTCCCGCCGCTACATCATGAGCGCCGTGGAAGCGAGCCTGAAGCGGCTCAAGACCGACTGGATCGACCTCTACCAGCAGCACCGCCCGGATCCCCTCACCCCGATCGAGGAGACCTTGCGCGCCCTCGACGACCTCGTGGCCCAGGGCAAGGTCCGCTATATCGGCTGCTCCAACCTGGTGTCGTGGCAGGTGGTGGAGGCGCAGTGGACCTCGAAGGAGCGCAACCTGGAGCGCTATGTCTCCTGCCAGGACGAATACAGCCTCCTGGTGCGCGACATCGAGAAGGAGCTGATCCCGGCGATGCAGGCCTATGACCTCGGCCTGCTGCCCTTCTTCCCGCTGGCGAGCGGCCTCCTCACCGGCAAGTACAAGCGCAACGCGCCGCTGCCGCCGGGCGCCCGCCTCACCACCACCCAGCGCCTCGCCGACCGCTACATGACCGACGCCAATTGGCCGATCGTCGAAAAGCTTGCCGATTTCGCCGCCTCGCGCGGCAAGTCGATGCTGGAGCTTGCCTTCTCCTGGCTCGCCTGCCGGCCGCAGGTATCGAGCGTGATCGCCGGCGCGACCAGGCCGGAGCAGCTCGAGGAGAACGTGAAGGCGGCGGGCTGGAAGATCAGCCCGGAGGACATGGCGGCGATCGACAAGATCACCGCCAAGGGTTGAGCTCCGGGCCCCGCGGCGTCACGCCGCCATGGCGGTGTGACGCCCAGGCTCGTCGTAGTGTGGAGCGGGCGCTCACACGATCTGGTTCTTCAGCGCCGTCTCGCCGCGCCAGAGCCGCCCGAGATTGTCCAGCAGGATGTCGAGCACATTGTCCTCGTAGGCGCGGGTCTCGCCGCCGGTATGCGGGGTGACGAAGGCGTTCGGCAGGTCCCAGAGCGACGATGACGACGCGAGCGGCTCCTCGCGCGTCACATCGATGCCGGCGCCGGCGATGCGGTTCGCCTTGAGCGCCGCGACCAGCGCCGCCTCGTCCACCACGCGGCCGCGCGCGACGTTGACGAGATAGGAAGACGGCTTCATCAGGCCGATCGCCTCGGCGCTCATCAGGCCCTCGGTTTCCGGCGTCAGCGCGCAGGTGAGCGCCACCACATCGGCCTTGGGCAGGCAGGCCTTGAGCTGGCTCATCGCCAGCACCTCGTCGCAGGCATCGCCGCCGGAGGCGGGATCGCGGCGCAGACCGATCACCTTCATGTCGAAGGCCTTGGCCAACTGGGCGAGGCGGCCGCCGATGCGGCCGAGACCGACGACGAGCAGGGTCTTGCCGCCGAGCTCGTCCTCGCGGATCGACAGGTCGCCGATCATGCCGCGCCAGACATGCTTGGCCTGGTTGTCGCGCGCTTCCGGCAGGCGGCGGGCCAGCGCCAGGACCAGCGCGATCGCGTGCTCCGCCACGGCGCGCGCGTTGACGCCCTGGGCGCTCGCCAGCCGGATGCCGGCCTTGGCGAGCTCGGGCTTGCCGTACTGATCCACGCCGGCCGAGATCGACTGGATGAATTTGAGCTTCTTCGCCATCGGGATCAGCTCGTTGCGCCAGAGGCCGGAGACCAGCAGCACATCGGCCTCGCCGATCCGCTTTTCGAGATCTTCCCTGGTCCGGACTTCGAAGCTTCTCAGGCCGGTGCCACGCGGCTCCAGCCGGTCCTTCATCCGGTAGGCGGCATGGGCAAAGCAGATGGTGAGCTGTTCCTTCGGCGGCAGCATGAATTGTCCCCTTGTTCGGCTGCCGCCGATCCTACCCGACGCCGAACGGTGCCGCAGCGCCCGCGTGGGCTATGGATAAAGCTGGCCGCGGATCTCGCCCGCCTTATTCTGGTCCGTATGCACGTTGATGTAGTAGCGGCCGGCGAGCAGGGCGGTGACCTGCGCCTCGGTCAGCTCGGCCGAGCCGGCGAGCGGGGTCTTCATGCCCTGCGGCGCGAGGTTGATGACGACGCCGGCATTCTCGACCGGCGTCGCCGGGCCATGGATATGCGCCGCCGTGGCGGGACCGGTGAGGCCGCGCCAGGTGATGGTCCAGGTGAGCTTGCGGGTCGTGGTGTCCAGGATGAGGCTGGCGGTGCCCTGGCCCTGGCTGACGGCGGCGGGCACCTCCTGGGTGGGATTGAGGGCAGCGCTGAACCGGCGGACCTCCGCCTCGGCGGAAGCGGCGGCAAGCGAAGCGAGCAAGGCGGCAATGGCGAGACTGTGACGAAGCGGCATGGTCATCCTCCTTCGTTGGCGCGCGTCCCCCATCGCGCGGTGCGGTATGATCTTAACGCATTCCGGCGGCGACGACGATTTCGTGGCGCGGTCGGCCGCGCTTGCGCTATCTTCCGCGCCGGCCAGCGGGCGGGGCCGCCGCGTGACGAGAGCCATTCCCATGTCGCAGACCCGCCAGATTCCCGAGCGCAAAGCTGCCACCCGCGCTGCCCGAACCCCGCCCCGCCGAAATCGCAAACGCCGCAGCGCCTTCGGCCGCCGCATCGATCGCTGGCGCCGAGGTCTGCGCCGCGCCCGGCGCCGGTTCGCATCGGCGCCGCGCATCGTGCGCTTTGGCGTCTATGCGGCGCTCGCCGCCTTCGCCCTCGTGCTGCTCGCCGGCGCCAACCTCGCCTATCAGGTGGCGCGCAAGCCGACCGAGATGTTCTGGCCGGTCGCCGGCGTGCTGCACAAGCGACCGGCCGAGACCTGGGCCGCCTATGGCCCGCTCTTCCGCACGCACGCGACGGCGACGATCACGCCGGAGCTGCTCGCCGCGCTGGCGCAGATCGAGAGCACCGGCAACCCGGTGGCGCGCACCTATTGGCGCTGGCGCGCGAGCTGGAACCCGCTCGAGATCTACGCGCCGGCCTCGAGCGCCGTCGGCATGTTCCAGATGACCGACGCCGCCTTCGAGGAGGCGCGGCGCTACTGCGTGCACCGGAACGTCGTGGTGGAGAAAGGGTGCTTCGCCAACGCGCTCTACACCCGCGTGCTGCCGAGCCACGCGATCGAGCTCGCCAGCGTCTATCTCGACCGCCACGTCGCCGCCGTGCTGCGCGGCCGGCCGGCAACGACGCAGCAGAAGCAGACGCTCGCCGCCCTGATCCACCTCTGCGGCCCCGGCGCCGCCCGCCGGCAGATGCGCAGCGGCATCACCTTCGCGGCGGAGGTGCGCTGCGGCGACCACAGCGCGGCGGGTTACCTTGCCAAGGTGGAGGCGATGAGGCGGGAATTTGCGAAGATGGCGGCGGCAGAGAAGAGTTAGCTCCTCCCCCGGCGAAGACGGGGGAGGCTGGGTGGGGGTTTTTTTGGCCACCCGCAGCGCAGCCGAAAACCCCACCCCGACCCTCCCCGCCTGTCGTCGGGGAGGGAGATCAGACCGCTACTTGGTTACGATTCAAGATCGTGACCGCACTTGGAGCAAACGCGAGGCGACCAGAAAATAAACCGGCGACCAGCAATCGCAGTGCGCGCGATCGATGTTTTGCAGTTCGGACATCGTAGCATCATCAGTACGGACCAGAGTCCAACGATAGCGACGATCATCCATTCGCCGTACTGAAAATCCCCCAGGCCGACAGCGCTCCACGTATCGACGTGGAATCCGGCGGGCAGAGTGATGAAGACCACCGCGATGATCCAAAACGACGGCATTGCCCAATTGTAGAAACTGCGCCTGTTCACGGACTGCCGCTCACCGCCGGAAGTTGATCACGCACCAGAGCCGCTACCCCAACACCTTCCCCGGATTCATGATGCCGTCCGGGTCGAGGCTCGCCTTCAGGCTCTTCATCAGCCGGAGCTCCACCGGCGCTTTGTAGCGGGTCATGTCGGCGAGCTTTTCGAAGCCGATGCCGTGTTCGGCGCTGAACGAGCCCTTGAGCTCCGCCACCAGGTCGAGCATGGCGTACTCCATCGGCTTGCCGTGCTTCTCCATGAAGTCGGGATGCGCCATGCCGGCCGGCGGGCGCACGGCGTAGTGCAGGTTGCCGTCGCCGAAATGGCCGAAGCCCCAGGCGCGCGCGCCGGGGCAGATCTTTTCCGCGATCTGCGGCGCGCGGGCGTAGAAATCGGGCAGCTTGGCGATCGGCACCGCCATGTCGAGATGCACGGCGCGGCCCTCGCGCCGGCTCGCCTCCGGCAGGCTTTCGCGGATATGCCAGAGCTTGTCGCGCTGCGCCTCCGATTGCGCGATGGTGGCGTCGGTCACCAGCCCGTCCTCGGCCGCCTTTTCCAGCAGCGCCTCGGTCAGCGCCGTCACGTCGACGCCCTCGGCGGCGAAGGTCGCGATCTCCATCAGCACGTAGAAGGGATACTTCGTCGCCAGCGGATCGGCCGCCTGCGGGATGTGGCGGAGATACATCTCGACCGCCTCGCGCGGGATGAACTCGAAGGTCTCGACCGAATCCCCCGACGCGGCGCGGGCGCGCGACAGCAGCTCCAGCGCCGCCGCCGCGCCGGGCACGGCGAGCCAGGTGGCGGCGATCTGGCGCGGCTTGGGATAGAGCTTCAGCACGGCGCCGGTGATGATGCCGAGCGTACCCTCGGCGCCCATGAACATGCCGCGCAGGTCGTAGCCGGTATTGTCCTTGCGCAACCGCTTGAGACCGTCCCACACCGTGCCGTCGGGCAGCACCACCTCGATGCCGAAGCAGAGGTCGCGCGCATTGCCATAGCGGAGCGTGTTGGTGCCGCCGGCATTGGTGGAGAGATTGCCGCCGATGGTGCAGCTGCCTTCCGCCGCGAGGCTGAGCGGGAAGTAGCGGTCGGCCGCATCGGCCGCCTTCTGCAGCTCCTCCAGCACGCAGCCGGCATCGACCGTCATCGTGTAGTTGACCGGATCGATCTCGCGGATCCGGTTCATCCGGTTCAATGACAGCAGGATGCCGCCGGTCGGCGTGGCGCCGCCGCAAAGCCCGGTATGGCCGCCCTGCGGCGTGATCGGCAGCTTGGCGTCGGCGCAGATCTTCACGACCGCCGCCACTTCCTCGGTGCCGGCCGGGCGCACCACCAGCGGCGAGCGGCCCTTATGGGTGACGATCCAGCCCTCGGTATAGGGCTTCATATCGGCCTCGGCCTCGATATAGCCCTTCGGCCCCACCACCCGCTTGATCGCCTCGATCGCTTCGTCCCTGCCCATCACTTTCTTCCTTTCTTATTCACCGCGGAGGACGCAGAGGGCGCGGAGGCACGCGGAGAAATTTGATGATCGCGCTTGGCGCGATCGAAACAAAATTCCGCGCAACTCTGCGCCCTCTGCATCCTCCGCGGTGAATATCACACCGCTTCCCGCAGAGCGTCGAGCGTCTCGTCGGGGCGCTCGGCCATCATGCTGTGGCCGCATTCCGGCAGCGTCACCGTCTCGCAGGAGGCGAACTTGGCGGCCAGCGCGCGCGCCGCGCGGGGCGGGGTCATCATGTCGCGCTCGCCGAGCAGCATCAGCACCGGGCAGGTGACCTTGGCGGCGGCGGCATAGCCCGTCGCCTCCGGGTAGCTGTTGACCGCGCTGAACGCCGCGTAGAGCGCGCCGGGCCGGCTCTGCTCGTTGAGGCGCATGCCGCCGCCGATGATGTTGAGGCCGGGCATGCGGGCGCCGCCGATATGGGTCTTGCGCGAATGCGCCCAGTCGTTGACCAGCTCATAGGCCTTGTGGTCGCCTTCGCGCGCAAGCGCGAGCAACTCGTCGTTCACCTTCATCGGGAGAGCGCTTCCCAGAAGCGCAAGGGCCCAGACGCGGTCCGGCGCCTGTGCCGCGGCTTCGAGCGCGACCAGGCTGCCGAGCGAATGGCCGACCAGCGCCGCCTTCTCCAGCCCCGCCGCGTCGAGGAAGCGGATCAGCCACTGGCCGAGCGCCGGCACGGAGGCCGGCATCTCGCCCTCCGAGCGGCCATTGCCCGGCAGGTCGATCGCCAGTACCGAGCGGCCGTGATAGGCGAACCACCGCGTCTGCAGCGCCCAGACCGTATGGTCGCCGGCGGCGCCGTGCACGAAGACGATGGTCGGCAGCTTCGGATCGAACGGCCGCCCGCCGGTCGCGGCATAGACCTTGCGGCCGTCCACGGTGAAGAACATGTGCTTGCCTCCCCTCAGCCCTTCTGCGAGCCGCGCAGCGCCTGGCCGAGATCGTCGATCAGGTCGGCCGGGTCTTCCAGGCCGATCGAAAGCCGCACCATGTCCTCGCCGATGCCGGCGGCCTTCAGCGCCTCCGCATCCATCTGCTGATGCGTGGTGCTGGCCGGGTGGATGACCAGCGACTTGGCATCGCCAACATTGGCGAGATGCGAGAAGATGCGGAGCCCCTCGATGAAGCGGCGCCCGGCGGCGCGGCCGCCCTTGATGCCGAAGGTGAAGATGGCGCCGGCGCCGTTCGGCAGCAGGGTCTTCGCCAGCGCATGGTCGGCATGCTCCGGCAGCTCGGGATAGCTCACCCAGGCGACGCTCTCATGCGCATGCAGGAAGGCGACGACGCGGCGGGCGTTCTCCACATGGCGCTGCATGCGCAGTGGCAATGTCTCCACGCCCTGCAGGATCTGGAAGGCGTTCATCGGGCTCATGCAGGCACCGAAATCGCGCAGGCCCTCCGACCGCGCACGCATGACATAGGCAGCGGGGCCGAATTCCTCGGCGAAGTCGAGGCCGTGATAGCCGGCATAGGGCTCGGTCAGGGTCGGGAACTTGCCCGAGCGCTCCCAGTCGAAATTGCCGCCATCGACCAGCATGCCGCCGATCGCCACGCCATGGCCGCCGAGGAACTTGGTCGCCGAATGCACGACGATATCGGCGCCATGCGCGATCGGCCGGCAGAGATAGGGCGTCGCGAAGGTGTTGTCGATCATCAGCGGCACGCCGGCCTTGTGCGCGATATCGGCGACTTTGGGCAGGTCGAGCACTTCGAGGCCGGGATTGCCGAGCGTCTCGCCGAAGACGAGCCGCGTCTCCGGCCGGATCGCGGCGCGGAAGCCGTCGAGGTCGCGCGGGTTGACGAAGGTCGTGGTGATGCCGAAGCGCGGCAGGGTGTGGGTCAAGAGGTTGTGCGAGCCGCCATAGATCGAGGCCGAGGCGACGATGTGGCTGCCCGCGCCCATCAGGGTGGCGATGCCGAGATGCAGCGCCGCCTGGCCGGAGGCGGCGGCGACCGCGCCGACGCCCTGCTCCAGCGCCGCAACCCGCTCTTCCAGCACCGCGACCGTCGGGTTGGAGATGCGGGAATAGATGTGGCCGGCGCGCTCCAGGTTGAACAAAGCGGCGGCATGCTCGGTGTCGCGGAAGACGTAGGAGGTGGTCTGGTAGATCGGCACCGCGCGGGCGCCGGTCGCCGGGTCGGGCTGCTGGCCGCCATGCAGGCTGATCGTGTCGAATTTCAGGAACTTGGCTTCCATCGCCGCCTCCTCCCGAGGAGTGGGCCGCCACGCTACACGCGCCCGTGAGCGGCGGCAAAGCGGCCTTTGCAGCGCGGGCCGGCTTGCCGCAAACTGGGAAAAATCCAGCCCGGATTCCGGGGAGGCGATGAGCAAGTCAGCCCATATCGACAGCTTCGCGCGCGACCACCTGCCGCCGCCGGAGGCACAGCCGGTCTTCGACCTGAAGGCGACCCCGGAGATCGCCGCCTATCCGGCGCGGATGAACTGCGCGGCCGAGCTGCTGGACAAGCAGGCGGCGAAATTCGGCGACCGCCCGGCCTATCATTTCGGCGACGAGACCTGGACCTATAACGACCTGCTGGCCAAGGCGAACCAGATCGCCCATGTGCTGGTGGACGAGCTCGGCCTTCGGCCCGGCAACCGGGTGATGATCCGCGGCTTCAACAACCCGATGTTCGTCGCCATCTGGTTCGCGGTGATGAAGGCGGGCGGCATCGTGGTGGCCACCATGCCGCTCTATCGCTGGCGCGAGCTGACCTTCATGGCCGACAAGGCGGAGATCGGCATCGCCCTCTGCGACTGGCGCCTGCACGAGGAGATGGAGCAGACCGCATCGCGCGCCAAGACGCTGAGGCGCGTCGTCTGGTTCAACAAGCCGGGCGACACCGCCGCGCTGGAGCCGCGCATGGCGCGCCAGCCGGCGACGTTCAAGACGCTCGACACCGCGGCCGACGATATCTGCCTGATCGGCTTCACCTCCGGCACGACCGGCCAGGCCAAGGGCGCGCTGCACTACCACCGCGACGTGATGGCGATCTGCGACACGTTCAGCCGCTATGTGCTGAAGCCGACGGAGGACGACGTCTTCTCCGGCTCGCCACCGATCGCCTTCGCATTTGGCGTGGGCGCGCATATCGCCTTCCCGCTGCATGCCGGCGCCGCGACCGTGCTGGTCGAGCAGTACACGCCGCAGGTGATGCTCGAGACGATCAGCAAGCGGAAGGTGACGGTGTTCTTCACCGCGCCGGCCGCGTTCCGCGCCATGACCGATCTCGCCGGCGGCTACAACCTCTCCTCGCTCCGCGAATGCGTTTCCGCCGGCGAAACCCTGCCGAAGCCGGTCTGGGAAGGCTGGTTCAAGGCGACGGGCAACAAGATCATCGACGGCATCGGCTCGACCGAGATGCTGCATGTCTTCATCGCCTGCCGCGGCGATGAAATCCGCCCCGGCTCCACCGGCAAGGCGATTCCGGGCTACCGCGCCAAGGTGGTCGACGACCAGGGCAAGGAGCTGCCGCCGGGCGAGACCGGCCGGCTCGCCGTGCAGGGCCCGACCGGCTGCCGCTACCTCGCCAATCCGGAGCGCCAGGCGGCCTATGTGCAGGACGGCTGGAACTTCACCGGCGACGCCTACATGCGCGATGCCGACGGCTATTTCTGGTACCAGGCCCGCACCGACGACATGATCGTCTCCTCCGGCTACAACATCTCCGGCAACGAGGTGGAATCGGTGCTGCTGCTGCACCCCCAGGTGAAGGAATGCGCCGTGGTCGGCTGGCCCGACAAGGAGCGCGGGCAGGTGGTGAAGGCCTTCGTGGTGCCGCGCGATCCTGCCGCCGCCACGCTGGAAGCGGTGAAGGGCCTGCAGGATTTCGTGAAGGCGGAGCTCGCGCCCTATAAATATCCGCGCGCCGTCGAGTTCATCGCCGAGCTGCCGCGCACCGAGACCGGCAAGGTGCAGCGCTTCAAGCTCAGGGAGCGGGCAGGCCTGTAGCGACCGTCATTTCCGGCCGATTAACCTGGGGTTAGAGTAAGCGGCCTGAAATCGACGTCATGCCCATGCGCCTGCCCGCCTGGTTAACCATAATTGTCGTGGCTTTCGGCCTCGCCGCACTGCCGGCCCTGGCGGAAAAGCGCGTTGCGCTCGTCATCGGCAACGCGGCCTACAAGGACGCGCCGCTGAAGAACCCGGTCAACGACGCCCGCGCCATGGCGGCGAAGCTGAAGGAGCTCGGCTTCCAGGTCGTCCAACGCGAGAACACGACCAAGCTGGAGATGGAGCGCGCAGTCGCCGATTTCGGCGACCTGCTGAATCCCGACACGGTCGGCCTCATCTTCTATGCCGGGCACGGGCTGCAGGTCGACGGGCGCAATTACCTCGTGCCGGTCGATGCGCGCGTGGCGGCGCAAACGCGCGTGCGGCTCGAGACCGTGGATGTGGATATTCTCCTCGAGCAGATGGGCGCCGCCGGATCGCGCGTCAACATCGTCATCCTGGATGCCTGCCGCAACAACCCGTTCGAGCGCCGCTTCCGCTCCTATGAAGGCGGCCTCGCCCAGATAAACGCCCCGACCGGCACGCTGATCGCCTATGCCACCGCGCCCGGCAAGACGGCGGCGGACGGAAGCGGGGCGAACGGGCTCTACACGGCGGAGCTGGTGCGCGCGCTGGATGCGCCGGGCCTGCCGGTGGAAGAGGTGTTCAAGCGCGTGCGTGTCGAGGTGGCGCGCGCCTCGTCCGGCACGCAGACGCCGTGGGAAGCCTCCTCCCTCACCGGCTCGTTCTCGTTCCGCGAGGCGCCGCGCGTGGCGCCGCCGGCGCCGGCGCCCGCCACGGTTGCGCCGCCGCCCGCGCCGGCCGTCGACAAGGAGCTGGTATTCTGGAACTCGATCCAGGCGAGCCAGGACCCGTCGATGTTCGACGCCTATCTTCGCCAGTTCCCGAATGGCAGCTTCGTCGAGCTGGCGCGCGCCAAGGCCGCGGCCCTGCGCCAGCCGGTGCCATCCCCGGCGCCGCCGGCGCAGATCGCCGCCGCACCGCCGGTGACATCGAACGACTTCCAGCGCAACCGGCCCCCGCCGGCGCCACCGGCCGCCGCCGCCACATCCCACGAGGGCAGCTTCGACATCGCCGCGCTGTACACTCAGCGCGAGGTCAAGGGCGTCTATGTGGTGGCCAGCAAGGCCTGCGGCTTCAGCTACAAGCTCTCCTCGTCCAAGCGGATCGAGTTCGGCGCCAACGGCCATGCGCCGTGGCGGGCGACCTACAGCGGCGATGGAATGAGCGGTCCCGTGTATATCGAGCGCATGGCGAGCGGCCTGCGCATCTCCGTGTCGGCGCGCACCGGCGGGGGCACGCCGGCACAGGCGGATGGATTCGGCTTCAACTTCATCGTGTCGAACAGCGAAATCGGCGCCGACGGCAGCTTTACCGCCAGGGACAGCGTCAACGGCAGCCGCAACAGCCGCTGCGCCGACTACCGCATCGAGTTCACGGCGCGCTGACCGCCGGCGCCGCGGGACGCCGCGGCGGAAACACGAAGCGCTGGTAGATCCAGCCGAGCCCGAGCAGCGCCAGGCCGAGGCCCAGGAACGACAAGGCGCGCAACAGGCCGGTCAGCTCCGCCATGTCGAACAGGAAGACCTTGGCGATGGTCAGCCCCAGGATGGCGAGCGAGGCGTAGCGCAGGCCGTGCTGGCGGAACCCGATGCCGAGCCCGAGCAGCGCCGCGCCGTAGAGCAGCCAGACGGCGGAATAAGCGTAGTACTCGCCGTCGCTGACCGGGCCTTCGTCCAGCACGTTGCCGACGAAGGCGCGGCGCACCTCCATGCTGAGATAGACGAGGCCCAGCACCAGGCCGGTCACCGCCGCGGAGTTGGCGACGGCGCGCTGGCCGCGCCGATGCGCCGTCCGCAGGAACAGCAGCGCGAGCAGGGCCGGGGCGAGATAGGCAAGCCCGAGCGCGTTGACCACTGGCCAGGCACCGACCGCGTCGCCATTGAACAGCGGATTGGCCAGGATGAGATTGCCGAACAGCAGGAGCAGCAGCGCGATGGCGGTGACGACGCGCCCGCCCCAGATCACCGCCTGCGAGGGATGCACGTCGCGCGCGCGGTAGAGCGCCCAGCCGATCACGCCCCAGGCCAGGGTGAGCGCCGCCGCCTCGACCAGGCCGGAATCGGCGCAATCGATGCTGCCGCCGCAGGCGGCATGGCGGATCTGCAGGCTGGCCAGCGCGACGACAAAGGCGATGGCGCCGCCTTCCAGCACCTCGACGGTGAGATCGCGGCGGTCGCGGGCGAACAGGCGCGCGGCCAGCGCGAAGGCAAGCGCCGGCAGGCCGTAGGTGTAGAGCAGCGGATTGAGGATCGGCCAGCCGCCGAGGTCGTAGGCCGCCACTTCCGGGTTGAACAGCAGGCGCACGATCGCGATGCCGGCCAGGGCCAGCGCCACCCGCCGCAGGGCGCGCAGCGGCAGCTGAAGGTAGATCCACGCCAGCGCCGGCAGCTCGACCGCGAGTGCGACGGTGAGCCAGCCGGTGCGGAAAGTAGTGACGCAGGCCAAAGTCACTGCCGCGGTGACGCCGACCGCATAGGCCGCCAGCGCGGCGTCGAGGCCCGGCACCTGCCGATAGCCGTTGAGCCGTGCCGCCATGCTGAGGAAGAGCAGCGCCAAGGCCAGCGCGGCGGCGAGCCAGGGCAGCGAGGTATCGAGCGCCGTCACCTTCCAATAGGCGAGGGCGAACAGCACGACCGGCGCCGTCACGCCGAGCACGGCCCAGCGCCCGGGCCGCCGCGCGCCCCAAAGCCCGCCCGCGCCGGCCGCGCCGAACAGCACGCCGAGACCGAGACACCAGCCGACGAAGCGCTGCAGGCTGGGCGGCACCAGCGGCGCCGAGGCGAAGCCGGCCGCCATGCCTTCGATGACACCGAGCGCCTCCGGCCGTTCCACCCCCTGCGGCAGCGGCCAGGCGGCGACCAGCAGCAGGGCGACCGCGAGCGGCACGTATTCGACGCCGGTCTCGCCCTCGCGCCAGCGCATGCGCAGCAGCATGATCGCGGCGATAGCGGCGAAGCCGATCAGCGCGGTCGTGCCATAGCCGTCGCGCCCGACCAGCAGGCCGGCGAGGACGGCGAAGATGCCGAGCGCGACCGGCCCCGGATCGTCGGCGCGCCAGCCCCGCGCGCCCAGCGGCCCGGCCAGCGCGATGGCGAACAGGCCGCTGGTCGCGACCAGGAACAGGCCGACCGCCAGCGCATCGCCGGCGCGATAGCCGTCGGCTAGCCAGAGCAACGTCCAGGCCGTGATGGCGGCGACCGCGATCCAGCCGGTCCAGCCCCAGTCGCGATAACGAGCGAGGCCGGCCACACCGGCGGTGACGGCAAACAGATAGATGAAGAGGCCGGCCGCGGAAGGCTCCGGCCCGGCGACCAGCAGCGGCACGGCGAAGGCGCCGACCTGCCCGACCACGGCGAGCAGGCTGCCATGCAGCAGCGCCAGAGCGAGGCCGAGGGCGGCGATCACCGCCATGGCGATGAAGGCGATGCCGGGCGAGACGAGGCCATAGAGCTCGAACCCGCTATAGACCGAGGCGTAGAGCGCCACCACGCCCGCGGCGGCGAGCGCCGCCGGCACCCGGGCGCGCGGCACGTCGCCGAGCATCGGCAATTCCGGATCGAAGCGGCGCAGCCATTCCGCGCCGGCAAGCAGCGCGAGGCCGAGAGCGAGCCCGAGCGCGATGCGCACGGTCGGGCCGAGCAGGCCCTGCTCGATCGAATAGCGGACCAGGAAGATGGCGGCGAGCGCGATGGTGCCGGCGCCGAGCCAGACCGCCCAGCGCACGGTGAGCAGCTCTTCCAGGCGCGGGCGCTCGGCAGGGGGTTGCGGCGGCGGAGGTGGTGGTGGCGGCGCGGCGCTGGCCGCCGCCGGAACCGGCTCGACCTCCGGCACTGGCGCGTCGCTTGCCGGTAGCGCGGCTTCCGGCGGCGGGACCGGCGCCGCGGCCGCGACTTCCGGGCTCGCGCCGGATTCCTCCACCGGCTCCGACGGGCGCGGCGCGGTCTCGATGGCGTCGAGACGACGGCGCAATGCCTGAACCTCGGCCTGCAGCTGCCCGACCAGCAGGCCGGTCTCGCGCAGCCGCCAGCCGACGAAGGCGACCGCCGCCAGCAACAGGATCTCGATCACCCCACCACCCCCACGGGCCGCTTGCGGCCCGCGCCAAGCTAGCCGAGCCCGATTCAGCTTGCGAGCAGCTTCGAATAGGTCTCGCCGACCGGCAGGATGACGTGCTTCTCCAGGCCGGCCAGGCGATGCGGATTGATCGCGGCATAGCCGTCGGAGCGCATGGTGGCGACGAAGGCCTGGCGGTGCGGATAGCGTACCAGCACGGCATAGTCCCAGGCGTCGCCCGCATCGTCGCCGATGGCGACGCCGGTGACCTTGCCGGCCCAGAGGATGGTGCCGCCGCATTGCTTGAGCAGCGGTACGAAGCCGCGGGAATAGCGGAGATAGGCGTCGTAGCCGCTGCCGCTGCCATCGGTGGCCCGGGCGCGGAACTTGACCAGGTTCAGCATGACGACCGGCCCCTTCTCCGCCGATGCGGCCAGGGCGTCGAGCTGTCGCGGCTTCGGGTCCATCTCTTCCTCCTTCGAATCAATGCGGCAATCCTAAGCCCCCTCTGCCCATAGGGCGGAGGGGGTTTGGGGGAGGTGGGCCATCCGCAGTGGTAACTGCCGTCCGCACGTGCTCGGCGTACCGCATCCTCCCCACCTCTACCAACCCTCTCCCCCTCTTCGAGGGCGGAGAGGGCTTTTTTCAGTGCGGATTGCATGGTCCTGCGGCTTCTGCAACGCTTTCCTCCGTGTTTGGGGAGTTCGCCGACATGACTGGGTCGTTCCTGGCGTTTCTCGGGGTGTCGATCATCGTCATCGTGACGCCGGGGCCGGATACGGCGATCACGGTGCGCAACACGCTGCTCGGCGGCCGGAGCGGCGGCATCCTGACCGCGCTCGGCGTCTCCACCGGCCAGGCGATCTGGGCGCTGGCGACCGCAATCGGCGTGGTCGCGCTGCTGGTCGCTTCCGAGCCTTTGTTCCTGGCGGTGAAGTATGCCGGCGCCGCCTATCTCGTCTGGCTCGGCCTGCAATCGCTGCGCGCCGCCTGGGCAGCACGCCATTCGGAAGCAGCGAGCGGCGAGCGACCCATCGCGCGCCGGCTCGGCCCCGCCGCAGCGTTCCGCCAGGGCGTGATCAGCGATCTCGGCAACCCGAAGATGGCGGTGTTCTTTGCGAGCCTGCTGCCGCAATTCGCCACGCCGGGCGACGGCATGCTGACCGGCCTGTTCGCGCTCGGCCTGGTGTTCAGCCTGATGACCTTCCTCTGGCTGGTCTTCTATGCCGTCGTGGTCGCCAAGGCGGGCGACCTGCTGCGCCGCGGCCGCGTGCGGCAGGCGATCGAGGCGGTGACCGGCACGGTGCTGATCGCGCTCGGCCTGCGTCTCGCCGCCGAACAGCGCTGAGGCCGGCACGCGATGCGCATCTCGATCTTCACCGTCCTCGACCATCATCCCGGCCGCGCGCGCAGCATGGCGGAGCTCTACGCGCAGGTGACGGCCCAGGCCAGGCTCGCCGAGGCGCTCGGCTACCACGCCTTCTATGTCGCCGAGCACCATTTCCACGAATACGGCGCCTGCCCCAACCCGGCCGTGCTGCTGGCATCGCTGGCGCCGCAGACGACTCGCATCCGACTCGGCACCGCCATCGCCGCGCTCGCCTTCCGGAACCCGGTCGAAGTGGCGGAGAGCTATGCCCTGGTCGACGTGCTGTCGGGCGGGCGGCTCGAGCTCGGCCTGGGCTCCGGCTATCTCGCGCATGAATTCGCCGGCTTCAACATCGACCCGGCGGAGAAGCGCGAGCGGTTCGACGAGAACCTCTATGTGCTGACACGCCTGCTCGCGGGCGAGAAGGTAAGCTTCCAGGGCCGCTGGAATCGCCTGAGCAACGTGCAGATCAACGTGGCCCCGGTGCAGCACCCGGTGCCCATCGCGGTCGCGACATTGCGCCCGGAAGGGGCCTACGATATCGGCGCCAAGGGGCACAACATGCTCTGCGTGCCCTATGCCTCGGTCGGCCGCTTCGAGGAGATCCAGGGCCTGATCGCCCAGCATCACAAAGGACTGCGCAAGAAGGAGCGCAAGGATTTCGTGGGCGCGACCGGCGTGACCCTGCACACCTATGTCGCGGCGACCGATGCGGAAGCCAGGGCCGAGGCGGCCGAGGCCTTCGACCTCTATGTCGCTACCCGCCTCTATGCCCGCCGCCAGACCTATGACGACGTGATCGCGAGCGGGCTCGCTCTGTTCGGCTCGGTCGAGACGGTGGCCGAGAAGATGCTGCAGCTCGCCGATTGGGGCGTCGACCACGTCATCGCGCTGGCCGATTTCGGCCTGCTGCCATTCGACCGCGTGGAGCGGTCGATGCGGCTGTTCGCCGAGGAAGTCCTGCCGCGGGTGCAGCAGCGCCTCACCGCCTGATCCCTGTCTTGGCACGCGGCTTGCTGCGCCGGCGGCGAGCGACGAGCCGGAGGAATCCCTATGCAAGCCCAGGTCTTCCGCGTGCCGATGGCGGATCCGTCGGATACGAGCGGTGTCATCCGCCTGATCGACGAGGGCCTTCTCGCGCCCGACGGCCTGGTCGCCGTGCTCGGCAAGACCGAAGGCAATGGCTGCGTCAACGACTTCACCCGCGGCTATGCGACGGCGAGCCTGAAGAGCGCCCTCGCCGCCCGGCTCGGTACGACGCCGGGCGAGATCGGCGACCGGGTCGCCTTCGTCATGTCCGGCGGCACCGAAGGCGGGCTGTCGCCGCATTTCATCGTGTTCGCTCGCGGGCATGGGCGCGGGCAGCCGGGGAGCAAGCGGCTCGCCCTCGGCACCGCCTTCACCCGCGCCTTCCGTCCGGAGGAGATCGGCCGCACGGCGCAGGTCGAGGAAACCGCCCGTGCCGTCGTCGCGGCGATGCGGACGGCGGCGATCGCAACGTCGAGCGACGTGCACTATGTGCAGATCAAGTGCCCTCTGCTCACCCGCGAGCGCATCGCCGAGGCCGAGGCGCGCGGCCAGCGCGTCGCGACGGAGGACACCTATCATTCCATGGGCCTGTCGCGCGGCGCCTCCGCGCTCGGCGTCGCCGTGGCGCTCGGCGAAGTCGTGGCCGATGCGCTCAGCGATGCCGTGATCGGTCACGACCTCGCGCTCTGGTCCGGCCGCGCCTCGACCTCGGCCGGGATCGAGCTGATGCGCAACGAGATCATGGTGGCCGGCATGAGCGATGCCTGGGGCGGCGACCTCGTGATCGACCATGGCGTGATGCAGGACGCGATCGACCTGGCCGAGGCGCAGGCCGTGCTGCGCCGGCTCGGCTTCCGGGCGGAAGGCCAGCTCGGGCCCGAGGAGCGGAGCCGGATCGCGGCGGTGCTGTGCAAGGCGGAGCCGGCGCGGTCCGGCCAGATCCGCGGCGCCCGCCACATCATGTGGGACGACAGCGACATCAACGCGACTCGCCATGCCCGCGCCCTGGTCGGCGGCGTGCTGGCCGGCCTGATCGGCGACACGCGGCTGTTCGTCTCCGGCGGGGCGGAGCATCAGGGGCCGGATGGCGGCGGCCCCGTCGCGGTGATCGCCCGCAAAGCGCCGGATTGAGGGCGACTGACGGCCGCGCGCCACCTGCTATCATCCCGCCTCAGAGACGGGGGCCCCGCCCGGGCCCGCCGGACGGGAGCTATTGCAGAACGATGTTGCTCGAATCCCTCGCCATTCTTCTGTTGATCCTGCTGAACGGCTTCTTCGCCATGGCCGAGCTCGCGGTCGTGTCGGCGAAGCGGGCCCGGCTCGAGGTGATGGAGGATGCGGGGAATGCCGGCGCCGGCCTCGCCCGCACCTTGGCCGAGGAGCCGGAGCGCTTCCTGCCGACGGTGCAGATCGGCATCACCCTGATCGGGGTGCTGGCCGGCGCGCTCTCGGGCGCCACCATCGCCGACAAGTTGGCCGCGTGGCTGGCGGGCATCCCGGCGCTGGCGCCGGCGGCGAACGGGCTTTCGATCGCCATCGTCGTCGTCATCGTCACCTATCTGTCGCTGGTGCTGGGCGAGCTGGTGCCGAAGCGGCTGGCGCTGCGCCGGCCGGAGCCGATCGCCGCCTTCGTCGCCCGCCCGCTCGACCTGCTGTCGCGCATCGGGGCGCCGATCGTGTTCCTGCTCCGCGTCTCCACCGAAGCCGTGCTGCGCCTGGTCGGCGCCCATCGCGAGGCCGATCCCGGCGTCACCGAGGCCGAGATCCGTACCATCATCGAGGAAGGCGCCGAGCACGGCGTGATCGAGGAGGAAGAGCGCGAGATGATCTCCGGCGTCATGCGCCTGGCCGACCGGCCGGCGCGGGCGCTGATGACGCATCGCACCGATATCGTCTGGCTGAACATCGACGACGATCCGAAGGTCAACCTGCGCAAGATCGTCGAGAGCGGCCGCTCGCGATTCCCGGTCTGCCGCGGCTCGATCGATGACGTGATGGGCATCGTGCAGGCGAAAGACCTGCTGGACTGGGCGCTGGCCGACAAAGCGTTCGACCTGCGCGCCGTGGTGAAGGAGGCGTCGGTGATCCCGGAAGGTGCCGATGCCTTTCAGGTGCTGGACCTGCTGAAGCGTTCGCCGATCCACATGGCGCTGGTGGTTGACGAGTACGGCAGCCTGCTCGGCGTGGTCACCGCGACCGACGTGCTGGAGACCATCGTCGGCGAGCTGGCCGGTCCGGAGGGGCCGGCCGTGCCCGAAGTGGTGACGCGCGAGGACGGCACCTGGCTGATCGACGGCGCGTTGAATGTCGACCGGCTGACCGAGCTGCTCGACCTCGCGACCCCGCCCGAGGCCGGGGAGTTCCATACCGTCGCCGGCTTCGTGCTGTGGCGGCTCGGACATATCCCGCAGACCGGCGAAAGCTTCGAATGGAACGGCTTCCGCTTCGAGGTGGTCGACATGGACGGCCGCCGCATCGACAAGGTTCTGGTCTCGCCGATCGGCGGCGACGGCGGCGGCTAAGGCGCGAGCTTCTCCAGCAGCTGCAGCAGCGCCGCCCGCTCCTCTGTGGTCAGCGCCTCGGCGATGCGGGCCTCATGCGCCCGCACTTCCGGCACCGCGGCTTCCAGCGCCGACTTGCCTTTCGGCGTCAAGGTCAGGCGGTGCGCCCGCCGGTCCGAGGTCGAGGGCTTGCGCGCCACCAGGCCGCGCGCCTGCAGCCGGTCGATCACCGCCACCACAGTGGAGCGGTCCACCCCCATGGCATTGCCGAGCCGACTCTGGTTCAAGCCGGGATTGCTGTCGATCAGCACCAGCACGCCGAACAGGCCGGGGGTCAGCTCGAACGGCGCCAGCGAGGCGAGGAAGTCGTTGAACACGCGCACCTGCGCCCGCCTGAGGCGATAGCCGATCAGCTCCGGCAGCAGCCCGCGGGCGATGGTCGGCTTGGCCGGGTTCAACGCGCAGGCGCCTGCAGCTCTCCGTCACCCGAATCCAACTCGTCGTGGCCGGGCTTGACCCGGCCATCCACGTGTGGACCGCACCGCGGCAGATAGGCGTGGCTGCCCGGGTCAAGCGGGGGCACGACGCATAGCAGCGGCGACAGAGGGACGGCGCAATACATCATCCCCCGCAACATAGCCGACCTTGCGGCCGGTGCACCCTTTCAGGCGGCGAGGTTGCGGGCCAGCGCCTCGTTCAGGCGGCGCACGAAGGCCGCGGGATCGACCGGTCCCTCGCCCTCCAGGATGCGGGCCTGGTCGAACAGAAGGTGGGCCGCTTCCCCCACCTGGTCGGCCGCGCCCCCGGCCGCCGCCAGGGCGGCGAGGCGCTTGACCAGGGCATGGCGCGGGTTGAGCTCCAGGATGCGCGCCGCCGCTTCCGGCGCGCGGCCGGTCTGGCGCAGCAGACGGGCCAGCCGCATGTCCATGTCGCCCTCGGCCGCGACCAGGCAGACCGGCGATTCGGTCAGGCGGTCGGAGGCGCGCACGTCCTTCACTGCCTCGCCCAGCGCGGTCTTCACCACCGCGATCAGGGTGGCGATGTCGCCCTCCTTCGCCGCCTCTTCCTTCGGCGGCTCGGCCTTGGCCCCCTTGATGCCGCCGAGATCGATGCCGCCGCGGGTCACCGAGCGGAGCGCCTTCCCCTCGTAGGCCGGCACCATGCTGGTCCAGAAATCGTCGACCGGATCGGTCAAGAGCAGGACCTCGATGCCCTTGGCCTTGAAGCCTTCGAGCTGCGGGCTGGTCTTGAGCTTGCCGAGATCCTCGCCGGTCATGAAGTAGATCTCGCTCTGTCCTTCCTTCATGCGGCCGATGTAGTCGTCGAGCGTGACCAGGGCATCGCCCTCGGTCGAGCGGAAGCGGGCGAGCTTCAGGATGCGGTCGCGATGCTCGAAATCCTCGTACAGGCCTTCCTTCAGCACGGCGCCGAAGGCGTCCCAGAATTTCGCAAATGACTCTGCATCCTGCTTCGCCTTGGCCTCGATCTCGCTCAGGACTTTGCGCACCAAGGCGTTGCGGATCTTTTGCACGATCGGATTGGCCTGCAGGGTCTCGCGGCTGATGTTGAGCGGCAGATCCTCGCTGTCGACCACGCCACGCAGAAAGCGCAGCCAGGCCGGCACTAGGCCCTCGCAATGATCGGTCACGAAGACGCGGCGGACATAGAGCTTGACCTTGTGCTTGCGGTCCGGGTCGAACAGGTCGAACGGCTTCTCGCTCGGCACGTAGAGCAGCATCGTGTATTCGATGGTGCCCTCGGCCTTCTGGTGGATGGTCAGCCACGGCGCGTCGAAGGCATGGCCGACATGGTGGTAGAATTCCCGGTGTTGCTGTTCGGTGATATCGGCCTTGGGCCGGGCCCAGATCGCGGCGGCCGAGTTGACCTTCTCCTCCGCGCCCTCCGCCGCCACGGTGATCGGCAGCGCGATATGGTCGGAATAGGTCTTGACGATGCGGTCGATGCGCGCGCGCTCGAGGAACTCGTCCGCCTCCTTGTTCAGCTGCAGTTCGATCCGGGTGCCGCGCGGCACCTCGCCCGCCTCCTCGACGGTGAAGCTGCCGGCGCCTTCGGACGCCCAGCGCCAGCCCTGATTCTCGCCGGCCTTGCGGCTCGTCACCTCGACGCGGTCGGCCACCATGAAGGCGGAATAGAAGCCGACGCCGAACTGGCCGATCAGGTTCATGTCGGCGGGCTTCGCCGCCGCCATGCCCTCGACGAAGGCGGCGGTGCCGGACTTGGCGATGGTGCCGAGGTTCTGCACCAGGTCGTCGCGGTTCATGCCGATGCCGTTGTCGATCACGGCGAGCCTGCGGCCCGGCTTGTCGATCTCGATCCGGATGCCGAGCGTCGCGTCACCGTCGAGCAGCGCCGGCTCGGTCAAGGCCAGATAGCGCAGCTTGTCGCAGGCATCCGAGGCGTTGGAGATCAGCTCGCGCAGGAAGATCTCCTTATTCGTGTAGAGCGAGTGGGTGACGATATTGAGCAGCCGGGCCACTTCGGCCTGGAACGACAGCGTTTCGGCGCCCATGACGGCTCCCTTTGTGCAGGTTCAATGCGAGTTCGGCGCCTTATGTGCCGTCGCCGGGGCGCCGGTTCAAGAGGGGACGCCAGTGCCCGGAACCAGATCGCGCCGCAGCACATCGGCATCGACCCGTCGGCCGGCATCCCGGTAGTAATCCGGCCGGCTGCCGACCCGGCGGAACCCGGCGCGGGCATAGAGCGCCTGGGCCGGCGCATTGTCGGCCGCGACTTCCAGGAAACAGCTTCTGACCCCGGACGCCGTCATGGCGGCCAGCGCCGCCTGAACCAGCGCGCGGCCGGCACCGGAAATGCGGCTCTCCGGTCGGACGCCGAGGGTGACGATTTCGGCTTCGTCGGCGCCGAGCCGATAGACGACGAAGCCGACCGGATCGCCGTCCTGGGTGGCGACCAGGGCGGCGGCGCCCGGTGTTTCCAGGAAGTCCTCGAACGAGGCGGCGCTCCAGGCTTGCGCGAAGCAGCGCGCATGCAGCTCGGCGAGCAGCGCCCCGCTGCCGCGCGCGAGCGGGCCGGTGATCACGCCGCCAGCCATTCCTGCCTCACTTCCGGGTCGCCCTCGCCCGGCAGTCGTGCCGCGCGCTCGCGTTCCAGCTCCGCCGGCGGAACAAGTCGCGCGTAGCCCCAGATCGCCGCGCCGCGCACCAGCGGTGCCGTGTCGTCGAGCAGCCGGCGCAGCACTGGCACCGCGGCCGTGGCGCCGCTGTTGCCGAGCGCGATGGCGACGTTGCGCAGGAAGCGGTCGCGCCCGCTGCGCTTGATCGCGGTGCCGGCGAAGTGCCGGCGGAAGGCCGCATCATCCAGTTCGGCAAGCTCGGCCAGCGCCGGCGCCGCCAGTTCGGGCCGCGGCTTGAGCGCCGCCTCGCGGGTGCGGCGCGCGAACTTGTTCCACGGGCAGATGGCGAGGCAATCGTCGCAGCCATAGATGCGGTTGCCGATGGCGGCGCGGAACTCGCGCGGGATCGGCCCGGCATGCTCGATGGTCAGGTAGGAGATGCAGCGCCGCGCATCCAGCCGATACGGCGCCGGAAAGGCGGCTGTGGGGCAGATGTCGAGGCAGGCCCGGCATTGGCCGCAATGGTCGCTCTCCGGCGCATCCGGTTCCAGCTCCAGCGTGGTGAACATCGCGCCGAGGAACAGCCAGGAGCCGAAGCCGCGCGAGACCAGGTTGGTGTGCTTGCCCTGCCAGCCGATGCCGGCCGCCTCTGCCAGCGGCTTCTCCATGACAGGCGCGGTGTCGACGAAGACCTTGAGCTCCGCCTTCAGCTGCCCGGCGACGAACTGGCCGAGCGCCTTGAGGCGGGACTTGACCACGTCGTGATAGTCGCGCCCCTGGGCATAGACCGAGATGACGGCGCGCTCGCGCGCGGCGAGGCGCGGCAGCGGATCGGCCTCGGGGCCGTAATTCATGCCGAGCATCACCACCGACCGCGCTTCCGGCCAGAGCGCGTTCGGATGCCGGCGCCGATCGGCCTTGGCCTCGAGCCAGCCCATATCGCCGTGCATGCCGTCGGCGAGGAACTCACGGAAGCGCGCGCCCGCCTCGCCAATCGCAGCAGGACGGGTGAACCCGACGGCATCGAAGCCGAGCCGCAGCGCTTCGTCGCGGATCGCCGTCTTCGGATCGGGCGGCGCGCGCCCCGGCTGCCTCATGGGCTCGCCTCAGAAATCGAGATCGGCGTAGTGCTTCGGCGGTGGGAAGCCCGGGATGTGATCCGCCAAGAGCGGCCGGAAGGCGGGGCGCGACTTGATGCGGGCATACCAGTCGCGCGCCTGCGGATGCTGGTCCCACGGCACGTCGCCGAGATAGTCGATGCAGGAGAGATGCGCGCCGGCGGCGATGTCGGCGAGGCTGAATTCGTCGCCGGCGAGCCAGGTGCGCCGCTCCGCCAGATAGCCGATATAGTCGAGATGGATGTGCAGGTTGTGCTGGCCGGCGCGGATCGCCGCCGAGCTCGGCTCGCCGCCCCGCGTCATCCGCTTCAGCAGTTTCTCGCCGACCAGCGGCTCGCCGACTTCGAGCGCGAATTTCTGGTCGAACCAGGCGACGACGCGCCGGGTCTCCGCCCGCGACAGCGGATCGAAGCCGATCATGCGCCTGTCGGGATAGGCCTCGTCGAGATATTCGCAGATGGTCTGGCCGTCCGAGACATGCGCCCCGTTTTCCTCCACCAGCAGCGGCGTGGTGCCGGCAGGATTGACCTCGATATAGCCGTCGCGGAGCTCCCAGGGCCGCTCCAGCTCCAGGCCGAAATCGAGCCCCTTCTCCTTCAATACGATCCTGACCTTGCGCGACTGCGGGCAGAGCCAGAAATGGTAGAGCATGCGCATGGCGCGCACTCTAGCCCGATTTGCCGGCGCGTCACTCGGCCTTGCTGAGCCAGAAGCTGGTCTCGAAGGCACCGGCCGGCAGGGCCAAGGCGGTGAGCGAAGGCGGCAGCGCGGCGGCCATCCGCGTGGCCACCCAGTGGCTGGCAAACTCCAGATCGAAGCCGCCGCCCTGCAGCAGGCCGATCACGCCCTGCTGCTCGTTATAGCCGCGCCATTCCCAGGCGGTCGGGTAGTCGTCGGGCAGGAAGATGTCGTGGATATGCACGCGCACGCCGGCGGCGAGGCGCGGCAGCACATGGCCGAACAGCAGGTCGACATCGCTGCCCGGCATCAGAATGTGGCTCGAATCGATGAACAGGATGTCGCCGGCCGCCAGCCGCTCGAACGGGGCGAGGCCTGCCTGGTGAACGGTCTGGCGCAGGAAGGTGACGTCGAGCCCGCCGATCGCGGCGCGCGGCGCCGGGTCGATCGCGGTGATGCGGGTGGCAAGGCCACCGTCGCGCACGGCGCGGGCGAGGAACCGCGTCGAATGGCCGGACCCGATCTCGACGACACGCGCCGGCTGCGTGGACCGGACGATCGCATAGGCGGCGGCCGCATCGAGGCGCGGGAACCAGTCCTGGTTCCAGCGCGGCGCCGGCGGCGGCGCCTGCCCGATCGCCGCGAGTTCCGGCGCGAAGCCGTCGATACGATCGAGCACCGCCTGGAAGCGCGGCCGCGCCACTTCGAAGCGCGGCAGCAGCGCGGTGTAGATGCCGCGCGCACCTGCCGGGGGCAGCGTGTCGGCATAGCGATAGGGGATGAACCAGCCGCGGCGCCGGGCGCCGGCAATGGTCGCAAGGCCGAACCAGAACCGGCGGAATCTCACCGCCGGCCCAGCCTCAGGCCGCGCCTCATGGGCGGACGACGAGGCCTTCGCGCGCCACCACGGAGCCGGGGCGTACCTTGTCGAGCTCGGCCTGCACGCCGTCCATGAACTCGTCGTTGTGGTCGGGATCGTGGTGGAACACGACGAAGGTCTTCACCTTGGCCGCATCGGCCAGCCGCACGCCTTCCTGCCAGGTGGAATGGCCCCAGCCGACATGGCAGGGATATTCGTCGTCGGTGTACATGCAGTCGTAGATGAACACGTCGGCGCCGCTGATCAGATCGAGGATATTCGGGTCCGGCTTGCCCGGCGTGTGCTCGGTATCGGTGCAGTAGCAGATCGACTTGCCATCCCATTCGATGCGGTAGCCGGTGGCGCCGTTTGGATGGTTCAGCGGTGCCGTGCGGATGCGGATCTCGTTGGAGAGCTGCAAGGTCTCGCCGGCGTGGAAATCGTGAAACTCCATCGAGGCGCCGAAGATCTCCGGCGGCACCGGGAAGAGCGGCGCCATCATCAGATCGCACAGCGCGTGCTTCACCGTCATCGCCGGCAGCAGGTGGCCGGCATGCACGCGGAACTTGTTGCGCGGGTTGAAGAAGGGGCCGAAGAACGGGATGCCGGCGATATGGTCGAAATGAGTGTGGGTCAGGAACATGTCGGCATCGACCGGGCCGTTCATGCTGAGCTCGCGGCCGAGATAGCGCAGACCCGTGCCGCCATCAAACAGCAGCAGCCGTCCGCCGCACCGCACTTCGAGCGAGGAGGTGTTGCCGCCGTAGCGCGCGGTTCCAGGATCGGCGCTGGCGATCGAGCCGCGCACGCCCCAGAACTTCACGAAAAAGTCGCCCGGATCGTGCATGGGCGGTCCCTTCGTTGCGATCGCGGCCTTCTATATCAACTCGATATAGATCGACCTTGAACCCACAGGCTACAATATCGGCGTCATTGGAACAATTACAAGCCAGGAATCAGCCTAGGTCGTCCGGGCTAACGATTCCGTATTCGATTCAGCGATTCAAGGTTAACCAATCGCTACCGGGCCGCGATGGTTGCGATCACAGCATCCGATCGGGCGGTCCAGCCGACGATCGCGCCCTGGGCGCGGATCATTTCGAGGGCAGCCTGCTTGAAGGCGGGGAAATAGCTTTCGGTGCAATCCTCGACCAGCAGGCATTCGTAGCCGCGGTCGTTGGCCTCGCGCATGGTGGTCTGCACGCATACCTCTGTCGTCACGCCGGTGACCACAAGGTGTGTCGCGCCGAGCTGTTCCAGCCGGGCGCCGAACTCGGTGGCATAGAAGGCGCCCTTGCCCGGCTTCTCGATCACGATCTCGCCGGCGATTGGCACCAGCTCGTCGATGATCTCGCTGCCCGGCTCGCCGGCGACGAGGATGCGGCCCATCGGTCCGGCATCGCCGATCTTCAGGCTCGGGTTGCCGCGGGCGAGCTTGGCCGGCGGGCAATCGGAGAGATCGGGCCGGTGGCATTCCTTGGTATGGATCACCGGCAGGCCGGCGGCGCGGAAGGCGGCGAGCAGGCGCTGCAGCGCCGGCACGATGGCGGTGAGGCGCGTCACGTCGTTGCCAAGCGTCGCGCCGAAGCCGCCCGGCTCCACGAAATCGCGCTGCATGTCGATGATGACGAGGGCGAGCTTGCCCTTCGGGAAGGTATAGGCGTAGGGCTCGGCCGCGATGGTCGGCATCAATGCGCCACCATGCGCTTGCCGATCTCCTGGCGGTCGGCCGCCGCGATCGGCGCCTCGTAGGCGATCTTGCCCGACGCGATCACGGCGACGCGGTCGGAGAGCTCGAGGATCTCGTCCAGGTCCTCGCTGACCAAGAGGATCGCCGCGCCCTTGTTGCGTTGCGCGACCAGCGCGGCGCGGATCTCCGCCGTCGCCTTCACGTCGAGTCCGAAGCAGGGATTGGCGACGACGAGGAGGTCGATCTCCTCGCTGAGATCGCGCGCCAGCACGGTGCGCTGCACATTGCCGCCGGAGAGCTCGGCGATCGGCGTCGCCGGCGAACGGGTGCGGATGCGGTATTCGCCGATCAGCTTCTCCGCCGCGCGGCGGATCGCGCCATCGGAGAGCCAGGGCCCGCGCGCCATCGGCGCGAGGTCGAAGCGGCGCAGCGCCAGGTTCTCGGCGACGCTCATGGTCGGCACGGAGGCGTTCTTCAGCGGCTCCTCCGGCAGGCAGACCACCTTGTGCTTGCGCGCCGCCGCGCGGTCCGCCGCGTATCTCTCGCCATGCACTTTCACGGCACCGGCTTCCGGATCGCGCTGGCCGGCCAGGATCTCCACCAGCTCGCGCTGGCCGTTGCCGGAGACGCCGGCGAGGCCGAGGATCTCGCCGGCCCGCACGGCGAGCGACGCGCCGTCCAGCGCGCGGCGCCCGCGATCGTCGGCGGCAACGAGTCCGGACGCGTCGAGCACCACGTCGCCGGCGGGTTTTGGTGCACGCGCCGCCGGCTGCGCCAATGTCTCGACGCCGACCATCATGCGCGTCAGCTCCGGCGCGGCGAGATCGGCGGTGCGGCCGGCACCGACCAGCTTGCCCTGGCGCAGCACCGAGACCTCCTCGGCATAGGCGTAGATCTCGCGCAGCTTGTGGCTGATCATCACGATGGTGAGGCGGCCTTGGTCAACCAGGCCGCGCAGGAAGCCCAGCACCTCGTCGGCCTCGTCCGGCGTCAGCACCGAGGTCGGCTCGTCGAGGATCAGCAGGCGGCGGTCGAGATAGAGCTGCTTCAGGATCTCGACCTTCTGCTTCTCGCCGATGGCGAGCGCGCTGATCGGCCGGTCCAGCGGCACGCGGAACGGCATGCTGTCCATGAAGCGCGTCATCTTCGCGCGCTCCGCCTTCCAGTCGACCACCGCCGGCACCTTGCCGCTCGCCAGCAGCAGGTTCTCCGCTACGCTCATGTTCGGCACCAGGGTGAAGTGCTGATAGACCATGCCGAGGCCGAGCGCCGCGGCCGCCCTGGGGCTGCCGATCTCCTGGCCGCGGTCGCCGATCAACACGTCGCCGTCATCGGCGTGGTAGTAGCCCATCACGCATTTGACCAGGGTCGACTTGCCGGCGCCGTTCTCGCCGAGCAGCGCGTGCAGCGAGCCGGCACGCACCTTGATCGACACCGCGTCGAGCGCGGTGAAGGCGCCGAACCGCTTGGTCAGGCCGACGGTCTCGAGCGAGAGCGCGTCCGACATCAGATCACATCCAGCACTTGCGAAGATGTCGCGGTGGCGCCGAACACGCCGCCCTGCATCTGCACCATCTTGATCGCCGCGAGATGATTGCCGTGGTCGGTGGCGCCGCAGCCATCCTCCACCAGCAGGCATTCGAAGCCGCGGTCGTTCGCCTCGCGCATCGTGGTGTGCACGCAGACATCCGTCGTGATGCCGGTCAGGATGATGTTACGGATGCCGCGCGTATTGAGGATCAGCTCCAGGTCGGTGGCGCAGAACGATCCCTTGCCCGGCTTGTCGATGATCACCTCGCCCTCGAGCGGCGCAAGGTCGGGAATGATCTCCCAGCCAGGCTCGCCGCGCACCAGGATGCGGCCGCAGGGGCCGGGATCGCCGATACCGGCGCCGATCCGCTGCGAGCGCCAGCGCTTGTTCGCCGGCAGGTCGGCGAGATCGGGACGATGGCCCTCGCGGGTGTGGATGATGTGGTAGCCCTTCGCCCGCATGGCGCCGAGCAGGCGCTGGATCGGCTCGATCGGCGCGCGCGTCAGCGACAGGTCGTAGCCCATCTTGTCGACATAGCCGCCCGGCCCACAGAAATCGGTCTGCATGTCGATGACGATCAGCGCCGTGTTGGCGGGACGCAGGTCGCCGTCATAGGGCCAGGGATAGGGATCGGAGGCGATGTGCTTCTCAGCCCCGAGAATCTCAGCCATGGGCGGCCCCCTTGTAGCGACGGTTGGGCACGGGGAAGCCGCAAGCCGTGCCGTCCGTCACCTGCACCTTGTCCTCCCAGGGCAGGCGGTAGCGACCGGCAGCAAGGTCGATCATGTAGGTATAGGGGCAGTCCCGCGCGCCGCCATTGACGGCGACGAAGCCCCGATGGCCGAACTGGTAAATGTTGTTCTCGACGCCCCAGCCTTCGCGCGCCTCACGCACCAGGTCGGGCCGCACCTCGGCGGTGACGATCTCGTCCGGCACGCCGCTGCCTTCGGCCAGCATGGTGCCGTCGAAACTGCAGATCATCGCCTCGCCCATCGAGTTGAAGGTGCCGTCGCTGCCGCACATGCAGACGCTCGCCGTCGCCATCAGGTTGCAGAAGGCGTTCGATTGGTTGGTCACCTTCCAGGCATGGCGGATCGGCGCCGTGTAGCCCGCGGTGCGCAGCATGATCTCGGCGCCCTTGTACGCCGCCTCGCGCGCCATCTCCGGGAACATGCCGTCATGGCAGATGATGAGCGAGAGCTTGGAGCCGTTCGGTCCGTCGCAGACCGGGATGCCGAGATCGCCCGGCTCCCACGGCTCCACCGGCACCCAGGGATGCAACTTCCTGTAGTAGAGCTTGATCGCGCCCCGGTCGTCGATGATCAGCCCGCTGTTATAGGGGTTGCCGCCCTCGTTCAGCTCCATGATGGAGAAGCAGCCCCAGATGCTGTTCTCCTTGCAGGTCTGCTTGAAGGCGGCGACTTCCGGCCCGTCGAGTGTGCAGAGGATCTCGGGCCGGGTATCCATCGACAGGCCGTGCAGCGCGTATTCCGGGAACACGACGAGATCCATCGTGGCGGAGCCGCGCCGCGCCTTCGCCACCATCGAAACGATCTTCGCCGCCTGCCGCGTGATGTCGGCGCGGGTCTCGATCACAGGCAATTGGAGCTGCACCAGGCCGATGACGACGCCGTGCTTCGACTTGTTGAGGCCGCCGAGTCCGCTCATCTCGATTCCTCCTAGCGCGCGATGCCGAGCTCGGCCGGCATGCCGGCGAGGCTCTGCTTGCGCGAGCACATCACCGCCATGATCACCAAGGTCAGCAGGTAGGGCGCGGCGTTGAACAGGTAATACCCTTGCGTCACGCCGACCGATTGCAGCGCCGGGCCGAGCGCGCCGGCGCCGCCGAACACGAAGGCGGCCCAGACGCAGGCGACCGGGTTCCAGCGCGCGAAGATCACCAGCGCCACCGCCATCAGGCCCTGGCCGGAGGACAAGGCCTCGTTCCAGCTGCCGGGGTAGTAGAGCGACAGGAAGGCGCCGCCGATGCCGGCGAAGAAGCCGCCCGCCGCCGTGGCGGCGACGCGCACCGGCATCGCCGCGATGCCGACCGCCTTCGCCGCGTCGCCGGAATCGCCGACCATGCGGACGACCAGGCCGGTGCGCGTGTTGCGGAAGCCCCAGGCGAGGATCGGCGCTGCGGCGAGGCCGATCAGGAACAGCGGGTTGATCGTCGCCGCCTCGGCGAGGCGCGGCGGCAAGAGGCCGAAGGAGAGATCGAAGCCCGGCAGGATCGGCGCCTTCGGCTGGATGTAGGGCTTGCCGAAGAAGAACGCGAGGCCGGTGCCGAGCAGCATCAGCGCGATGCCGACGGCGACGTCGTTGACCTTGGGCAGGCTGCAGATCAGCCCGTGCAGCACGCCGAACAGGCTGCCGGCCAGCGCCGCGGCCAGAACCCCGAGCCAGGGTGACCCCGTGTTGTAGGAGATGGCGTAGCCGGCCATGGCGCCGAAGACGAGCGTGCCTTCCAGGCCGAGATTGATGCGGCCCGCCTTCTCGGTGATGCATTCGCCGAGGCTGACGAACAGGAACGGCGTCGACACCCGGATCGCCCCGGCGAAGATCGCCAGCGGCACGCCCCACAGCCCGAGATCGCCGTCCATCGATCAGCCCTCCGCCGCGCGCACAAGCCCTCTCCGCCCTCGAAGAGGGGGGAGAGGGTTGGGAGAGGTGGGGAGGATGCGGCTGGTAGTGGTGCGCAAACGCGGATGCGTTGCGCACATTCGAATCTCGTCGAGAAGCGGCGCGCCCCACCTCTCCCAAACCCTCTCCGCCCCTGAGGGGCAGAGAGGGCTTTTATGTCCGCACATCGTCATCTCAACGCCCGCTGAAATACGGCCGCAGCCGGCCGCGCAGCGTTTCGCTCGCCAGGATCGCCACGAACAGCAGGCCCTGCAGCACGAGCACGCTGGCGTCCGGCAGGTCCAGGCGCCGCTGCAGCAATCCGCTCGACGCACCGATGCCGCCGAGCAGGATGGCGACCGGCACGATGGCCAGCGCGTTGTGGCGCGCGAGGAACGCCACCAGGATGCCGGTATAACCGTAGCCGACCGCGAGCGAGGCGTTGGCGCGGCCATGCACGGCCGCCACCTCGATCATGCCGGCGAGGCCGGCCGCGGCGCCGCCGAGGAAGCAGGCGCCGATCAGGAGCGGCCCGACGCCGAGCCCCGCGAGCCGCGCCGCCGCCGGATTGCCGCCGACCACCCGCATGGCGAAGCCGGTGCGGGTGTGGCGGATCAGCACGTGGCAGATCAGGCAGACCACGATGCCGATGGCGAGGCCGACATGGATGTCGGTGCCGGGCAGCGCGCCCAGCATGAAGCCGTCGCCGATATGGCCGGTGGAGGGCTTGTTCAGGCTGGCGGGGTCGCGCAAGGGACCTTCGACCAGGTGGTTCATCAGCGCGATGGCGAGATAGGAGAGGAGCAGGCTCGAGATCGTCTCGTTGACGCCGCGGAAGTGGCGGAGTGCACCGGCGAGCGCGACCCAGATGCCGCCCGCCAACATGCCGGCGAGGCCCATGGCGACGATGGCGACCGCCGCCGGCGCCCCGGCCAGCGCGAAGCCGATGCCGGCCGCGGCGACGCCGCCCAGCACCAGCGCGCCCTCGTTGCCGATGACGACGAGGCCGAGCCGGGCCGGCACCGCGGTATAGAGCGCGGTGAGCAGCAGCGGCGCGGCGCGCAGCAGCGTGTTCGACCAGGAGAAGCTGGAGCCGAAGCCGCCGGCCCAGATCAGCGCATAGACCTCGACCGGATCATACCCGGTCGCCAGCATGAACAGCGCGAACAGAGCCGCGCCGGCGAGCAGCGCAATGAGCGGGATCGCGATCGCCTCGGCGATGGCGCCGAGGCGGTCGCGATCCAGCGCCCATGCGCCGCGTGTTGGCGATGCCGCTTCCCCCGAAGTCTCGGCGACCGCCGCCACGGCTTGAGCCGCCCCGATCAACCGATGGCGCCGACCACGCCGTCGATCAGATAATTCATCGATTCGAGCGCGAGATCGGTCTGGCCGAGCGCCTTGCCGCCGGCGATCACCTCATTGCCCTTGTTGTCCTTGAGCGGGCCTTTGAAGATGACGAAGCCCTTCGACATCATCTCGGCCTTGATCGCATCGGCCTGCTTGCGCGCCGCCTCACTCACCGCCGGGCCATAGGCCGAGGTCTTGACGAAGCCTTCCTTCAGGCCGCCGCGCACGAAGTTGCCGGGCGTCTTGCCCGCCTTCATCGCATTGGCGAAGTCGAGATAGACTTTCGACCAGTTCCACTCCGCGCCGGTCAAATAGCCCTTGGGCGCCAGCGGCGCCTGGTTGGCGTGATAGCCGCAGGTGAAGGCACCGCGGCGCTCCGCCGTCTCGACCACCACCTTCGGGCTGTCGACATGGCAGGTCAGCACGTCGACGCCCTGGTCGATCAGGCTGTTGGTGCCTTCGGCTTCCTTCACCGGGAAAGCCCAGTCGCCGGTGAAGATCACCTGCGTCGTCGCCTTCGGGTTGACCGACTTGGCGCCGAGGGTGAAGGCGTTGATGTTGCGCAGCACCTGCGGGATCGGCTTCGCCGCGATGAAGCCGAGCTTGCCGGATTTCGAGGTGTGGCCGGCGACCACGCCGTTCAGGTACTGGCACTCGTCGATATAGCCGAAATAGCTGCCGGTGTTCTTCGCGTGCTTCGCCTCGTTCCACAGGCCGCCGCAATGGCGGAACTCGATCTTCGGGTACTTCGCCGCCAGCTTCAGCATGTGCGGGTCGAAGTAGCCGAACGAGGTCGGGAACATCAGTGTCGCGCCGTCGAGGTTGATCATGCTCTCCATCGACTTCTCGACCGCGACGGTCTCCGGCACCTTCTCCTCTTCCAGCACCTTGAAGCCGGCCTTCTTCAGCGCGGCGGCGCCTTCGGCATGCGCCTGGTTGTAGCCGTAATCGTCCTTCGGGCCGACATAGATGAAGCCGATCACCGGCGCCTTGCCCTGGGCGAAGGCGCCGGGCGAACCGAGGGCGGTGGCCGCGCCGAGCGCGACGCCCGACTTCAAGAGCTGTCGGCGGCCGATCAGAAACTGCGCATCCATGTCTTTCCCCTGTCCCATCCGTGCGGGCGTCGGGGGAGGAAAAGCACGCGCCATGCCAAGCGCCCCGGCAGCGGATTCCGCGGGATTGCGCGCCCGCGGATCATCCGGCGCGCCGAAATGGTATGCAATCCGCGCCGAAACGGCGCCGATTGACTAATTTATGTGCAGCCTAGGGCGCGAGGCGGTAGCCGCCGGGATCGGTGACCAAGATCGCCGCCTTGGACGGGTCGCGCTCGATCTTCTGGCGCAGGCGGTAGATATGCGTCTCCAGCGTGTGCGTGGTGACGCCGGCGTTGTAGCCCCAGACCTCGTTCAACAGCACGTCGCGCGACACGGCGCGGTCGCCGGCGCGGAACAGGTATTTCAGGATCGAGGTCTCCTTCTCGGTCAGCCTGACCTTCTTCCGCTTCTCGTTGTCGAGCAGCAGCTTTGCCGCCGGCTTGAAGGTATAGGGCCCGATGGCGAAGACGGCGTCCTCGCTCTGCTCATGCTGGCGCAGCTGGGCCCGGATGCGGGCCAGCAGCACCAGCAGCTTGAACGGCTTCACCACATAGTCGTTGGCGCCGGAATCGAGGCCCAGGATCGCGTCGGCATCGGAGGCCGCCGCGGTCAGCATGATGACCGGGCAACGCACGCCGGTTTTGCGGATCAGCTTGCAGAGCTCGCGCCCGTCGATATCCGGCAGGCCGACATCGAGCAGGATCAGGTCGAAATGCTCGGCCTTGACCTTCTCCAGCGCCTGCCCCCCATCGGCGGCCTGGACGGTGACGAATTCCTCGTGCAGTTCGAGCTGCTCGGCCAGCGAGCCGCGCAAGGCGGCATCGTCATCGACCAGCAGCAATCTCTTGGCAGCAGACAATCAGGCCTCCCGTTGGACCCCTTGACCCGGCCGTGCCGTCCCCCAATCCGACCACGTCCGGTCCATCATACGATCCTCAATGCCCGATGGATGCACCCGCTGCAACGGCCGGGCCGCTATCGGTCCCATGCCAGCCGTTTATGCCGGCGCCAGACACATCTGCGCGAGCGCCGCCCGGTTGAGCGGGGTGCCGGGCTGGGCCAGCGCCTCCACCACCTGGAAATGATGCAGGCCAGGCGCAGGAATACTGTCGGGCCGGAAGCCGCGGGCGAGCAGCGAGGCGGCATAGGTCTGCTGCTGGCGCAGGAACTCGTCGGTCTCGGCCGCGCCGACGCAGAGCGCGAGCTTCGGATTGCCCAGCGGCTCCAGGTTGATCGGACTGTTGCGGCGGACCTCGGCCGGCGTGAGGCTCAGCGCCTTGTTCAGGTAGCAGAGCCGGATCGGCTCCAGGTCGTAGAGGCCGGCGATCATCACCCCGCCCTTGACCAGGTCGGCCGGCAGGTCGGGCGCGAAGCCGGGCCAGTCGGTCGACACCATCATCGCGGTGAGATGGCCGCCGGCGGAATGGCCGGACACGTAGATCTGCCCCGGATCGCCGCCGAACGTGGCGGCATTACGCCAGGTCCAGGCCAGCGCGGCGCGGCACTGCCGCACGATCTCGTCGATGCCGACCTTGGGCGCCAGGTCGTAGTTCACCACCACCACGGCGGCGCCGGCCGGCACCAGGCCTAAGGCGACGAAGGAATGGTCGGCCTTGTCCAGCATCTGCCAGTAGCCGCCATGGATGAAGACATGCACCGGCGCCGGCGTCTTGCCCGCCGGCGGCAGGAAGATATCGAGCGTCTCGCCCGGGCCGGACGGGCCATAGGCCAGGTCGAGCCGGCAGGGCATGGTCTTGCGCGCCTGTTTCGAGCGGGCGGCGTAGCGGTCGAGAAAGCTCTGGAAATCGGCGATGCGGCCGCGCAGGAAATACTGCGCGTCGAGCCCCGCCTGGTCGTAATCGCGATAGACCGCCGCCATCTGCCCCCTCACATGTCCCGGGCGTCCGCTCCCTAATTTCATCTTAGACCTGTCAGGGGCGGGAAACGAATTCGCGCTGAACGAGCAGTGTGGGGAATTGTCGGGCGGCGCGGTTCAGCCCGGGCCGGGACGGGGCCGGGCGGCGCCCCAGAAGTTGAAGCCCGACCATCGCGGCGCACCGGGCAGATACATCGTCTCGAGCTGTTCGATCTCGAACCCGCCGGCGCCGATCAGGTCGGGGATGTCGCGCGTCAGGTGGCACCCGCCGCCGATGACGCGCCAGATCGGCTCGATCCGCCCTTGCCAGCGACGCACGCCGGGATCGGGCGCGGCACCATGCTCGCAGAACAGCAGCCGGCCGCCGGGCTTCAGCGCGCGCCGCGCGCCCTGCAGCGCGGCCACCGCATCGGGGATCGAGCACAGCGTGTAAGTGACGACCACCGTGTCGACGCTTGCCAGCGGCAGCGAGAGTTGCTCCGCCGTCCGGTTCAGGATCTCGACCGGGACGGTCGCGCTCCGCAGCTGCTCGCCGGCCCGCGCGAGCATGCCGCCAGCCGGCTCCAGGCCAATCAGCTTGGTCACCTTTGCCGGATCGTAATGCGGCAGGTTGAGCCCGGTGCCGAAGCCGAGCTCGAGCACCACGCCGGCGGCCTGCGGCACGATCTTGGTGCGCTGCCGCTGCACCGGCCGGCAGGAGCAGGCCCAGTCGACCAGGCGCGGCAGCACATAGCGGTCATAGAGGCCCATGCGATATTCGCTCGATTCGGCTCAGGCGAGATGCAGCCACGGCAGCTGCTCCTCGCGGAAGAAATGCAGGGTCGGTTCGAACCGGCGCGGTTCGTCGAAGGCACCGATGTGGAAATGCGCCTCGGTCGGCAGCATCGTCGTCTCGCAAGTGAGCGTCGAGCCGCAGGCGCGGCAGAAACCGCGCACCGTGCCCGGCGAGGAAGCGAATTTGGCGATCTCGCCTTGCGTCACCTGATAGGCGCTGTGCTCGAAGCCAACGAAAACCGAGACCGGCGCGCCGCTATGGCGCCGGCAGCTCTGGCAGTGGCACCAGAACACCGATTTCGGCGCGCCGGTGGCGACGAAGCGCACCGCGCCGCAGAGACAGCCGCCTTCGATCCGTTGCATGCGTCAGATCCTCCCTGCCAGCCTGGCGGCGGTGCGGCGGATGACGGCCATCGCATCCGTCGTGCCGTCGGCATGTCCCTTCTCGAAATCGCCCTCGACCCGGCCCATCTGGTTGGTGACATAGGCGAAGCAGATCACCGCCTTGCCGCGCGCCGCGGCGAAGGCATAGAGCGCCGCCGCTTCCATCTCGACCGCGAGCAGGCCGCGCGCCCGCATGGCGTCGATCGCGGCGGCGGTTTCGCGAAACGGCGCGTCGGTGGTCCAAGTGGCGCCGCCCAGTACCGGAACGCCGAGATCGGCGAAGGCGCCGTCGAGCGCGGCGACGAGCGCCGCCGGCGCATCGCTGAACGCGGCGGGCGGCAGATAGTGATAGCTCGTCCCCTCGTCGCGCAGCGCGCGTTCGATCAGCACGAAATAGGGCGGCTCCCGTATCGGCACGATCTGGCCGGACGAGGTGACGCTGATCAGGAGCCGGCAGCCGGAGACGAACAGCTCCTCCGCCACTAGCACCGCGAAGGACGCGCCGACCGCGCAGCCGACGATGCCGATGGTCGTTGCGCCATCGTCGAAGAGATGGAGATCGGTGTGATAGCAGACCCAGCCGTCATGCCGCCGCGCGCGGCCCTCGGCCTTGAGGCGGCGCACGATGTCGCCATCCGGGTCGAGCAGGCAGATCTCGGGCACCGGCTGCAATGCCGCGGATTTCTGCCGCCGCGCCTCGCGCAGCAGGCTTTCCGGCGTGAAGGCGGACGGTGCCGCGTGGTGCTTGTCGGCGAGGATCGGCGGGAGGCTTTTGTCATCGGACGTCGTCATGGCGGCGCCTCGCTGTCAGCTGCCGCGCGACACGGCGAAGCCCAGGGCATTCCATCGCTGCATACCGCCACGCAGCACAGTGACATCTTCGAGGCCGGCCGCGACGAGGCGCGCCCGCGCGGCAGCCGAACGCATGTCCGTGCGGCAGACCAGAACGATCCCGTCGCTGGACCGCGCGCGGACCTCGTCCATTCGGCGATCGATCTCGCCAAGCGGCAGATTCACCGCGCCGGCGATATGCCCGAGCTCCCCCGAGAACTCGTCGGGCCCGCGCACATCGATCACGGTCGGCTTCGGCGCGCTCGCCAGCTTCTGTCGCAACCCCTCCGCCTCGATCCAGGCCGGATCCGAAGTCCTGGCGGGCGAGAGCAGCCGCGTAAGGACAGCGAGGAGAGAGGAGCGAGGCTTCGTCATTTCGGACCCGTTTCGCGGTTGATCGGATAGCCGCTCGCCGGGCCGCGCAGCGGCTGCACCAGCATGCGGTCGAGGCGCAGATCGCCCACCGCGCGGAATTGCTCGATGCCGATGGTCATGCCCTCATACCCCTCGGCCGGCTGCGCCCGGTAGGTGCCGAGCAGGCGATCCCACCAGGGCAGGTTGAAGCCGAAATTGCTGTTGGTCTCGGCCGGCCGGATCGAATGGTGCACGCGATGCATGTCGGGTGTCACGACGATCCAGCGCAGCACGCGGTCGATACCAATGGGCAGACGCAGGTTGGCGTGGTTGAACATGGCGGTGGCGTTGAGCAGGACCTCGAACACCAGCACGGCGGCGGCCGGCGGGCCGAGCGCGGCCACCACGCCGAGTTTCAGCGCCATCGAGAGCAGGATCTCCACGGGGTGAAAGCGCAGCCCGGTGGTGACGTCGAAATCGAGGTCCGCATGGTGCATGCGGTGCAGCCGCCACAGCGCCGGTACCGCGTGGAACATGACGTGCTGCAGATAGATCGCGAGGTCGAGCGCCAGCAGCGACAGGACGAAGGCCAGCCAGAACGGCAATGGCCACAGGTTGAGCAGGCCGAAGCCCTGCTGCTCGGCCAGCGCGGCGAGGCCGACCGCCAGGACCGGGAAGGCCAGCCGCAGCAGCACCGTGTTGAGTGCGACGATCCCGAGATTGCCGCTCCAGCGGTACAGCCGCGAAACCTGCCGCCGGCGCCGCGGGACCGCAGCCTCCCACCCTGCCATGATGGCGAACACGCCGAGAAACAGGCCAACGCGGATGACCGGTTCGTTTTCCAGCAGCGCCGCCTGCATCCAGCCAGTCCTTGCCCCCGGTTCTCGGAGCGGTTACATTCAATAAATCAATTGAATGAGATAATATCAGAGCCGCCGCCATGTCAATCGGCCCGAAACAGGCCCTGTTCGCCGAGTTCGCCGCCGTCGCCCGAGCGCTCGGGCATGCGCATCGGCTCGAGTTGCTCGAACAGCTCGGCCAGGGAGAGCGCAGCGTGGAGACCCTGTCGGCGCGGGTCGGCCTTTCCGTCGCCAATGCCTCGCAGCATCTGCAGCACCTGCGCCGCGCCGGGCTGGTGGCGGGGCGGCGCGAGGGCAAGTTCGTGTTCTACCGGCTGGCCGACGACGCCGTGCTGGCGCTGCTCGCGTCGCTCAGCCACGTTGCCGAGCGGAACCTCGCCGAAGTCGACCGCATCCTGCGCGGCTATTTCGCCGACCGCGACAGCCTCGAGCCGGTCTCGCGCGAGGAGCTTCTCGCGCGCTCGCGCGCCGGGCTGGTGACCGTGCTGGATGTGCGGCCGGCCGACGAGTTCGCGCTCGGCCATGTGCCGGGCGCCGTCAACATTCCGCTCGCCGAGCTGAAGGGGCGGCTCGCTGATCTCGACCCGGCGCTGGAGATCGTCGCCTATTGCCGGGGCGCGTACTGCGTCCTGTCCTTCGAGGCGGTGGCGGCCCTGCGCGCCCGCGGCTTCAAGGCGCGGCGCCTGGTCGACGGACTGCCGGAATGGCGCGCCGCCGGCCTGCCGGTCGAGCGGCCGGCCTGAACGGCATCATCGGTAAACCGTCGCCTCAGGCGGGGCAGCAGCCGCCTGCCTGACGGGCGGACGCTTCCGCGGCGGCGGCCGGCTTCGCCGGGGCGCAGCACGCCGATGTCTGCTGCACCGCCGCCTCTTCCCTGGCCGGGCCGCAGCAGCCGGCGGCCACCGGCTCGCCGGCGCGCTCGACCCCGATCGGCCGGCTGACGCAGACGCCGGTTTCCGGCAGGGCAAGCTCGACGCGGCCGGCTGCTTCCGCATCGCCGCTGAGCGACGCCGCGATGGAGCGCACCTGTTCGTGGCCGGTGGCCAGCAGGAAGGTCGGCGCGCGGCCATAGCTCTTCATCCCGGCGATGAAGAAGTCGGGCTCGGCATGCGCCAGCTCCTTCGCGCCATGCGGGCGCACGGTGCCGCAGCTGTGCAGGTTGGGATCGATCAGCGGCCCGAGGCTGCCGCTGCTTTCCAGCCACGGATCGAGCGTCAGGCGGATCTCGCGCAGGAAGGAGAGGTCGGGCCGGAAGCCGGTGGCGACGATGATCTCGTCCACCGCGATGGTTCGGCTCGACCCGTTCACCTCGCCGCTGACGCGGAGCCCACAGGAGCAGCCGTCGGCGATGCGAGCAACGCGGAACGGCGTGACCACCTCGATCGTGCCGCTCTCCACCAGCGCCCGCACCTGGGAGCCGAGCGCGCCGCGCGCCGGCAGCTGGTCCGCCGCCTCGCCGCCATAGGCGGCTTCCACCCGCTCCTTGCGCAGGGCCCAGACGATGCGCGTCTTGGGGGCGGCCTGCTTCAGCGCGGCGAGCTCGATGATGGCATTGAGCGCCGAATGTCCGCCGCCGATCACCAGCACGGCGCGGCCCTCGTAACGGGCGCGCTCGCCGCCCAGCACGTCCGGGATGCCGTAGCGGATATGGTCCGCGGCGCCGCGCTCGCCGATGGCCGGCAGGCCGTCGGCGCCGGACGGATTCGGCATCGTCCAGGTGCCGGACGCGTCGATCACGGCGCGCGCCTCGATCACGTCCTCGCCGGCCGCGCCCTCCACGCGGAGCACGAAGGGCTGGCGGTCGCGGCCTTCGCTCCGCACCTTGTCATGGCCCTTGCGGCTCACCGCGGCGACGCGGGCGCCGAGCCGGAGATGCGGGCGCATCGCCGGCAGCTCGGCGAGCGGCTCCAGATAGCGCGCCACCAGGTCGCCGCCGGTCGGGATCGCGTCGGGCGCCGGCGGCTGCCAGCCTGCTTTGTCCAGCAGGCGCCGGGCGGCGCTGTCGACGTTGTACTGCCAGGGCGAGAACATGCGCACATGCGACCACGCGCGCACGCTGCTCGCCACCTTGTCGCCGGCCTCGACGACGATCGGCGTCTGGCCGCGCTCGATCAGATGGGCGGCGGCGGCGAGGCCGACCGGGCCGGCGCCGATCACGGCAACGGGAAGCTGGCTGTCGGTCATGGACGGTCTCCCGGTCAGGCGGCGCGGGCACGCATGCGGCGCGGCGAGGTGCTGGCTTCGGCGGATGGCTTCGGGCCGCAGGATCTGGCGCGCGCCTTCCCGGCGCCGGCGCAGCAATTCTGGGTCAGATAGCCCATCAGGGCGTTCATGCCGTCGTAATCGGCCGAATAGAAGATGTTGCGGCTCTCGCGCCGCTGGCGCGCCAGGCCGGCATGGGCCAACTGCTGCAGATGGAACGAGAGCGAGGCCGGCGGCACGCCCAGCTCCTCCGCGATGGCGCCCGCCGCCAGGCCCTGCGGGCCGGCCTGCACCAGCAGGCGGAACACGTCGAGCCGGGTCTCCTGCGCGAGGGCGCCGAGCGCGGCAATGACCTGCCTGGATTTCATAACGCGCATCCGATTCGATAATTGAACAATCGTCAAATTAACGGCCGCGCGGACGAAGTCAATCGATATTTGAAAAAGTATCAAATTATGTCCGTCGGGCCGGCATTCGAACAGGGAGATCGGCCGGCTTAGACCGGGCGCAGGGGCGCGGCCTTCGCGGCACCGGCCGGCAGCGCGAAGCTGATCGCCCAGCAGAGCGCCAGCATGACGGCGGAGCCGATCAGGCAGCCGGCGAGGCCGGCGAGCTGATAGAGCGCGCCGGAGAGCAGGATGCCGATCAGGCGCCCGGCCGCATTCGCCGCATAGTAGAAGCCGACATCCTCCGCCGCCTTCTCCGATCCCGCATAGGCGAGGATCAGATAGGAATGCAGCGACGAGTTGACCGCGAAGGCGAAGCCGAACACCGCGAGCCCGATCGCCACGATCAGATCGACCGGGAGCGCCCCGGGCATCATGACAAGCAACGCGAGCACGACGGGAATTGCCGCGAGCAGGGCGGCCCATAGGCGGGCGGCCGGCACCTCGCGGCGCAGGCCATCCGCGCTGCGGGGAACCAGAGAGGGCGCGATGCCCTGCACCAGGCCGTAGCCGATGGTCCAGGCGGCGAGGAATCCCCCGACTTCCAGAAAGGCCCAGCCCTGCGCGTAGAGAAAGACCGGCAGCCCGACCACGAACCACACGTCGCGGGCACCGAACAGGAAGATGCGCGCCGCGGCCAGCAGGTTGACGCCGGCCGACTTGCTGAACAGCTCGCGCATCGACTTCGAGGCCTCGGCGCGGCCGAGCCTGGCCGGCAGCGAGAGCGCGGCGGCGATCAGGATCACCGCCAGCGCGCCCGCCATCAGCCAGAGGCCTTCACGGAAACCGGCAAGGTCGAGCAGCAGCCCGCCGAGGAAGAAGCCGACGCCCTTCATCGCGTTCTTCGAGCCGGTGAACCAGGCGACCCAGCGGAACAGCTGGCCCGCGCCGGCATCGGCGGTCGCCTTGATCGCCGATTTCGACGCCGTCTTGGTCAGGTCCTTGGCGATGCCGGCGATGCCTTGCGCCGCCACCACCCAGGCGACCGAGAGCGCGGCGCCCCAGCCCGGGTCCAGCGCCGAGAGCATGACGAGGCCGGCGATCTGCAGGCCGAGCCCGACCGCCAGCATGCGCGGAATGCCGAAGCGCGACGCGAGCCAGCCGCCGCCCAGATTGGCGAAGATGCCGGCGGCCTCGTAGAGCAGGAACAGGAAGGCGAGCGTGAACGGCGAATAGCCGAGGCGGAAGAAATGCAGCAGCACCAGCATGCGCAACGCGCCGTCGCTGAGCGTGAAGCCCCAATAGGCGGCGGTGACGATGGCGTAGTTGCGCGCGGCACTCATCGCGCTTCCGCCGCCTGGACGATGCCGGCCAGGTCGACCATGCGGCAGGCATAGCCCATCTCGTTGTCGTACCAGGCATAGACTTTCAACAGGGTGCCGTCGGTCACCAGCGTGCTCAACGCGTCGACGATGGAGCTCCGCGTGTCGTTGACGTAGTCGACCGAGACGAGCGGGCGCCGCTCGATGCCGAGGATGCCCGCCAGCACGCCCTGCGCCGCGCTCTCGAACAGGCGGTTGACCTCGCCCGCGGTGACCGCGCGCATCAGCTCGAAGACGCAATCGGTCAGGCTCGCGTTCAGCACCGGCGCGCGCACCGCATGGCCGTCCAGCTTGCCCTTCAGCTCCGGATAGATCAGCGCGATGGCGGTGGCGCTGCCGGTCGTGGTCGGCTGCAGCGAGTTGACCGCCGATCGCGCGCGCCGCAGGTCCTTGTGCGGCGCATCGACCACCACGTTGGTGTTGGTCGGGTTGTGGATGGTGGTGATCTGGCCGTGCCGGATGCCAATCGCCTCGTGGATCACCTTGACCACCGGCGCGAGGCAGTTGGTGGTGCAGGAAGCCGCAGTCAGCAGGCGGTGCCGCGTGGGATCGTAGAGGTGGTCGTTGACGCCGACCACGATGTTGAGCGCCGCTGCGTCCTTCACCGGCGCCGAGACGATCACGCGCTTCACGCCGCAGGCGAAATAGCCGTCGAGCGCGGCCGGCGTGAGAAACCTGCCGGTGCATTCCAGCACGATGTCGCAGCCGAGATCGCCCCAGCGCACCTCGCCGGGATCGGCCTTGGCGCTGAAGCTGATCGGGCGGTCGCCGACCAGAAAGGCATCTTCGCGGTCCAGCGCGCGCGGTCCGCGCCAGCGGCCGTGAATGCTGTCGAATTCCAGGAGATGCGCCGTCGTTGCGGCGCCGCCCTTGACCTCGTTCACATGGCCGATCTCGAGCCGGCGCGCGCGGCGCGGATCGGCACTGTCCCGCTCGACGCCGCCGAGCGCCGCGCGCAGCGCCAGCCGCCCGATGCGGCCCATGCCGTTGATGCCGATCGCCATGGCGGCTGCTCCGGCCGGTCGCCGCGTCAGGCCAGCGCCGGCGAGCTCGCGCCGATCTGGTCGAGCCTCGTCTTCACCGCCATGCGGTCGAGCGAGGCAAAGGGCAGGTTGCAGAAGATCTCGAGCCGGCGCCTGAGCGCGCTGTAGAGCTGGTTCAGCAGCACGTTGCGCTCCAGCTCGGTGCCGGTGAACAGCGCCGGGTCGGGCAGCGGCCAGAATCCGGTCAGCGCCTTCTCGCCGATATCGGGGCAGCTTTCGCCCGGCGTGTCGCACAGCGCGATGATGAAATCCATGCGCGGCGCATCGGGCCGCATGAACTCGTCCCAGGACTTGCTGCGCAGCCGGTCCATGTCGTGGCCGAGCGCGCGGAGCTTGTCCATCACCTCCGGCATCGGTGCCGGCGCCGGCGCGGAGCCGGCGGAATAGGCATTGAACCGGCCCTTGCCGATCTTCTCCAGGATCGCCTCGGCCATGATCGAGCGGGCGGAGTTCCGGGTGCACAGGAAGAGCACGTTGAAGGCAGCACTCATGGTGGATACCTCGGCATCGTCGATTTCGGGCAGCAGGCGGGCGAGATCGCCGCAGAGCTCCGGCCGGCCGTCGCAGCAGGTCTCGGTCACGAAGCCGAGCAGGCTGCGCAGGCCCAGGATGCGGACGGCGTAGATGACCTGCCGCCCCTGCCGCGTCGATTGCACGAGGCCGGCCTGCTCCAGCGCCGCGAGATGGAAGGAGAGCGTCGAGGGCGGCACCGAAAGCCGCGCCGCGAGCTCCCCGGCCGGCATCCCGCTCGGCCCGGCGCCGGCCAGCAGGCGCAGCAGGCGAACGCGGGTTTCCTGCGACAAGGCCTGAAAGGCATTGGCTGCCTGCTGTGAATCCATATTTCCAGCATAATCGAAATGATGAGTGGGACAAGTGCATTTGAAGGGAAAAAACTGCGAAACGCCCCCCTTTTCGCTATAATTCGCTATCTAACGGAAAGAAATTGCGGCACTTCCCTTTGCACGGATTGGACGGGCGCCCGCCTTCAGGCCATCATCCGGGTGCCGGCGGCGCTGTCGGAGAGCAGCGGGAAGCGCTTGGGCTGGAACAGCTGGTAGTGCCACCACTCCTTCAGGTAGCAGTCCCAGCCGGCCGCGGTCATCAGGCCGAGCAGCAGCGCCCGGTTCCGCTGCGCCTCGACCGACACCTCGAGCGCGCCGTGATGCGAGAGCTCGGAGAGCGTGTCGAACGGCGTGCCCATGTCGAGGGCGCGGCCCTGGGCGTCGATCAGGGTCAGGTCCACGGCGGCGCCGCGGGAATGCGGCGAGCCCTTGCGCGGATCGGCGAAATAGGGCGAGCCGGGATTGAGGTTCCAGAACGCCCAGGCGGCCTCGGTCGGCCGGAAACCGTCGAAGACGCGGAAGCGCAGGCCGAGCGCGCCGGCGAGCGCGATCGATTTCCGCAGCAGCTCGGCCGCTTCGGGGTTGAGATAGCAGGCCGGCCGGGCGTAGATCGGGCGGCCGGCGACGTTGTCGGCGGTGGCATAGGCGATGTCGAGCTCGACATCGAAGCGGGGCGGTGCGATCTCCACCAGCAGCATGAGCGACTCCGGCAGCAAGCCCCTCAAAGTGCTCGGTCTCGACGGTGCCCTGCAAGGCTTCTCCGTCGCCGTGGCGATCGGCGACCGCTGTGCCGCGCGGCGCGCCGAGCCCGGCCCGCGCGGCCAGGCCGAGGCGATGGTGCCGATGATCCAGCAATGCCTGGACGAGGCCGGCATCGGCTTCGCCGATCTCGACGCCATTGCGGTGACGGTCGGTCCCGGCGGCTTCACCGGGCTCCGCGTCGCGCTGGCCACCGCGCGCGGCCTCAGGCTCGCGCTGGCCAAGCCAGCGGTCGGCCTCTCGACCTTGGAGGCGATCGCGGCCGGCGTGCCGGAGGCGGCCCGCGCCGGGCGCCGCATCCTCGCGGTGATCGATGCCCGCCGCGGCGAGGTCTTCGCGCAAGGCTTCGCCGCCGATCTTTCGCCGCTGACCGAGGCGATCGTGGCGAGCCCGGCCGAGGCGGCGCGGCTGGCCCTGGATCGTCTCGGCGGCCCGGTCGTGCTGGCCGGCACCGGCGAGGCGCTGGTCCTGCCGCATGCGCCGGGCGCGCTCGCCGGCATGGCCCCGGCCGAGCCGGACGCCGCCACCATTGCCCGGCTGGTCGCGCGGCGGCCGGCCCCGCCGGCCGACCTGCCGGCGC
>QOZS01000040.1 GCA_003576705.1 Desertibaculum subflavum
CGTCGCGCTCGGTCTCGAAGCCGGCGCGGGCGGCCCGGCTCGGCTGCAGCGCGGCGAGGTTGGTGGTGGGCCGGGCGCCCTGCAGGTCGGCGCGGTCGAATTCGCGCTTCGGCGCCGCGCGGTGGACCGGCTCGGCCCGGCGCATGGCGTCGACCGGCACCACGGTGGCGCCGCGGGCGTTGACGAAGGCGGCGCCGTCACGCTGCGGCGGGCCGCGGCGGATATTGGTGACGTTGATGTTGTTGATCACCGTGCGGTTGACCTGCACGACGTTCACGTTGCGCACGTAGGTCACGCTGGAGCGATAGGGCGGGTAGTAGACCTCGCGGGGCCCGAGCGGCACCCAGCCGATCGCCGGGGCGCGGCCGATGGAGACGGCAATGCTGAAATTCGAGCCGCCGACGAAGGCGACCAGCGCCGGCGAATAGACCGGGCGGGCGCGCGCATAGCGGCCCGGCACCCAGCACCAGCGGCCGTGGTAATGCGCCCAGCGCCCGTAATGGAACGGCGCGAAGCCCCAGGGCGCGTCGTCGATCCAGGTCCAGCCCCAGGGATGCACCCAGGCCCAGTGGCCGTAGCGATAGGGCGCCCAGCCGACCGGCACGGCGGCGGGATACCAAACGGCGCCGTATTCCGGCGTTTCCTGCCAGCTGCCGTGGCGCTCCAGATCCTCGCGGCCCGGCATCGATTGGGGCAGGTGGCGCGGCGTGACGGTGGCGGCCTTCACCTCCGTCTCGCGCGCCAGGGCCCATTCGTCGAATGGCTGGCGGATGGCGGCGACAGTGCCGAGGCTGCCATCGGGCCGGACGATGGCGCTCTCGCCGCCGACCGCCTCGACGCTGCGGCCTTGGTCGGCGAACCGGGCCTTGCCGTCCAGCACGGTGACGCCGGCCGGGGTCTCGCCGGTGCCGGCATCGATGCGGTAGGTGCCGGGCGCCAGCGCCTCCATGCGGCCCTGCGGCGTGGCGATGCTGACCCGCTCGCCCGGTTCGAGCTGGCGGACGCTCAACTGCACGCTGCCCTGGTCGAGGCGGAGGTCGAGGGCGCTGTCGTCGAGCCGCTCCACGGCGATCGAGGTCTCGTGGTCGAGGCGGAGCGCGCCGTCGCCATAGCTGATCTCGGCCCGCGCCCCGGGTTCGGTCCAGAGCGCAAGGCCGGTCGAGACCGGATAGTTCAAGACGGCCGCCGACCAGTCGGCCTGGTCCGGCATGCGGGCCGAGACCTGGCCCTCGACATGGCTGAGCCGCCCGACCCGCGCAGGCGGGTCGCCCGGCAGAGCGGTTTGGCCGGCGGCATTGTCCAGGCTGAGCAGCGCCAGAGCGGGCGTCAGCAGGAGGGGGACGAGCCGGCGTGCCAGAGCGCGCATGGGACCAACCTCGATTCTACCGGTCCTACGCTCGCGGCCAATCCGAGCGGAATTGCGGCGGGAATTCGGCCGCCAGTTCACATCGGCGGGATTGGGGTCAGCGCGACCGCATCTCCTGGCGCAGCACATAGAGCCCGGCGCCGACCACCAGCAGGCCGCCGATGAGCTTGGCCGGGCCCGGGAAATCGCCCCACCAGGCCCAGCCGAGCAGGGCCGCCCAGACCAGCGACAGATATTTGTAGGGCGCGACGGTGGAGGCGCGGGCGAGGCGCAGCGACTGGATGGCGAGGTAGTAGGCGGCGGTGTGCAGCACCGCGGTGCCCGCCAGAACCGACCATTCCATCGCATCCGGGAAGCGCGTGCCGGCCAGCGCCGCCCAGACCGCGCCGGTGACGACCAAGGCCAGCATGGTCCAGAACAGCACGGTGGCCGGATGCTCGGCGCCGCCGAGGCGCCGGGTGACGATGTCGCGCAGCGCCGAGGAGACGGCGGCGCAGAGCGGGATGGCGATGCGCCAGTCGAGCGCGGCGCCGCCGGGATCGATGATGACCAGGGCGCCGGCCAGCCCGGCGGCGACGGCGAACCAGATGGTCGGCGCGACCCGCTCGCCGAGCAGCGGAATGGCGAAGGCGACGGTGAGCAGCGGCGAGACGAAGATCACGCCCAGCGCCTCGGCCAGCGGCATGAAGGTGAAGCTCGCCACCACCAGCACGCTCGACAGCACGCCGAGGCCGGCGCGGGTCAGGTTCAACACCGGCTTGCGCGAGCGGATCAGGTGCAGGCCGCCCGCCTGCATCAGGATGGCGAGGCAGAGCGGCAGGGTGAGCAGGCCGCGATAGAGCAGGATGTCGCCGATCGAGAACCGCTCGGTCAGCCATTTCGAGACGGCGTCATGCGTCGTCAGCACCGCGGTGGCGGCGATGGCGCAGATGATGCCGGCCGTCTCGACGGGGGCGGCCTTGGTATGCGTGGTGACGGTCACTGCGGGCGTTTCCTCGAATCAGGACTATAGCAGCGGCGGGCGCCGCCCGAGCGATTGTGTCGTAGCGCGCGGCGAAGCGCTCTGGCATCGTGGCCGGCGATGCCAGCCGCCGCTTCGTTCCGCTATCTGCTGCCCGTGCTCGTCGGCCTCGCCACGCTTGGCGGCTGGGAGGCGGTGGTGCGCGCGAACGAGATCCCGCCCTATATCCTGCCGGGGCCCATCCTGATCGCTGAGACGCTGGTCGCCGATTGGGGCACGCTCTGGCCGAGCCTGCTGGTGACGCTCGAGATCACCGCGCTCGCGCTGCTCGTCGCCACCGTCGGCGGCGTCGCGCTGGCTCTGCTCTTCGCGCAGTCGCGCCTGGTCGAGCTGACCTTGTTCCCCTATGCGGTGGTGCTGCAGGTGACGCCGATCGTGGCGATCGCGCCGCTCATCCTGATCTATGTCGACGATACCCGCGCGGCGCTCTTGATCTGCGCCTGGATCGTCGCCTTCTTCCCGATCCTGTCCAACACCACGCTCGGCCTGGTCTCGACCGACCGCAACCTGCTCGACCTGTTCCGGCTCTACGGCGCCGGACGGTTCCGGACGCTGGCCTGGCTCCGCTTTCCGGCGGCGCTGCCGTATTTCCTGGGCGGGCTCCGCATCGCCGGCGGCCTCTGCCTGATCGGCGCCGTGGTGGCGGAGTTCGCCGCCGGAACGGCCGGCTCGGGCTCCGGCCTCGCCTACCGCATCCTGGAGGCCGGCTACCGCCTCAACGTGCCGCGCATGTATGCGGCGCTGGTCATGATCGCCGGCGTCGGCATCCTGATCTTTCTGGCGCTGACGGCGCTCAACCACCTGATCCTGCGCCGCTGGCACGAGAGCGCGCGCGGCGCGGAGTGACTCACGCCGTCTCGGCGAACAGCTCGCGGCCGATCAGCATGCGGCGGATCTCGCTGGTGCCGGCGCCGATCTCGTAGAGCTTGGCGTCGCGCAGGAAGCGTCCGGTCGGGTAGTCGTTGATATAGCCGTTGCCGCCGAGCGCCTGGATCGCCTCGAGCGCCATCCAGGTCGCCTTCTCGGCGGCATAGAGGATGGCGCCGGCGGCGTCCTTGCGCGTCGTGCGGCCGGCATCGCAGGCCTTGGCCACGGCGTACACATAGGACCGGCAGGCATTCATCGTCGTGTACATGTCGGCGAGCTTGCCCTGCATCAGCTGGAACTCGCCGATCGGCTGGCCGAACTGCTTCCTCTCGTGCACGTAGGGCACGACGACGTCCATGCAGGCGCGCATGATGCCGAGCGGGCCGGCGGCGAGCACGGCGCGCTCGTAATCGAGGCCGCTCATCAGCACGTTGACGCCCTTGCCGACCTCGGAGAGCACGTTCTCGGCCGGCACCTCGCAATCCTGGAAGATCAGCTCGCAGGTGTTGGAGCCGCGCATGCCCATCTTGTCGAGCTTGGGCCCGGTGGAGAAACCCTTGAAGCCGCGCTCGATGATGAAGGCGGTGATGCCGCGCGGGCCGGCGGATGGATCGGTCTTGGCATAGACCACGAGCGTGTCGGCGTTCGGCCCGTTGGTGATCCACATCTTGGTGCCGTTGAGGACGTAGCGGTCGCCCTTCTTGTCGGCGCGGAGCTTCATCGACACGACGTCGGAGCCGGCGCCGGGCTCGCTCATCGCCAAGGAGCCGACATGCTCGCCCGAGATCAGCTTCGGCAGGTATTTCCGCTTCTGCGCCTCGCTGCCGTTGCGGCGGATCTGGTTGACGCAGAGGTTGGAATGCGCGCCGTAGGAGAGGCCGATGGCGGCGGAGCCGCGCGAGACCTCCTCGACCGCGATGACATGCTCCAAATAGCCCATGCCGGCTCCGCCATATTCGGGTTCCACCGTGATGCCGTGCAGGCCGAGCGCGCCGAGCTTCTTCCACATCGGCGCCGGAAAGTCGTTCGCCTTCTCGACCTCGGCGGCGATCGGCGTCACCTCGGCGGCGGTGAAGGTCGCCACCTGGTCGCGCAGCATGTCGGCGGTCTCGCCGAGGCCGAAATCGAAATCCGGCAGCTTGTTGGGGATCATCGTTTCCTCCCGGGAACCGAGCCCGGTTTTACCGCTGGGCGGGCAAGGAGCAAAGCTTTGCCGAAAGCCGCCAATCGTCGTTAACGCTGCAATCGGTTGTGGCCGGCTGCCGTACCATATGTTCTATTCGTTGCAACCTTGCCTGCCGCCAAAGAACCTTCCGTCATGCCGACATCGCTCTTCCGAACTTCCGTCGCAATGCTGCTGACCGGCCTGTTGCTGCTTGCCTTGCCGGCCTGCCAACAGACCGCCGGACCCGGCGGCGGGCCGCGTGTCGCCGCCGAGGAGGGCGTCCGGGTCAAGGCGCTGTACGAGCGTGCCAAGAAGCTGGACGCGGAAGGGAAATATGCCGCCGCCGAGCGCGACCTTCGCGAGGCGGCCGGGGTGGTCGAGCGGGCGACCGGCGGCGACAGCCTGCAGACGGCGTTCGCCCTGAGCGCGCTGGCCGACCAGAACATGAATGTCGCCAACTTCGCGGAGGCCGAGCGGCATCTCGACCGTGCGATGAAGATCGGCGAGCGCCTGCGGGGCGCGCAGCATCCCGACATCGCCGAGTTCCTGCGCAAGCAGTTCAACCTCGCCATGCTGCTCGGCCGCTTCGATGAAGCCGACATCCTGGCGCAGCGCTATGTCGAGATCGTGCGTCGGTCCTTCGGCCCCAAGCATCCCTTCGTCGGTCGCGGCCTGGGGCAGCGGGCCGCGGCGCTCGACCAGCTGGAAAAGTACGAGGCGGCGGAGCCGATCCGCCTCGAGGCGCTCGACATCGCCCAGAACGCCTGGGGCGCCGAGCACCTCGATACCGCCGCGGCTCTGATCGGGCTGGCCCGCACCTACGCGGCCGGCGGGCGCGCCGACGAGGCGGCCGGCATCGTCCGGCGCGCGAACGCCATCGTCCTCGCCGTGACCAAAGGGGAGGGGCGGGACTATGCGGCGGCGCTGAACCAGCAGGGCGAGGCCGAGCTGGCGGCCGGACTTTACGCCGACGCCAAAGCGAGCCTGAGCCGCGGCCTGGCGGCCGCCCTGACGGTCTTCGGGCCGGGCCATCCGGAAACCGGTTTCTCGCTTCTCGCCCTTGGCGTCGCCGAATCGAGGCTGGGGGAGTTCGACGCGGGGCGGACGCATATGGCAGGCGGCATCGACCTGATCCGGGCCGCCCATACCGACGGGCATCCGGCCTATGCGACGGCCCTGCTGCGGCAGGCGGAGGCCTACCGGATCAACGGCCAGGGGGCGGAGGCCGAGATCTTCGTCGAGAAAGCGGAAGCCATCCGCAAGCGCCTGATCCGGCTGGGGAGCACGATCTGATCCGATGCGCCGTCTGATTCTCGCCCTCCTGCTGCCGGTCGCGCTCGCAGCAGGGGCCTCCCGGCCGGCCCTGTCTCAGCCGGCGTCCGGGCCGCTTCTGCTGCCGCCGATCACGCGGGCGCTGGACCAGCAGCTGGGGACCATCCGGACCGAGAACGCGAACGATCCGGACCAGGCGATTGCCCGCCTGACCGCCTTGCTGCTGCAGGCCGAGCGCGGCCGGCAGGCAGGCGAGCAGATCGTCATCCTGACGGCGCGTTCGCAGCAGGAGATCCGCGCCAAGCGGATCGACCGGGCGATCGAGGATCTCAACCGCGCAATCGCCATAAGCGGCGCATATCCCCTGCCGTTTTTCCTGCGCGGCTCCTACGAGGCGCTGCGCGGGGACAGATCCAAGGCACTGGCCGATCTCGACAAGGCGATCGAAGTCGAGCCGAAATTCCTGCCGGCCTATCGGGCACGTGCGCGCATGTTGTCCGATCTGCGCCGCTGGGGCGATGCGGCGGCGGATCACAGCCGGGTTCTGGCCGAGCGCCCGGACGACGCGGAAGCGCGCTACAATCGAGCCTTGGCGCATAGCCTGGCGGGCAACAAGCAGGCCGCCCTCGTCGATATCGACATGGTGATGGTGCGCAATCCGCACGATCCGGCGATGTTGATCGAGAAATCCATCATCCTGCGCGGCATGGGCAACTTCGATGCCGCCCTCGCCGCGCTCGAACGCGCCATGGCGGACGGCGACGATCGCGGAATCGCGCTGCGGGAGCGCGGCATGGTGCATTTCGCGCGCGGCGATTTCGCGGCGGCGGAACGCGACCTGAAGCGCGCCTACGATCTGGGTCTCGGGACCGGCCTGCCGGCGCCCTATGTCGCGGTCTATCTCGAAGCGGCGCGGCTGCGCCTCGGTCAGTCCGATCGCGCCGATCTCGCGCGCCGCCAGGAACTGGCATTCACCAAGGGATGGGCGAACACCGTGGCGGAGTTCCTCGGCGACAGGATCGCCGCGGAGGCGCTGGTCGCCCGCACGAAGGAAGATGTCAAAGCGGAGCGCGAGGCAGACGAGCGGCTCTGCGAGGCGCAATTCTTCATCGCGCAACGCCACATGGCGGACGGCAGGATCGACGCCGCCATCGGCGCGTTCCAGGCCGTTGTCGCCACGGGCGTGACATGGTTCAACGAATACGATCTGGCGCGCGGTGAGCTCAGGCGGCTGGGCCGGCTCTGACCGCCCTCAGCCGCCTCGCGCCTGCAGATCCTGCGCATCCACCACCGCGACGGCCGTCATGTTGACCAGGCCGCGCACGCTGATGGCCGGCGTCACCACATGCGCGGCGGCGTTCAGTCCGAGGAGCATGGGGCCGACGGAGAAGCCTTCGGCCACCTCTTTCGCCAGGTTGAAGGCGATGTTGGCGGCGTCGACCGTCGGCATGATCAGCAGGTTCGCCGCGCCGCTCAGCGTCGAATAGGGGAAGATCCAGTCGCGCCGGGCCAGGTTGATGGCGAGGTCAGGCTTCATCTCGCCGTCGACTTCCAGCGCCGGCGCCTCCGCCCGGATCAGCTCGACGACGCGGCGCATCTTGTCCGCCGAGGGCTTGGCCGAGCCGCCGAAATTGGAGTGCGAGACGACGGCGAGCTTCGGCTCTAGGCCGAACCGCCCGACCTCTGCCGCCGCCATCACGGCGATGCGGGCGAGCGCCTCGGGCGAGGGGTCGTCGGCGACATTGGTGTCGGTGAGGAACAGCGTGTGGTTGGGCAGCACCAGCAATTGCAGCGCGGCGAGCTCCTGCGCGCCCGGCCTGAGCCCGAGGATGTCGCGCACCTTGGGCAGGTGATGGTCGTATTCGCCGAGCGTGCCGCAGATCATGGCGTCGGCCTCGCCGCGCTTGACCATCATGGCGGCGATCACGGTGGCATCGCTGCGCAAGGTGATGCGCGCGGCATCGGCCAGCACGCCGTTGCGCGCCATCATCCGGTGATAGGCATCGGCGAACTCGGCCCGGGCCGCATAGGTGCGGGGGTCGAGGATCTCCACGTCGCGGCCCGGCAAGAGGCGGATGCCGAGCTCCTTCATGCGCCGCGCCAGCGCGTCCTCGCGGCCGATCAGCACCGGCCGGGCCAGCTTCTCGTCGACCACGATCTGGGCGGCGCGGATCACCGTTTCGTTCTCGCCCTCGGCATAGACGACGCGGGCCGGCGCGGCGCGCGCGCGGTCGAAGACCGGCTTCATCACGAAGCCGGTGCGGTAGACGAAGCGGCCGAGGCTCTGGCGGTAGGCCTCCATATCGGCGATCGGCCGCGTGGCGACGCCGGATCGCATGGCGGCTTCCGCCACGGCCGGCGCGATGCGCAGGATCAGGCGGGGATCGAACGGCTTCGGGATCAGGTATTCGGGGCCGAAGGCGAAGGCGCCCTCGCCGCCATAGGCCTTGGCGACAATGTCGGAGCTTTCGGCCAGCGCCAGGTCTGAGATCGCATCCACCGCGGCGCGCTTCATCTCGCCGTTGATCTGCGTCGCGCCGACATCCAGCGCGCCGCGGAACAGGAAGGGGAAGCAGAGGACGTTGTTGACCTGGTTCGGGAAGTCGGACCGGCCGGTGGCGATCACCGCGTCGGGCCTGGCCTCGCGGGCGAGCTTCGGGTCGATCTCCGGCGTCGGGTTGGCCAGCGCCAGGACCAGCGGGCGCGGTGCCATCCGCTTCAGCATGTCCGGCTTCAGCACATTGGGGCCGGAGAGGCCGAGGAACAGGTCGGCGCCGTCGATCACGTCGCCGAGCGAGCGGAAGCCGGTCTTGCGGGCATAGCGCGCCTTGAACGGGTCCATCAGCTCGGCCCGGCCCTCGTAGACCACGCCGGCGAGGTCGACGACATAGAGCTTGGCCTTGTCGAGGCCGAGCTCCACCAATTGGTCCAGGCAGGCGAGCGCGGCGGCGCCGGCGCCGCAGCAGACCGCGGTGATCTCCGGCAGCTCCTTGCCGACCACACGCAATCCGTTCTTCACCGCGGCGGCGACGCAGATCGCGGTGCCGTGCTGGTCGTCGTGCATCACCGGGATCTTCATGCGCTGGCGCAGCTTCTGCTCCACCACGAAGCATTCCGGCGCCTTGATGTCCTCCAGGTTGATGCCGCCGAAGGTCGGCTCCAGCGCCGCGATCACCTCGACCAGGCGGTCGGCGTCGTTCTCGGCCACCTCCAGGTCGAACACGTCGATGCCGGCGAATTTCTTGAACAGCACCGCCTTGCCTTCCATGACGGGCTTGGCGGCGAGGGGACCGATCGCGCCGAGGCCCAAAACAGCGGTGCCGTTGGTGACGACGGCGACCAGGTTGGCGCGGGCGGTCAAGGTCGCCGCCTCGGCCGGATCGGCGACGATCGCCTCGCAGGCGGCGGCGACGCCGGGCGAATAGGCGAGCGACAAATCGTGCTGGTTGGCGAGGCGCTTGGTCGGGGTGACGGCGAGCTTCCCCGGGGTCGGCCGGCGGTGATAGTCGAGCGCCGCCTCGCGCGTGGAATCCGTCATCCGTCCGACCCCTCCTGACCCTCAAGTCCGGCCACTATAGCGGGCGGGGCGGGGCCCCTGGAAAGCCGACGCCCGCCGATCAGGTGACCGGCGGGCGTCGGGCTCAAGTGATGGTGCGGTCGAGAAGACTCGAACTTCCACGGCCTTTCGGCCACAGCGACCTCAACGCTGCGCGTCTACCAATTCCGCCACGACCGCGAGGCCGGCGGGGAATAGCAGATCAATTCCGGCCATTCAACGGGGTAGGGGCAACGGGGTAGGAGGCGGCGGTCAGTCGCCGCGGACCAGATCGGTGATCGAGACGGCGACGTTCTCGCCCGACACCACCACTTCGCCACGGGCGACGAGCTTCTTGTTGGCGAAGATATAGGCGTAGTCGTCGACCCCGGCATCGAGCTCGATGACGGCGCCGCGGCCCATCTTCAGCAGCTGGTTGATCGGCATCGTCGCCTTGCCGAGGACGACGGAGATCTCCAACCTGACCTTCTCGATGGCCTTCTTACTCACGACCGGGGCGCCCTTCTGCCATACGCTTGCCCCCAACGTGAAGGCACAAGGTTAGCTTGCGGTAAATGGAGCGTTAGGCCGGATGGGTGCGCCAATTGGGCCGGTGGAATGGGTAGTGGCTCAGGGACTTGCGCCCTACGAGCCGGCCGTGGCCGAGATGGAGGCCCGGGTCGCCGCGATCCGCGAGGGGCGGGCGGCCGAGCGGATCTGGCTGGTCGAGCACCCGCCGCTCTACACCGCCGGCACCTCGGCCCAGGATGCCGACCTGGTCGATCCAGGGCGGTTTCCGGTGCACCGGACCGGCCGGGGCGGGCAATACACCTATCACGGGCCGGGCCAGCGGGTCGCCTATGTGATGCTGGACCTGAAGCAGCGGGGCGGCGACATCCGGGCCTATGTCTGCGACCTGGAGCGCTGGCTGATCCATACGCTCGCCGCCTTCAACGTGACCGGGGAGCGGCGCGACGGCCGGGTCGGCGTCTGGGTGAAGCGGCCGGGCGGGGGCGGGGCGGAGGACAAGATCGCCGCGCTCGGCGTCCGCGTCCGCCGCGGCGTCACGTATCACGGCGTGGCGCTGAACGTGGAGCCGGAACTCGGCCACTATGCCGGCATCGTGCCCTGCGGCATCACCCAGCACGGCGTGACCTCGCTGCACGCGCTCGGCCAGCTCGTCAGCATGGAGGAGGTAGACGCCCAACTGCGCGCCAGCTTCGAGGCGGTGTTCGGCCGCGCGACCGTACCGGTCGAGCCTTAGTCCAGCCCGAGCATCAGCCGCAGGTTCTGCACCGCCGCGCCGGAGGCGCCCTTGCCGAGATTGTCGAGCCGGGCGACCAGCACCGCCTGGCGGTGCTTCTCGCTGGCGAAGACATAGAGCTCGAGCTTGTTGGTCTCGTTCAGCGCCTCGGGCTCCAGCCGGCCCCTCTTGGTGGCCGTGTTCTCCAGCGGCATGACCTCGACATAGGCGCTGCCGGCATAGCGCTTCGCCAGCGCGGCGTGCAGGTCGGCCGCCAGCGGCTTGCCCGGCAGGGTGTCGAGATGCAGCGGCACCGAGACCAGCATGCCCTGCCGGTAATTGCCGACCGAGGGCACGAAGATCGGCCGCCGGGTCAGCCGCGCATAGAGCTGCGTCTCCGGCACGTGCTTATGCTCGAAGCCGAGGCCGTAGAGCTCGAAATGCGGCGCCGTGCCGGCCTCGAAATCGGCGATCATCGACTTGCCGCCGCCGGAATAGCCGCTGACCGCGTTGATCGTGACGGGATAGTCGGCCGGCAGCAGGCCGGCATCGACCAGCGGCCGGATCAGCGCGATCGAGCCGGTCGGGTAGCAGCCGGGATTGGACACCTTCCGCGCATTGCGGATCTTGTCGGCCTGGTCGGGGGCCAGCTCGGCAAAGCCATAAATCCAATCCGGCGCGACCCGATGCGCGGTCGAGGCATCGAGCACCTTGGGCGCGCTGTTGCCCATGCTGTCGATCACCGCGACGGTCTCGCGCGCGGCGTCGTCCGGCAGGCAGAGCACGACGAGATCTACCTCGGCCATCAGCTCGCGCTTTGCGCCTGCGTCCTTCCGCTTCTCGGCGGCGATGCTCTTCACCGCCACGTCGCCCTGGGCATCGAGACGCTCACGGATCTGCAGCCCCGTGGTGCCGGATTCGCCGTCGACAAAGACGATCGGCTTCTTGGTGGAGGTCTTGGGGGCTTGGCCTTGCGGCCGCTGGGTGTCGGCGAGGGTCACGGTGGTCTTCCTTCGACTGGCGCGCCCCAACATATCCGGGGCCTCAGACATAAAAAAACCGCGCTTCGGCGCGGTTCGCGGAGGGCGTTCAGGCGAACGTCATCGCGACCGCGGGCGGGCGGTGTTCGGGCGTCGGATGGCGACCAGCTTCGTCATGCCGCGACATATGCGCACAAGCGGCCCAATTGTCAATCCGGCCGGTGCTATCCCGTCGGCAGGCGCCGGAAGCCACGCTCCGGCGGCGGCGCGGCCGGGCTGATCTCGATATCGGCGACGCGGGCGATGGCGGGGCCCCGTCGGCAGGCTTCGATCATCCGCTCGACGGCCGCGTCGGGGCCGGCGATCAGCGCCTCGACCTCGCCGCTCCTGAGGTTGCGCACCCAGCCGTCGAGGGCGAGCGCGCGCGCTTCATCGATCGCCCAGTCGCGGTAGCCGACGCCCTGAACGCGGCCCTTGATCAGAAGGCGGACGGCGCGCGTGCCCGCCATGCCGTCACGCGAATTCCAGGATCACCTGGTCGACGGCGAGGCTCTCGCCGGGCTTGGCCGAGACCTTGCCGACGGTGCCGTCGCGCTCGGCGCGTAGCACGTTCTCCATCTTCATCGCCTCGACCACGGCGAGCGGCTGGCCGGCCTTCACTTCCTCGCCCTCCTTGACGTGGATCGCGACCACCAGGCCCGGCATCGGGCAGAGCAGGAATTTCGAGGTGTCGGGCGGTGCCTTGAACGGCATCAGGGCGGCGAGCTCGGCCTCGCGCGGGCGCAGCACGTCGATCGTCAGCACGGCGCCGCCATGGCTGACCCGGAAGCCGAGCGGGCGCGGCTCGATCAGGAAAGTCAGCGCCTCGCCGTCGACATCGGCACGGCACAGGGTCTCGCCCGGCCGCCAGTTGCTCTGGATCGTATGCGCCTTGCCGGCGAGTTCGATCTCGGCGCCGCCTTCGACCAGGCGGCCATGCGCGTTCCAGCTCTTATCGGCCGCGCGCACAACCCAGTCGCGCCCGTCCGCCGGCTTGAAGCCTTGCATGCGGCCGCTGACCGTCAGGTCGCGCTCGCGGTATTTGAGGCGGGCCATCACCGCCACGGCCGCGACGGCAGCGAGCCGCTGCTCCGCGAGCGTCGCGCCGCTGAAGCCTTGCGGAAACTCCTCGGCGATGAAGCCGGTGGAGAGACGGCCGTCCTGGAAGCGCTCATGCGCGAAGATCGCCTGCAGGAAGGGCACGTTGTGCGAGATGCCGGTGATGCGGCAGGCGTCCAGCGCATCTGTCATGCGGCTCACCGCCTCGGCCCGGCTGGAGCCCTTGGTGCAGAGCTTGGCGATCATCGGGTCGTAGTAGAGGCTGATCTCCGAGCCCTCGGTCACGCCGGTATCGATGCGCACCCCGTCCACTTCCTCAGGGAAGCCGCAGCGCACCAGTCGGCCGGTGGAGGGCAGGAAGCCGCGATAGGGATCCTCGGCGTAGATCCGACTCTCCATCGCCCAGCCGTCGAGCTTCACGTCCTTCTGCTGCAGCGGCAACTTCTCGCCGGCGGCGACGCGGATCATCAGCTCGACCAGGTCGAGGCCGGTGACCAGCTCGGTCACCGGATGCTCCACCTGTAGCCGGGTGTTCATCTCCAGGAAGTAGAAATCCTTCTTCTGGCTGGCGACGAACTCGACCGTGCCGGCGGAGTAGTAGCCGACCTTCCTAGCCAGCGCGACGGCCTGCTCGCCCATCGCCTTCCGGGTCTTCGCGTCGAGCAGCGGCGAGGGCGCCTCCTCGATCACCTTCTGGTGGCGGCGCTGGATCGAGCATTCGCGCTCGCCGAGATAGAGGATGGTGCCGTGCTTGTCGCCGATCACCTGGATCTCGATATGGCGCGGGTTCTCGATGAACTTCTCGACGAAGACGCGGTCGTCGCCGAACGACGACCTGGCCTCGCTGGTCGCCGAGACGAAGCCTTCGCGGGTCTCCTGGTCGGTATAGGCGAGCCGCATGCCCTTGCCGCCGCCGCCGGCCGAGGCCTTGATCATCACCGGATAGCCGATCTCATGCGCGATTTTCACCGCCTCGTCGGGGCCGGAGATGGCGCCGAGATAGCCCGGCACGGTGGAGACGCCGGCTTCCTTGGCGAGCTTCTTGGACTCGATCTTGTCGCCCATGGCGAAGACGGCGTGCGCCGAGGGGCCGATGAAGACAATGCCGGCCTTGTCCAGCGCCTCGGTGAAGCGGCGGTTCTCGGACAGGAAGCCATAGCCCGGATGCACCGCCTCGGCGCCGGTCTGCTTACAGGCCTGGACGATGCGCTCGATCTGCAGATAGCTCTCGGCCGCCGGCGCGGCGCCGATATGCACCGCCTCGTCGGCCATGCGGGCATGCACCGCGCCGTCATCCGCGTCGGAATACACCGCCACCGTCTTGATGCCCATCTTGCGGCAGGTCTTGATGACCCGGCAGGCGATCTCGCCGCGATTGGCGATCAGGATCTTCTTGAACATTCTCTTCGACTACCCCTCGATAGCGCGTCGCAGGGTGACCGCGAAGGACGCGAAGAGCGCCAAGTTACGCAAAGAAGCTGCTTTGCGCTCCGCGCTGATCATGTCCTTGGCGTTCCTTTGCGCTCTTGGCGTCCTTGGCGGTGCGATGGTTCTGCCCGGAGGCGGCACGTCACAGCGGGATGTTGTCGTGCTTCTTCCAGGGGTTCTGCAGGTCCTTGTCGCGCAGCATGGCGAGCGCGCGGGCGAGGCGGGTGCGGGTGGCGTGCGGCATGATCACGTCGTCGATGAAGCCGCGGTTGCCGGCGACGAAGGGATTGGCGAATTTCTGCCGGTACTCCTCGGTGCGGGCGGCGATCTTGGCCTGGTCGCCGATCTCGGCCCGGAAGATGATCTCGACGGCGCCTTTCGGCCCCATCACCGCGATCTCGGCCGAGGGCCAGGCGAAGTTGACGTCGCCGCGCAGGTGCTTGGAGCTCATCACGTCATAGGCGCCGCCATAGGCCTTGCGGGTGATCAGCGTGACCTTCGGCACCGTCGCCTCGGCGAAGGCGTAGAGCAGCTTGGCGCCGTGCTTGATGATGCCGCCATATTCCTGCGCCGTGCCCGGCAGGAAACCCGGCACGTCGACGAAGGTGACGATCGGCACGTTGAAGCAGTCGCAGAAGCGGACGAAGCGCGCCGCCTTGCGCGAGCTGTCGATGTCGAGGCAGCCGGCCAGCACCATCGGCTGGTTCGCCACGATGCCGACCGTGCGGCCCTGCAGCCGCGCGAAGCCGGTGATGATGTTCTTGGCGAAGGCCGGCTGCAGCTCGAAGAAATCCTCGTCGTCGACGACCTTCAGGATCAGCTCCTGCATGTCGTAGGGCTTGTTCGGATTGGCCGGCACCAGAGTGTCGAGCGACATCTCGGCGCGGTCGATCGGATCCTCGCTCGCGCGCGCCGGCGGCTTCTCCTTGTTGGAGAGCGGCAGGAAGTCGAAGAACCGCCGCGTCTGCAGCAAGGTCTCGACATCGTTCTCGAAGGCGAGGTCAGCGACCGAGGACTTCGCCGTATGGGTGATGGCACCGCCGAGCTGCTCGTGCGTCACCACCTCCTGCGTCACCGTCTTCACCACGTCCGGGCCGGTGACGAACATGTAGGACGAATCCTTCACCATGAAGATGAAGTCGGTCATCGCCGGCGAATAGACCGCGCCGCCGGCGCAGGGGCCCATGATGACCGAGATCTGCGGCACCACGCCGGAGGCCAGCACGTTGCGCTGGAACACCTCGGCATAGCCGGCCAGGCTGTCGATGCCTTCCTGGATGCGGGCGCCGCCGGAATCGTTGAGCCCGATCACCGGCGCGCCGACTTTCATCGCGGTGTCCATCACCTTGCAGATCTTCTTGGCATGCGCGTCCGAGAGGGCGCCGCCGAACACGGTGAAATCCTGGCTGAACACGAAGACGAGCCGGCCGTTGATGGTGCCATAGCCGGTCACCACGCCGTCGCCCGGGATCTTCTGCGTCTCCATGCCGAAATCGGTGCAGCGGTGCTCGACGAAGGTGTCCCATTCCTCGAAGGAGCCGGGATCGAGCAGCAGGTCGACGCGCTCGCGGGCGGTGAGCTTGCCGCGGGCATGCTGGGCCTCGATCCGGCGGGTGCCGCCGCCGAGCTGGGCCGCGGCCCGCTTCTTCTCCAGCTCCGCGATGATGTCCTGCATAGGCGCGCGTCTCCGGGGCGTTTTCTTCTGGTCAATGGCCGGGCGGAATAGCAAATCGACAGGCCCGAGGCCAGAGCGGGTCCCGGATGCCACCGTTGCGCGGGGGCGAGTTCCCGGCCAGTCTGCCCGCCGCAATTCACCTGACCGTCCCTGTGGATCTCTATCCCCTCATCCGGCCATTCCTGTTCGCCCTGGAACCCGAGCGGGCTCACGAACTGGCCGTTTGGGCGGTCGCGCGCGGCCTCGTGCGGGGGGATTCGGCGCCCGACGACGCCGTCCTGAAGACCCGGCTGTTCGAGCGCGAGATCCCGAATCCCGTCGGCCTCGCCGCCGGTTTCGACAAGCAGGCCGAAGCGGCCGACCGGCTGTTCGATCTCGGCTTCGGCTTCGTCGAGGTGGGCGGCGTCACGCCCCTGCCGCAGGTCGGCAATCCCAGGCCGCGCCTGTTCCGCCTGGCCGAGGACCGGGCGGTGATCAACCGGTTCGGCCTCAACAGCGAGGGCGTGGAGGCGATGGCGGCGCGGCTTGCCCGCCGCGACCCCGCCCGCGGCCTGCTCGGCGTCAATATCGGGGCCAACAAGGAGAGCGCCGATCGCACCGGCGATTATGTGACGGTGCTGGAGCGCCTGGGGCCGCTGGTCGATTTCGCGACGCTCAACGTTTCCTCGCCGAACACGCCCGGCCTGCGGGCGTTGCAGGGCCGCGACGAGCTGGCGCGTCTGCTCGACCGGGTGCTGGAAGCCCGCACGCGGCATGGCATCAAGGCGGCGCTGGTGCTGAAGATCGCACCGGATGTGAGCGAGGCGGATCTCGACGACATCGCGGCACTCGCCATCGAATGCCGGCTCGACGGCCTGATCGTCGGCAATACGACGATCGGCCGGCCGGACACGCTGCAGAGCTCGCATCGCGTGGAGACGGGCGGGTTGAGCGGCGCGCCGCTGTTTCCCCTGTCGACGCGCATACTCGCCGCCATGCGCCAGCGGGTCGGCGACCGCGTGCCGCTGATCGGGACCGGCGGCATCTTCACCGTCGAGGACGTGCTGGCAAAGCTCGCCGCCGGCGCCGTGGCGGTGCAGGTCTATTCCGCGCTGGTCTATGAAGGGCCGGGGCTGGTCGGCCGGCTGAAGCGCGGTCTGGCGACCGCGCGCCGGCGATGATCGCCGACCCCGCCGCCTTCATCCGCGCCAATACGCGCCTGCTGCCGGTGCCGCACGCGCCGGAGATCCGTCTCCATCTCGCCGACGAGGCGACGGCGCTATGGGAGAAGACCGAGGAGGAGCTCGGTGCATTGGGCTTGCCGCCGCCCTATTGGGCCTTCGCCTGGGCCGGCGGGCAGGCGCTGGCGCGGCACATCCTGGACCGGCCGGCCATCGTGCGCGGCAAACGCGTCCTCGATTTCGCGTCCGGTTCCGGCCTCGTGGCCATTGCCGCGATGCAGGCGGGGGCGTCGCGCGTCGCCGCGACCGAGATCGACGGCTTCGCGCTGACGGCCATCGAGATCAATGCCGTGGCGAATGGCATCGTGCTGGAGATTCTCTCCGGCGACGTGCTGGAGCGGCCGGTCGATCCGGCGGCATGGGACGTCGTGCTGGCCGGCGATGTCTGCTACGAGCGGCCGATGGCAGAGCGGGTGATCCTGTGGCTGGAAGCCGCGGCCGCTGCCGGAATCGAGGTGCTGCTCGGCGATCCCGGGCGCAGCTACCTGCCGAAGCACCGCCTGGAGCGTCTGGCGGAGTATTCGGTGCCGACCACCCGGGCGCTGGAAGATGCCGAGATCAAGCGGACCTCGGTCTGGGCGCTGCGGGCGCGTTGATCGCCTGCCCTCCGGGACGATAGTCTGCGCGTACCCATCCGCTCGGAGAGGTTCGGCATGTACCAGGATCCGCGACGGCCGCGGCGCGCGGCCTCGATCAACGTGCTGGGCGAGCCGCTCAAGTCGTGCTCGGAAGCGCCGGTGACCGGCTTCTTCCGCGACGGCTGCTGCAATACCGGCGCGGAGGATCACGGCCTGCACGTCGTCTGCGTGGTGACCACGGCGGAGTTCCTGGCCTTCAGCCGATCGTGCGGCAACGACCTGTCGACCCCGGTGCCGGAATACGGCTTTCCGGGGCTCAAGCCCGGCGACCGCTGGTGCCTCTGCGCCGCGCGCTGGCAGGAGGCGCTGGAGGCGGATGCGGCGCCGCGGGTCGTGTTGGCGGCGACGCATGCGGCCGCGCTTCAGGTCGTCGCGCTGGACGACCTCAAGCGCTACGCGGTCGACCTGAGCTGACCCGCATGATGTCGCTCGAGCTGTACTTCCTGTTCGTCACCGCGGCGACGCTGCTGATTCTGACCCCCGGCCCCAACGTCTCCCTGATCGTCGGCAACAGCATCAGCCACGGCACCCGGCTGGGCCTGTTCACCGTCGGCGGTACCACCACGGCAACGGTGCTGCAGATCGCCCTGGTGGTCGGCGGCATGACCTCGCTGCTGGCATTGGCCTCGGATGCCTTCGACTGGATCCGCTGGGCCGGCGTCGCCTACCTGATCTATCTCGGCATCCAGCAATGGCGGGCGCCGGCGGCGCTGTTGGACGAAGGCAGCCGGCGGGCGGTGTCGCTCCGCAACCTGTTCGCGCAGGGCATCCTGGTGGCAATCACCAATCCGAAGACCTTGCTGTTCCACGCGGCCTTCCTGCCGCAATTCGTCGATCCCGCCGTGGCGGCCGGGCCGCAGCTTCTATTGCTCGGCGCCACCTACACCGCTCTGGCCGGCCTGCTCGATTGCGGCTGGGCCTGGGCCGGCGGGCGCCTGCGCGGCCGACTCGACGCCCGCCGCGGCAAGCTGGTCAACCGGGTGAGCGGCGGCTGCATCATCGGTGCGGCGATCGGCCTCGCCCTCGCGCGCCGCCCGTAAGGCTCCGCCTTCGCGAGTTGGTCGCCGGCGGGACCGCGTGCTATGGGGCGCCGCCCGCAGCCGGCTGAGCAGGTGACGTGGAAGAGCTATTGCTGATCGCAAAAGGGGTGGTTGCGGGTTTGGTGCTGTCGGCGCCGCTGGGCCCCGTGGCACTGCTGTGCGCCCGGCGCAGCCTGATCTATGGCCCATCGGCGGGCCTGGTCTCCGGTCTCGGCGCGGCCACGGCCGATATGATCTACGCCGCCGTCGCGGCTTTCGGCCTGACCGTGATTTCCGATTGGCTGGCGCTGCACCGCCAGACCATCGATCTGGTGGGCGGCGGGCTGCTCATCGCGCTTGGCATCTATCTGTTGCTGATCCAGCCGAAGCCGACCGACGAGCCGAGCCAGCGCCAACTCGAGCCGATGGACGCGCCGCATGCGTTCGGCGCCACTTTCGCGCTGACGGTATCGAACCCGATCACGCTGGTGACCTTCCTCGTGCTGTTCGACTATCTGCGCGCCGGCGATCTCGGCGATCGGCCCGGCATGGCGGCCCTGCTGGTCGCAGGGGTATTTGCCGGCTCGATGGTGTGGTGGCTCAGTCTGGCCTTTGGCGCCGGGCGGCTGGCCGGGCGTCTGGGCCTTGCCGGCGAGCGCCTGCTGAACAGGGCCTGCGCTCTGGTCATGCTGGGCTTCGGCGCCTATGGGCTGCTCCGCTTCGCGTGATCGGGCCGGCCGGCGCCGTCGGTGGACACGGCACAATTGTCATGATTATTGTTGCCGCCACGGAGCGGACACATCGCCGGCGTGAGGCGTGTCCGCAGCTCTGGGGAGCAATCTAGAGAGGCGATGAAAATGGATATGCGATCGGTTCTGAAGACCGGCGCCTGCGCGGCCGTGCTTGCCATGGCCGCCGGCGGCGCTCTGGCCCAGGAAAAAGTGCTGCGTTGGTCGAGCCAGGGCGATGCGTTCTCGATGGACCCTTACGTCCGCAACGAATCGCTCACGCTCGGCGTGATGAGCAACGTCTACGAGGGCTTGACGCGGCGCGACACCAAGACGCTCGAGATCCAGCCCGGCCTGGCGATCAAGTGGGAGCAGCAGGAGCCGACCCGCTGGCGCTTCTGGCTGCGCCAGGGCGTCAAGTTCCATGACGGCCGGCCGTTCACCGCCGACGACGTGGTGTTCTCGTTCAACCGGGTCAAGGTCGGCGCTTCTGATCTGAAGACCCGCGTCGCCGGCATCAAGGAGGCGAAGAAGGTCGACGACTTCACCGTCGACTTCATCACCGACGTGCCGAACCCGATCATCCACTACGAGTGGGATACCTGGTACATCCTGTCGGCCAGCTGGGCGAAGGAGAACCATGCGCTGGAGACGGTGGACGTCACCAAGACGACGCCGAATTTCGCCTCCACCTCCGCGAACGGCACCGGGGCCTACCTGCTTACCTACCGCGAGGCGGATGTCCGCACCGAATTCGCCGTCAATCCCGCCTGGTGGGATGCCGAGGGCAAGAAGAAGTTCAACGTCACCAAGGTGATCTACCGGCCGATCAAGAACCCGGCCACCGCCGTGGCGGCGCTGCTCTCCGGCCAGATCGACGTGGTCGAGCCGGTACCGGTGCAGGATATCGACCGCATCAACAAGTCGGGCCAGGCCAAGGTGCAGATCGGGCCGGAGCTGCGCACGATCTTCCTCGGCATGGACACCGACCGGAACGAGCTCGTCTATTCCGACGTGAAGGGCAAGAACCCGTTCAAGGACAAGCGGGTGCGCCAGGCCTTCTATCAGGCGATCGACATCGAGGCGATCAAGACCAAGATCATGCGGGGCCTGTCGGTGCCGTCGGCGATGATGATCGGCGATGGCGTCAACGGCTACGACAAGTCGATCAAGCGGCTGGCTTATGACCCGGCGGCGGCGAAGAAGCTGCTCACCGATGCCGGCTATCCGAACGGCTTCAGCGTGACGCTCGACTGCCCGAACGACCGGTACGTCAACGACGAGGCGATCTGCCAGGCGGTGGTCGGCATGCTGGCGCGCATCGGCGTCAAGGTGACGCTGAACGCCCAGTCGAAGACCATCATCTTCCCGTTCTACGCGGCGAAGCGCGATACCAGCTTCTACATGCTGGGCTGGACCCCCGGCTCGGTCGACAGCTGGAACGTGCTCTACAACATCGTCGGCTCGGTGAAGAAGGACAGCCAGGGCCGGATCGTGCGGGGCCTGTTCAACTACGGCGCCTGGTCGAGCCCGCAGCTCGACGACCTGACCGACAAGATCCTGGTGGAGACCGACAAGGCCAAGCGTGACGCCATGATCTCGCAGGCCTGGAAGCTCCATATCGACGATATCGGTCACCTGCCGCTGCACCAGCAGGCGCTGGCCTGGGGCGTGCGGAACAACGTGAGCGTGGTGGTCAGCCCGTTCAACCGCTACGACTGGTCCCGCGTGATGGTGAAGTAGCGGTCCTCGAATGCATTGGGGCCCTGTCGCGCGCCGCGTGGCAGGGCCCTTGCTTGGGGCATTTCGTGATTCCGCTGTCGTTTCCTAGATGATCGCATTCGTTCTGCAGCGCCTGGCGCAGGCCGTCGTCGTCATGCTGGCCGTCGCGCTGGTGGCCTTTTCCCTGTTCCGCTATGTCGGCGATCCGGTCATCAACATGGTCGGCCAGGACACGCCGGAAGAGGAGCGTATCCGCATCCGCGAGCAGCTGGCGCTCGACCAGCCCGTCGTGGTGCAGTACTTCCGTTTCGTACAGCAGATCGTCAGCGGAAACTTCGGAACGTCGTTGCGCACCGGCATCCCGATCGGCCAGTTGATGGCCGAGCGCCTGCCGGCGACGCTCGAGCTCGCCATCGTCGCCGGCATCTTCGCCCTCGCCGTCGGGCTGCCGATGGGGGTCTATACCGGCCTCTATCCCAGGTCGCGGCTTTCCAATGCCTTCCTGACGCTGTCGCTGCTCGGCGTGTCGCTGCCGACTTTCCTGATCGGCATCATGTTGATCCTGTTCTTCTCGGTGATGCTCGGCCTGCTGCCGTCGTTCGGCCGCGGCGACGTGGTGCATCTCGGGCCCTGGTCCACGGGGCTGCTCTCGGCCAGCGGCCTGCAATCGCTGATCATGCCGGCGATCACGCTTGGCATGTTCCAGCTCGCGCTGATCATGCGCCTCGTCCGCGCCGAGATGCTGGAGGTGCTGCGCACCGACTACATCAAGTTCGCCCGCGCCCGCGGGCTGACCAACCGGGCGGTCAATTTCGGCCATGCGCTGAAGAACACGCTGATCCCGGTGATCACCATCGTGGGCCTGCAGCTCGGCGCGCTGATCGCCTTCTCGATCATCACCGAGAGCGTGTTCCAGTGGCCGGGCATGGGCCTGCTCTTCCTGCAGGCGGTGCAGTTCGCCGACATTCCGGTGATGGCGATCTATCTCGTGCTGATCGGCTTCCTCTTCGTGCTGATCAACCTGATCGTCGACCTGCTCTACTACGTCGTGGACCCGCGGCTTCGCGTCGACGTCCGCGCAGGGCGGGGAGGCTGACATGGTCGCCCAACGCCTCAACGCCATCCTCGACAGCGATCTCTGGTGGAGCTTCACCCGGTCGAAGGTCGTGGTCGGCGCCGCCATCGTCACGCTGCTGCTGTTCGTTGCGGCGCTGATCGCGCCCTGGATCTCGCTGCAGGATCCCTGGGATCCCGGCGCGCTGCAGCTGATCAACTCGCGCAATCCGCCGGTCTGGATCGAGGGCGGCACCTGGGAGTTCCCGCTCGGCACCGACAACCAGGGCCGGGACATGTATTCGGCCATCCTCTACGGGCTCCGCGTTTCGCTCGTCGTCGGCTTCCTTGCCGTGATCTTCGCCATGGTGCTCGGCATCCTGCTCGGCCTCGCCAGCGGCTATCTCGGCGGCATGACCGACACCGTGATCATGCGCGTCGCCGACGTGCAGCTGACCTTCCCGGCCATCCTGATCGCGCTGCTGATCGGCGGCATCGTGCGCGGCGTGATGACGCCGGCCGATTTCGAGGCGGTCGCCGTCTATGTGCTGGTGCTGTCGATCGGGCTTTCGCAATGGGTGCAGTTCGCCCGCACCGTGCGCGGCCAGACCCTGGTCGAGAAGAACAAGGAATATGTGCAGGCGGCGCGGGTGATCGGCCTGCCGGCGCGGCTGATCATGCTGCGCCACGTGCTGCCCAACGTGATGGGGCCGGTACTGGTCATTGCCACCATCAACCTCGCCGTCGCCATCCTGACCGAGGCGACCCTGAGCTTCCTCGGCGTCGGCGTGCCGGCGACCAGACCCTCGCTCGGCACCTTGATCCAGATCGGCAACGGGTTCCTGTTCTCCGGCGAGTGGTGGATCGTGATCTTTCCGGGCATCACCATGGCGATCCTGGTGCTGGCGGTGAACCTGCTCGGCGACTGGCTGCGCGATGCCCTCAACCCGAAGCTCCGCTGAGGCCGCGGTGACGGATCGCCCCAACGCGCCGCTGCTCGAAGTGCGCAGCCTGCGCGTCGAGTTCGAGACCCGACGCGGGCCGCTGGTCGCCATCGACGACGTGTCCTTCTCGATCGCGCCGGGCGAGGTGCTCGGCGTCGTCGGCGAGAGCGGCGCCGGCAAGTCGCTGACCGGCACGGCGATCATCGGCCTGCTCGAGCCGCCGGGCCGCATCACCGCCGGCGAGATCCTTCTCGCCGGGCGGCGCATCGACAATCTGCCCTACGAGGCGATGCGCAGGATCCGCGGCCGCGAGGTCGGCGCCATCTTCCAGGACCCGCTGACCTCGCTGAACCCGCTCTACCGGGTCAGCGACCAGCTGATCGAGACCATCCGCACCCATCTGCCGATGAACGAGAAGGAGGCGCGCGCGCGTGCGCTGCAACTCCTGCAGGAGGTCGGCATTCCCGGTGCTGCCGAGCGGCTCGACCATTACCCGCACCAGTTCTCGGGCGGCATGCGCCAGCGCGTCGTCATCGCGCTGGCGCTGGCGGCGGAGCCCAAGCTGATCATCGCCGACGAGCCGACCACCGCGCTCGACGTCTCCATTCAGGCCCAGATCATCACGCTCTTGAAGAGGCTCTGCCGCGAGCACGGCACCGCCGTCATGCTGATCACCCACGACATGGGCGTGATCGCCGAGACCGCCGACCGCGTCGCCGTCATGTATGCCGGGCGCATCGCCGAGATCGGCCCGGTGCGCAAGGTGGTGCAGGAGCCGCATCACCCCTACACCGTGGGCCTGATGGGCGCGATCCCCAATCTCGGCCACGACGTGGCGGCGCTGACCCAGATCGAAGGCAGCATGCCGCGCCTCAACGCCATCCCGCCGGGCTGCGCTTTCAACCCGCGCTGTCCGAAAGTGTTCGACCGCTGTCGGGTGGACCGGCCGGACCCGATGCCGGTCGGCGGCTCCGATGTCGCCTGCTGGCTCTACGGGGAGGGCCGGTAATGGCGCAGGAGACCGTGCTGCAGGTCGACAACCTGAAGCGCTATTTCGACGTGTCGAAGCCCTGGCTCAGCCGGGTGCTGGAAGGCGGCGGCCGCCAGGTGGTGCAGGCGGTCGACGGCGTCAGCTTCGAGATCAGCAAGGGCGAGACTTTCAGCCTTGTGGGCGAGAGCGGCTGCGGGAAGTCGACCGTCGCGCGGCTGATCGTCGGCCTCTATCCGCCGACCGATGGCAGCATCGTCTTCGAGGGCGTCTCCCTCAGCAACCCGGCGGAACGCGCGCGCCATCCCGAGAAGCAGGCGCGCATGCAGATGATCTTCCAGGATCCCTATGCCTCGCTCAATCCGCGCTGGCGCGTCGGCGACATCATCGCCGAGCCGATCCGCTTCCGGAAACTGCTGGAAGGCGGCGCCGTCAAGGCGCGGGTGGGCGAGCTGCTGGAGCAGGTGGGCCTCAGCGCCCGCGATGCCGAGAAATACCCGCACGAATTCTCCGGCGGCCAGCGCCAGCGCATCTCCATCGCCCGCGCGCTGGCCGGCCGGCCGGATTTCCTGGTCTGCGACGAGCCGACCTCCGCGCTCGACGTCTCGGTGCAGGCGCAAATCCTCAATCTGATGAAGGAATTGCAGGCCTCGCTGAACCTGACCTATCTGTTCATCAGCCACAATCTGGCGGTGGTCTCGCATGTCTCGACCAAGGTCGGCGTGATGTATCTCGGACGGCTGGTCGAATGGGCCGAGACGCGCACCTTGTTCAACCGGCCGAAACATCCCTATACGCGCATGCTGCTCGATGCGATTCCGGATCTCGACATGTCGGGACGCGCGCGCACGCCGGTGGCGGGCGAGGTGCCGAGCCCGATCAACCCGCCCTCCGGCTGCACTTTCCACACCCGCTGCCCCTTCGCGACCGAGCGCTGCCGCGCCGAGGTGCCGCAGGCCCTGAGCGTTGACGGCCAGAACGTGGCCTGCCATGCGGTGGAAGAGGGGCGTTTGCCGGAATGGCGCGGCCTGGCGGCTTGAGCGCCTTCACCCAAGCGGATCTGCGCCAGCTGGCGTCCTTCCTCGCGGAGGCGGCGCGGGCCGAAATCCTGCCGCGCTTCCGCAATCTCGGCGACGGCGCGGTGCGCACCAAGACCTCGACCATCGATCTCGTGACCGATGCCGACGAAGCGGCCGAGCGCCTGATTGGCGCGCGCATCGGCGCAGCTTTTCCGGGCGCCATCGTGATCGGCGAGGAGGCGACGGGCCGCGATCCGGCCCTGCTCGACGCGCTGGACTATGCGGAACTGGCCGTGCTGGTCGACCCGGTCGACGGCACCAAGAACTTCGCGTCCGGCCTGCCGCTGTTCGGCGTGATGGCGGCTGTCGTGTCGCGCGGCGAGGTGATCGCCGGCGCGATCCACGACCCGTTGGGCGGCGATGTCGCGCTGGCGCTACGCGGCCAGGGCGCCTGGATCGAGCGGGATGGCGGTGCCCGCACGCCGCTCTGCGTCGCGCCGCCGGTGCCGCTCGGCGAGATGGAAGGCATCATCGGCACGACCTACCTGCCGGAGCCGCTGCGCTCGACGGTGAACGGCAATCTCGCCCGTCTCGCCACCTCGGCCTATTACCGCTGCGCCGCGCATGAATACCGCATGGCCGCCGGCGGGCATTGCCACGTGCTGCTCTACAACAAGCTGATGCCCTGGGATCACGCCGCCGGCTGGCTGCTGCACCGCGAGGCCGGCGGCTATGCGGCGCATTTCGACGGCACGCCCTATCGCCCGACTCGGCGCACCGGCGGCCTGATCTGCGCGCCCGACGAAGCCAGCTGGCACGTCGCCCGCGACGGCCTCCTCACGCCCAGCGCCTAGTCTAGCTCCAGAAGCCGTATCCGCCTAAGCTCCCCCGCAACGATCCGGACGAAGGATCGAACAGGGGAGGGAGTGACGTGCACGATCTCGTCTTCCGCAACGCCCGCATCTGCGACGGTCTCGGCAATCCGATCCGCGAGGGCGAGCTTGCCGTCAGCGGCGGCCGCATCGCCGCCATCGGCGAAGATGTCGGGCCGGCGCGCGAAACCGTCGATGCCGAGGGCCTCGTGCTGGCCCCGGGCATCGTCGACCTGCATACGCATTTCGATGCCCAGCTGACTTGGGACCCTTACGCGACTCCGTCGGTCGCGCTCGGCTGCACCACGGTGGTGATCGGCAATTGCGGCTTCACCATCGCGCCCTGCCGGCCGGCCGACCGCGATCTGACCTTGCGCAACCTGACCCATGTCGAGGGCATGTCGCTGGAGGCGCTGCGCGCCGGGGTGAACTGGGAGTTCGAGAGCTATCCCGACTATCTCGCCGCGCTGGAGCGGCGCGGCAGCGTGCCGAACGTCGCCTCCTTCGTCGGCCACTCTTCGGTCCGCACCTATGTGCTGGGCCCGGACGCGGCGAAGCGCGCGGCCACCAAGGCCGAAGTGGCGGAGATGAAGCGCATCGTCATCGAGGCGGTGCAGGCGGGCGCGGTGGGCTTCGCCACCTCCACCCTCGAGCAGCACAACGGCGAGAACGGCATCCCCATGCCGTCCCGCCTCGCCGACGCGCATGAGATGCGCGAACTGACCGGCGCGCTGGGCGAGGCCGGCCGCGGCGTATTCATGCTGACCAAGGGCATGACCTCGACCATCCCCTGGCTGGAGGAGATCGCCGCCAATAGCGGCCGGCCGGTGATGATCGCCGCCATGTTCATCGACCCGAACGATCCCGAGCGCGTGTTCCGCGAGTTCGGCGAGATCGAGGCGGCACGGTCCCGCGGCCGCGAGCTCTGGGGCCAGGTCGGCTGCTTCCCGCTCGGCATGGAGTTCACCATCCATCACCCCTATCCGCTGGAGGCATTGATGGCCTGGCGTCCGGCGATCGAGGCCGAAGGATCGGAAGCCTATCGCCGCGTGCTGGCGGATCCCGCCTTCCGCGCCGCCGTGAAGGCCGAGGCCCGCGGCAAGGGGGGCGTGCCCAATCGCTTCTCGTATCACCAGTTCGATCATCTGACGGTGAAGACGGTTACCAGGCCCGACCACGCGGACCTGGTCGGCCGCATCGCCGCCGATCTCGCCCGTGCGGCGGGCAAGGACCCGTTCGACTGGCTGCTCGACTTCGCGCTCGACGGCGAGCTCGATGCGCTCTTCGACTGCAAGCTGTTCAACACCGACGAGGGCCGGGTGCGCGACCTGCTGGTGCATCCGCACGCGGCGGTGGCGCTCTCCGATGCCGGGGCGCATCTCTCCTTCCTCTGCGATGCCGGCTTCGGCCTGCACCTGTTCGGCCACTGGGCGCGGGATCGAGGCGATCTCGGGCTGGAACAGGCGGTGCAGTCGGTGACCAGCCGCGCCGCCGATATCTACCGCATCAAGGATCGCGGCCGGCTGGTGCCGGGCGCCCATGCCGACCTGATCCTGTTCGATCCGAACACGGTCGGCCGCGGGCCGAAGCGGCGGATGAACGATCTTCCGGCCGGTGCGAGCCGGGTCGACACGCCGGCTGTCGGCCTCACCGGCGTCTGGGTGAACGGCGTGCGCGTGGCGGACGAGAAGGGGCCGATCGCCGATTGCGGCAGGCCGGGCCGCTTGCTGCGGGATTTCGCCGACTAAGCCGGCTGCGCCGCCTTCTCCAAAGCCTCGCGGGCGGCGAGGTCGATCACGTTGAGGATCACCTCCGGGTCCTGGGCGCCGGACAGCGCGTAGCGCCGGTCGAACACGAAGCAGGGCACGCCGCGGATGCCCATCTCGCGGGCCATGCGATCCTCCGACTTCACCAGCTCGATATCGCGCCCCTCGGCGAGATGGCGCGCCACCAGCCCGGCATCCATGCCGGCTTCCGTCGCGACTTCGACCAGGACCTCGTGGTCGCCGATATCGTCGCCCTGCACGAAATAGCGATGGAACAAGCCCTCGACCACCCGGTGCTGGTGGCCGCTGGACGCCGCCCAGCGGATCAGCCGGTGCGAGGCGAGCGTGTTGGGGGTGCGGCGGATGCGGTCGAAATCGATGCCGAGGCCCTCGCGCTCCACCGCCTCGATCACCGGGGAGTAGGCACGCTTCGCCCGCGCCTCGCCGCCGAACTTGGCGGCGAGATAGCTCTGGCGGTCCATGCCTTCGACCGGCATATCGGGGTTGAGCTGGAACGGCCGCCAGCCGATCTGCACGTCGAGCTCCGGCCGGTCGGCCAGCGCGCGTTCCAGCCGGCGCTTGCCGATGAAGCACCAGGGGCAGATCGTGTCCGAGACGATATCGATCAGCATATTGAAATTGTAGGCAGAATTCGCCCTCCGGGCCAAGCCCCGGCAGCAAATCGTGAGGAGTCGTGAGCGAATGCAGGCAGCCTATCGATTGGACGGGACCACGGCGATCGTGACCGGCGCATCATCGGGTCTCGGCGAGCGCTTCGCCCGCGTGCTGGCCGGGGCCGGGGCCAAGGTCGCCATGCTGGCCCGGCGCGCCGACCGGCTGGAGAAGCTGGCGTCGGAGATCGGAGACCAAGGCGGCGCGGCGATGCCGGTCGCCTGCGATGTCACCGATGTGGAGGCGATCCGCCGCGCGGTGGAGCAGGTGGAGCAGAAGCTCGGGCCGGTCGACGTGCTGGTGAACAATTCCGGCGTGACGGTCACCAAGCGGGCGATCGACAGCACGCCGGAGGATTTCGACCGCATCCTTTCGACCAACCTGCGCGGCGCCTTTTTCATGTCGATCGAAGTGGCGAAGCGCATGGCGGCGGCCAAGCGCAAGGGCCGTATCGTCAACGTCGCCTCGTCGATCGCGCTGAAACAGCTCGCCATGGTCTCGATCTACGGCATTTCCAAGGCGGGCCTGGTGCAGATGACCAAGGCCTTCGCGCTGGAATGGGCGCGCTACGACATCTCGGTCAATGCCATCTGCCCCGGCTATATCGTCACCGAGCTGAACGAGGATTACTGGCAGACCGAGGGCGGCAAGAAGCTGGTCGAGAAGCTGCCCAAGCGCCGCGTCGGCGAGCCGGCCGATCTCGACGGCATCCTGCTCCTGCTCGCCTCCGAACAGGCCTCCCGCATGTTCAACGGCGCGGTGATCGCGGTGGATGACGGGCTGGCGGTGACCTGACGCCGCTTACCATCCGTTGCAGCGGTCCCACACGGCGACCACTTCGTCGCCGCCGTCGACCACGTGATATTGCTCGTGCATCGCCGCCATCATGCAGACGTGGTTGGGCAGCACGCGCACGCGCTGGCCGACCACGGGGTCGACCTTGGCGCCGGGATCGGCCGGGTAGACATGGCCGTGCTCCTGGCTGACCTTGGCGACCTTCCAGGGCTTGCCGAGCACGCGGCCGAAACCTTCCAGGCTCTGGTCCTGCGAGAGGGCGAGGGCGCCGGCATCGATCATCGCCTTCGAGCCGTCCGATTTATGCCCGACCACGGAAGCGAGCACGCTGACGGCGATGTCCTCCGGCGCGCAGACGCCGAGCTGGGACTGGAACAGATCCATGAAGCAGAACACGCCGGGGCGCATCTCGGTCACGCCATCGAGATTGCGGGCGAACATGGCGGTCGGCGTGGAGCCGACGCTGACCACCGGACAGGCGAGGCCGGCTTTGCGCAGGCGGCCGGCGGCATCGACCATGGTGGCGCGCTCCTGCTCCGCCACGGCGACGATGTCGTTGGTCGAGGGGCAGGCATAGGAATGGCCGGCATGCGTCAGCACGCCATGCAGGGTGGTGCCCGGACCGGCCGCCAGCACGCGGCCGAGCTCGATCAGCGCCGGGTCGTCGACGAACAGGCCGGCGCGGCCGCCGCCGGAATCGATCTCGATCATCACCTTGAAGGTGACGCCGAGCTCCTGGCCGCGCTGGGAAGCCGCGTGCGCCGCCTCCACATCGTCGGTGATCAGCTTGAGGTCGGCGCCGCCCTGCATCAGATGCGCCGCCTCGTCGAGCTTGGACGGCACCAGGCCCACGCCATAGGTGATGTCGTGGATGCCGTGGTCGAGGAAGTAGCGCGCCTCCTTCAGGGTGGAGACGGTGATGCCGTCGCCGCTCTCGCCCAGGATCATGCGGGCGACGTCGATCGATTTCGCCGTTTTCATGTGCGGGCGCAGGCGGACGCCGAGTTGCTTGGCACGGGCCTGCATGCGGGCGACGTTGCGCTGCAACGCGCGGCGGTCGAGCACGAGGGCGGGGGTCGGCAGGTCGTCAAGACGCATGGCGTGGCTCCTGGGCCGGGCGGCTTTTCTCCGGCACCCTGATATAGCCGATCGCGGCGAGGGTAAGCGAGGCGGCGAGCAGCCCGAACATGGCGCGGAAGGCGGCCTCCGGCAGCACCGTGGCGTCGGCCCCGGCCACCGCGCCGATGACCAGCCCGGTCAGCCACTGCATCAGCGCGGCGCCGCCCATGGTGCCGATATTGAACAGCGTGACGGCGCGGCCGACCAGATGGTCGGGCGCGATGGCGCGGCCATGCGCCACCACCAGCACGAAGCCGCCGCTGGCGAATCCGACGCCGACCAGCAGCGTCGCCACCGCCCAGAGCGGCAGGCCCGGGATCAGGGCGAGCAGCGCCAGCATGGCGATAGTGGCGAAAGTGCCGGCCAGCGCCGGGCGCTTGCGCGAGCCGAACAGGCGATCCAGCGGCCCGAAGGCAAGATAGCCGACCACATTAGCGATGCCGATGGCGAGCAGGACGTTACCGGCCGCGACCTTGGAGAGGCCATGGACATGGGCGAGATAGGGGCCGCCCCAGAGGCCCAGGATGGTGATGCCGGCGGCATAGACGGTTAGGTTCATGCCGAAGATGCCGGGCGTGCGGCGGTCGCGGGCGACGGCGAGGACGCCGCGCAGCGCCTCGCCAAGGGTCTCGCCGCGCGCCGGCGCGGGCTTACCGTCCGGCCCGTCGCGCACGGTCAGCGCCAGGACGGCGAACATCACGGCGGTCGCGCCGGCCATGGCGAAGAAGGCGCCGCGCCAGCCGGTCGCCTCGGCCAGGAGGGCGAGCGGCGTGGTGGCGAGCAGGCTGCCGGCCGATCCAAGCGCGACGAAGATGCCGGCCACGGTGCCGAAGCGGTCGGCGGCGAACCAGCGCGCGAACAGCACCAGCGGTCCGACCAGCAGCGCGCTGGTGCCGATGCCGAGCAGGGCCCGTCCGAGGCCGAGCGTCCCGAGGTCGCGGCCGACGGCGAATACGACGGCGCCGAGAACCGCCATGATCATCAGGCTCAGCATCACCCGCTTCGGTCCGTAGCGGTCGAGCAGGATGCCGACCGGCAGCTGGCAGCCCGCAAAGATGATGAAGAACACGCCGGTGAGGAGGCCGAGATCGGCGGGTGTCAGCGCCAGCTCGCGCATCAAGTCGGTGCCGATCACGGCATTCGCCGCGCGGAAGAAATGGCTCAGCATGTAGGCGGCGCTGACCGCCGCCACCAGGCGCAACACAAACCCTGACATGCTTGCTACCAGGCGAGCTCGGCGCCGGTGTAGTCGTAGAAGCTGCCGCTCGTCTTGGGCGTAAGGCCGGCGATCACCTTGCGGAGCCCCGCCACGCTGTCGGCCGGCTTCACCGGCGCGCTGGCCCCGCCCATATCGGTCGCGACATGCCCCGGATGCAGGGCCACGGTAAGAATCCCCTTGCTCGCCAGCTCCGCCGCCATGGTGCGCACGACCGAGTTCAGCGCGGCCTTGGTCGCCCGGTAGGCCAGATAGCTGCCGGTATTGTAGGTGTGGCTGCCGAGCCGGCTCGACATCATGGCGACGATCTTCTTTTCGCCGGCCAGCAGGTTGGGCAGGAAGGCCTCGGCCACCTTGGTCGGCGCGATGCAGTTGACGTTGAACGCCTTGAGCCAGCTATCCGCATTGCTGTCGCCAAAGCTCATGGCGTCGCGCACGGCGACGCCGGCATTGTTCATCAGCAGGTCGATCGGCTGGCCCTTGAGCTCGGCGGTGAGGCGCGCCAGCGCCTTCGGATCCGTCACTTCCGCCTCGTGCACCGTGACCTTGACGCCGCTCGCCTTGGCGAGATCGTTCAATTCCATCGCCTTGGCCGGATCGCGGCAGACGGCGAAGACGCGCCAGCCCTCGCCGGCGTACTGCTTGACGAATTCGAGGCCGATGCCCCGATTGGCGCCGGTGATCAGAACGCTCGGCATGGTTCCCTCCCACAGAGACGGGCGGGATCATAGCCGGGTTTGGCGCGCGAACGATGCGCGCCCGCTTCCGGTCTGCTCAGCGCGCCACGGCGATCTGCTTGACGTCGATGGTGCCGGCGCGGAACCCGCCGGCGCAGTAGGCGAGGTAGAAATCCCACATGCGGCGGAACCGCTCGTCGAAGCCGAGCTCGCGGATGCCCGGCCAGGCGGCGAGAAAGCGCGTTCGCCAGCGCGAGAGCGTCTCGGCGTAGTCGTTGCGAAAGCCGTGATCGACCAGCCACGCCATGCCGGCTGCCTCCACGTGGCGGCGCAGCGCAGCGGGCGAGGGCAGCATGCCGCCGGGGAAGATGTATTTCTGGATGAAGTCCATCGAGCGGCGGTAATCGTCGAAATAGCGGTCGTCGATGGTGATCACCTGCAGCGCCGCCCGCCCGCCCGGCTTCAGGCAATCGCGCAGCTTGTCGAAGAAGACCGGCCAGTAGCGCTCGCCCACCGCCTCCAGCATCTCGATCGAGGCGACGCGATCGAACCGGTGATCGAGGTCGCGATAGTCACGCAGCTCGATTTTGACCCGCTCGGCCAGGCCCTCCTCCTGCACGCGCTTCGCGGCATAATCGTGCTGAGCCCGGCTGATGGTGATGCCGGTGACCTTGCAGCCGATCTCGCGCGCGGCGAAGCAGGCGAAGCCGCCCCAGCCGGCGCCGATCTCCAGCACCTCGTGGTCGGGGCGGACCTCGGCCAGCGCGGCGATGCGGCGGTATTTGTTTGCCTGCGCCTGTTCCAGCGGCTCGTCCGCCGCCGCGAACACGGCGGAGGAATAGGTCATGCTGGGATCGAGCCAGCGGGCATAGAACTCGTTGCCGAGATCGTAGTGGCTGGCGATGTTGCGACGGCTGCCTTTGCGGGTGTTGGCCTGCAGGGCGAACAGGGCCCGGCGGGCCAGGCGGCGCCAGGGTTTGCCCAGCAGCGGGTCGTCGAGCGCCTGGTTGGCGGCGGCCCATTCGACCAGCGCGACCAGATCCGGGCTGTCGAAGTCGCCGTCGAGATAGCTCTCGGCTACGCCGATATTGCCGCCGGTCAGGAGACGCCGGGCGAGCCGCTCGTTCTTGAGGTGAAGCTCGGCATCGGGCCCCGTTTGGGCGCCGGCCACGCGGACGCGTCGACCGTCGGGCAGCCTTACCGTCAGGCTGCCGCGCCCGGCGGCGCTGGCCGCGATCAGCCCCATACGCGTCCAACGCGAAACCCCGGTCAGCGACCAGATCTCACGCGCGCCCGCCGGCGCGACGGCTTCCTCGCCCCCTGTCCCCGTCATTCGGCTCTCCCCAACGTCACCTGCTCGGCCGGCGCCGGCGGGCGTTGGTGCAATCGTGCCCCTTTTATCCAGAGGCGCAATCCCTCCCAATGGATGGCCCCGATGACCTTGACAGCCATCAGGGGGTGGGTTGCCAAGCATTTCAGCAGGTTCAGGTCGCCGAACGGAAGCCGGCGCGCCCGGTGGGTCGCGATCAGCAGGTCGCCCGCCGCATCGGATTGCCGGATGGCGATGCTCATCCGCTCGCCCGGCGGGCGGATGCGGAAGCGATAGCGGCAGTCCATGCCGATGAAGGGCGAGACATGGAATTGCTTCTGCGCTTCCTGCCGCACGATGCCCTCGCCCGCGACCGGGATCAGATAGGCATGCTGCTCGCCGAAGGTGTTCTTCACCTCGTGCAGGATGGCGACCAGCCGCCCGGCCCGGTCGTGGCAGAAGAACACGCTGAGCGGGTTGAACACATAGCCGAAGATGCGCGGGAAGCAGAGCAGGCGGATCGCGCCATCCGCCGGCAGGTCGGCCGCGCGCAACTGGCGCTCGACCCAGGGCCGCAGCCTCGAGCCGTCGCGCGGGCCGTGATCGCGGTCGTGGAAGGCGAATGGGCGCGCCGTGTTGTAGCCGAACAGCCGGCTCGACCCGGCGACCTCGCTTACGCGGTCGATGTCGAGGCAGATCGAGAACACGCGGTAGGCGAAGCGATGCGCGAACGGCCGCAGGCGGCGATGCTTGACCTCGCCGACATAGAGGCTGGCCGCCGGCTCGCTCATGCGGCGCGTCTTGGCAACGCGGCGTCGTCGCCGGTCGGTTGGGCCCAGCGGGGCGGCGCGCCCAGTGCGGCCGCTACCAGCATGGCGGAATGCAGGCCGTCCTCATGGAAGCCGTTGCGGGTCCAGGCGCCGCAGAACCAGCGCCGGTCCTGGCCCTGGATCGCGGGCAGGTCGTGCTGGGCGGCGATCGCGGCGTGATCGAACAGCGGGTGCATATAGTCGAAGGCGGCGACCACCCGATCGCCGGCCGGCTCGCGCGGCGGGTTCAGGCTGACGAAATAGTCGCCGGCCGCATCGAGCCGCTGCAGCCGGTTCATCCAATAGGTCACGCCGACCTGCTTCGTCATCTCACGCGGTCCTTCGGCGAGGTAATTCCAGCTTGACCATACCTTGCGCCGCGCCGGCATCAGGCACGGGTCGCGGTGCAAGATGGCCCGGTTCGGCTGGAAGCGGAAGGCGCCGAGCACGCGCCGCTCCGCCGCCGTGGGCGCGTCCAGCATGGCGAGCGCCTCGTCGGCATGGGTGGCGATCACCACCTGGTCGAAGGCGCGGATATGGCCGGTCGCGTCGGTCAGCACGACACCGTCGGGCGTCGCGGCGACGCGCCGGATCGGCGTGCCGGCGACCGGCCGCTGCGGCAGGCGCTCGACCAACCGGTTCATATAGGTGCGGGCGCCGCCGGTGACGGTGCGCCAGTTCGGCCGGCCGGCGAGGCGGAGCAGGCCGTGGTTCTCGAAGAAACGCACGAAGCTCGCGGCGGGGAAGGCGAGGATGGCGCTCATCGGGGCCGACCAGATCGCCGCCGCCATCGGCAGCAGATAGTCGGTGCGGAACGAATGGCCGAAGCGATTGTCGTCCAGCCACTGGCCGAGCGGGCAGCCCTGCAGCGCGCCGAGCGCCAGCGCCCGCGGCGCGAGGCGGTTGAAGCGCAGGATCTCGCCGACCATGGCGAGGAAGCGCGGCCGCAGCAGGTTGCGGCGCTGGGCGAAGACGGTGTCGAGATTGTCGCCCGACCATTCGAGACGGCCCTGGTCGAGGCTGACCGAGAAGCTCATGTCGCTCGGCTGCGTCGCGATGCCGAGCTCGCCGAACAGGGCGAGCAGGTGCGGATAGTTGGTGTCGTTGTGGACGATGAAGCCGGTATCGATGCCGAACCGGCCCCGAGGATCGTCCACCTCCACCGTGTTGATATGGCCGCCGAGGCGCGGCAGCGCCTCGAACACCGTCACCTGGTGGCGCCGGCTCAGCAGATAGGCGGCGCCGAGGCCGGCGACCCCGCTGCCGATCACCGCGATATTCTGGCCCCCTGGCACCGGCACTACGCCGCCTCCTTCACGCTCCCGAAGGCGGCGAGCGCGCGGGCGCGGCCGGCCGCATGGTCGACGATCGGATGGGGATAAGTATGGCCGAGTCGGATGCCGGCGTGCTCTAGCACCGCCCGCGGCGCCTCCCACGGCCGATGGATCCATTGCGCGTGGAGGCGGGCCAGCTCCGGCACCCAGCGGCGAACATAGTCGCCTTCGGGGTCGAACTTCTCGCCCTGCAGCACCGGGTTGAAGATGCGGAAATAGGGCGCCGCATCGGCGCCGCAGCCTGCCACCCATTGCCAGCTCGCCGAATTGTTGGCGAGGTCGGCATCGACCAGCGTGTCCATGAACCAGGCGGCACCCTCGCGCCAGTCGATCAGCAGATGCTTGATCAGGAACGATGCCACGACCATGCGCACCCGGTTGTGCATCCAGCCGATGCGCCAGAGCTCACGCATGCCGGCATCGACGATCGGATAGCCGGTCAGCCCCTTCTGCCACGCGCGCAGGCCGGCCGGATCGTGGCGCCAGGGCAGGCTGTCGAATTCCGGCTTCAGCGCGCGCTCCGGTAGGTCGGGATGGCGCAGCAGCAGATGACGGGAGAATTCGCGCCAGCCGACCTCGCGCAGGTACGCCTCGGCGCCGGCCACATGGCCGTCGGCGATCTCGCGTCGGCGCACCGCGTGCCATATCTGCCGCGCGGTGACCTCGCCGAAGTGCAGGTGCGGCGACAGTCGGGACACGCCGGCGCGGTCCGGCCGGTCGCGCTCGGCGCCATAGGTCGGAAGCGCGCTGTCCAGGAAGGCCTTGGCCCGCGCATGGGCGCCGGCTTCGCCGGGTGTCCACCATTCGTCGAACTCGGCTGCCCAGTCCGGCTTCGTCGGGCAGAGCTTCCAGTCGCTGAGCGCGTGGGATGCCACCGGCTTGTCGGCGCGGCGCAATTCCCGCGGCGCCGGCAGCGGGCGCGCCGGCTCGGGCTGGGCCAGGCAGGCCTTCCAGAACGGCGTGAACACGCTGAACGGCTCGCCGGCGCGGGTACGCAGCCGGTCCGGCGCGAACAGAAAATCGGCGGCATGCTCCTCCACCGCAACACCTTGCGCGGCGAGGCCGCTGCGTAGCGTGCGGTCCGCCGCCCGGCGGTCCGGCAGCGTCGACGCATTCCAGGCAATGACGCCGGCCCCCGATTCGCGGGCCAGCTCGCTCAACGCCTGCATCGGATCGCCCCGTCGCAGCACCAGGGGCACGCCCCGTGCGGCGAAGCTGTCGGCGAGGGCGGCGAGCGAATGGTGGAGCCACCAGCGGCCGGCGCCGCCGGCCCCGCCTTCCAGGATATAGACGGGCAGGACCGCGCCGCGGGCTGCGGCGGCGGTCAGGGCCGGGTTGTCGGCGAGGCGCAGATCCTCGCGGAACCAGACGATCGTCGTTTGCTGCATCGGGCCCATCCGGCCGTTCACGCTGTTGAGAACTGGACGGTATACGCAGGCGACCGGCTGTCGGATTGCCGGGGCAGGTACCTGCCCGGCGCTGCCCAACCCGGCTATTCTGTCGGCATGGACGACGGCGTGCTCTACGAGATCCAGTGGCTCGGCAACAGCGCCCGGGTCAGTGCGATCGATCCGAAGACCGGGGTGGAGGCCACCATCGTCGCCCCGGCCAATGCCACGGAATTCGATATGAAGGCGCTGGCGCGCCGGAAGCTCGTCTACCTCCTCAATCGCCGGAAAAAGAGCCCGCAAGGCGGCGGGTCGGCCGGCGACGGCCGGGGCGGCATCGTGGTTTAGAGTTGCCGGGGCCCGAATCGGCCCGATAATTGAACGACAACGGCAAGGCTTCACGGCCCAGGTTTCACGGCGGAGCGCGATCACGGGGATGGAGTATTTCCTGCAGCAGGCCATCAACGGCCTGACGCTCGGGGCCATCTACGGCCTGATCGCCATCGGCTACACGATGGTCTACGGCATCATCGGCATGATCAACTTCGCCCATGGCGAGGTGTTCATGATCGGGTCGTTCCTGACCGTGATCTTCATCACCGTGCTGGGCTCGCTCGGCATCCATCCGACCTTCACCATCATCGCCCTGGTCCTGCTGCTGGTCATTCCGTTCACCGGGGTCTGGGGCTGGTCGATCGAGCGGGCCGCCTACCGGCCACTGCGCGGCTCGTTCCGCCTCGCCCCGCTGATCTCAGCCATCGGCATGTCGATCTTCCTGCAGAATCTGGTGCAGTTCCTGCAGGGCGCCCGCAACAAGCCGATCCCGGTGGTCGTCCCCGGCGGCTTCACCCTGGTGGAATCGGACGGCTTCCCGGTGCAGGTGCGCTGGCTGCAGATCGTCATCGTGGTGATGACGGTCGCGCTGATGATCGGCCTGACGACGCTGATTCACCGCACCAGGTTCGGCCGCGCCCAGCGCGCCTGCGAGCAGGACATGAAGATGGCGATGCTGCTGGGCATCGACGTCAACCGCACCATCTCGGCGACCTTCGTGCTCGGCGCCGGCCTCGCCGGCATCGCTGGCGTGATGGTTGCCTACTACTACAACGTGGTGAACTTCTACGACGGTTTCCTCGCCGGCCTGAAGGCCTTCACCGCCGCGGTGCTGGGCGGCATCGGCTCGGTGCCGGGCGCCATGCTGGGCGGCCTGCTGCTCGGCCTGATCGAGGCCATGTGGTCGGCCTATTTCTCGATCGAGTACAAGGATTTCGCCGCCTTCTCCATCCTCGTCCTGGTGCTGATCTTCCGTCCGACCGGCATTCTCGGCCGGCCGGAGATCGAGAAGGTATGACCGTGCCGGCGATGCTGCGCGACGCCGGCCTAGCCGCGCTGGTCGCGCTGGCGCTCGCCCTGCCGGTGGTCGGCATCCGCACCGTCGATACCGGTGCCGTGCTCGGTCTCGACTATCGCTTCGGCTGGGTCGCCATCGCCGTGGGAATCGTGTTCGGCGGCCGACTCACGGCACTGCTCCTGTATGACCGGCTGCCCAGGGGGCCGCGCCGGATCCGGACGAAGGGGCTGGCCGGCAGGTCACGCACCCTCGTGCGCTATGCGGCGGTCGCGTTCATCGTCTTCGCCGCGGCGTTGCCGCAGCTGCCGTTCTCCGACCGCTATGTCGTCGACACCGCGACCCAGGTGCTGATCTACGTGATGCTCGGCTGGGGCCTCAACGTCGTGGTCGGCCTCGCCGGCCTGCTCGATCTCGGCTATGTCGCGTTCTATGCGGTCGGTGCCTATTCCTATGCGCTGCTGGCGAAGAATTTCGGCCTGTCGTTCTGGGAATGCCTGCCGCTGGCCGGCGCCTTCGCCGCCTTCTTCGGCATCCTGCTCGGCTTCCCGGTGCTCCGCCTGCGCGGCGACTACCTCGCCATCGTCACGCTCGGCTTCGGCGAGATGATCCGCATCCTGCTGATCAACTGGACGACGTTGACGGGCGGTCCGAACGGTCTCACCAGCATTCCGCGGCCGGATTTCTTCGGCCTCGCCTTCACCCGAAGTCCCGCCGCGGGCGAGACGGCATTCCACGAATTCTTCGGCCTCGCCTTCTCGACCCAGCACCGCATCACCTTCCTCTACTACCTGATCCTGATTCTCGCCCTGGTGACCGGCTGGGCGGTGGAGCGCATGCGGCGCCTGCCGGTCGGGCGCGCCTGGGAGGCTTTGCGCGAGGACGAGATTGCCTGCCAGTCGCTCGGCATCAACCGCACGACGACCAAGCTCACCGCCTTCGCCATCGGCGCCAGCTTCGGCGGCTTCGCCGGCTCGTTCTTCGCCACCCGCCAGGGCTTCATCAGCCCCGAGAGCTTCACCTTCATCGAGAGCGCCACCATCCTCGCCATCGTCGTGCTGGGCGGCATGGGCAGCCAGGTCGGCGTGGTGCTGGCGGCGACGGTGCTAGTGCTGCTGCCCGAGGTATTCCGCGACCTCGCGCATTACCGCATGATGGTGTTCGGCCTCGCCATGGTGCTGATCATGGTGTGGCGGCCGACCGGCTTCGTCACCCAGCGCACGCCGACGGTCAGGCTCTCCGACTTCACTCCGGATCCGGGAGCGGCGCGATGAGCGAGCCGCTGCTCAGCGTGCGCAACCTGACCATGCGGTTCGGCGGCCTCACCGCGGTCGACGACGTGTCCTTCGACGCCGACCAGGGCGCCATCACCGCCGTGATCGGCCCGAACGGCGCCGGCAAGACGACGCTGTTCAACTGCCTGACCGGCTTCTACCGGCCCTCGTCCGGCGCATTGCACCTGCAGGCGGCGGGCCATGTCCATCGGCTGGAGCGCATGCAGGGCCACCGCATCGCGCGTCGCGCCCGGGTCGCCCGCACCTTCCAGAACATCCGCCTGTTCCCGGGCATGACGGCGCTGGAGAACCTGCTGATCGCCCAGCACAACGACCTGATGCGCGCCTCGGGCTTCACCTTCCTCGGCATCTTCGGCTGGCCCGGTTACCGCCGGGCGGAGGCGGCGGCGGTGGAGAAGGCGCGCTACTGGCTCGCGCGCATGGGCATGGAAGAGCGCGGCGACGACCTCGCCGGCCAGCTTCCCTACGGAGCCCAGCGCCGGCTCGAGATCGCCCGCGCCATGTGCACCGAGCCGGTGCTGCTCTGCCTCGACGAGCCGGCCGCCGGCCTGAACCCGAGGGAGTCCGCCGAGCTCAACCAGATCCTGCTGCTGATCCGGCGCGAGCATGGCTGCGGCATCCTGCTGATCGAGCACGACATGAGCGTGGTGATGGGCATTTCCGACCGCGTCGTCGTGTTGGAATACGGCCGCAAGATCGCCGAGGGGACGCCGGCCGAGGTGAGCCGCGATCCGAACGTGATCCGCGCCTATCTCGGCGAGGAAGAGAGCGCCGCCTGATGCCGGGCTTCCCCATGCTCGAGGTTCGCGGCCTGCATGCTCGCTACGGCGCGATTGAGGCGCTGCGCGGCGTCGACATCGACGTGGCGCAGGGCGAGATCGTGACGCTGATCGGCGCCAACGGGGCCGGCAAATCCACGTTGCTGATGACGATCTGCGGCCAGCCGCGCGCCAGCGCCGGCAGCATCCGCTACGAGGGCCGCGATATCGCCGGGCTCGCGACCTTCGAGATCATGCGCCTCGGCATCGCGCAATCGCCCGAGGGCCGGCGCGTGTTCCCGCGCATGACGGTGGAGGAGAACCTCAAGCTCGGCGCCACCGTCGCCGACGTGAAGCACTACGATGCCGACCTCGCGCGGGTCTACAAGCTGTTTCCGCGGCTGGAGGAGCGCCGGGCGCAGCGCGGCGGCACGCTGTCGGGCGGCGAGCAGCAGATGCTGGCGATCGGCCGCGCACTGATGGGCCGTCCGCGCCTTCTGCTGCTGGACGAGCCCTCGCTCGGCCTGGCGCCGATGCTGGTGAAGCAGATCTTCGCCACCATCCGCGAGATCAACGCGGCCGAGGGCGTCACCATCTTCCTGGTCGAGCAGAACGCGTATCACGCGCTGCGGCTGGCCCATCGCGGCTATGTGATGGTGAACGGACGCATCACCCTGGCCGGGCCGGCCAGCGATCTTCTGGCCAACCCCGAGGTCCGGGCGGCCTATCTGGAAGGCGGCCATTGAGAGCTGCTTTTGCCGGCTGCGCCGGCTTGCTACAGTTGCATGAACGCCGCTCTGCGGCGTGCGACATTGGAAACACTCAGGGAGAGCAGGGAACCATGACGCGACTCTCGACCCTTCTGTTGGGCACGGCCGCTCTGGCGCTGTTGGCGGGCACCGCGACGGCGCAGATCAAGATTGGCGTCGCCGGGCCGATCACCGGCGATCTCGCGGCCTTCGGCGAGCAGCTGAAGCGCGGCGCCGAGATGGCGGTGGCCGACATCAACGCGGCCGGCGGCGTCAACGGACAGAAGCTGGAACTGACCGTCGCTGACGACCGCTGCGACCCGAAGGAGGCCCGCTCGGCGGCCGAGAAGCTGGCCAACCAGAAGGTGGTGTTCGTGGCCGGGCATTTCTGCTCCGGCTCCTCGATCCCGGCTTCCGAGGTCTACAAGGAAGAGGGCATCCTGCAGATCTCGCCCGCCTCGACCAATCCGGTCTTCACCGAGCGCGGTTATCAGAACGTGTTCCGCGTCTGCGGCCGCGACGACCAGCAGGGCATGGTGGCCGGCACCTATATCAGCCAGCGCTTCAAGGGCAAGAAGGTCGCCATCGTCCACGACAAGTCGCAATACGGCAAAGGCCTGGCCGACGAGACGCAGAAGCAACTGAACAAGATTGGCATCAAGGAGGTCATGTACGAGGCGATCAATCCGAAGGAGAAGGACTACTCGGCGCTGGTCAGCAAGCTGAAGCAGGCCGGTGTCGACGTGATCTATTTCGGCGGCTATCACCCCGAGGCCGGCCTGATCGTCAAGCAGTCGCGCGAACAGGGCTTCAACGCCCAGCTGATGTCGGGCGACGCGCTGGTCGACAAGGAATTCTGGGCCATCGCGCAGAAGGCGGGCGAGGGCACCCTGATGACTTTCGACGCCGATCCGCGCAAGGATCCGCGCTCGGCCGCCGTGGTGCAGAAGTTCAAGGCGCAGGGCTACGAGCCGGAGGGCTACACGCTCTACACCTATGCCGCCGTGCAGGTCTTCGCCAATGCCGCCAAGGCGGCTAAGTCGACCAAGCACGAGGACCTGCTGAAGGCGGTCAAGGCAGGCAGCTTCGACACCGTGCTCGGCCCGATCAAGTTCGACGCCAAGGGCGACGTCTCCAACCCGGCCTACAAGGTCTATGTCTGGAAGGACGGGAAATACGACTACGTCGACGGCAAGGGCCAGTAACCGGGCCTTTCGTCCTTTGACCTTCGGGGCCGCGGCACCTATGTTCCGCGGCCCCGAACCATTTCTGACCACGGGCTTGTCATGCGTGCCGATATCGAAAATCTAGCCGCCGAGGCCAAGGCCTCGCTGGAGCGGCTGAGGAGGCATCTTTGACTGGGATGTCTCGCTGCGTCGTCTCGACGAACTGAACGCCAAGGCGGAAGCCCCGGATCTCTGGAACGACCAGGAAGCGGCGCAGAAGCTGCTGCGCGATCGCACGCGCCTGGAGACCCAGATCAACGGCATCCGCGAGCTGGAGCGTGACCTCGACGATTCGGTGACCTTGGCCGAGCTCGGCGAGGCCGAGGGCGACGAGAGCTCGATCGAGGAGGCGCGCGCGACGCTGGCCGGCATCCGGCAGCGCGTCACCCAGCGCGAGCTGGAGGCGCTGCTCTCCGGCGAGGCCGACGGCAATGACGCCTTCCTCGAAGTGCATGCTGGCGCCGGCGGCACCGAGAGCCAGGACTGGGCCAACATGCTGCTCCGCATGTATGTGCGCTGGGCCGAGCGCAAGAAGTACAAGGTCGAGTGGATCGAGGAGAGCGAGGGTGAGGAGGCCGGCATCAAGTCGGCCACCGTGCGCATCTCCGGTCCTAACGCCTATGGCTGGCTCAAGACCGAGAGCGGCGTGCACCGGCTGGTCCGCATCTCGCCCTATGATTCGAACGCGCGGCGGCACACCTCGTTCGCTTCGGTCGGCGTCTTCCCGGTGATCGACGACACCATCGAGGTCGACATCCAGGAGAAGGACCTGCGCATCGACACCTACCGCGCTTCGGGCGCGGGCGGCCAGCACGTCAACCGCACCGACAGTGCGGTGCGCATCACCCATATGCCGACCAATATCGTGGTGCAATGCCAGGCGGAGCGCTCGCAGCACAAGAACCGCGCCCAGGCGATGTCGATGCTGAAGGCGCGGCTCTACGAGATGGAGCTGCAGAAGCGCGAGGCCGAGAAGCAGGCCATGCACGATTCCAAGACCGATATCGGCTGGGGCCACCAGATCCGCTCCTACGTCCTGCACCCCTATCAGATGGTGAAGGACCTCAGGACCGAGGTGGAGACGTCGGACACGCAAGGCGTGCTGGACGGCGATCTCGACAGCTTCATGGGCGCCGCGCTGGCCCAGCGCGTCGGCGCCGAGCGTCCGGCAGCGAACTGACGCTGCCGCCTCAATGCTCGACGATCAGCGTAACGAGATCGGCCGACATGCGCGTCACGCCGTATTCGATCGGCACGCCGTCAGGGTCGACATTCAGGCTTTCGGTCACCAGCACCGGCCGGCCGCGCTTGAGGCCGAGACGGCGGGATTCCTCCGCCGTCGCCGGGCGTGAGGAAATGCGGGTCCAGCGCCGCGTGTAGTCCTCGATGCCGAGCCGGCGCAGCGCCGTGGTGATCGAGTTGTCGGCCGGCAGCACCGCCGGCAGATCGGCCAGGCGCGATCTCGGGAAGTAGTGATCGGAGGTGCCGACCGGCCTGCCATCGGCCGAGCTCACGGCGATCAGCCGCCAAGTCTCTGCGCCGTCGGCGAGCTTGAGGTCGGCGGCCACCTCCTTCGGCGGAACGACGGCTATCACCTCGAGCACCTCGCGGCGCGGCGCACGTTCGCTGCGGCGAACGATCTCGTGGAAGCGTGTCCTCTGGCCGATCGCGTAGTCGAGTGAGCGCGAGCGGACGAAGATGCCGCGCCCGCGCTCGACCCTGAGCAGGCCGCGATCGGCGAGATGGGCGATCGCCTGGCGGACGGTGTGGCGGTTGACGCCGAAACGGTCGGCCAGCATGTGCTCGCTTGGCAGCTGAGCGCCGGCGGCGTAGGCCCCGCCGGCCACATCGGTTTCGATCGCCTGCGCGATCTGGCGCCAGATGGCGAGCGCGCCGCCCCGGTCGATCAGGCCCATATCGCTGTCCTTCCCCGCACTGTCACAGCACCGTCGCGAAACTTTTGCTTTCCTCACATCGCGACCGGCGTAGAGTAACAGATATAGACATCTAGACAAGTGGGGAAGTGGTCCATGGCGGCGATTTCCGAGGGCCAGAGCGGGACGGGGAGCGAGACGGCGGCGCGGCAGCGCTGGCTGGCGGTGCTGGCACGCACGCCGCGCGAGCGACTGGAGGCGGCGCTGTCTGAACTGATGCCGGCGCCGCGCTACCGCCCGCTGAAGCCGGCCGAGGCCGGGCTCGTCATGGTGCGCGGCCGGGCCGGCGGCACGGGCTCGCGCTTCAATCTCGGTGAGATGACGGTGACGCGGGCCGCCATCGCGCTGGAGGAGGGGCCGGTCGGCATCGGCTATGTGCCGGGCCGCGACCGCCGCCGCGCCGAGCTGGTCGCCGTGTTCGACGCCCTGCTGCAGCTTTCGGACCGCCGGGCATCGCTGATGGCGGCTTTGATCGAGCCGCAGGCGGCCGAGATCGAGGCGGCGCGCGCGAACCGCGCCGCCAAGGTGGCGGCAACGCGGGTGTCGTTCTTCACCATGGTGCGGGGAGAATAGCGATGCAGACGGTGACCTTGTCCGGCTTCGCCGAGCCGCCGCGCGATTCGCAAGTCACGTTCCGCGCCATGCTGGCGGCCATCGCCGAGCCCGGTTTGGTGCAGCGGGTCGAGCTCGCGCTTGACGCGCCGGCGCCGCTCGGCCGCGCGCTGGCCTCGGCCTGCCTGACCCTGCTCGATTTCGAGACCCCGGTCTGGCTCGCGCCCGGCATCGGCAAGGCGGCCGGCGACTGGATCGCCTTCCATACCGGCGCGCCTTTGGCGACCGATCCGGCGGCCGCGGCCTTCGCCGTGCTGGCGGAAGGCGACGATCTCCTGCCGCTCGACCGCTTCGCTCTCGGCAGCGACGAATCGCCCGAGCTCGGTGCCAGCCTGCTGGTCCAGGTGCGGGGCGTCGCGGCGGATGCGGGCGCGGTCTGGTTCGGCCCCGGCATCGAGACGACGCGGCGCGTCGCGGTCGACGGCATCGATGCCCGCTTCTGGCCGGCGCGGGCGGCGCTGGCGCCGCTCTTCCCGCGCGGGCTCGACATCTTCTTCTGCGCCGGCGACCGCGTGGTCGCGCTGCCGCGCACCACCAAAGTGGAGGGCTAGGCCCATGTATGTCGCGACCAAGGGCGGCGAGCAGGCCATCGCCAACGCGCATGCGCTGCTGGCCGAGGACCGCCGCGGCGACCCCACGGTGCCGGAGATCACGCCGGCGCAGATCCGCGAGCAGCTCCGTCTCGGCATCGACCGGGTGATGGCGGAAGGCTCGCTCTACGATCCCGACCTCGCCGCGCTCGCCCTGAAACAGGCGCGCGGCGACCAGGTCGAGGCAATCTTCCTGCTCCGCGCCTACCGCACCACCTTGCCCAGGCTCGGCTACAGCGAGCCGGTGGCGACGCCGGAAATGCGGGTGCACCGGCGCATCTCGGCGACCTTCAAGGAGATCGCCGGCGGCCAGATCCTCGGGCCCACCTTCGACTACACCCAGCGCCTGCTCGATCCGAGCCTCGCCGAAACGGGCGAGATCGCCGACGCGCCGGCCGCCGGGCAGGGCGTCGCCCATCCGCTGCCGCGCGTCGCTGACACGATCGGCCGCGAGGGCCTGCTCGAGCCCGACGCGGCGGAGCAGGACGATGGCCCGATCGCCGACCTGACCCGCGAGCCGCTGCGCTTCCCGGCCGACCGCGCCATGCGGTTGCAGGCGCTGGCCCGCGGCGACGAGGGCTTCCTGCTCTCCATGGGCTATTCGACCCAGCGCGGCTATGCCCGCAACCACCCCTTCGCCGGCGAGATCCGCATGGGCGAGGTGGCGGTCGAGATGGTGGCCCCGGAATTGGGGTTCGCGATCGACATCGCCGATATCTGCGTCACCGAATGCGACATGGTGAACCAGTTCAAGGGCTCGAAGACGGAACTCCCGCAATTCACCCGCGGCTATGGCCTCGTCTTCGGCTATGGCGAGCGCAAGGCGATGGCGATGGCGCTGGTCGACCGCTCGCTCCGCGCCGAGGAGCTCGGCGAGGAGATCACCGCGCCGCCGCAGGACCCGGAATTCGTGCTCTATCACTGCGACAATGTCGAGGCCTCGGGCTTCGTGCAGCACCTCAAGCTGCCGCACCATGTCGACTTCCAGTCCGAGCTGCATGTCGTGCGCGGCATGCGGGCCGAGGCGGAGAAGGCGCTGGCCGAAAGCCCGTTCAAGGAGGCCGCCGAATGACCGCCGACGGTTATAACTTCGGCTACCTCGACGAGCAGACCAAGCGGATGATCCGCCGCGCCATCCTGAAGGGCGTGGCGATCCCGGGCTACCAGGTGCCGTTCGGCAGTCGCGAGATGCCGCTGCCCTATGGCTGGGGCACCGGCGGCATCCAGATCACCGCCGCGGTGATCGGGCCGGGCGATACCTTGAAGGTGATCGACCAGGGCGCCGACGACACCACCAACGCCGTCAGCATCCGCAACTTCTTCGTGCGCATGTGCGATGTGGCGACGACCGAGCGCACCGCCGAGGCCAGCATCATCCAGACCCGCCACCGCATCCCCGAGCGCAAGCTCGCGCCCGGCCAGATCCTGGTCTACCAGGTGCCGATCCCGGAGCCCTTGCGCTGGCTCGAGCCGCGCGAGACCGAGACGCGCAAGATGCATGCGCTGCGCGAATACGGCGTCATGCATGTGAAGCTTTACGAGGATATCTCGGTCAAGGGCCGGGTCTCCACGGCCTACGACTATCCGGTCTTGGTCAACGGCCGCTACATCATGCGCCCCTCGCCGATCCCGAAATTCGACACCCCGAAGATGCACCGCATGGCGGCACTGCAGCTGTTCGGCGCCGGGCGCGAGAAGCGCATCTACGCCGTGCCGCCTTACACGGATGTCGTCCCGCTCGATTTCGAGGACCATCCCTTCACCATCGAGACATGGGACCAGGCCTGCGCGCTCTGCGGCGCGACGACCAGCTTCCTCGACGAGGTGATCCTCGACGACCGGGGTCGGCGCATGTTCGTCTGCTCCGACACCGATTTCTGCCAGGAGCGGCGCGAGGCCGGCCACCGGGGCGATGGCGGGCCCAACCCGCTCGAGGAGGCGGCTGAATGACCGACGATCCCGTTCTCACCGTCACAGGCCTCGCCAAGGCCTATGGCCGCCGCGTCGCCTGCCGCGACGTGTCGTTCGAGCTCTGGCCCGGCGAGGTGCTCGCTGTGGTCGGCGAGAGCGGCTCCGGCAAGACCACTCTGCTCAACTGCCTGGGCGGCCTGGTGCCGCCCGATGCCGGGCGCGTGCGCTTCCGCCGCCGCTCGGGCGAGGTGATCGACCTCGTCGCCGCCTCGGAAGCGCTGCGCCGCGCCATCCTGCGCGCCGAATGGGGCTTCGTGCGGCAGAACCCGCGCGACGGCTTGCGCTTCGGCGTCAGCGCCGGCGCCAATGTCGGCGAGCCCTTGATGGCGATCGGCGGCCGGCATTACGGCCATATCCGCGGCTCGGCCAGTGAATGGCTCGACGCTGTCGAGATCGATCCGGCGCGGATGGACGACCTGCCGTCGAGCTTCTCCGGCGGCATGCAGCAGCGCCTGCAGATCGCCCGCAACCTGGTCACGCATCCCGCCATCGTGCTGATGGACGAGCCGACCGGCGGCCTCGACGTCTCGGTGCAGGCCCGCCTGCTCGACCTGATCCGCCGCCTGGTGCGTGAGGCCGGCGTCGCCGCCATCGTGGTGACGCACGATCTCGGCGTCGCCCGCCTGCTCGCCGACCGCATGCTGGTGATGCGCCAGGGCTGCGTGGTGGAAGCGGGCCTCACCGACCAGCTTCTGGACGACCCGCAGCACGCCTATACCCAGCTGCTGGTCTCCTCCGTGCTGACGGTGTGACCATGCCCGACGACAAGACCGTGATGATCGCGATCGAGAGCCTCGCCAAGACCTTCACCCTGCACCTGCGCGGCAGCGTCGAGCTCCGCGTGCTGCAGGCCTTCTCCATGCAGGTCGAGACCGGCGAATGCGTGGTGCTGCGGGCACCGTCGGGCACCGGCAAGAGCACCGTGCTGCGCTCGGTATCCGGCAACTACCGGATCGGCGGCGGCCGCGTGGCAGTGCGCCACGAAGGTGAGATGGTCGATCTCTCAGCTGCCAGCCCGCGGACGGTGATGGAGATCCGCCGCAACACGATCGGCTATGTCAGCCAGTTCCTGCGCGTCATTCCGCGCGTCTCCGCGCTCGACGTCGTGGCCGAGCCGCTGATGGCGCGCGGCGTCCCTACGGACGAGGCGCGCGAGCGCGCTGGCACCATGCTCGGCCGGCTGCACATCCCGGCCAAGATGTGGGACCTGCCGCCGGCCACCTTCTCCGGCGGTGAGCAGCAGCGCGTCAACATTGCCCGCGTGCTCGCGGTCGACTATCCCATCCTGCTGCTCGACGAGCCGACCGCCTCGCTCGACGACGCCAACCGCGCGCTCGTGCTCGACCTGGTGCGGGAAGCGCGGGAGCGCGGGGCGGCCATCCTCGCGATCCTGCATGACGAGGCGAGCCGGGCGGCGGTGGCGACGCGTTATGTCGATCTGGCCCCGTTGGAGGCGGCTGCGTGATGTCGGAGTTGGTGTTCGGCAATGGGCGTATCGTCACCGCGGGAGCGGTGATTAATGGCTCCGTCAAGGTGGCGGATGGCAGAATCGCCGCCGTCGACGAAGGCCGCGCCGGCGCATCCGTCGATCTCGGCGGCGACTACCTGCTGCCCGGCCTGGTCGAGCTGCACACCGACAACCTGGAGAACCACGTCCAGCCGCGCCCCGGCGTGCGCTGGCCGATGCTTTCTGCGGTGATGGACCACGACGCCCGCATCGCCGGCGCCGGCATCACCACCGTTCTGGATGCGATCTCGATCGGCTCGATCCGCGATACCGGCATCCGCGTCGAGACCATGCGCGACATGATCGCCGGCGTCGCCAAGGCGAACGAGCGCGGCATGATGCGCGCCGAGCATCTACTGCATCTGCGTTGCGAGGTGTCGACGCCGGATCTGGTGGCGCAGTTCGATCCGTTCGTCGATACGCCCTTCCTGCGCCTCGTCTCGGTGATGGACCACACGCCCGGCCAGCGCCAGTTCGTCAACCTCGACAAGCACCACGAATACTACAAGGGCAAGTTCGGCATGTCGGACGCGGAGATCGCCGATTTCCACGTCAAGAAGAAGGAGCAGCAGGAACGCTGGTCGGCGCCGAACCGCGCGCGGGTGGTGCGGATGTGCCAGGAGCGCAGCATCCCGCTGGCGAGCCATGACGACGCCACGCCCGCCCATGTCGACGAGGCGATCGGCGACCGCATGGTGATCGCCGAGTTTCCGACCACGGTGGAGGCGGCGGCGCGGTCTCATGCGGCGGGCCTGCGCGTCCTCATGGGCGGGCCGAACGTGGTGCGCGGCTTCTCCCATTCCGGCAACGTCTCGGCGCTCGACCTCGCCCGGCGCGGCCATCTCGACATCGTGTCCTCTGACTACGTGCCGTCCAGCCTGCTGATCTCGATCTTCTCGCTGACCGACAGCGATTGCGGCATCGGCCTGCCCGCCGCGGTGGCGATGGCGAGCAAGATTCCGGCCGAGGCGGTCGGCCTCGACGATCGCGGCGAGATCGCGCCCGGCCGCCGCGCCGACCTGATCCAGGTCGGGGTGGTCGAGAACGTTCCCGTCGTCCGCGCGGTCTGGCGCGAGGGCCGCCGCGTCGCTTAAGCCCCGAACGGGAAGCGCCGCCGGATCCGGAACGGCGCGCCGGCCGCCGGCTGCTCGAACAGGACCAGCGCATCGACACGGAGCGGCTCGGCCGCGAAGCGCTCCACATGCGGCCGTAAGGCCTGCGCCGCCGTCGCGCGCTCAGCCCCGCCGAGCCGGCAGGTGAAGGTGAAGTGCAGGCGGAATTCCTCCATCACATAGGGATAGCCCCAGCGCTGCAGGTATTCGTCCTGGCGCGGCGACAGTCCGGATCTGCGCCGGCGCGCCAGCTCCGCTTCGCCGGCCGGGGCGCGGAAGCGATCGAACTCGCGCACGCAATCCGCCGCGAGGCCATCGATCCGCGTATCCGGACGCTCCGGCACCAGGGCCAGGAAGCCGGAGATCGCGCGCAGGACCAAGGGCGGCCCGTTGAACGCCGCTCGCGTCGCGGCGAATTGCGCGAGGGCCTGTTCGAGGTTGCCGATATCGCTGCCCGCGGCCAATCGAAATGGCGGCTTCATCGTCCCATGGAAGCCATAGCCGCGGGCATCTTCCGTGATCTCGGCCCAGCGTGCCGGCGCGATGCCGTCCATCGGAGGCTGCGGCAGCGCCGCGCCGGACTGCGCGTCGCGCCCGAGCAGGGCAGAGGCGGTCGCGTGCAGTTCGGAATCGGCGGGCGGCGCGAGATAGATCGCGTAACGTGAATCGGGCATGCGCCGAGATTAGAGCGGTTCACGGCTTTGTTGAATCGGCGGGGATTCCGGTTTTGGTCGATTTGTGATTCAAGATGCTGGCTGGAGCTGGAGGCCAGCATCGATGGCGCGACCTCTATCCAATGATC
>QOZS01000041.1 GCA_003576705.1 Desertibaculum subflavum
CGCGCGCGCCGTGGGCCATGCCAGTGTGGCCGAGGCGGCAGCACTTGCCGCCGCCGGCCGCAACGCGCGGCTCAGGCTCGCCCGCCTGGCCGGCGCCGGCGCGACCTGCGCGCTGGCGGAGGGCGACGGCGCATGACCGTGCATTTCATCGGCGCCGGCCCCGGTGCGCCGGACCTGATCACGCTGCGCGGCCGCGACCTGATCGCCCGCGCGCCCATCTGCCTCTATGCCGGATCGCTGGTGCATCCGGGCATCCTGTCGCATTGCCCGGCCGGGGCGCGCATCGTCGATACCGCGCCGATGAGCCTGGACGAGATCGTCGCCGAGATGCAGGCGGCGCATGCGGGGGGCCTGGATGTCGCCCGGCTGCATTCCGGCGACCTTTCCATCTGGAGCGCCATGGGTGAGCAGCTGCGCCGGCTCGACGCGCTCGGGATTCCCTATACGGTGACGCCGGGCGTGCCCGCCTTTGCCGCCGCGGCGGCGGCGTTGGGCCGCGAACTCACCCTGCCCGAGCTTGCGCAGACCGTGGTTCTGACCCGCACGCCCGGCCGCGCCTCCGCCATGCCCGCAGCCGAGCGGCTGGACAGCTATGCCGCGACCGGTGCCACGCTGGCGCTGCACCTCTCGGTGCACCGGCTGGCCGAGCTGGTCGAGCGGCTGGTGCCCCATTACGGCGCTGATTGCCCGGTCGCCGTGGTGTTCCGGGTGACCTGGCCGGAGCAGCGCATCGTGCAGGGCACGCTTGCCGACATTCTCGCCAAGGTCGGGCCGACGGAGAAGGAGCGCACCGGCCTGATCCTGGTCGGCCGCGTGCTGGCGGCGGAAGGGTTCCGCGACAGTGCGCTCTACGATCCGGCCTATCGGCGCCGGTATCGCGGCGGCGAGGGCTGACGCCGTGCCCGGCCTGCCGCCCGGTCTCGTCATCGCGGCGCCGCGCTCCAGCGGCGGCAAGACGACGGTGGCACTCGGCCTGATGCGGGCGTTTCAGCGCGGCGGCGTGGCGGTGCAGCCGTTCAAGAACGGGCCCGACTACATCGACCCGGCCTTCCACGCGCGCGCCTGCGGCCGCGCGAGCTTCAACCTCGACAGCTGGGCCATGCCGGCCGGTTTGATCTCGTCCCTGCTGGCGCACGCCAGCGATGCCGATCTCGCCTTGGTCGAAGGCTCGATGGGCCTATTCGATGGCGGTGCGCGGCGCGGCGAGGCCGGCATCGGCGCGACCGCCGATATCGCGGCCCTGACCGGCTGGCCCGTCCTGCTCGTTCTCGATGTCTCGGGCCAGGCGCAGTCCGCCGCGGCGATCGCGCTCGGCTGCACAACCCTGCGGGCGGATGTGGTCGTCGCCGGCGTCGTGCTCAACCGCGTGGCCAGTGACCGGCACCAGCAGCTCGCCGTCAGCGCCATCGAGGGTGCCGGCATTCCGGTCGTCGGCTGCATTCGCCGCAACGACGACCTGGCCTTGGCCGAGCGTCATCTCGGCCTGGTCCCGCCGGGCGAGGTGACGCAGCTCGATACGCAGATCGACTTGCTGGCCGATGTCGTAGCTTCGCAATGCGATTTGCCAAAAATTCGCGCGCTGGCGCAGGCCGGCCGGGCATCTGCGACGAACGAGCCCGCCATGCCGCCGCCGGCCCAGCGCATCGCGATTGCCCAGGACGCCGCCTTCGTCTTCACCTATCCGCACCTGATGTCGGCGTGGCGGGCGGCAGGCGCGGAGCTGACGATCTTCTCGCCGCTTGCCGACCAAGGCCCCGACCCGTCGACGGAGCTCGCCTGGCTGCCGGGTGGGTATCCCGAGCTGCATGGCGGCCGGCTCGCCGGCAATGCCGTCTTCCAGGAAGGATTGCGCCGCTTTGCCAGCACACGCCCGGTGCATGGCGAATGCGGCGGCTACATGGTGCTGGGCCAGGGCCTGGTTGATGCCGCCGGCATACGCCACGCGATGGTCGGCCTGCTCGGCCTGGAGACCGATTTTTCCAAGCGCAAGCTGCATCTCGGCTACCGTGCCGCGCGGCTGCTCGGGCCCTCCCCTTTGGGAAGCCCCGGCGCGCGCGTCACCGGCCACGAATTCCACTATGCGCGGGTGACGGCGATGGGCAACGACGAACCGCTGCTCGAAGCCGTGGATGCCTCCAGCCAGCCGGTCTCCGACCTGGCCAGCCGCCGCGGCCTGGTCAGCGGCACCTTCTTCCATCTGATCGCACGCACGGAGTAACGCCTTCGAACGGGACCGACTGTCATTAATTCGTCCCCATGATGCCGCATATCGGCATTCATGCTGCGGGAAGCTTGGCGCCGCCATGGTGTGACTGCGATCGGCGACCGCAAAGCGGGCGTCGAGCCATCGGCATCGACCATCGCCAGCGCCGTCTTCGTCCTCGCGATCGGCGGCCTGGCCTTCGCCGCCGATGAGCTGGCGCTTGCGGTCTATGCCCTGAGCTGGTGGCACTACCTGCTCTACTTCCTGGCCTATTGGTTCGGTGCGATCCGGCTTGCCGTGTTCCGGCGCGACGCCGTGCTGATGAAGGCCGCGGCGCTGGCGGTGCTGGCGGCGGCCTATCTCAGAGCGCCGGCGGAACCGGTCTCGCTTGCCGTCGTGCTGGCGGGCTTCGGGCTGAACATCGCCGCGGCGGCGGCCCTCGGCGTGGACCGCACGTATTACGGCCGTGAGCTGGATGGCCTGCCGGAGCGACGTGTCGCAGCCTTCCCCTACTCCGTCACCGCGCATCCGATGCTGTTCGGCAATATCGCCGCCTATGCCGGCCTGCTGATCAACAGCGAGTTCCGCGCGACATGGTGGCCGCTCGCCACCATGCATGTGGTGCTCAATCTCGGCCTGCTGGCGATGGAAACGCGTCTGGCACCCGGTCGCGGCCCGGCCGATCGTCAGCGGCGGCGGCGCGGCGCGGCTCTCGCCACTGCCGCCGCCGCCGGCTCGGCCATCGGAACGCTCGCGGCCGCCGGGGCCGCGCTCCCTATCGCGGCTGCGGCCGGTACCGCGATTTCGCTTTACGCATGGCTGTTGTTCGGATGCTACGCACCGCCGGCAGCGCCCACCCCAACCCGCAGGGCAGGAGAGGCCACACCCGATGAGCGAGGCACTGCGTCTCAGCGTTGAGGACCAGCATCCGGCGCGCGCCAGGTCCGTCCGTCGCTTTCCGGCCACCATCGGCCGCTTCGACGAACCGGAATCCCGCCGCATCATCGACGACCTGGTCAGGTGGATCGAGGATCGCTATCGCGCGGATCTCGCGCAGCGGCCGTCCAAACACGTCTACATTCGCGCGCTGCCGCCGGATGTGATTGCGGCGATCGACCGGCTGCGCGACAGCCCGGCGATCACCGGGGCGATCCTGCGCCGTTTCGCCGCCGGCCACGCGCTTACACCGATGAAGCGGACCGACGAGGTCTACATCTCGCACTACAACAAGGACAAGGGCGGCGACCAGGGCCTGTTCAGCAGGCATTACGACGGCAATCTGCGTTTCCTGCCCTATGGCGCTGTGGTGCGGGCCCTGATCTACCTGCAATCCGATGCCACCTATCGCGTCGTGTTCCATGACAGCGGCGTGACGCAGGCGTTTGCGTCCTACGAATTCGGCCTGCTCGACTTTCACCGCGAGCTGCACTGGGTCGAGGGCACGTACAATCCCGGCGACCGGCAGCGCATCCTGCTCAAATGCAACTACCTCGTGGCCCCGCGCTCTGGCGGGTGGCTGACGCGCGCCGTGCTGGCGGCAAATGGCGGCGTCTTCGCCGTCGTCAAGGCGGCGATGGAATATTCCAAGAGCCCGAAGACGTTGCCGCAGCATGCCGTGGGGCTGTTGTGCAATCTGTTCCGGCTGCTCAACAACCTGCACCCGCTGGTGCCGCTTGCCTTCGTCGCGGCCCTTGCCGTTTCGGTCGGCCGGGGCCTCTACCGATTGCTGAGCTGAATGATTGGATGCGCTTCGGCACCTGCGCGGACGACTGAGGCGGCAGAGGGCCGGAGTTTTGCTCCGGCTCCGGCCTCGTCGAATTCAACAATGCCTTCTACGTCAATAAGTTAGTTTGGCGGAGAGGGTGGGATTCGAACCCACGGTACCCGTGAGGGTACAACGGTTTTCGAGACCGCCCCGATCGACCACTCTGGCACCTCTCCGCAGGGGCTTGCGCCCGTGTTCCGGCCGGTCGGAAGGGCCGGATGACTAACCCAGGACGCTCGCCAGGGCAACTACAGAAGCGTCGGGCCCGGCGCCGACACCGCGCCGCTTGCCGGGCGCCGCGGCAACAGGCACCATGACCGCATGCCGTTCGACGAAAGCCGGCGCGGCCGGCGCAACAAATTCCTCGTTGTCGTCGATTCAACCCCCGAATGCCGGGTTGCGCTGCGCTTCGCCTCGCACCGCGCCAAGAAGATCGGCGGCGGCGTGATCATGCTGCACGTGATCCAGGAGCCCGAGGGCGCGACCGAGGCGGCGCACTGGATTTCCGTGGCCGAGCAGCTGAAGGCGGAGCAGCGCGAGGCCGCCGAGCAGCTGATGCAGGATCTCGCCGCCGAGGTGATGCAGGACAGCGGCACCATGCCGGAATTCGTCATCCGCGAAGGCCGCACCCAGGACGAGGTGCTGTCGCTGATCGGCGACGAGCCGCATATCCTGGCGCTGGTGCTGGGCGCCTCGCCCGGCAAGGAAGGCCCGGGCCCGCTGGTCAGCCAGCTTGCCGGCAAGCTTTCGGGCAGCTTCCGCACGCCGATCCTGCTGATCCCCGGCACGCTCTCCGACGAGATGATCGCCGAGCTCACCTGAACGCGAAGACGCCCCGGCATCGCTGCCGGGGCGCCTGTAATGGGCGGTGGCCGATCGGTCAGGCCGCGGCGAGCGGCTTCTGCCCGATCACCTTGCGATTGCGGTTGACGCCGCGCAGGAACTCGATGCCTTCAGCGGCGATGGCGTCACCCACCATCTCGTCGCTCTCGGCCGCCAGCCCTTTCATGTCGATCCAGACGCCGTAAACGTGGCTGGTGCGGTCGGTGATGATGCCGCATTTCAGCAGCGTCTTCACCAGCACGCGGAACACGCTGTTGTTCTCCTTCAGGTCCTTGCGGCGCTGCTCGTCGCTATAGACCTCGCGGATCGCATCGCGCACCCACTCCCAGTCGAGCCCGAACTGGGCGTAGATGTGCCGGCGCTGGCGAACGTTGGAAAGATTGAACAGCAACGTCTCGAAGGAATAGGCAGCCCAGTCCTCGACCCGGATGTGCTCTTCCGCGGTCAGCTTGGGCATGGTCCGGTCGGCCCAGATCTTGCCGAACTTGTGGTGGAAGGCCTCGTCGGTCATGACGAGCTGTACCAGCCGCTTCAGCAGCGGGTCGCGAGTATGCGCATGCAGGTTGGCGAAGGCGCCCATGGCGAGGCCTTCGAGTAGCATCTGCATGCCGACCAGCTTCTTGTAGACCACCGGCGACAGCACGATCTCGTTCAGGAACCGGCCCAGCTCCTCGCCGACCGGGAGAGGCTTGCCCCAGCGCACGGCGACGTACTTGCCGAAGCCGGCGACATGGCGCGCCTCTTCGCGCGCCTGGTTCGAGGCGTATTCCTGCGCGCCCGGATCATGCAGGATGTCGCAGAGCGAGGCGGAAAGCGATAAGGCCCCCTGCTCGCCATGCAGGATGTTGGAGAGGTTCCAGCGCATCAGCTCGTTAGCCAGGCGCGGATGGTGCCGCTTGTCGAGCTTGTCGGCCACGGCCGAGCGGAACTCGGCGAAGCGCTCCGGCGGCATCAGGAATTCGTTGTCGAGATCCCAGGGCTGGCCGTAATCGAGATAGGCGGGGTTGTTCGGGTCCCAGAAATGATCGTGGGTCTGGGAAATGATCTCGTCGAAGGCGTCGGAGCGCTGGGCATAGCGATCCACCTCGATCATCGCCGGGAAATCGTCCGGCTGGACCACCCGATAGGCGGGGTCATAGGTGATGTGGTCGTCGCGCCCGGAATTGTGGCTCGGCACGTCGTTCATAAGCTCCCTCCGCGTTGGCCCGCGCCCTGCTTTACGTTTACGTAAAGGTAAGCCTGTCGCCGCCCGCCTGTCAACCGCCGATACCGCCTGCCCTCAGGTCCGGCCGCGGGCGGCGCCACGCCGGTCGATCCTATCGCCCTACGACGACCATGGCATGCAGCGCGACGCCAAATCCGCCGCGCCTCGCCGCGGAAGCTTCCGCGGTTCCAGCGACGACGCAGTGTCGCGCGACAGCGGCGGCGCGGCCGGCGTGTGGCGACGCCGCAGGCCCATTGCTATGGTGCCGAGAGGCTCGGAAGCGAGGCACGATGTCGGTCGACGATACGGTTCACGGCTTGCTGGAACGCGGCGCAGCGGATGCCCCTGCCATCGGCGCACCGGAGCGCGCGCCGCTGACTTTCGCAGCCCTGCGCAAACAGGTGCGCGCGACGGTCGAGGCGATGAACGGCTTCGGCTTCGGCCGCGAGGATGCGATCGCCATCGTGCTGCCGAACGGCCCGGAAATGGCGTCGAGCTTCCTGTGCCTCGCCGCCGGCTTCACCACGGCGCCGCTCAACCCGGCCTATCGCGCCGAAGAATTCGACTTCTACCTCGGCGATCTCGAGGCCAAGGCGCTGGTGGTGGAAGCCGGCTCGACCTCGACGGCGATCGCCGTTGCCAGGGACCGCGGCATTCCGATCATCGAGCTGGCGATCGACCCGAAGGCGCCGGCCGGAGCCTTCACGCTGAACAGCGACCTTAAGGGGGAACCGGCACGGCCGGGACTGGCGGAGGCGGACGACGTCGCCCTGGTCCTGCACACGTCGGGCACCACGTCGCGGCCGAAGATCGTTCCGCTCAGCCATCGCAACGTCACCGCCTCGGCGCGGCATATCCGCGCGACCATCGCGCTGACCGCGGCCGATCGCTGCCTCAACATCATGCCGCTGTTCCACATCCACGGCCTGATCGCGGCGACGCTGTCCTCGGTCGGCGCCGGCGGCTCGGTCTGGTGCGCGCCGGGATTCAATGCGCTGCGCTTCTTCGCGCAGGTGCAGGAGGCGAGGCCCAGCTGGTACACGGCGGTGCCGACCATGCATCAGGCGATCCTCGCCCGCGCCGAACGCAACCAGGAGATCATCAAGGCCCATCCGCTGCGGCTGATCCGCTCTTCATCCGCCTCGCTGCCGCCGCAGGTGATGGCGGAGCTGGAGAAGGTGTTCGGCTGTCCGGTGATCGAAAGCTACGGCATGACCGAGGCGGCGCATCAGATGGCCTCGAACCCGCTGCCGCCGCGCGCCCGCAAGCCGGGCTCGGTCGGCATCGCCGCCGGGCCGGATGTCGGCATCATGGATGGCGACGGCAAGATTTTGCACGCCGGCTCGATCGGCGAGGTGGTGATCCGCGGTCCCAACGTCACCCGCGGCTACCGCAACAACGACAAAGCCAATGCCGAAGCCTTCACCGCCGGCTGGTTCCGCACTGGCGACCAGGGCGTGCTGGATCCAGAAGGGTATCTCACCATCACCGGCCGCCTGAAAGAGATCATCAACCGCGGCGGCGAGAAGGTCTCGCCGAAGGAGGTAGACGAGGTGCTGATGGACCATCCGGCCGTCGCCCAGGTCGTCACCTTCGCCATCCCGCACGACAAGCTGGGCGAGGAGGTCGGCGCCGCCGTGGTGCTGCGCGAAGGCTTCAGCGCGACGGAGCGCGAGATCCGCGACTTCGCGGCGACGCATCTCGCCGATTTCAAGGTGCCGCGCAAGGTGCTGTTCCTGCCCGAGATCCCGAAAGGCGCCACCGGCAAGCTGCAGCGCATCGGCCTCGCGAAGGTGCTCGGTATCGCGCCATGAAGATCTGCATCTACGGTGCCGGCGCCATGGGGGCGCATATCGGCGCGCTGCTGCACCGGAACGGCGTCGAGGTCACCCTGGTCGCGCGCGGCCCGCATCTCGCGGCCATGCAGCAGAACGGCCTGAAGGTGATCGAGGAGGGCGGCGAGGAATTCACCGTCCGTCCGCGCGTGACTGCCGATCCGCGCGAGGCCGGGCCGCAGGACTACGTCATCATCGCGCTGAAGGCGCATTCCGTGCCGGGGATCGTTCCGCAGCTCGCGCCCCTGCTCGGTCCCGAGACTGCGGTGATGACGGCGCAGAACGGCGTGCCCTGGTGGTATTTCCACAAGCTGCAGGGCCCCTGGGAGGGCACGCGCCTCGAATCGGTCGATCCCGGCGGCGTGCAATGGAGCGGCATCGGGCCTGACCGCGCCATCGGCACCGTGCTATGGGGCGCCTGCGAGCTGGTGGCGCCGGGCGTGGTCAAGCATCAGCATGGCGACCGCATGCCGGTCGGCGAACCGGACGGCAGCCGCAGCCCACGCGTCGAGGCGCTGAGCAAGGCGCTGATCGCCGCCGGATTCAAGTCGCCGGTCCGGCCGAAGATCCGCGACGAGATCTGGATGAAGCTGTGGGGCAACCTGTCGTTCAACCCGGTCAGCGCGCTGGTGCACGGCACGCTCGCCTGGATGGCGCGCGACCGGGATTGCCACGCGGTCTTACGGCCGATGATGGAGGAGGCCAAGGCGATCGCCGAGAAACTCGGTGTGCGCTTCGCCATGACCATCGACGCGCGCATCAAGACGGCGGAAGATGTCGGCGAGCACAAGACCTCGATGCTGCAGGATCTGGAAGCGAACCGTCCGATGGAGATCGACGCGCTGGTCACCGTGGTGAGCGAGCTCGGCCGCCTGGTCGGCGTGCCGACGCCGACCATCGACGTGGTGCAGCACCTGGTGGCCGCGCGGGCGCGCGTCGCGGGAGTCTTTGCATGAGCTCCGAGATTGCGCTGAAGGTTGCGCAAGCCGTCGACGAGAACCGGCTGTGGCAGCGGCTGATGACGATGGCGCGCCACGGGGCGACGCCGAAGGGCGGCGTCAACCGCCAGGCCCTGTCGGCCGAAGATCGGGCCGCCCGAGCCGAGCTGACGGCCTGGGCGACAAAGCTCGGCTTCGCCGTGGCGCAGGACGATGCGGCCAATCTCTATGTCCGACGCGCCGGCACCGAGGCGGAGGCACCGCCCGTGGTCACCGGCAGTCATCTCGACAGCCAGCCGACCGGCGGCAAGTTCGACGGCGCCTATGGCGTGCTGGCGGGCTTCGAGGTGCTGGAGGCGCTGGAGCGCGCCGGCATCAAGACGAAGCGCCCGATCGAGGTGGTGGCCTGGACCAACGAGGAGGGCAGCCGCTTCCAGCCCGGCGCCATGGGCTCCGCCATCTATGCCGGCAAGTACCGGCTGCCCGACCATCTGAATTCCGTCGACCGCGACGGCGTAGCGCTCGGGCCCGAGCTCGCCGCAACCTTGAAGGCGCTCGACGTGCCACGCCGGCCGATCGGCGGTGCGGTCACCGCCTATGTGGAGGCGCATATCGAGCAGGGCCCGATCCTGGAGAGCCAGCAGCTGCAGATCGGCGCCGTCACCCTGGTGCAGGGCTCGCGCCGCTACACAATCGAGGTGACCGGCGAGGAGGCGCATGCCGGCACCACGCCACTGAAGCTGCGCAAGGATGCCATGAAGGCCGCCGCCGCCATCGTGCTGGCTCTGGAGCAGGCCTTTGACGACCCGACCGACACCGTGCGCTACACGGTCGGCCGGTTCGACGTCTTCCCCGGCTCGGCCAACACCGTGCCCGGCCGTGTCTTCTTCACCATCGACTTCCGCCATCCCGACCGCGCGACGCTGACGACCTTGACCGACAAGATCGAAGGCATCGCCAAGGCCAACGCGCGCGGCTGCGAGGTGAAGGTTACGCGGATCAGCGACGTCTCGCCGACACCCTTCGATCCCGCCGTGATCGGCCTGGTGCGCGCCAGCGCCGCGGCGCTGAACATGCCGAGCATGGAGATGATCTCCGGCGCCGGTCACGACGCCATGCACATCGCCCATCTCTGTCCGACCGGCATGGTCTTCGTGCCCTGCGCCCGCGGCATCAGCCATAATGAGGTCGAGAGCGCGACGCCCGCCGATCTCGCCGCCGGCGCGCGCGTGCTCGCCGCAACCCTGGTCGAGCTCGCCAACCGATGACATCCCAAAAAGCCTCTACGACCACCGCCGACGGTCTGGTCGCGATCCTGTCCGAGCTGATCGCCCGGCCCTCGCACTATCCGCCCGGCGACACCCGCGAGATCTGCGCCTACGCGGCAGAGCGCTTGAACAAGGCCGGCTATGCCGTCGAAACCCTGAGCCGCACCGACACCTGGGACAATGTCGTCGCCAGGCTCGGCAAGGGCCAGCCCTCGCTCGTCTTCAACGCCCATGCCGACACGGTCGGGGTCGGCGAGCGCGAGAAGTGGAAGACGGATCCGTTCAAGGCACATGTCGAGGACGGCAAGGTGTTCGGCCTCGGCGCCGGCAATTGCAAGGGCTCGATGGCGGTGCAGATCTGGCTCGCCGAGGAGGTCGCCCGCCGCGGCGGCCCGGCCAAGGGCGAGGTGGTCTTCACCTTCGTCGCCGACGAGGAGCATCTCGGCCCGGACGGCATGTTCTATCTGCGCGAGACCGGGAAGGTGAAGCCGACCTGGCTGGTGCTGGGCGCGCAGACCGAGAACCAGATGATCACCGAGGAGCGTGGCATCCTGTGGGCCCGAATCACCACGCATGGCCGCGCCGCCCATGCCGGCAAGCCGGATGCAGGCGACAACGCCATCCTGCGCATGATGCGCGTGCTGGACGCGCTGCACCGCGACCTCTCCCCCAAGCTCGCAGGCCGCGTCGCCGGCGACAAGAAATCGACCATCAATCTCGGCCGCATCCAGGGCGGGCACAACACCAACGTGGTGCCGAGCCATTGCTTCGCCGAGATCGACCGGCGGCTGCTGCCGGAAGAGAAGGTCGGCGAGGCCTTCGCCGAGATGAAGGAAATCCTGCTCGCTCTGGACGAGCCGACCGGCACGGTCGAGATCGAATTCCTGACTGGCACCAACGGCTTCACCGCGCCGAAGGATGGCGAGGGCGTGAAGGCCTTCGCCGCCGCCATCGAATCCGTGACCGGGAAGCCGGCGCGATTTCTGAATGCAACCGGCGTGTCGGACGGACGCTATTTCGCCGATGACGGGATCGAGATTCTCAATCTCGGCCCCGGCTCCGGCGCCGAAGGCCATGCCGCCAACGAGAGCGTGCCGATCGCCGAGATGGTGGAATCGGCGCGCATCCAGCTGATGGCGGTGGAAAAGCTGCTGGGGCTCAAGCGCAGCTGAAAGGCAGAGCTGATGTTCGTCATCGCCCAGATCTCGGACACGCATATCAAGCCGGAAGGCAGGCTCGCTTACGACCGCGTGGATACCGCGGCGGCACTCGCGACCTGCGTCGCCGCCATCAACAGGCTCGACCCGAAGCCGGACCTGGTCCTCGCGACCGGCGACCTGGTCGATGCCGGCCGGCGCGACGAATACGATCGGCTGCGCAGCCTGCTCGCGCCGCTCGACATGCCGGTCTACCTGATCCCCGGCAACCACGACGACCGCGACGCCATGCGTGCCGTCTTCCCCGACCACCGCTATCTCGGCAGCGAGGGCTTCATCCAGTACGCGGTGGAGAACCTGCCGATCCGCCTCCTCGCCCTCGACACGCTGATCCCGGGCAAAGGCGGCGGCGAGCTGTGCGACGAGCGCCTCGCCTGGCTCGACCGCACGCTCTCGGCGGCACCGGAGCGCCCCACCATCGTGTTCCTGCACCATCCCCCGTTCCGCAGCCACATCCCCGGCATGGACCAGTTCGGCCTCGCCGGCACCGTAGGGCTCAACGCCGTGATCCGCCGGCATGCCCAGGTGGAGCGTCTGCTCTGCGGCCATCTGCACCGGCCGATCGAGGTGCGCTTCGCCGGCACCATCGCCTCGACCTGCCCGAGCCCGGCGCACCAGATCAACCTGGACCTGCGGCCCGAAGGCCTGTTCGGCTACATCCTGGAGCCGCCGGGCTTCCAGCTGCATGTCCATGTGGAGGGCCACCCGCTGGTGACCCACACCGTGCCGATCGGCGACTGGCCCGGCCCCTACCCCTTCAGCTTCAAGCGCCCGCAGGCGAGCTGATTAAGCGTCTTCGTCGTGGCCGGGACAAGCCCGGGCACGACGAGACAGATCTGGCAGAGTTGAGCAATATGGCCAGAACCGCTATGCGGTTCGCGGGGGCCTGTAGTTCAGCGGTTAGAACTCGCCGCTCATAACGGCGTTGTCGCAGGTTCGAATCCTGCCGGGCCCACCATCGCCCCCCGCTCAGCTCGCGAGCTTCACCGGTGGCTCGGTTTGGCTGCGCCGGGCAAGAATATCGGCATCGCTCGCCTGCATCATCGCCTTGTAGACGTGCGGCGGATAGACCATGTGCGGCTTGGTCGGATCATGGGCCGGCTGTGGTATCGGACGCGCCGGGCGGGCGAACTTCGCCGGCGACTTGAATCGCTTGAGCTCTTCCGCCGAGATGCCGGCAAGCGCCACGACTTCAGGATCGATCCACGCCTCCGCGTCGATGGCTTTGCCTTCCGAGGTCGACACTTCGAGGGTCAGGTTTTCCGGCCCGGCAAAGTAGATCGACTTGCAGAAGCCGTGGTCGATATGGCCCGCCACCTCCACGCCGCGCGAGCGGATGCGGTCGCGCATGGTGAGCAGCGCCGCTTCCGTGTCGACGTTGAAGGCGATGTGCTGCAGCGTCCCCGGTGCGCAGGGCGCGCCGGGATTGCCGGAATGCGTCTTGCCGATCTCGACAGGGATCTTGGCGATATCGGGCGTCTGCACGAAGGCGATCGAGCATTGGCCGTTCAGCTTGACGAAGCCGTGCCAGGCGCCCTGGACGCCGTGCATCCAGTAGAGCGCGACCAGCTCCATGCCCAGCACATCGGTGAAGAAGGCGATCTGCGCCTTGATGTCGGCGGTGCAGATGGCGAAGTGGTGAATGCCGTTCGGCTTCGTCATGACGACCCTCCCGTCTGGTCCCGTGCCGGGCCGGTTGTTCACGCCGGGTTTCGGCCTGCCAGTCTAGCCCGCCCCGCGCGCCGTACGCACGATCAGAACGTCGGTGGCAAGCGGTTCGCCCATCACCTTCTCGGTCATCTGCAGTATGCGCGTCTTGAGCAGGTCGAGGTCGAGCTCGCCCGACCCGTCGTTGCGGCCGACCGGATTGGCGTTGAGGTCGCGCAGCCAGGCATCGCGCAGGCGTGGCATCATCTCGACCAGCTTCGGCTTGTTCGCCTCGGTCGTCTGCAGGGTCAGCGTGACGAAGTGGTAGAGCGGCGGCTTGTCCGGGCGCGGCAGCGGCACGGAAAGCGGGTCCAGCGGAATGAAGACCGGTGGCGCCGGTACCTTCGCCACCTCCGCTTCGGGCTCATGCTTGCCGGCGAACAGGAAGAAATAGGCGGCACCACCGCCGCCGCCCAGCAACAGCACCACTGCCACGATGATGATCAGAAGCTTCTTCGACAAGGCGAGCCGCCCGGCCTTATGCCACGGTCAAGGCGCGTAGCCGATCACGTCGAAGCTCAAGGTGCAATCGGCATTGCTTTCGATCTCGCCCCGGCGGGACCAGAAGCTGAAATGGGTGATCTCCCATCGATCGGGATCCAGGCCGACCAGCCGGGCGAACAGCCCTGGCTTCTTTGCCATCTCCAGGTTCTCGGCCTCTTCCTTCTTGGCAAGGGCTCTGAGATCGTCCTTCGGCCCGACCTTGTCGATCTCGACACAGGCCCAGACCGGGTCCGCCTCCGCGGCGCCACGGACAAAGGACAGCACCATCCAGGAGCGCACCCGCGGCCGGCCAAGCGTGCCGATGACCTCGGCGAAAAGCGGGTCGAGCAGGAATTTCTGCGCCGCCTCGTGGTCCTGCCAGAGATAGATCGGCGCGTAGATGTTCTCGGCCGAGTCGTAGAGATAGAACTTGTGGTCGAGGCCGGGACGGCCGGTGAATTTCGGATTTCGCGCCTGTACCCGGGCCTTGGCGGCCTCAAGCCCGGCAGGAAAGCGCATTGCGTATTGCATCGCGATCATGGATGGACCGGCCGCTTCCTCGCCATTACATGGCCCCTTGTCTCGAAGAAGGCTGCAATAAAGGGGGCCGACCTGCCAGTGTCAACGCTGCATGCGTGCCATGCGCCCGCCGTCAGAAGTGACGGAACCCGGTGCGGGGGAGCGGTAGCGCATGGCCGTCGGCCGCGAGAACGCGCACGCCGCCGCCGGCGACGATGCGGCCGATGCGCGTGCAGGCGATCTCCGTGCTGGCGGTATCCGGCGCAGGGGCTCCGGCCGGCAAGGTGAAACAGAGCTCGTAGTCGTCGCCGCCGGTCAACAGATCGGCAAGCCCGGCCTTGCCCGAAGCGAGGGCCGCGCGAGCGGCGGCGGAGATCGGCACGAGCTCCCCCTCGACCTCGGCACCCGCGCCGGAGGCGTCGCAGATATGACCGAGATCCGCGATCAACCCGTCGGAGACGTCGATCGCCGCGCAGGCCGGCCCGCCCCAGCCCCGAGCTGCCAAGATCCGACCCAGCGCTAGGCGCGGCGTCGGCAATTGGTGCCGTGCCAGCAGGCCGGCCGAAGCGGCGGCATCGAGCTCCAGGGTCTCGCCGCGCCGCAACCGCAGGCCCAGGGCCGCGTCGCCGATGGTGCCGGAGACCCAGATCTCGTCGCCCGGGCGGGCGGCGTTGCGCCGCAGCGCCCGCCCCGCCTCGACCTCGCCGACGGCGGTCAGGGTGAGAGCGACCGGCCCGTCCGTCGCAGTGGTATCGCCGCCGAGCAGAAGCGCGCCGAACAGCTTCTGGTCCTCGGCCAGGCCCGATGCAAAACGGGCGATCCAGGCATCCTCCGTATCGCGTCGCCAGGCGCTGGCCAGCAGATAGCCGCGCGGGCGGGCGCCCATGGCCGCAAGGTCGGAAAGGTTCACGCGGAGCAGCTTGCGCGCGATCAGGTCGGGCGGATCATCGGGGAAAAAATGCACGCCGCCGATCATGGTGTCGGTGGTCAGCACGATCTCGCAGCCGGGCGTGGGCGCAAGAACCGCGGCGTCGTCGGTGAGGCCGAGCGCCTCCGGTGCGGCGAGCGGGGCGAAGAAGGTCGCGATCCGCTCGAATTCGCCGAGCGATCTGGCGCCGCTCACGTGTCCTTGCCGATATCGGCGCCGCGCACCTTGTGGGCTACGCGGTCGAGTACCGCGTTCACCAGATTCGGTTCGCCGCCGAAGAAGAAGGCGTGCGCCACGTCGATATATTCGCTGATCACCACGCGCGCCGGCACGTCGCGCCGCTCCGCCAGCTCGAAGACGCCGGCGCGCAGCACGGCACGTAGAACGGCTTCGAGCTTGTCGACCTCGCGCTCCTTTTGCAGTGCGTCCTGGATCAGCAGGTCGAGCTGCGCGCGGCACTTCTCCACGCCGCTCACCACGTCGCCGAACCACGACTTGTCGCTCGCCGGATCCTTCGGCGCGTCGGTATCGCGCGGAAAGCCGTCGCGCTCGTAGTCTTCGATCACCCGGCTGGCGCGCCGGCCGCCGACCTCCATCTCGTAGATCGCCTGCACGGCGGCGAGCCGCGCGGCCGAACGGCGCGCGCTGGAGAAGGGGCGTGGCCTAGCGGGAAGCGGCGTCACGATCGCGCGGTCTCCATGCTCCGCTTGATTTCCAGCATGCGCAGCGCGGCCTTGGCCGCGCCACCGCCCTTGTCGAGATCGTCGGGCTTGGCCCGCGCCCAGGCCTGGTCCTCGTCCTCGACGGTGATGATGCCGTTGCCGATCGGCACGGCGTGGTCGAGGGTCAGCTGCATCAGGCCGCGGGCGCTCTCGTTGGAAACGATGTCGTAATGCGTGGTCTCGCCGCGGATGACGCAGCCGAGCGCAACGAATGCATCGAAACGGCCGAGCGCCATGCGGATGGCGCCCGGGATCTCCAGTGCACCTGGCACCGTGAGCCGTTCGAACTGCGCGCCTGCCTGTTCCAGCGCCGCCATGGCACCGGTCGCCAACGCATCCGAGATATCCTCGTAGTAGCGCGCTTCGACGAGGAGGACTTTCGGCCCCGAGAGATTCTGGGCCATCGTTCAGCAATCCTCGGGCAGCGGGATTGCTCGTTGCTCGACGATATTGAGGCCGTAACCCTCGATGCCGACGACGGTGCGCTGATGGTTGGACAGCAGCACCATGTTCTGCACGCCGAGATCGAGCAGGATCTGCGCGCCGATGCCGTAATCGCGCAGCTCGCCGGACTGGTCCACCGGCTCGCCGAGGCGGCGGCGGACGCGGTTCGACAGCGCCTGCGGCCTGGGCTCGCGGATCAGCACGACGACACCCCGGCCCTGTTCCGCGATGAGCCGCATGGATGACTCGAGCGTGCCGCCGCGGCCATGCCGGTCGCCCAGCACGTCCTCCAGCACGTTCAGCGCGTGCACGCGCACCATGACCGGATCGGTACCGGCGACGTCGCCCTTCACCAGCGCGATATGCTCCGCATATTCCACCTTGTTGCGGTACACCATCATGCGGAAGGTGCCGCCATAGCGGCTCTCCAGCTCGGTCTCGACCATGCGCTCGATCAGGCTGTCGTTGCGCCGGCGATAGGCGATCAGGTCGGCGATGGTGCCGACCTTGAGCCCGTGCAGCTGGGCGAAGCTGATCAGGTCCGGCAGACGCGCCATGCTGCCGTCGTCGTTCATGATCTCGCAGATCACGCCCGAGGGATTGAGGCCGGCGAGCCGCGCGATGTCGACCGAGGCCTCGGTATGGCCGGCGCGCACCAGAGTGCCGCCGTCGCGGGCGAGCAGCGGGAAGACGTGGCCCGGCGTCACGATGTCGCTCGCGGCCTTGGCAGGATCGATCGCCACCTTGACGGTGTGCGCGCGGTCATAGGCCGAGATGCCGGTGGTGATCCCCTCGGCCGCTTCGATCGACACGGTGAAGGCGGTCTGGTGCCGGGTCCCGTTATTGGCCGCCATCAAGCGGAGGCCGAGCTGCTTCACCCGCTCGCCGGTCATGGCGAGGCAGATCAGGCCGCGGCCGTGCTTGGCCATGAAGTTGATGACCTCCGGCGTCGCCTTCTCGGCCGGGATGACGAGGTCGCCCTCGTTCTCCCGGTCCTCGTCGTCGACCAGGATCACCATCTTGCCCTGGCGGGCATCCTCGATGATCTCCTCGATCGAGGAGAGGGCGGGGTGCTGTTGCTGCTGACGCTCTTCCATCGCACGGCGCACTTCGGACAAGCTGACGGTCTTGCTCATCGGGCGTTCCTCGCATCGGTAAGCCGGGCGACATAGCGCGCGATCAGGTCGACCTCGATATTGACCGGATCGCCGGCGGACAGCCCACCGAGCGTCGTCACCTTCTGGGTATGGGGAATGATATTGACGCCGAAGCGATCGCCTGTGACCTCGTTCACGGTCAGCGAGACGCCGTCGACGGCAACCGAGCCCTTTTCGGCAATGTAGCCGGCGAGCGCGGCTGGTACCTTGAAGTCGATCCGCACGGACAGGCCGTCGGGCCTCGACCCGACGCATTCGCCGACGCCGTCGACATGGCCGGTGACGATGTGGCCGCCGAGCTCGTCGCCGACCTTAAGCGAGCGCTCCAGGTTCACCGGGCTGTCCATGCGCCAGCGGCCGAGCGTGGTGCGGGAGAAGGTCTCGGCCGAGGCTTGCACGGCGAACCAGTCGGCCTGCTTGTCGACCACGGTCAGGCAGCAGCCGGAACAGGCGATGGAGGCGCCGATCTCGATCCCGCCCACGTCATAGCGGGTGCGGATGCGGATCCGGGGGTCGGGCCCCTGGCCGATCGACAGGACGCGGCCGAGATCGGTGACGATGCCGGTGAACATGGCAGCAGATTTAGCGTTTGGCGGCCCGCCTGACCAGCGCAGAGCCGGCGGACCAGCCCGGCGCGGCGTGGTTACTCCGGCACGCGGCTGTACATCTCCAGGCTGTCGGCGCCGCAGGTCTCCGCCGAAACCCGCTGGAATCGATGCGCAGCCGCAAGATCGGCGAGGCCGAGGGCCGCAATACCGGCCGTGCCGTCGCCGCCGATCACCTGGGGCGCGCGGAACCAGGCCAGGCGGTCGACCAGATCGGCCTTGAGCAGGCTGGCCGCCACCTCGCCCCCACCCTCGACCAGCAGCCGGGTAATGCCCTGGGCGCCGAGCACGGTCAGCGCCGATTTCAGATCCGGCCGGCCGCGCGCATCGGCGGCGCAGGGCAGGATCTTGGCGCCGGCCTTTTCCGCCCATTCCCGCACATGCGCGAGCGGCTGTTCGGCGGTCATGATCCAGAGCGGCACCTGACGCGCGGAAGCGAGCATCCGGAGCTTGAGCAGCGGCTCGATCCGGCTGGCCAGCACCGCGCGGACCGGCGAGCGGCCTTCCAGCCCGGGCAGTCGGCAGGTCAGCTCCGGATCGTCGCGCCGGGCGGTCGCGGCGCCGACCGCGATGGCATCGTTTTGGCTCCGTAACAGATGGCCGCGCGACCGCGCCGCCGGGCCGGTTATCCACTTGCTCTCGCCGTTCGCGAGCGCGATGCGGCCGTCCAGGCTGGTGGCGAGCTTGAGCGTGACCAGCGGCCGGCCGGTGGCGAGCCGGTGCAGGAATCCGGCATTGACCTCGCGCGCCTCCGCCTCGCGGCAACCGACGCTGACCTGCACCCGCGCCGTTTCCAAGCGGCTGATGCCGCCGCCGGCGGTGCGCGGATCGGGGTCCACCATGGCGACGACCACGCGGTGGATCCGCGCCTCGATCAACCGGTCGACACAGCGCGGCCCGCGTTCGCTTAGATGCGCGCAGGGCTCGAGCGTGACATAGGCGGTGGCGCCGCGCGCGGCCGCACCGGCCTGGTCCAGGGCAACTGCCTCGGCATGCGGCCGGCCGCCCTTCCGGGTGACGCCGCGGCCGATCACGGCGCCGTTCTTCACCAGGACGCAACCGACGGCAGGATTGGGCCAGACATTGCCGAGCCCGCGGCGGGCCAGCGCGAGCGCGCCGCCCATCAGGGCATGATCGACCTCAGTCGTCGGCACCGGCCGCGCCGAGCCGCCCGACGAAATCCTCGAAATCCTTCGCCTCGCGGAAATTGCGGTAGACCGAGGCGAAGCGGACATAGGCGACCGGGTCGAGCGTCGCCAGCGCCTCCATTACCATCTCGCCGATCTGGTCGGACTTGATCTCAGGCTCGCCCATGCTTTCCAGGCGGCGGACGATGCCGTTGATCATGCGCTCGATCCGGTCTGCCTCGACCGGCCGCTTGCGGGTCGCGATCATGATCGAGCGGGCGAGCTTGTCGCGGTCGAACGGCGCGCGCTGGCCGTTCTTCTTGATCACCGTCAGCTCGCGCAGCTGCACCCGCTCGAAGGTGGTGAAGCGGGCGCCGCAACCGGGGCAGAAGCGCCGCCGGCGGATCGCGGTATTGTCTTCCGTCGGCCGCGAATCCTTGACCTGCGTCTCCTCGTGACCACAGAACGGACACCGCATCTAGATCCCCCTGCCCCTGTTGTCGCGGCGCCTATCAGCGCCCCCCCTGATAGATCGGAAACCGCCGGCACAGCGCGATCGCCTTCTCCCGCGCCGCCGCCTCGGCCTTGGCCGGATCGCCGTTCGAGCCCGCCGCATGCGCATCCAGCACGTCGGCGATCAGGTCGCCGACCTGGCGGAACTCGGCCGGGCCGAAGCCCCGCGTGGTGCCGGCCGGCGAGCCGAGCCGCACGCCCGAGGTCACCATCGGCTTCTCCGGATCGAACGGAATGCCGTTCTTGTTGGCCGTCATGTGGGCGCGCTCGAGCGCGTGCTCGGCGAGGTTGCCCTTCAGGCCCTTGGTCCGAAGATCCAGCAGCATGAGGTGCGTGTCGGTGCCGCCGGTGGTGATGGCGTAGCCGCGCTCGACCAGCGTCGCCGCCAGCACCTTGGCATTTTCCACCACCGCGCGGGCATAGTCGCGGAACGAGGGCTGCAACGCCTCCTTGAACGACACCGCCTTGGCGGCGATCACATGCATCAGCGGGCCGCCCTGCAGGCCGGGGAACACCGCCGAGTTGATCTTCTTGCCGAGCTCGGCATCGGCCGAGAGGATCATGCCGCCGCGGGGCCCGCGCAGGGTCTTGTGCGTCGTCGTGGTGACGACATGGGCGTGCGGGATCGGCGAGGGATGTGCGCCGCCGGCCACAAGGCCGGCGAAATGCGCCATGTCGACCATCAGGTAGGCCCCGACCTTGTCGGCGATGGCGCGGAAACGGGCGAAGTCGATGACACGGGGATAAGCCGAGCCGCCGGCCAGGATCAGCTTCGGCTTGTGCCCTTTCGCCAGCGCCTCGACCTCGTCCATGTCGATGCGCTGGTCGTCGCGGCGCACATTGTAGGCGACCGGCTTGAACCACTTGCCCGACATGTTGACCGGCGAGCCGTGGGTCAGATGCCCGCCGGCGGCGAGGTTGAGGCCGAGGAACGTGTCGCCCGGCTGCAGCAGGGCGAAGAACACGGCCTGGTTCGCCTGGGCGCCGGAATGCGGCTGCACATTGGCGAAGGCGCAGCCGAACAGCTGCTTGGCCCGCTCGATGGCGAGCGTCTCCGCCTCGTCCACCACCTCGCAGCCGCCGTAATAGCGTTTGCCCGGCAGGCCCTCGGCATACTTGTTGGTCAGCACCGAGCCCTGCGCCGCCAGCACGGCCGGGCTGACGATGTTCTCGGAGGCGATCAGCTCGATCTGGTCCTGCTGGCGCGCCAGTTCGCGGCGGATGGTGGAGAAGATCTCGGGGTCGTCGCGCTCCAGTTCGGCGGCGAAAAAGGAAGCCTGGTTCGCGTTGGCGGCAGCTTGGCTCATGGACAGGTCTTTCAGGCGATGGCTTTCAAATTGGGCTTGGTCTCGGACGGCGTGAGCTTGCCGACGCGCCCCGCATGGCGGCCGCCGGCGAAAGCCGTGGTCAGGAACGATCTCAGCGCATCGCGGGCCACTTCGGCGCCGATGACGCGGGCGCCGAAGGCGATCACGTTGGCGTCGTTGTGCTCGCGCGCGAGCTTCGCGGTGGTGACGTCATGGCAGAGCGCGCAGCGCACCTTCGGCTCGCGGTTGGCGGCGATGGAGATGCCGATGCCGGTGCCGCACACGACGACGCCGCGCGTCGCCTGTCCGCCGGCGATCGCCCGCGCCAGCGCGGCGCCGAAATCGGGATAATCGACCGAGGTGGTGCCGTCGGCGGTGCCGAGATCCATCACCTGATGGCCGGCGGCGAGCAGGTCTTCCTTCAGCACCTCTTTCAAGGCGAAGCCGGCATGATCCGCCGCAATGGCGATGATGTCCGCAGCCGGAGGCATGGCGCACGATCTGTTGGGAATCCGGAGGCAGCTTGATACCAGATGTGGCCGGGCTAGGCGAGTCTTGTGGCATCGCGCGACAGCAACACAAGTGAGCGGCGTGGGCCCAGGAGCGGTGGCCAATGGCTGCCTATGGACGCCTATGGCGGCCTATGGGAGCCAATGGAGGCCTATGATTGCCTATGGCGTCCTATGATCGCCAATGATTGCCAATGGCAGCCAAGTCGTTTCATGCAGTCTCGCGTCGCAACATATTGAGATAGTTGGTCTATTTTGAAGGGGCAGAAATCGGGGAGCGATCCCCGGCGCCGCGGGAGAGCGGTGGGTCGTTTCGGGTCCGACTTGTCAAAGAGCGAGGCCTCGGCTCATCGCCTGACCCTGCTGCCTATATAGTTGCGCACCATGCGAATTTCAAGGCCGGGGCGCGCCGCGGCGTGCCGCCGCCATGTGAATAGAAATGTCTCACAATTGACCGAATGGCCTAGTTCTCGTGCATCGCTGGGCGCGCTACGCTATACATTGTGAATAGAGTCGTTGTCACGGACAGGTCTGCGGAGAGGATCGCTCCATGACCTCGTACGTCGAGCTGAGGCCGCCCGCCGAATCCGGTCACCCGGGTCTGCGGGTCGATTTGCCGGTCGAGATCGTACGCGACCTTGCGACCATGCCGCGGCCGGATTGGCTGGAGCGCACCATCGAGGCGATCCATCGCCAGGCGCCGCAGCGCGAGGCCGCGATGCGCGCCGCGCTCAGTGCCGCGATGCCGCAATCGGTCATGCTGTTCGTCACCGATGCGGAAGAACCGGGGAAGACGCGCATTGATGCGTTGCGCTGGGTGGACCGTCGCGAGCCCGCAAGCGACCCGCCGCCGGCTTAAGCCGGCCGCATAGCGGCCCGGCAGGATATCTTTCGTCGACCGCCGCTGCGCGCAGCCCCTCGCTTGCGATCGATGCTTCCGGCGTCGCTCCGGCAGCGGTAATATGAAGGTGGCTGGCTGGATCCCGGCCGCTCCGAAATATTTTGCCCCTGCGGCCTCCATTCTGCCGGCTCGAGCGTTGCCTCGATGCCACGAGAGCGCTCGTGCTCCCGCGCACCTGCCAGGCAGGATCATTTCAAGCTGCGGAGGACGTCATGAAGTACCGCACATTCGAAGACATGTTGCGCGTCGCCGATCTCGCGCATGCCGGGCCGGCCAGGATGTCCCGGCGCGAACGGCTGGAACGCTGGGCCGATCTGCTGATGCAGGAGCCGGACCGCCGCTTGCGGCCGCTCTATCGGCTGGAATTCATGCCGCTGCGCGAGCGCGTCGGCATGCGCGACGACGACACGCCGCTGGCGGTTGCCTACCAGGATCCGATGCTGCGCCGCGACGGCCTGGCCGGCGACCGCGTCGGCGACGCGATGCAGTTCTTCGACCTGTCGTCGCGCGACGTGCATTTCCTGGTCTGCGATTGCTACTACCAGGGATCGATGACCGCTTCGATGGTGGCCGCGCAGGTGCGGATGATCGCGCGGCGGGCGACCATGCGCGAGATCTGGCAGCGGGCCTTCGGCTGGTTCGCCCCGGCACGTGCCTGAACTCGCCCGATATAGGTGAGAGCGGCGGCGCGGTGCGCGGACCGCCGCCGCTCCGCCGGAAAAGTCAGGCGATCTTTGCCGCCGGCGCCAGGAACGGATAGTCGGTGTATCCGGTCGTGCCCGGCGCATAGAAGGTCGCCGTGTTCGGCTCGTTGAGCGGCGCGCGCGCGGCGAAGCGCTCCACAAGGTCAGGGTTGGCAATGTAGAGCTTGCCGAAGGCGGCGGCATCCGCCTCGCCGCGCGCCAGCAGGCCCTCGGCGTCCTCGCGCGTCAGCCCCTCGTTGGCGATGAAGACGCCGCCGAAGGCGCGCCTGATCGCCGGCGCCAGGCGCGGCTCGGCCTGCGATTCCCGGCCGACGATGAAGGCGAGCCGGCGGCGGCCGAGTTCGCTCGCCACGTAGCCGAACAGCGAGGCCGGATCGGAATCGCTGACCGAGTGCGAGCTGGAGCGCAGATTCAGATGCATGCCGACGCGGTCGGCGCCCCAGACGGATATCGCTGCATCGGTGACCTCGAGCAGCAGCCGCGCGCGGTTCTCGATCGATCCGCCATAGCGGTCGGTCCGCTGGTTGGTGCCGTCGTGCAGGAACTGGTCGAGCAGGTAGCCATTGGCGCCGTGGATCTCGACGCCGTCGAAGCCGGCGGCCAGCGCATTGGCGGCGCCGCGATGGAACTCGGCGACGATTCCGGGGATCTCCTCCGTCTCGAGCGCGCGCGGCACCGGATAGGGCCGCTGGGGGCGCAGCAGGCTGACATGGCCGGACGCCGCGATAGCGCTCGGCGCCACCGGCAGCGCGCCGTCGAGATGCGAAGGATCGGAGATCCGGCCGACATGCCAGAGCTGCAGCATGATGCGCCCGCCGGCGGCATGCACCGCGCCGGTCACCTGCTTCCAGCCCTCCACCTGGTCCGGCGACCAGATGCCCGGCGTGTCCGGGTAGCCAACGCCCATCGGCGAGACCGAGGTCGCCTCCGACAAGATCAGCCCCGCCGAGGCGCGCTGGACGTAATAGTCGCGCATCAGCGCGTTCGGCACCCGGCCCGCGCTCGCCCGCGTGCGGGTGAGCGGCGCCATCACGATGCGGTTCGGCAAGGTGAGCGCGCCGAGCTTGAGGGGGTCGTGCAGGGTCGGCATTCGGAGCATCCTCGGCGGGTTGAATTCCACGGCTTGGCGCGGTACATCATTCGATGTTCGACGAAGATCGAATGTAGGGACGCGACGCCGTGAGGCAACACCCGCAACCACCGATTTCGACCATTGTCCTGACCGACGTGCTGGCCGCGCTGAGCGATCCCGTGCGGCTCGACATCGTCGCCGCGCTGAAGCAGGACGGCGAACGCGGCTCGACCGAGTTCGGCTGCAAGGTCTCGAGCTCCACGCTCAGCCACCACATCCGCCAGCTCTGCGAGGCCGGCTTGCTCCAGCACCGGAAGGAAGGCACCCGCTGCTTCGTGTCGCTCCGGCCGGAGCTGGAACAAAAATTCCCCGGCCTGATCGATTCCGTGCTGCGCTTCGCGCCGAAGGAGATAGCGGCGTAGGATCCCTTCAGGGCCGCAGCAGCTCGATATCGACTCGTAGCGCGGCGGCAAGCTTCCCGAGCAGCTTGCGGCCGGCAGCGCGGGCGCCGCGCTCGATCTGCGACAGATAGACGGGGCTGGTCCCGATCTGGCGGGCAAGCGCGGCCTGGGTCAGGCCGCGATACTCCCGCAGCACCTTCACCGGATTGGTGCGATCCACCGCCAGGGCGCGCACCACTTCCTCGGGCAGCGCCTCCTGCGATGGATTCGCCCAATATTCTCGCACCGCGGCAGCATCGGCGCGGTCTTCCAGGATGCGCTCGATGCGCTGCCATTCGTCGATCGGTACGACGACGAAGGCGGGCTTGCCGTTCTGGGTGATGATCTGCCGGCTCATTCGTAGATGCTCCCGCGGGGCCCGATGCGGACCACAGTGACCACCAGGACACCGTGGTCGAGTGTGTAGATGACGCGCCAGTCCCCGACGCGCAGGCGGTACCCGTTCACGCCTTGCAGCTTCGCCGCGTTGTTGTTCGGCGCATGCGGATCCCGGGCAAGCTCGGAAACCCTGGCCATGATCCGGCCTGCCGTTTTCGGGTCCAGGCGCCGCAAAGCCTTCGCCGCCTGCGGGAGGTAGACGACCTTCCACATCGCCGGTTAATGTAGCCGCTACATAGATTTCGATAAAGCAAAAAAGATAATCTCAACGGCGATCTGTCGGACCGGCACGCAGCGACCTTCCCGAGCGGGCCTGCCAGACCCGGACCCGGAAGCCACCCATTGACCCGCCGCCCCATCGCGCAGATATCTCCCGCCGATGGAAGCCGCTCGCCCTCTCTTCTCCTATCGCCAGCACTGGGCGCACCGGTTCGGCACGGCGCCGTTCCTGCCGATGTCGCGCGCCGAGATGGATGAGCTCGGCTGGGACCAGTGCGACGTCATCTTGGTGACCGGCGACGCCTATATCGACCACCCCTCCTTCGGCATGGCCATCATCGGCCGACTGCTGGAGGCGCAGGGCTTCCGCGTCGGCATCATCGCCCAGCCGGACTGGCAGAGCGCGGAGCCGTTCAAGGCGCTGGGCCGGCCGGCGCTCTATTTCGGCGTCACCGGCGGCAACATGGATTCGATGGTGAACCGCTACACCGCGGATCGCCGCCTGCGCCACAACGACAGCTACACGCCCGGCGGCGAGGGCGGCAAGCGGCCGGACCGCTCCGTCCTGGTCTATGCCGCGCGCTGCCGCGAGGCGTACCGCGACGTGCCGATCGTGCTGGGCGGCATCGAGGCCTCGCTGCGCCGCATCGCGCATTACGACTACTGGTCGGACAAGGTGCGCCGGTCGGTCCTGGTCGACGCCAAGGCGGACATCCTGCTCTACGGCAACGCCGAGCGCGCGGTGGTCGAGGTGACGCACCGCATCGCCAAGGGCGCCAAGCCATCCGAGCTCGACGACATCCGCGGCATCGCGGTGATGAAGAGCGCGGTGCCCGAGGGCTGGACCGAGGCGCATGCCGACGATATCGACAGCGCCGACGAGGGCGCGAAGCAGAGCCACGAGAAGATTGTGGTGCGCCTGCCCGCCTTCGAGCAGGTGGAGCAGGACCCGGAGACATATGCGCGTGCCTCGCGCGTGCTGCACCGGGAGAGCAATCCCGGCAATGCGCGGGCGCTGGTGCAGCGGCACGGCGACCGCGAGCTGTGGCTGACGCCGCCGCCGATCCCGCTGACCACGCCGGAGATGGATGCGGTCTACGACCTTCCTTACGCGCGCGGGCCGCATCCGTCCTACGGCGATGCCAAGATCCCGGCCTGGGACATGATCAAGTTCTCGGTCACCATCATGCGCGGCTGTTTCGGCGGCTGCTCGTTCTGCTCCATCACCGAGCATGAGGGCCGCATCATCCAGAACCGGTCGCACGAATCGGTGCTGCAGGAGATCGAGCGCATCCGCGACCGGACGCCGGGCTTCACCGGCATCATTTCGGACATAGGCGGGCCGACCGCCAACATGTACCGCATGGCCTGCAAGGACCCGCGCACGGAAGCGCTGTGCCGGCGCCCGTCCTGCGTGTTCCCCGGCATCTGTCCGAACCTGAACACCAGCCACGAGAGCCTGATCCAGCTCTATCGCAAAGTGCGCGAGGTGCCCGGCGTCAAGAAGGTGATGGTGGCGTCCGGCGTGCGCTACGACCTCGCCGTCGAGAGCCCCGCCTATATCAAGGAGCTGGTCACCCACCATGTCGGCGGCTACCTGAAGATCGCGCCGGAGCACACCGAGGCGGGCCCGCTCTCCAAGATGATGAAGCCCGGCATCGGCACCTATGATCGCTTCAAGCAGCTATTCGACGCGGCGGCGCAGAAGGCCGGCAAGCAGTATTTCCTGATCCCCTATTTCATCGCGGCGCATCCCGGCACCACCGACGAGGACATGATGAACCTCGCCCTGTGGCTGAAGCGGAACAAGTACCGCGCCGACCAGGTCCAGACCTTCCTGCCCTCGCCGATGGCGCTGGCGACGGCGATGTACCATTCCGGCAAGAACCCGCTGCGCGCGGTGCGGCGTGGCGCCTCGGAGCCGGTCGAGACGGTGAAGAAGCTGACCCAGCGCCGGCTGCACAAGGCGTTCCTGCGCTATCACGATGTGGAAAACTGGCCACTGATCCGCGAAGCCCTGAAGCGGATGGGCCGGGCCGACCTGATCGGACCGGGCAAGCATCACCTGGTGCCGGCCTGGCAGCCTGCCGGCACGGGGCTCCGCGGCGAGGGCCGGCGGCCGGTCGCAGGCAAGCCCGTCGCGGGCAAAGCGGCCGCGGGGCGGCCCCCGCGTGCTCAGCGATTCGGCCGTTTCACCACCAAGGGCGTGCCGCTCGGCTGACCGCGGGTCAGATCCGCACGCCTTCGATTTCGAGCAATCGTCGCTTCGTCACCAGCCCGCCATGCGCGGTGTAGCCGCCCACCTTGCCGCCGGCGGCGACGACACGATGGCAAGGGATGACGATGGCGACGGGGCTGTGCCTCAACGCGGTGCCGACGGCGCGCGCGGCGCCCGGCGCGCCGGCGAGGCCGGCCAGCGTGCCGTAACTGACCGTCTCGCCCCAGCCGATGCCGCGCAAGGTCTTGTAGACCTTGCGGTGGAACGGAATGCTGTCCGCAAGGTCGAGGACGACATCGGCGAGATCGACGCGCCGGCCCTCGAGATGCCGGCACACCTGGGCGATCGCCGTCGCGATGGCGCGCGGCGGCTTGTCGGCCCCGTGCGTGACGCCGGTGCCGCGCAGCCGCCGCTCCGTCGTCGCCGCATCGGCTTCCGGCAGCAGCAGCCGCGCCACGCCGCGGAGCGTCCAGGCGATGCCGCAAGTGCCGATCGGACTGTCGAACAGGTGATAGCTGGAGTCGACCGGCCCGGTGTCGCGCATCAGCCCGTGCGGCGGGCGAGACGCAGCGCGACGAGCCCCGTGAGCAGCAAGGCGAGACTTGCCGGCACCGGAACCTGCGCGACCAGATCGCCGGTCGGACGCACATCGGCATAGCAGACCTCGGGCGGCGTCTCGCCGATGATGATCGTATTGCTCGTTCCGTCGGTGATGCTCCGCTGGACGCTGCGGAAACAGACGTCGAACTCGGAAGTCTCGCCGATGATGATGGTGTTCGACGTGCCGTCGGTGATATCGGGCACGAAGGCGTCGCGGATCTCGCTGTCGTTCAGGCAGAACGAGCCGCCGTTATCCACGAAGTCGCCGACCAGCAAGTTCAGCCCGGCATTCTCGCCGAACAGGATGGTGTTGCTGGTGCCGTCGGCGATGCCGCCGGACGGGGCCGGCCCGTCCACGCAGATATCGGCCCGCGAGCTCTCCCCCAGAAGAATCGTATTGCTGGTGCCGTCGGCGATGCGGGTCAGGCCGAGCGAGCCTTGGCCGAGCTGCGACAGGTTCCAGAGTGCGGCGTGGGCCGTCGGTATCGCCAGTGCGAGCGCAAGAGCGCCGGCGACGGCAAGAGACAAGGCGCGGAAGCGATGCATGACATCCCCCATGCTGCGACGCTTTCGTTCACGCATACAACCGGGTCACATTAGCCCAACCGGTGCCGTCGGGCGAGCGGGTGCGCGCACGACGGGTGGAGCCTGATCCCGTATGGTAAGCTCGGCCGCATGAAGCCCGTGGTCATCAAGCTCGACGCAATCTACGTGCCGGTGGCGCTGCGCAAGCCCACCGACCCGGCGAAGGTGGAAGCGCTGGCGCTCAGCATCGCCGCCGAAGGCCAGCAGACGCCGATCCTGATACGGCTCGACAAGAACCGCTACGTGCTGGTGAGCGGCCTGCATCGCCTCGAGGCGTGCAAGGCGCTCGGCGAGGCCACCATCATCGCCAACCTGGTCCAGGCGCGGAAATTCTGATCGCGGTAGCGGCTGGCCGGGCCGCAGCGCACCGCCGGCGTCGATCGATCCTGGCTCATCCCCCGCTGCGTTGCGTCAGATCAATGCCGGACGCCGGAGCCCCATGCATTTTGCAGGCGAGGCTTTGGGATGACGGCGATGGACCGCGTGACGCACGAACAGGTCGAAGCGATCTTCGGCAAGCTCCGGGCCGAGTTGGAGACGCTGGCGGCCAATGGCTCCGCCGTGGCGCGGGGCGTCCTCGACCGGCTCTGCACCAACGCCGACAATTGCCGCGAAAGCGGGCGCTGGTGCGATCCAGGGGCGCGATTAACCACTGTGACAGCGGACGCGAACAGAAAAGCGCACGGTTAACCACCTTTGCGCTGAACCGCCGGCAATGATCTGTGCTCTGCTTCATGCCGTTGCGCATTCCGGCGCGCGTGCATCGGTGGAGTCATGCCGATCTGCGAAGCCAAGCCGTGGCGTCGGCAGTATTTCGACGCCCATCCCTGTCCGGCGGACATCAACATTCCGACCGGCGATGCCGATGCCTGGGCCTGGAACCCGGCGCATCGCGGCGTCTATGACCGCCTGCAGCTGGCGCTGGGCCAGGGCGTGGCGGCGGCGCCGCACGGCGTGGCGCCGCCCTATTTCCCCGTCTTCTCCAAGCCGATCTACAAGCTGACCGATGCCGGCGGCGGCGCGCGCCGCCTGCGCTCGGCAGCGGATTACGCGGCGCGGCTGACGGACGGTCACATGTGGATGGCCTTGCTGCGCGGCGCGCGGGTATCGACCGACGCGGCGCTGGTCGATGGCGAGGCGCGGTGGTGGCGGCATGCGACCGGCATTCCCGGGACTGCCGGCGGCGTCGACCACTGGCGCATCCAGGCAGCGCCCTTGCCGGGCCTGGAGCAGCACCTGGCCGAATGGGCCGCCCGGCATCTCGCCGGCTATACCGGCATGGTCAATTTCGAGACCGTGGGCAACACGATCACCGGCGCGCATCTGCGCTTCGCCGATCAATGGCCGGATCTCTATGGCGCGGGCTGGGTCGAAGCGCTGGTCGGCCTCTATCAGCGCGGCCGCTGGCTGTTCGACGATGCCGCGCGGCGCGACGGCTACAGCGTCGAGCTCGCCGTGCCGGCCGGTACCCTGTGGTCGCCGGCACCGCCGGCCGCGGTGCAGGCGGCATGCGACATGCCGGACATCGCCAGCGTCCAGATGGTGGTGCCGCCGGAAGACGCGCCGGGCGCGATATGCCTCGCCGTGATCAATTGCTGGGATCTCGCCGCCGGCCTGGCCGCGCGCGAGCGGTTGCAGCGGCATCTGCGGCTGCAGGCGCCGCCCGGTCCTCCTTCGAGCCGGCCGGCTTCCCCCTCGGCGCCAGTGCCGGCGACGACCAGTTCGGCCTAGGCAGCGCCCGGGCTTTGCACAACCTGCCTCGGCGGGGCGAGGTTCCGCGGCTAGACTGCGGCGCCGATCGCGAACGCAGAGGAAATCGCATGACGCCGAGCGAGGTCAGGACGCCGGACGACGCCCGCGCCATCGTGCGTGAGCGCGGGCTCACCCACGTCAAGGTCGGCGTGCACGATATCGACGGCATCCTGCGCGGCAAGTATCTGGCGGCGGAGAAGTTTCTCGGCGCGCTGGAGAGCGGCTTCGGCTTCTGCGACGTGGTGCTGGGCTGGGACGCGAACGACCAGCTCTACGACAACACGCGCTATACCGGCTGGCACACCGCCTATCCGGATGCCCGCGTCCGGCTGCTGCCCGAGACCTGCCGCGAGGTGCCGAGCGAGCCCGGCATGCTGTTCTTCCTCGGCGAGTTCGCCGACGCCGCCGAGGCGGTCTGCCCGCGCGCCGTGCTGCGCCGCGTGCTGGCCCGCGCCGATGCGCTGGGCTTCGAAGTCATGTGCGGATTCGAATACGAGTTCTTCGTCTTCGAGGAGACGCCGCATTCGCTGCGCGGGAAGCATTTCCGCGACCTGAAGCCGCTCTCGCCCGGCTTCTTCGGCTATTCCATGCTGCGCACCTCCGTCCATGCCGAGTTCCATCGCGGCCTGCTCGATTTCTGCGAGGCGATGGAGATGGGCCTGGAAGGCCTGCATACCGAGACCGGGGCCGGGGTGCTGGAAGCGGCGCTGCGCGTCGACGAGGGCTTGCGCGCCGCCGACAAGGCCGCGCTGTTCAAGACCTTCGCCAAGGTCTATGCGCAGCGGCGCGGCCTGATGGCGAGCTTCATGGCGAAGTGGTCGAAGGACTGGCCCGGCTGCGGTGGACACATCCACATCTCGCTGCGGCACAAGGACGGCGGCGCCGCCTTCCACGAGCCGGGCAATCCGCACGGCCTGTCCAACACGATCCGGCATTTCGTCGGCGGCCAGCAGGTGCTGATGCCGGAATTCCTGGTCATGGCGGCGCCGACGATCAATTCCTACCGCCGCCTGATCCCCGGCTTCTGGGCGCCGACCGCGGCGACCTGGGGCATCGAGAACCGCACCACCGCCTTGCGCGTCATACCCGGCGGCGCCAAATCGACCCGGGTCGAGTTCCGCGTCGCCGCGGCGGATGCCAATCCCTATCTCGCGCTCGCCGCCGCGCTGGGCGCCGGCCTGATCGGAATCGAGCGCAAGATGGTGCCGATGGACCCGATCGCCGGCAATGCCTATGAGCGCCGCCTGTCGGCCAAGCTGCAGCTGCCGCGCAGCCTGGAAGAGGCCGGCGCCCGCTTCGCCGCCTCGAAAGCGGCGCGCGAGCTCTACGGCGATCCGTTCGTCGAGCACTATGCGGCGACGCGCGACTGGGAGGTGCGCGAGTTCCGCAAAGCGATCACCGATTGGGAGCTGGAGCGCTATTTCGAGGTCATCTGACGCGTCAGTCCAGCAGGGCGGCGAGCGCTGGCGACAGCCGCTCCGAGAAGCCGCCGTCCAACTCCCGGATCACGAGCAGCGCCGCGATATCGTTGCGCGTCGCGTAGGCCAAGCCGGGCTCGGGCCCGAGCACGGTGAGCAGCGTGCTCAACGCATCCGCCTGCATGCAGGACGGATGCAGCACGGTGACCGAGGCGAGCGCGTTCTCGACCGGCCGGCCGCTGCGCGGATCGAGCGTATGGGCATAGCGGCGGCCGCCATGCACGAAGCAGCGGCGATAATCGCCCGAGGTCGCGACCGCCAGGCCATGCAGGGCGGCGACGGTCGGCACGTGGCCGGCGGCCTCCGGCGGCGCTTCGATCGCGACCCACCAGGGCAGCCCGTCCGGCTTCACGCCCTGCCCGCGCAGCTCGCCGCCGATCTCGACCAGCGATGCGGCGACGCCGGCCGAGCTCAGCCAGTCCGACACGCGATCGACCGCATAGCCCTTCGCCACCGACGAGAGATCGAGCCGCACGCCGCCCGGCTGGAAGGCGCGGCGCTGCGCCCGGCACAGCACGATGCGATGCCAGCCGGCGGCCGCCAATGCCGGAGCGATATCGGCATCGGCCGGCGGCACGCCCGGCGCCGCCGCGGCGCCCGGCCCGAAGCCCCAGAGATCGACCAGCCGGCCGATGGTGGGGTCATAGGCGCCGCCGCTCCGCTCCGCCATCGCCAGCGCATAGTCGAGCACGGTGTAGAAGCCGTCCGGCAATGGATGCCACGTGCCGGCGGGCGCGCGGTTGAAGCGGCCGAGAGCGGAATCCGCGCGCCAGTGACTCATCTCCGCGACGACGCGGTCGAGCTCGCCCTCGATGCCGCGACGCAGCTCGGAGAGCGCCGCGCCCGGTGGGCGGCGCAGAGCGACCGACCATGTGGTGCCCATGGTCTCGCCCCGCAGTCGCTCGACCGCGGCCATGCCGGGCACGGCGAGGGCGCGCGCGTCGATCGCCGCCGGGACCAGCACCCGCTGCATCGCTATTCCGGCAGCACTTCCAGGGTCACGATATAGGTGGCGCGCCGCTCCTTGGCCTGGGGCAGGGCCGCCTTGCCGCCGCGCATGGTCGCCTCCATCCAGTACATGCCGGGCTCGGGCCAGGTGATGCTGATCCAGCCATCCGAATCGGTGGTGAGCTCGACATCGCCGAGCCTGTCGCGATAGCGGATGCCGCCGCGCACCAGCTCGACCTTGGCGCCCGCGGCCGGCTTGCCGTCGAACAGCAGGCGGAAGCGCGCCTCGGATTTCGCGATCAGATCGTTCGGATGCGTGTCCGGCGCCAGTTCGAGCCCCACCCCGGTCGGCGCGAACACGCCCGTCGTCGGCTTGCCGGCGGTGACGAAAGCTTCGACCCGGCGGATCGATTCGACCACGTTCAGCTCCTGCGCGTCGGCCGGGACTTCGGTGGCGAAGCGCTGGGCGGTGCCGCGCCACCGCTTTGTCTGGCCGTTCACCTTGTAGCTGGCGAACACGCCCTGGTTGACGATGGCGAGCTTGTAGGTGCCGGGCTGTGCGAGATGCAGGTCGAAGGTGCTGCGGAAGCGGCCGGTGCTCTGGTTCTGCGCGGACACCGCCTTGCCGTCCGGCCCGGTGACCCCGAGCCCGTCGAGCCGGAGCGGATTGTGCTCGAAGAAAAAGAGATCGTTGGAGACGGCGGCATCCACCGTCACCCAAGGATCCTTGCCCGACAGCACGGTTGCCGACGGCAGCAGCCAGGAGCGATGCGCCTCTGCCGCGATCGGCAGGGCGAGGATTGCCGCCGCCAGCAGAGCGCCGGCGGCGCGGGAAGCAAACGGGATCATGCGGTCACTCCTTGATGCGGATGTCATGGCTTGAGCTGAAGCTGGATGCGGCCGAGCTCGTGGTCGCCCTGCGCATCGGCGGACACGGGCGCCTTGGGCGGCCATTGCAGGGGCAGGCGCAGCAATTCCCGGCCGCCCACTTCGCGCGCCGCTTCGACCACGAGCTCGTAATTGCCGGCCGGGAGCGCGCCGAGCGGCGCGGTGCCCTCGGCGAACTGGAGCGTGTGCGCGCCGGGCGCCCGCGTGGCGCCGGTGATGCCGTCCATCGGCATCTGCAGCTCGCGGCCGGTGCGGCGCCACCATTGGCGCATGTCCTTCAGCCACTTGGTGCCTTCGCCGTCCTTCACCTTCACGTCGTACCAGACGGCCAGGTTGGTGACGCCGCTCTGGCCTTTGCGCTCGAGCCAGATGGCGACATAGGGCCGGTGATATTCCGCGACGGTGAGACGGGGAATCTCCACCGTCACCGACAGCTCGGCCGCCAAGACGGTCGGGGCAACCAGGCCGGTGGCGACGAAACTCAGGACCGGGAAGCGCATCAGTTCCTCGTCAATGCACGAACAGCAGCGCCAGCACGGCCGGCACCGCGAAGCCGATGCCGACCATCGGCCAGGTTGCCGGCCGATGCCCGGCATGCATCTTCAGCAGAAGCAGGCCGGTGGCGCAGAACACCAGGCAGGCGACCGCGAAGGCGTCGATGAACCAGATCCAGGCCGCGCCGGTATGACGGCCCTTGTGCAGATCGTTCAGATACGAGACCCAGCCGCGATCGGTCACCTCGTGCACGATGGCGCCGGATTGCAGATCGATGCTGAGCCAGGCATCGCCGCCGGGGCGCGGCAATGCCACATAGATCTCGTCGCCCGACCACTCGGCGGCCCGCTGGTCGAGCGCGAGATCGAGCTCCTTCGCAAGCCAGTCGCGGGTCTCGGGCGGCAGCGGCGCCTTGCCGCCGGCAGGGCGCGATGCCGGCGCAGGCAGCAGCGCGGGCGGCAGGACTGCCTGCCGCTCCGTCACCTTGGGCCGCGCCTCGATCTCCGCCGCGTGGTTCAAGGTGATGCCGGTGACGGCGAACAGCAGCATGCCGATCAGGCAGATCGCCGAGCTGATCCAGTGCCACTGGTGCAGCTGCCTGAGCCAGAAGGCCCGGCGGTTTCGACCCTTGCTCAGAAATCGACCCCCGCTGTCAGGATCAGGGTGCGCCCCGCCGAGATCACGGCGCGGTTCGACCACAGATTCGTGTAGTTGCGCCGGTTGAAGAGGTTGTAGCCGTTCAGGGACAGCCTCACATTCTCCGTCACCTGATAGGTGATCACGCCGTCGACCGAGATGTCGGCCGGCACTTCGTTGGAGTTGTTGGCGTTGACGAAGCGCTGGCTCTGATAGGTGACGCCGCCGCCGACCAGCCAGTCGGCGGTCAGCTGATAGGTGGTCCACAGCGTTGCCGCGTGCTTCGGCACATAGGCAACGCGGCGGCCGTCATTGGCGCCCGACACGATTTCGGCATCGGTATAGGCATAGCCCGCGGTGATGAACCAATCGCGCGTGATACGACCGGAGACGCCGAGCTCGATGCCCTGCGTCCGCTCCTTGTCGCCGGACGAGATCACCGTGCCGGTGCCGGAATCGAAGTCGGTCGCATTGTCGGTGTTGATGCGATAGATCGTCGCCGAGGTGCCGAGGCGGCCTTCGATGAGGGCGATCTTCGCGCCGGCCTCGAAGATCTCGTGCTTCTCGGGATCCAGGTTGGTGTTGTTCTGGCCGCCCTGGAACGGATTGCCGAGCGGCGCCGTGGAGATCAGCGAGCCCGGCGGACGCGAGGACTGGGCGTACGACACGTAATAGGTCTGATTGTCGTCCGGCTCCCAGACCAGGCTGCCTTTCGGGTTGATCAGGTCGTGGCTGGCCTTGTCGTCGGCATCGAGCGCGCCGCTGCCACCGGTATAGCTCTTGCGCCGCACCGAGTAGTGGTCGAAGCGGATGCCGGCGATGACCGAGACCTGCTCGGTGATGTAGAACCGCTCGCTGGCGAACACGCCGATCTGGTGGCTGTGCGCGTCGCGCCGCGCGCCGGCCGCGGTCGACGGAGCGATGGTGTAACCGTTGGTGTTGCTGCCGTCGGGATCCAGCAGGCTGGTTCCCGGTTTACCCGGCGTGAAGGCAAACGAGTTGTTGGTGTTGTCCTCGTAGACGTAGTCGACGCCGGCGACGAAGACGTGGCGGAACATACCGGTCATGAAATCGGTCACCGCGCTGGCGACGTTCTGCAAGCCCCAGCCGCTCTGGTCGTAGGGGCCCGGTCCACCACGGTTTATCTGCGGATCGGTCGCCGGATTGTCGTCGAAGAAAGCCGCCTGGCAGGCCGCGTTGCAGCCCGGTGGCATCGGCGTGAAGTAACGGTCGTAGAAGCCGACGCGGAAATCGTTGTAGAGCTTGACCCACTCGAAGCCGGTATGGGCGAGCCGCGCGGTGAGCTGATCCACATTGCCGTCGTCGGCATCCGTAGCCAGGCCGTAGAAATTCGAACGGTCGACGCCGAATTCCGTCGCCGGCTTGCCGGTATTGTTGCCGTTCGGCCGCGTCAGGAACGGAATGCCGTAATCGGGCACCCGATTGTAGTCGAGATGCATGAAGCCGAGCGTGAAGGTGGTGTCGGTGTTCAGGCCGAAGGCGATCGACGGCGCGATCGCCCAGCGCTTCTGCTCCACCTTGTCGCGGTCGACGAATTCCTGATCGTGCAGCATGAGGTTGAGCCGCACCGCAATGGTGTCGGTGACCTTGTAGTTGCCGTCCGCCGTGCCGCGGTACATCGGCCCCATGCCGCCGCTGGCCGTGAAGGAGGCGAAGTTCTCCGCCCGCGGCACCTTGGTCTCGCTGTTGATCACGCCGCCGGTCGTGCCGCGGCCGAAGGCCATGGCCGAAGGGCCCTTCAGCACCTCCACCTGCTCGTAGTTGAAGGCGTCGCGGATATAGGCGCCGAATTCGCGCAGGCCGTCGGAATAGACGTCGCCCATCGCCTCGATGCCGCGGATGCGGAACTGGTCGCCGTTCGGCCCGCCGCCGCCCTCGCCGATCTGCACCGTGATTCCCGGAACGTTGCGCAGTGCCTCTTCCAGTGTGGTGACGCCCTGGGCGCGCAGCACTTCCTGCGGCACCACGTTGATTGCCTGTGGCGTGTCCTGCACGGAACCGGGCAGGCGCGTGACTCCGGTATCGCGCTTCTGCGGATTGGCCTGCTCGACCGGCGTCTGGGCCTCGACCTGGACCGGCGGCAGCTGGGTCGGCTGCGCCTGCGTGCCGGAGCCCTGGGCGGTAGCCGGCGACGGTCCGACGGCACACAGGAAGCCCAGCGCGGCACCCGCGGCGAGCCTTGCCGACGGCCGACCGGACGTGGAGACCGGGGCGGTGAATGCCGTGCCGGATCGGAGTGAGGACGGAATCTTGCTGTGCATGTGCTTCCCCGCAGCTGGTTGTCCGGCGCCGGGACGCATGGCGTCCGCAGGGCGCGGCCCCTGGCTTGCGAGGCGGAACATGGTGGCGGCTGCTCAGCCGATCGGCCTGGCCCTGAACGATGCGGGCGCGGCCCCTCTTCCCCGTTAGCTGGCTAGTGAGCTGATCAGACGATAATGCGAGGCATTATCATTGCAAGCTGCAACATGACTGACATGCCGATTGCGCGGGGCGGCTGTTGCCTTCGCGTCACAGTGGGAATTGGCGACTTCAAGTATCGGCCCAGCGTCGCAGCAGATTGTGGTACACGCCGGCCAGCCGCACCGTGACCGGATGGTCGATGCCGCTCTCGCGCGTCAGATCCTGGATCGCGCTGTCGAGGTCGAACAGCAAGGTGCGCTGCCCGTCGTCCCGCACCATGCTCTGCATCCAGAAGAACGAGCATACGCGCGCGCCGGCGGTGACCGGCCGCACATGGTGCAGGCTGGTGGCCGGGTAGAGCACCATGTCGCCGGCCGGCAGCTTCACCTCCTGCACGCCATAGGCATCTTCGACCACGAGCTCGCCGCCTTCATATTCCTCGGGCTCGCAGAGGAACAGCGTCGCCGAGAGATCCGTGCGCACCCGGTGCGGCGAGCCGCCGACGTTGCGGATCGCGTTGTCGACATGGGTGCCGAAATGCTCCCCGCCCTGATAGCGGTTGAACAGCGGCGGAAAGATCTTGAGCGGCAGCGCCGCCGAGAGGAACAGTGGCGCCCGCGCCAGCGCATCGAGAACCAGGTTGCCCATCTCGACCGCCGCCTTGGAGCCTTCCGGCAGCTGCATGTTGTGCTTCACGGTGGCCGATTGTCGGCCGGCGGTGACCGCGCCATCGACCCATTCGCCGGCGTCGATCACCTGGCGGCAATGGGCAACCTGCTGCTTGGTCAGCACCTCGGGCACGCGGAGCATCATGGCAGGCAGGCCTTCATGGCGACATATTATTGCGAGTGACACGCAGTTGCAATGCGGCCGCCGCCTTGCACAGCAGCGGCAAACCGCCCCAGTCTGCGCCGCCGCGGCCCAACCGCCGCGGCCACAACCCACGGCAACGGCATGACCTCGCCCCTGCGCGGCAACTGGAGCTACCCAACGGCAATCCGCTTCGGCGAAGGCCGCGTCGGCGAACTGGCCGAGGCCTGCCGCGAGGCCGGCATCGGCCGCCCTCTGGTCGTCACCGATCCGGGCGTGGCGCAGCTGCCGATGGCGGCGGCGGCGATCGAGACCCTGCGCCGCGGCGGATTGGAGCCGTCGCTCTACGCCGACGTCAAGCCGAACCCGACCGAAAGCAACATCGCCGCCGGGCTCGACGCCCTGCGCGCGGGACGCCATGACGGCGTCGTCGCCCTCGGCGGCGGCAGCGCACTGGATGCCGGCAAGGCGATCGCCTTCATGGGCGGACAGACGCGGCCGATGTGGGATTTCGAGGATATTGGCGACAATTGGCGACGGGCGAATGCGGCGGGGATCCTGCCGGTCGTCGCCGTGCCGACCACTGCCGGCACCGGATCCGAGACCGGCCGCGCGGCGGTGATTCTGAACGAGGCGACGCGGACCAAGGTCGTGGTGTTCCATCCCGGCATGATGCCGCGCGTCGTGATCGCCGATCCGGCGCTGACCCTGGGCCTGCCGGCGAACCTGACGGCCTGGACCGGCATGGATGCCTTCGCCCATTGCCTGGAGGCGTATTTCGCGCTGGGATTCCACCCCTATGCCGACGGCATCGCGCTGGAAGGCCTGCGCCTGGTCAAGCGGTGCCTGCCGGCGGCCCATGCCGATGGCCGCGACCTGGCGGCGCGGGCGGGGATGCTGGCCGCCGCGCAGATGGGATCGACCGCGTTCCAGAAGGGCCTTGGCGCCATCCATTCGCTGTCGCACCCGATCGGCGCCGCCTATGACACCCATCACGGCCTGACCAACGCCGTGGTCATGCCCTATGTGCTGGTCTTCAACCGCGCCGCCATCGCCGACAAGGCCGCCCATATCGCCCGCGTGCTGGATCTGGCGCGTCCGGGCTTCGACGGCCTGCTCGACTTCGTGCTGGACCTGCGCGGCCGGCTCGGCATCGCCGAGACCATCGCGGCGCTCGGCGTGCCGGCGCGGGATCTCGACCGCCTGGCCGAACGGGCCGCCATCGACCCGACCGCCGGCGGCAACCCGGTCCCGGCCGGCGTGCCGGAGATGCGCCGCATGCTGCAGGCGGCGTTCGACGGCCGGATCTGAGGCGGCAATCGGCGCCTGGCGCGGCCGTTCGTCGTTAATTTGTCCATACGGCCTATGCCGAGAGGCATAGGCCGGTCCTCCTAATCAAGCACGCCGACTAGTCGCGGCTCTTGCAAAGGATCAAATTCGCCGTCGAGTTTCTGGGCATGGGCCTGAGCGATGGCGCGGATCTTGATCGTTGAAGATAACGAGCTGGTGCGTCGGGCCGTCCGCCTGATCCTCGAGCTTGCCGAGCACGAGGTGCTGGAGGCGAGCGATGGAGAAGGCGGTCTTGCGGTGCTGCGTGGCGCAACGGTCGACGCGGTTCTCGCCGATCTGTCGATGCCCGGCATGGGCGGGCTCGCCTTCGCCGCCGCGCTAAAGGCCGAGGCGCCTGGCCTGCCGCTGATCGTCATGAGCGGCGGCGGCATCGCGCCGGATGGCGGCGACCTGCTGGACGCCGCGCGCGATGCCGGCGCCGACCTGGTGCTGCGCAAGCCGTTCGACGATCGCGCGCTGCTCGACGCTCTGGCCTCGCTGCCGCCGAGGACTTCGTGACGCGATGGCAGGCCCGCATCTGGCTGCCGCTCGTCATCGCCCTGACCGGCCTTGGCGCCGGGGCGCTCTATGCCGTGCATTTCGCGGCGGCGCCTGACGATCTGTCGCGGCTGATCGCGGGCGAGGCGATTCTCATCGTCGCGTTCGGCCTGCTGCTGGCGCTGGCGATGCGCCATGATCGGCTGCGCCGGCGCCTCGCGGCGAGCGAGCAGCGCCTGCATGACGTCGCCGCAGCCAGCGGAAACTGGCTGTGGGAGACCGGGCCCGATCTTCGCTTCACCTATCTCTCCGCCAATTTCGGGGAGGCGACCGGCCAGGATCCGGCACGGGTACTCGGTCGCAACGGCGCGGAGCTCCATTTCGGGCGGGACATGCCCGAGCACTGGCAGCGTCAGCTCACCGACCCGGCCAATCCGCGCCCGTTCCGCGACCACATCTTCACGGTGCCGCTGCCCAGCCGCGAGCCGTTCGTCTTCAGGGCCTGCGGCGTGCCGCTCTTCGATGCCGAGCGGCGCTTCCTCGGCTATCGCGGCATTGCCAAGGACATCACGGCGCTGGTGCTCGCCGAGCGCGACACGCGCCGGCTGGAGGCCGATCTCTATCGCGCCCAGCGGATGGAAGCGCTCGGCGTGTTCGCGGGCGGCGTGGCGCATGACGTGAACAACGCGCTGTCGCCGATCCTGACCGTGATCCGTTCGATGATGCGCCGCCTGGAGGACCGGCCGCGCGAGCATGAAAGCCTGGCGCTGGCCTTCGAGGCGGCGCAGCGCTGTCGCGACCTGGTCTCCGGCCTGCTGGCGCTGATCCGCCGGGAGCAGGCGGCCGACCGGGCGATCGACCTGAAGGGCCCGGTGGCCGACGCGATCTCCGTGCTGCGCAAATCGCTGCCGCGCGGCATCCGCCTGATCACCGAGATCGAGCCGGTGCCGATGCCGGTGATCTCCGCACCCATCAAGATCCTGCAGATCGTCGCCAACCTGGTCGACAACGCGATCCAGGCCATCGGCGAGACGGCGGCCACCGGCGAGATCACGCTCAGGCTCGCCGCCGCCGCGGATCTCGACGGCTACCTGATCGAGGTGATCGACGACGGCCCCGGCATTCCAGCCGGGCTACATGGCAAGATCTTCGAGCCGTTCTTCACTACCAGATCCGCCGAGGTGGGCCGTGGCCTCGGGCTCACCACCGTCCACTCGCTCGCGCGCGGCCTGGGCGGCCGGGTCTCGGTCGTGAGCCGGCCCGAACACGGCGCGAAGTTCATCGTCTTCCTGCCACGCGCCACCGCCGATGCCATGGAGGCCAATCTGGCGGACGCATCGAATTCAGAACAACAACAACAATCGTGAGGCTTCGAACATGGCTCGCATTCTTCTGATCGACGACGACCGACTGGTACGGCAATCCATCCGGCTCGCGCTGGCCGATAGCGGGCACCAGCTGGACGAAGCGGAAAACGGCGCCGACGGCCTGGACCGCGCCGCCGCCGCGCCGCCCGACCTGGTGATCACCGATCTGATCATGCCCGAGCGCGAGGGCATCGAGACCATTCTGGCGCTGCGGCGCATGGCGCCGGACCTGCCCATCATCGCCATTTCCGGCGGCGGGCGGATCGGGCCGGGCGATCTGCTGGCCGCCGCCAAGCGGCTCGGCGCCACCACGACGCTGCGCAAGCCGTTCGACGATGTCGAGCTGCTCGACCAGATCGAGCGGGCGCTCGACGTGAAGGTGGCCTGCTAGCCGCAAACGCCCGCAAAATTCTCCGCCGAGCCCGGCGGCGACCCAGCTCCGCTCAGCCCGCCGTCCTGTCGATCACGTCGAGCAGTTCGGCCACGTGGCGGCGCTGCTCCGACGCGTTGCCGCTCCGGATCGCGTGCTCCACGCAGGTCGCGACGTGGCCCTTCAGCACTTCCTGCTCGATCCGGCCGAGCGCGGCGCGCACCGCCTGCACCTGGGTGATCACGTCGATGCAGTAGCGGTCGTCTTCCACCATGCGGGCAATGCCGCGCACCTGGCCCTCGATGCGGCGCAGGCGGTTGAGTGCGGATTTCTTGGTCTCTGGCGTCATGGCTTGAAAATACCCCTGGGGGGTATATATAGAGATCGATTGGCCTGCATCAAGGCCTTTCCCGGCTGAGCCAGCTATCGGAATCTCTGTCATGTCCGACCACAGCGGCAAATCCTGTTGCCACGGCGCGCACGCGCATCACGACCATGGCGCCGCGACCAAGGAGAAGGATCCGGTCTGCGGCATGATGGTCGATCCGCATACGGCCAAGCATCGGGCCGAGCATGCGGGCCGCACCTATTACTTCTGCAATCCGCGCTGTCGGGAGAAGTTCGTCGCCGAGCCGGCGCGCTATCTGCAGCCCGCCGCGGCAAAGCCCGCCGCACCGGTGCCGGCAGGGGCCATCTACACCTGCCCGATGCACCCGGAGATCCGGCAGGTCGGCCCCGGCGATTGCCCGATCTGCGGCATGGCGCTGGAGCCGGCGGAGTTCGATCCCACGGCCCCGGAAGGCCCGAGCGAAGAGCTGCGAGACATGCAGCGGCGGTTCTGGATCTCGCTCGCGCTGTCGCTGCCGGTCTTCCTGCTGGAGATGGGCGGGCACCTGACCGGGCTGATGCACCTGGTGGGCGCGCGCAATTCGATCTGGGTACAGCTCGTGCTGGCGACGCCGGTGGTGCTGTGGGGCGGCTGGCCGTTCTTCGTCCGCGGCGCGGCGTCGGTGCGGAGCGGAAATCTCAACATGTTCACGCTGATCGCGCTCGGCACCGGGGTCGCCTGGATCTACAGCATGGTGGCGGCCTTGGCGCCCGGCCTGTTCCCGCCGGCCTTCCGCGGGCCGGAAGGCACGGTCGCGGTCTATTTCGAGGCGGCGGCGGTGATCACCGCGCTGGTGCTGCTCGGCCAGGTGCTGGAGCTGCGCGCCCGCGAGCAGACCGGCGGCGCCATCCGCGCCCTGCTCGACCTGGCACCGCGCGACGCGACGCGGTTGCGCGCCGATGGCAGCGACGAGACGGTGCCGCTCGACCAGGTCGCCGCCGGCGACCGCCTGCGCGTGCGGCCGGGCGACAAGGTGCCGGTCGACGGCGTTCTGCTCGAAGGCCGCAGCGCCATCGACGAATCCATGGTGACCGGCGAATCGATGCCGGTGACCAAGGGTGCCGGCGACAGGCTGATCGGCGGCACGATCAATCAGTCCGGCGGCTTCGTCATGCGGGCGGAGCGCGTCGGGCGCGACACCATGCTGGCGCAGATCGTGAAGCTGGTGGCGGAGGCGCAGCGCAGCCGCGCGCCGATCCAGCGCCTCGCCGATGTCGTGTCGGGCCGGTTCGTGCCGACGGTCATGGCGGTGGCGGCCATCGCCTTCATCGCCTGGTCGGTGTTCGGGCCGGAGCCGCGCTTCACCTTCGGATTGATCGCCGCCGTCGCCGTGCTGATCATCGCCTGTCCGTGCGCGCTGGGCCTCGCCACACCGATGTCGATCATGGTCGGCGTCGGCCGCGGCGCGCAGATGGGCATCCTGATCCGCAATGCCGAGGCGCTCGAGCGGATGGAGAAGGTCGACACCCTGGTGGTCGACAAGACCGGCACCCTCACCGAAGGCAGGCCCAAGGTCACCGCGATCCGGACCCTCGCCACGTTCGACGAGAAGGAGCTGCTGTTCGCCGCCGCGAGCCTGGAGCGCGCGAGCGAGCATCCGCTGGCCCGCGCCATCGTGGCGGCGGCGGCCGAACGCGGCATCGAGCTGGAGGAGCCGGCCGAGTTCGATTCGCCGGTCGGCAAGGGCGTGATCGGCCGCCTGGGCGGGCGCCGCATCGCGCTCGGCAACGTCAAGCTTCTGGCCGAACTCGGCATCGATGCCGCCGCCGCGGAGGCGGAGGCCGATGCCCTCCGCAGCGACGGCGCCACCGTGATCCACGTCGCCGTCGACGGTCGGCTGGCCGGCCTGATCGCCATCGCCGATCCGGTGAAGGAGACGACGCCGGAGGCGCTGCGCGACCTGCGCGCGGCGGGCGTGCACGTGGTGATGCTGACCGGCGACAATCGTCGCACCGCGGCGGCGGTCGCCAAGCGGCTGGGCATCGACGAGGTCGAAGCCGAGGTGCTGCCCGAGCAGAAGAGCGCCGTCGTCGCGCGGCTCAAGCGCCAGGGCCGGGTGGTCGCGATGGCGGGCGACGGCGTCAACGATGCGCCGGCGCTGGCCGCGGCCGATATCGGCATCGCCATGGGCACCGGCACCGATGTCGCCATGGCGAGCGCCGGCATCACCTTGGTGAAGGGCGATCTGCGCGGCATCGCGCGGGCCCGCGCGCTGTCGGCGGCGACCATGCGGAACATCCGCCAGAACCTGGTCTTCGCCTTCGTCTACAACGCCGCCGGCGTGCCCATTGCGGCCGGCGTGCTGTACCCGGTTTTCGGCCTGTTGCTGAGCCCGGTGATCGCCGCGGCGGCGATGTCGCTCTCCTCGGTCAGCGTGATCGGCAACGCGCTGCGGCTCCGGCGCGCATCGCTCTAGCGCAACCGTCGCAGCAGGACGGCGCTGGCCAGGATCACCACGCCGATCGATGCCGAAAGCCAGAGCGCCGCGGCGTTGCCGAGATGCTCGATCACCAGGGCATAGGCGAGCGGCGCCAGCGCCGAGAGATAGAAGCTGGGCGCCAGCAGGCGCCCGACCAGGCTGCCATAGACCTGCGGGTCGAACAGCGCGAGCGGCAAGGTGCCGCGCACGATGGTGAGCAACCCGTTGCCGGCGCCGTAGACGATGGCAAAGAACATCGCCGCGACCACGAGCTGCCCGCTCAGCAGCCCGACGATGAAGCAGACCGGCAATGCCGCCGATGCGCCGATGTTGAGCGCGAAGGGGCTGACCCGGGTGCCGAACAGCACCTCGCCGAGCCGCGAGGCCGATTGACCGATGCCGCGCAACGCACCGATCCAGACCGCGACCGAGGCGGCGACGCCGAGCCCGCCCAGGACCGCGATCATATGCGCCGACATGCCGGAATTGAGGAAGGTCGCCAGCGCCACGGCGAGCGCGTAGAGGCCGGCGGCGAGACGCCGGTCGCGCGCCTTCCGCGGCGACGGCGCCGCGGCGTCTGCCGGCTTCGCTTCGGCCTGGTAGCGGCCGCGCGGAACGGCGAGATGCAGCGGCACGGTGAGCGCCGCGAAGCCGGCATAGCAGAGCACCGCGCCGCGCCAGCCGAACAGCTCGGCGAGGCCATGGCCGACCGGCCAGAGCACGGTGGAAGCGAGCCCGCCGAGCAGCGTGATCTGCGCGATCGGCCGGCGCGCCTCCGGCCCGCCGATGCGCGCCAGGGCTGCGAAGGCGGCGTCGTAGAGCGTCATCCGCATGGCGAGCCCGAGCACCGCCCAGGCCGCGTAGTAGAGCCAGAGGTCGCGCGCGAGCGCCAGGCCGACACAGCCCAGCATGGTGAGCAGCGAGCCCGCGACCATGACATTGCGCCCGCCATGCGTTTCGATCAGGCGGCCGACCCGGGCCGAGACCACGCCCATCACGGCAAGGCCAGCCGAGAAGCCGCCATGCACCACCGCCATGCTCCAGCCGAGATCGGCCGCGATCAGATGACCGAAGGCGCCGATCAGATAGTAGGTGATGCCCCAGCAGACGAGCTGCGACAGGCCGAGGATCAGGACAGTCCGAGGGCGGATCAAGCGCGTGGGGGCGAATCGAGGGGCGGGCTCCCATCATGCGGCAGAGCGGTGGCGCCTGCACCGAGTTCGCGCTGCATCAGCACGGTGTCGACCCAGCGGCCGAGCTTGAAGCCGACCGCGGTCAAGGTACCGACGGGCCGGAATCCGAGCGCGCGATGGAGGGCGATCGATGCCTCGTTCCCGCTATCGCCGATCACCGCGATCATCTGGCGCCAGGGACCGGCCTCGCAGCGCAGGACAAGGCCGGTCAGCAACGCGCGGCCGATGCCCTGCCCCGCCAGACCATCGCGCACATAGACCGAATCCTCGACCGTGTGGCGGTAGGCCGGCCGCGGCCGGTAGCCGGTCGCATAGGCATAGCCGACCACCTCCCCCGCCTTCTCCGCCACCAGATAGGGCAGGCCCGCGCCGATCACGGCCGCGTGGCGCGCCGCCAGCGCGGCCGATGTCGGTACCTCCTCCTCGAAGGTCGCGAGGCCGGATCGCACGAAGGGCCCATAGATCTCACGCACCGCCTCGAAATCCGCAGCCGCCGCATCGCGGACGACGATCGCGTCCGCCCTGTCCTTCCCGTTCGTCACCGCGCGCTCCCGTTCCGGCGATTGCCGTCGAGGACGCAGCTTGCTTGCACGGACAATATGAGAGAAATTTTTGTTGTTGATGCATGGCATAAGAGAAAATTTGAAATGCGGAGCCTCAATCTCGACCATCTGCGCGCCTTCGGCGAAGTGGTGGCGACCGGCGGCTTTTCCGCCGCCGCCGCGCGCCTCAACCTGACCCAGCCCGCGGTCAGCCTGCAGGTGCGGCAGCTCGAGCGGCGGCTGGGCGTCGAACTGGTCGAGCGCACCGGACGGCGCGCGACGCCGACCGCCGCGGGACGCGAGCTCCTCGCGCATATCCGGTCGATCGACGGCGCCGTCGCCGGCGCGATGGAGGCGATGGCCGCCCACGCGACCGGTGTCGCCGGCCGGGTCCGGCTCGGCACCGGCGCCACCGCCTGCATCTATCTGCTGCCGACGGTGCTGCGCCGCCTGCGCAAGCGCTATCCGGGCCTGGAGATCGTGGTCGGCACCGGCAACACGCCGGACATGCTGCGGGCGATCGAGGAGAATACGCTCGATCTCGGCCTGGTCACGCTGCCGGCCGCCGGTCGCGCGCTGCAGGTGACGCCGCTGCTGCGGGACGAGATGGTGGCGATCGCAGCGCCCGGCGACCGCCGCCTGCCGGCCAAGGTGACCGCGGCGGCGCTGGCGACGCAGCCCGTCGTGCTCTATGAGCCGGGCGCCCATACCCGCCGCGTGGTCGACGACTGGTTCCTGGCGGCCGGACAATCGCTGAAGCCGGCGATGCAGCTCGGCAGCGTCGAGGCGATCAAGCAGCTGGTCGGCGCCGGCCTCGGGCTGGGCCTGCTGCCGCGCATGGCCGTGGCGCAAATGGCGAGCCGCGGCCCGCTTGCGGTGCGCCCGCTCGCGCCCCGGCTGTACCGGGAGCTGGGCCTGGTGGTGCGCCGCGACAAGCCGTCGAGCCGAGGCCTTGCCGAGGTGATCCGCGCGCTCGGCCGCATGGCGAAGACCGGCGGCCGGCCTTCCGGCGATTGACGTCCTGCCCGGCCGGCTCAGGCGGTGACTTGCTGCGGCTGCTCGGCGAGGATGCCGCGCGGCAGGACCACGGACGCCATGGTGCCTTCGCCCTTCACGCTCTGCAGGGTCAGCGTCCCGCCATGCGCCTCGGCCATGGCGCGCGCCAGCGGCAGGCCAAGCCCGGTTCCCTCGTGCTTGCGCGCCAGTGAGCTGTCGACCTGCATGAAGGGCTTGAGCACCCGCCCGAGATCGCCGCGCGATATGCCAATGCCGTTGTCAACGACTTCGAAGCAGGCTTCCGTCTCGCTGCACCGGGCACTGACCTCGATGCGGCCGCCGGAGGGCGTGAACTTGACGGCGTTGGAGAGCAGGTTGACGGCGATCTGCCGGATCTTCTGAGGATCGCCGTTCATAACCATGCCCGGCTCGATGCCGGTTTCGACCAACGTCAGCCCGCCGCGCTCGGCCAATCCCCTGACGTGCTTGCAGGCCTGATGCAGCAGGGTCGACAGGTCGACCATTGCGGGACGCAGCGTGAGCCGGCCGGCTTCGGCCTTGGTGAGGTCGAGGATGTCGTTGATCACGCCGAGCAGATGGCGGCCGCTATCGCCGATATCCTGCACGTATTCCCGGTAGCGCCGGTCGCCGAGCGGCCCGTACGGCTCCATCGCCATCACCTCCGAGAAGCCGATCACCGCGTTGAGCGGCGTGCGCAGCTCGTGGCTCACCATGGCGAGGAAATCCGACTTCGCGCGGCTCGCCTCTTCCGCGGCCTCCTTGGCGATGCGCAGCGCCTCGAAGGCGGTCAGCTTTTGCCGCTGACCTTCCAGCAGCGCGTCCGCCTCGGCCTTGGCGGCGCGCGCCTCGGTCAGCTCCGCCGCATGCGCCCATTGCCGGCCGAGCATGCGCGCGCCGAAAACGATGGCGGCGATCAGGACCACCGACCCGATACCGAAGGTCAGCACCTGCTGCCGCCAGGACCACAGCACGTCCTCCATCGGCATGGTGACGCGGACCATCAGCGGATAGTTCGGCGTCCGGCGATAGGCCTTGAGGCGCCGCTTGCCGTCGATCGGGCTCGGCGCGCGCTCCACGCCATCGTCCGGCAGGTCGTCGCCGAATTCCGGGAAGGTCCGGCCGATCGCATCGGTACCGGGATGGCGGCTGAGCAGCACGTTGTCGCGCCGCACGAGCGAGACGGTCATGCCGTCATCTTCGACCACCTCGCGAAAGCTGCGCTCGAAATAGTCGACCGTCATGGCGCCGAGGACGAGGCCGCGAAAGCTGTCGTCCGGGCCCGAGATGCGGCGTGCGAGATAGACCGTCCAGGTGCCGGTGCCGCGGTTCTGCACGGGTACGCTGACAAAGCTCTGGTCGGTTTCGGTCGCCTGCAGAAACTTGAAGTAGTCCCGATCGGACACGTTGACCGTGGGTATGGGCCAATAGCGGCTGAAATTGATCAGCTGGCCGTTGCGGTTGATGATCGTGATGGCGTCGAGTTGCGGCAGGCCGGAGATCTTTTCCTTCAGCAACTGCTGAATCTCGATCGTACCGAGCTCCCGGTCGAACGATCCGGGCCCGGTGGCGACGACACGCTCCAGCACGCTGCCCAGAACCAGATCCACCGACTGGAAGGTCCGGGCGGCCTCCTGCGCCAGCGCCCGGGTCAGCGTGCGCAATTCGTGCGAGGCATTGTCGAGCGCCGCATCGTAGCGGCGGCCCAGGACGGTGACGCCGATCGCCAGGATGAGAACGATCAGCGCCGCCGTCGCGGCGTAGAGACGGCATACCGGCCCGAGCACAATCGTGCGTGCGGTATCGCCGTCAGCCGGACGTCCCCGCGCCCATCGACAGACCAATCGATGCAAGCCTTCCCCCAAACGAAGTGGCCGCCGGCGCGATTGACGCCGGCGGCCGATCACTCATGCCGCGCGTACCTTGGCGATGAACTTGTCGACCTCGCCGCGCAGCACCTCGGATTGCCGGGCGAGCTCGCTCGAGGCCGCGTTCATCTGCGTCGCCGCCGCGCCGACCTCGCCGGAGGCCTGCGTCACGCTGCCGATGTTCTTCGACACTTCCTGCGTGCCGCTGGCGGCTTCCTGCACGTTGCGGCTGATCTCCTTGGTCGCCGCGCCTTGCTCCTCCACCGCCGAGGCGATCGTCGTCGCGATCTCGCTCACCCGCTCGATCGACTTGCCGATCGCCTGGATGGCGCCGACCGCGTCGCCGGTCGCCGTCTGCACGGCCTGGATCTGCCGCGAGATCTCCTCGGTCGCCCGCGCCG
>QOZS01000042.1 GCA_003576705.1 Desertibaculum subflavum
GGAGCCTGGGCCGCGGCCGGAGGTGCCGGCGCGGGGGCGGCCTGGGCCGGAGCAGGCGCAGGCGCCGGGGGGGCCGGCGGTGCGGTTGCGGGCGGGGATTTGGCCATCGCGCCCGGCGGCTCGACGGCAGGCGCAGATACCGGCGGCTGGCTTTCGGCTGGCGGCTTTTCCGGCGGCGGCGGTTCGGCAGGCGAGGATGCGGCCGGCGGGGTCGCCGATGCGGCGCCTGCCGCCGGGGCGGGCTCCGCCGGCGCAGGCATTGGTTCGGCAGGCGGCAAAGCGGGCGCGGCCGGCTTCGCCGCCAATTCCGTCGCGCGTTGCGCCACCGGCGGCGGCTCGCCCTGCCACCACAGCCAGCCGACGAACAGGCCCATGGCCACGAACAGGGCCAAGCCAACAGCCGCGGGCGGGCTCATGCGCCGCCGGCCCCCACCGGACGGATCAACCCGGGCCGTAGACCGATCGTTCATGCCATCCGACGCAGCCCCTGGCGACCCCGGTGGGGTCGCCGCTTATCGGTTTATTTGGTCGCGGGGGCGGATCGAGCACCGAGCTGCGGGCCGCTGCGCAGCAGCTCGAGCGCCCGCTGCAGCTGCGGATCGCTCTGCAGGTCGGTCGGGATCGGTCCCGCCTCGAGCGGCGCCGCCGGCTTGCCGTCTTCCTCCGGCTTGCTCGGATCGCCCGAGAGGTGATTGCGCAGGTCGGCCTCGCCGCGGCGTGTCGCCTGATCGGCGCCTTCGGCCTTGACCTGATGCACTTCGACATCCGGCTCGATGCCGACCGCCTGGATCGAGCGGCCCGACGGCGTGTAGTAGCGCTGCGTCGTCAGCTTCAGCGCGCCCTGACCCTGCAGCGGGATGATGGTCTGCACCGAGCCCTTGCCGAACGACTTGGTGCCGATCACGACGGCGCGCTTGTGGTCCTGCAGCGCGCCGGCGACGATCTCGGAGGCCGAGGCCGAGCCGCCGTTGATCAGCACCACGACCGGCTTGCCGTCGGTGATGTCGCCGCGCTTGGAGTTGAAGCGCGTGCCCTCGTCCTGCTTGCGCCCGCGTGTCGAGACGATCTCGCCCTGGTTCAGGAAAGCGTCGGAGACCGACACTGCCTGGTCGAGCAGGCCGCCCGGATTGTTGCGCAAGTCGATGACGTAGCCCTCGATCTTGTCGGCGCCGATCTCCGATCGCAGCTTGTCGACCGCGCGGCCCAGACCGCCCGAGGTCTGCTCGTTGAACGTCGTGATGCGGATATAGGCGGCGTTGCCCTCGCGGCGCGAACGCACCGACTGCACCTTGATGGTGTCGCGGGCAAGCGTCACGTCGAACGGCTTCTCGACATTCTTGCGCCGGATCGTCAGCAGGATGCGCGAGCCGACCGCCCCGCGCATCTTCTCCACCGCTTCCTGCAGGGTCAGGCCCATGACGGGCTTGCCGTCGATGCCGGCAATCAGGTCGCCCGGCAGCAGGCCGGCGCGGCTCGCGGGCGTGTCGTCGATCGGCGCCACCACCTTGACCAGGCCGTTCTCCATGGTGACTTCGATGCCGAGGCCGCCGAACTCGCCCCGGGTCTGCACCTGCATCTCCCGGAAGCTCTTGGGATTGAGGTACTGGGAATGCGGATCGAGCGAGGCGAGCATGCCGTTGATGGCGCTCTCGATCAGCTCGCCCTCGTTGACCGTGTCGACGTAGTCGCTCCGCACCTTCTCCAGCACGTCGCCGAACAGGTCGAGCCGCCGATAGGTTTCGGAACTGGCCGCTTCCAGCGGGCCGACCGGCAGCGTCAACACCGCCGCCACCCCGGTCAGCGCCAGCGCACTGACCGCACCGAGCATGAAATTACGCATCAGCCGTCGACCTTTCGTTCTGCTTGCGCGAGCCAGGATTGGGGGTTAACGGGCTCGCCCTTCCGGCGCAGTTCCACATAGAGAAGCGGCTCAGCATCCGCCTCTTCGGCCATGAAGCCAATCGGTTCACCCAGAGCGACCGCTTGGCCCACATTCGCATCGATACGCCCGAAACCAGCGATGAGTAGATGATATCCGTCGCCATGCGCCAGGATCAAGAGTTGGCCATAGCCGCGGAACGGGCCGGCAAAGATCACTTTGCCGTCAGTCGGCGCATAGATTGCCGCGCCAAGGGTTGCCGCGATCTTAAGACCCTTCTCCACTTGGCCGCGCTCACCCGGATCGCCGAAACGGCTGACCACCCGGCCGCGCACCGGCAGGATCACTCCTCCCTCGCCGGAGGGTACCTGGATACGCGGCGCCGGCGTCAGCGCGGCCATCTCGGTCGGTTGCCGCTCCGAAATTGCCGTCTCGCGCGCTTCGGCTCCCGCCGCGGCTTGGTTCCCTGCCTCGCTCAGGGCCTGAACCTGCGCCTGGACCTGAGCCTGCATCTGGGCCCGGGCGCGGGCCTGTTCAAGAGCCTGCTGGCGGGCCTCCTCCTGCGTCCGGCGGCGCTCCTCCGCGGCAAGCCGCTCGATCAGCTGCTTCACGTCGCGCGCTTCGGCGGCAAGCTTGCCGAGCCGTTCGCGCTCCGCCTTGCGCGCCGCCTCGGCTCCGGCAAGCGCCGCATCGCGCTCGGCCAGGCTGGCGCGCAGCGCCTGGCGCCGCTCTTCCAATGCGCTGGTCGCCCCGGCCAGGCGCTCGCGCTGGCGCCGCGCGTCCGCCTGCAGGGCAACGAGCCGGTCGAGCGTCTCGCGCAGCGCCGTGGCATCGGTTTCCAGCCGCCCGGCGGAACCGCCGAGCAACAGCGCGGCACGCCGCGTATCGACCGGCGAGGTGCCGACCAGGGTGGCGAAGCCTTCGGGCAGCCGCGCGACCACCACGAGCCCGCGCAGGCTGCGTTCCAGCTCGGCGCGGCGCTGCTTCAACTCGTCGGCCATTGCCGCTTCGTCCGCCGCGAGCGCCGCGAGATGCTCTTCGATGGCGCCGACCTGCGCCTCTTGGTTCTGCAGCGCCCGCCCGGCATCGCGGATGGCCCGCCGCAGGCGCCCCTGCTCCGATGCGATCGTGGCGGCGCTGCGGTTCAACTCCTGCACCCGCTTCTGCGCCTCGCGGGCTTCCTGCTGGATTTCCTGCAAGCGATCTCCGGGCGCGGGGTCGGCGAGACCTCCGCGCGGCCATACCGCCGTCAGAGCGGCGCCAACGAGCGCGATCCGGACAACGCTAGGCAACGGCCCTCTCGCCGGCTCTTTTCCCGGCGGCGTCGACCAGCAAGGGTGTGCCGGTCATCTCCGGCGGCTGCGCAAGCCCCAGGAAGCGCAGCAGCGTCGGCGCGAGATCGCAAAGCCGCCCATCGGCCAGGCGCCAGGCGCCGGCGCCAGGCCCGCTCAGCACCGCCGGCACCGGATTGGTGGTGTGCTGGGTGTGCGGCGAGCCGCTCGACGGATCCCACATCTCCTCGAGATTGCCGTGATCGGCCGAAATCAGCAGCACGCCGCCGGCCTTGTCCACTGCCGCTTCCAGCCGGCCAAGGCAGACATCGATGGTCTCCGCCGCCTGCACCGCCGCCGCCAGGACGCCGGTATGCCCGACCATGTCGGGATTGGCGTAGTTGACCACGATCAGGTCGTAGGTCCCGGCCTCGATCGCGCCGACCAGCCGGTCGGTCACCTCCGGCGCCGACATCGAAGGCTGCAGGTCGTAGGTCGCCACCTTGGGCGAGGGCACCAAAATGCGATCCTCGCCCGGGAAGACCGCCTCCTCGCCGCCGTTGAGGAAGAAGGTGACGTGGGCGTATTTCTCGGTCTCGGCGATGCGGAGCTGCTTCAGGCCCGCCGCCGCCACGACCTCGCCCAGGGTCTTCGGATAGCGGACCGGCGGGAACATGGTGGCGAGGTAGGGGTTGAGCGCGGCCGAATACTCGGCCATGCCGGTGGCCGCCGTGAAATCGACGACGCGGCCGCGCGCGAAACCGTCGAATACCGGATCGAGCAGCGCGGTCAGGAGCTCGCGTGCGCGGTCGGCGCGGAAATTGGCCATCACCAGCCCGTCGCCGTCGCGCATGCCGGCATAGCCTTCCAGGACGGTCGGCAGCACGAACTCGTCGGTCTCCTTGCGCCCCGCCGCGGCGGCGACGGCAGCCGCCGCATCGGCGGCGCGCTCGCCCTGGGCGTCGACCAGGGCCGCATAGGCCTTGGCGACGCGGTCCCAGCGCTTGTCGCGGTCCATCGCATAGTAGCGGCCGGAGATGGTGGCCATGCGGACGCCCTTCAGGCCTGCCACGTCGCGCTGGAACTGGGCCAGGTATTCCGCGGCGCTGGAGGGCGGCGTGTCGCGGCCGTCGAGGAAGGCATGCACCGCGACCGGAACGCCTGCTTTCGCCGCTGCCTTGGCGAGGGCCGCCATATGGTCCTGGTGCGAATGGACGCCGCCGGGCGAGAGCAAGCCGAGCAGGTGCAGGGTGCCGCCCGAGGCCTTGGTCTTGGCGAGCAGCTCCTGCAATGCCGGATTGTCGAAGAAGCTGCCGTCGGCGATGGCGTTGTCGATGCGCGGCAGGTCCGGCACGGCGATGCGGCCGGCGCCGATATTCATGTGCCCGACCTCGGAATTGCCCATCTGGCCGGGTGGGAGGCCCACATCGGTGCCGGAGGTGCCGATGCGCGACCATGGCTTGCTGCGCATCAGGCGGGTCCAGTTGGGCAGCCTGGCCTGGGCGAGCGCGTTGTTCTCGCGGGCATCGCGCAGGCCCCATCCGTCCAGGATGCAGAGCACCACGGGACGCGGGCGTTCGTTAACGGCCTTGCTCATGACGGGCGATTGCCGATTCGTGACGAGCTCAACATGGGATGCCTATATAGCGCAGCCTATGGGAGACGAGTTGATAATTGGCTGTAACGGCGGGATGCGGCTAAAACATGGCCCGAGGAAACGCTTAACGAAGAGGGCCGCCCGTGAACTTCGATTTCTCGGATGATGAGAAGCGGCTGAAGGAGGAGGCGCACGGCTTCCTGAACGACCGCTGCCCGCCCAAGGCCGTGCGCCGGGTGCTGGAAGGGGAGCTGCCGTTCGACCGCGATCTGTGGCGCGGGGTGGCCGAGCTTGGCTGGACCGGCGCGGCGATCCCGGAGGCCTATGGCGGCGTCGGTCTCGGCCATGTCGGGCTCTGCGCCCTCGCCGAGGAGCTGGGCGCGGCGCTGGCGCCGATCCCCTTCGCCTCCTCGATCTACCTCGCGGCCGAGGCGCTGCTGCTCGCGGGCACCGAGGCCCAGAAATCGCGCTGGCTGCCCAAGCTCGCCACGGGCCAGCTGATCGGCACCATCGCGGTCGCCGAAGGCGCGGAAGCGCGCAGCGGCAAGCCGCTCGCGACCTCGGCCGAGGGCGGCCGGCTTTCCGGCACGAAGCTGCCGGTCGCCGACGGCGCCTATGCCGACATCGCCATCGTGGCGGCCCGCACGGCGAAGTCGCCGCTGGCGCTGTATGTGGTCGAGCTGAACCAACCGGAGATCGACCGCGCGCCGGTCAAGACCATCGATCCGAGCCGCGGGCATGCCCGGCTCACCTTCCGCGGCGCCAAGGCGGAGCCGCTCGGCAGCGAAGCCGACGGCGAAGCGATCCTGAAGCGGCTCTACGACCGCGCGGCGATCCTGGTCGGCTTCGAGCAGGTCGGCGGTGCCTCGGTGGCGCTCGACATGGCCTGCAATTATGCCCGCGAGCGCTATGCCTTCGGCCGGCCGATCGGCAGCCAGCAGGCCGTCAAGCACAAGCTGGCCGACGTCTATTGCGCGGTCGAGCTCGCGCGCTCCAACGCCTATTGGGGCGCCTGGGCGCTGGGTGCCGATGCGCCGGAGCTGCCGCTGGCCGCCGCCACTGCGCGCGTGGCCGGCAGCCGCGCCTTCTACGTCGCCTCGAAAGAGAACATCCAGGTGCATGGCGGCATGGGCTTCACCTGGGAAGGCGATTGCCACCTCTACTACCGGCGGGCCAAGCATCTCGCGCTGATGCTGGGCGCGGCGCCGGAGTGGAAGGAAAAGCTGGTCAACGAGATCGAGCGCCGCAACGCGGCCTGAGGAGAGGATTGGCCATGGATTTCAACGACAGCCCCGAAGAGGCCGCCTTCCGCGCCGAGGCGCGCGCCTTCTTCGAGAAGAACGCGACTCGAAAGTCCGGCCACGCCGCAGCGCAGCGCTCGCGCGCCGACGACGCGGCGAACCTCGCCGCGGCGAAGGACTTCCAGCGCCGCAAGGCGGAAGCGGGCTTCGCCGCCATCACCTGGCCGAAGGCCTTCGGCGGCCGCGGCCTGCCGCCGATCATGCAGGTGATCTTCAACCAGGAGCAGGCGAGCTTCGAAGTGCCGCGCGGCTTCTTCGAGATCGGGCTCGGCATGTGCATCCCGACCCTGATGAAGCACGGCACGCCGGAGCATGCGAAGCGCTACGTGCCGCCGGCCGTGCGGGGCGACGAGATCTGGTGCCAGCTGTTCTCCGAGCCGGTCGGCGGCTCCGACCTCGCCGGCCTGATCACGCGCGCGGTGCGCGACGGCGACGACTGGGTGATCAACGGCCAGAAGATCTGGACTTCCGGCGCACATTACTGCGACTTCGGCATCATCGTGGTGCGCACCGACCCGAACGTGGCGAAGCATGAAGGCCTGACCATGTTCTTCCTCGACATGAAGTCGCCCGGCATCGAGGTGCGGCGGATCAAGCAGGTCTCCGGCACGTCGAACTTCAACGAGGTGTTCTTCACCGATGTCCGCGTGCCGGACAGCCAGCGGCTGGGCGCCGTCGGCGAAGGCTGGAAGGTCTCGCTCACCACGCTGATGAACGAGCGGCTGGCGGTGGGCGAGGCGCCGGCACCGGATTTCGACGACATCTTCCATCTGGCGCGGGAGGTGACCGTCGAGGGCAAGCCCGCCATCGCCGACCGCGCCATGCGCGAGAAGCTGGCCGACTGGTATGTCGAGACCCAGGGCCTGAAGCTGACCAAGTTCCGCACCATGACGGCGCTGTCGCGCAGCCAGACGCCGGGCCCCGAGGCCTCCATCACCAAGCTGGTCAGCGCCACCAAGCTGCAGGAGATCGCCTCGACCGGCATGGACCTGCTGGGCGAGGGCGGCAGCCTGATGGAGGAAAGCGAGGTTCCGGCGGCCGCGCTGTTCCAGCAGGCGCTGCTCTACAGCCCGGGTCTGCGCATCGCCGGCGGCACCGACGAGATCCTGCGCAACATCATCGCCGAGCGCGTGCTCGGCCTGCCGGCCGACATGCGGGCCGACAAGGAGCTGCCTTTCAACAAGATTCCGCGGGGCAAGCGCTGATAGATCTTGAAATTCGCGGTTTGCGAAGCATTTGTGACAGCCGAGATTCCGCTTGCGTCGACGGGCAATTTTGGCCAGTTAGTGCGCCCTCGCGACGGGATCGCGGCTTAACCGGACAGCTTGTCCAAGGAGGGTCCGAGGAATGGCGAAATCGCAGACCAGCGTCCGCAAGCTCGAGGTGGTGGAGAACAGCCTGCCGCCATGGCTTCCGGAATCCGGCGGTTTCGTCGTCAAGGACGGACTCACCTATGCCGGTACGCATCTGACCATCGATCTCTGGGGCGCCAAGCGTCTGGACGATCTGGGCTTCATCGAGCGCGCCATGCGCGAAGCGGTGGCCGCGACCGGCGCCACCCTGCTGCGCATCGACCTGCACCATTTCGAGCCGAATGGCGGCGTCAGCGGCGTGGCGCTGCTCGCCGAGAGCCATATGAGCATCCACACATGGCCGGAACGCGGCTATGCCGCGCTGGACGTCTTCACCTGCGGCACCTGCGAACCGCACAAGGCGGTGCCGGTGTTGAAGCGCGCCTTCGAGCCGGATGCGGTGCAGCTGAACGAGCTGAAGCGGGGCATATCGCTCTGACGGCGCCGGTGCCGCCATGGCCTGGTACGGCGAAAATCTCTATCCCGACGTAGCGCAGACCTTCGAGCTGCGCGCCGAGATCCTGCGCGCGCGCACGGCCTACCAATCGCTCTTGATCGTCGACACGGTGCGGTTCGGACGCATGCTGGTGCTGGACGATATCGTGCAGACCACCGAGGCCGACGAGGCCGCCTATCACGAGATGATGGTGCATCCGGCGCTGTTCGCCCACGGCGCGCCGCGGCGCGTGCTGGTGATCGGCGGCGGCGACGGCGGCATCATCCGGCAGGTGCTGAAGCACAGATCGGTCGAGCGCTGCGTGATGGTGGAGATCGACGGCGAGGTCGTGCAGGCGTGCCGCGACCACCTGCCGGCGGTCAGCCGCGGTGCGTTCGACGACCCGCGGCTGGAGCTGATCATCGGCGACGGCGCGAAATTCGTCGCCGAGGCGGCCGAAAGCTTCGACGTGGTCGTCACCGATTCCGGCGACCCGATCGGCCCTGCCGAAGTGCTGTTCGACAGTCCGTTCTATGCCGCCTGCCGCGACCGCCTCGACCCCGACGGAATCCTGGTGACCCAGAACGGCGTGCCGTTCCTGCAGCCCGAGGAAACCACTTCCACCTGGCGGAAGCTCGGCCGCCTGTTCGCGCATCGCGGCTTCCACCTGTCGCCGGTGCCGACCTATTACGGCGGCCACATGGCCTTCGCCTGGGGCGCCGCGCACGACCTCTATGCGCAGGACTGGGAGGCGGTGGCGCAGCGCATCGCCGCCGCGGCGCTGGATCTCGAGCACTACAACGCGGAAATCCACCGGGCCGTCTATGCGCACCCGGCCTGGTTCAAGCGGCTGCTGCGGAACTGACCGGCGGGGCGGCGATCAGCGCCGCCATGAAAGTCTCGCGCCAATGCGTGATGTCGTGCCGGCGCACGATGTCCATCATGCCGCTCCAGCGGGCACGCCGTTCATCGAGCGGCATGCGCAGCGCCCGGTGCATGGCGGCGGCCAGCTGGTCGATATCGAACGGATTGACGATCAGCGCACCGTCGAGCTCGCGCGCCGCGCCGGCGAAGCGCGAGAGGATCAGAACACCCGGATCGGCCGGATCCTGCGCGGCCACGTATTCCTTGGCGACCAGGTTCATGCCGTCGCGCAAGGGCGTGACGAGGCCGACGCAGGCGAAACGGTAGAAGCCCGCGAGCGTGGTGCGCACGAAGGCCCGGTTGAGATAGCGCACCGGCGCCCAGTCGAACTCCGCATACTTGCCGTTGATGCGGCCGGCGAGACCTTCGAGCTCGCGCCGCAAGGTCCGGTACTGCGCCACCTCGCCGCGCGAGATCGGCGCGATCTGCATGAAAGTGACCTTGCCGCGATGCTCGGGATGCGTGCCGAGCAGCTCCTGGAAAGCCTCGAAGCGCTTCGGCAGGCCCTTGCTGTGGTCCAGCCGGTCGACGCCGATCATCAGGCGACGGCCGGCCAGGCTGTCCTTCAGGCGCTGCGTTTCTTCCGAGGCGGCGGCCTTCACGGCGGCCTCGGCGAAGGCTTCTGCATCGATGCCGATCGGGAAGGCGCCGACGCGGAGCCGCCGGCCGAAGGCCTCGACCCAGCCGTCGCCGACCCGCCCGCCCGCCTCGCTGGCGATGTAACCCTGGAAGGCCTCGACGTCGCCCTGGGTCTGAAAGCCGACGAGATCATAGGCGCAGAGATCGGCGACCAACCGCTCATGGCCCGGCAGCGCGGTCAGCACCTCCTTGGCCGGGAACGGAATGTGCAAGAAGAAGCCGATGCGATTGCGCAGGCCAAGCTTCCTGAGCTTGGTCGCCATCGGGATGAAGTGATAGTCGTGCACCCAAACGAGATCGTCGGGCTCCACCATCGGCGCGAGCGCCGCGGCGAAGCGCCGGTTGACGCCAAGATAGGCCTCGAAGGCGGCGCGACGGAAGTCGATCAGGCCGAGCCGGTAGTGGAACAGCGGCCACAAGGTCGAGTTGGCGAAGCCGACATAGAAACCCGCATGCTCCGCCTCGGAGAGGTCGAGCGTCGCATAGGCGCCCTGTGGCGTGCGCAGCACACGGGGCGTGTCGCTCGCCTCGGCGGAGGTCTCGCCGCTCCAGCCGAACCAGAGGCCGCCGTGCTTGGCCAGGGCCTCGCGCAGCGCCACCGCCAGCCCACCGGCCCTCGCACCGCGCTCACGCGGCAGTGCCACCCGGTTGGAGACGATCACGAGCCGCGCCAAAACGCCTCCTCCCAGCTTTTGGACAGACGCATGGCACAAACAATGACACCGACCATCGAGTAAGTCTGCGGAAAATTGCCCCACAGCTCGCCGGTGGCCGGGTCGATATCCTCGGAGAGCATGCCGAGATGGTTGCGGCTGGCGAGCAATTTCTCGAACAGCTCGCGCGCCTCATCCCGCCGCCCCACCGCCGCCAAGGCGTCGATATACCAGAAGGAACAAACGTTGAAGGCGGTCGTCGGTTCCCCGAAATCGTCCGGCGCCGCGTAGCGCAACAGGTGATCGCCGCGGCGAAGCTCGCGCTCGATGGCCTCCAGCGTCGAGACGAAGCGCGGATCGGAGGCGGACAGAAATCCAATCTCCTGCAAGAGCAGCAGGCTCGCATCCAGATCCTTGCCGCCGAAGCTTTCGACGAAGGAATTGCGCTCCGGGCTCCAGGCCTCGGCCAGGATGCGCTTCCTGATGCGGTCGGCCTCGCCGCGCCAGCGCTCGACCCGCTGCTGGTCGCCGAGCGCGCTCGCGATCTTCGCCAGGCGATGACAGGCGGCCCAGCACATGGCGACGGAATGCGTATGGATGCGGGCGCGGCCGCGATATTCCCACAGGCCCGCATCCGGCTCGAAGGCGAGCTTCGCCGCCTGTTCGCCGAGCTTCTCCAGCCGCTCCAGCAGCGCGAGGTCGCCGGGTTCCGGCAGGCGCATGTCGAAGAAGGTCTGCGCCGCGGCCAGGATGACGCTGCCGTAGACGTCGTTCTGCACCTGCATCGCCGCCTGGTTGCCGACGCGGACCGGGCCCATGCCGCGATAGCCGGCGAGATGCGGCACGATGTGCTCGTCGAGCGGTGCGTCCGGCACGATGCCGTAGACCGGCTTCAGCCGGCCGGCCGGATCCATCGCGGCGACCGAGGTGATGTAGCGCAGGAAGTCCTGCATGGTTCGGGTGGCGCCGAGGCGATTCAGCGCCTGCACCACGAAATAGGAATCCCTGAGCCAGCAATGCCGGTAGTCCCAGTTGCGCGGCGTATCGGCGGCCTCGGGCACCGAGGTGGTGAGGGCCGCGACGATGGCGCCGGTCTCCTGGAAGGCGCAGAGCTTGAGGGTGATGGCGGCGCGTATCACCGCCTCCTGCCACTCGAACGGCACGGCGAGCGAGCGCGACCAGTCGACCCAGTACTCCCGCGTGCGGCCGAAGAATTCGCGCGCGACATGGGTGATGGAGGCGGTGAAGCTTTCGTCCGGCCCGAAGATCAGCATGATCGGCTCGGTCAGGACGAAGGTGTGCTCGCCCTCGAGGTAGGCCACCGGCCCGTCGGTGGTGACGCGGAGCGTGTTCTCGGGCGAGACATAGCGGATGTGATTGCTGCCGACGGTGCAGGTCGGCGCGAACGCGCCATAGCCGAAGCGCGGCCGGATGCGGATGCGAATGCGGGCGAGACCCGATACCGGCTCGATGCGACGGAACAGCATGCCCGGCCGATAGATGCGATCGAACTGGCGGAACCGCGGCACGAAGTCGGTGATGCGGATCGAGGCGCCGGTCTGGTCGGTCAGCGTGGTCTGCAGGATCGCGGTGTTCGGCATATAGGCCTGCTCCGAGGCCACGATGCGATCCATCTCGACATCCGTGTAGCCGGTGTCGTCGTCGCCGGCGAGCAGGTTGCAGAACACCGGATCGCCGTCGAGCCGGGGCAGGCACCACCAGACGATGCGGGCGTTGCGGTCGACCAGCGCACCGACGATGCAGTTGCCGACGACACCGAGATCGAGCGTTTGCCGGCTCATGATGCGCCACCTTCGAGCCCGGCCACGAAATCGCGCAGCCAGTCCCGCACGGCGGCCGCGTCGTGGAAGGCCGCCGCGCGCGGCGTGTGCAGATCGCCGACCGGCAATGCGATGCCGCCGAGCTGCTCCACCATGGCAAAGCCGTCGGCATCGGTGACGTCGTCGCCGATGAAAACCGGACGCCGCCCCTTGAACGGCGCATCGGCCATGAACGACTTGACCGCCTGTCCCTTGTCGCGATGCATCGGGCGGACTTCCCAGACGAATTTGCCCGCCATCAGATCGGCCGTCTCGCCGCTTTCCTGAATGAGGGCCGCGAGCTGGGCCGCCAGCGCGTCGCCGAGTTCGGGCCGGGCTCGATAGTGGACGGCGACGGTCAAGCCCTTGTCCTCCACCAGCACATCGGCGATCTGCGACATGGCGTTCGCGATGGTCTGACGCAGCGCGGCGGACGGCGATTCGACGACCCGCATGGCGGGCCGGGTGCCGCCGAGCCGCATCTCCGCGCCGTGCTGGCCGGCAGTGGGAAGCCGCAAGGGATCGAACAGTTGGTCGAGCTCGGCGATCGTGCGGCCGCTGACGAAGGCGAGCGCGCCGCCGAACGCATCGGTTGCGCGCCGCAGCGTCTCGATCAGCGTGCGCGGGACGGCGACCTCGTCAGGGCGTTCGGCGATGTCGAGCAATGTGCCGTCGACATCGAGAAACAGTGCCCAATCCGCTGCCGGCAAGGGTGGATCGATCCGAGTGGGTGCGGCGAGCGTCGGCAAGGTGCGGTCAGTCCGGCGTGTTGACAGGCAGGTCGAGCAGCGCACGGCGGCGCAGCCACAGGCTCGGCCGGTAGCGATCGTCGCCGGTGACCGCCTGGATGCGTCCGAGAATCTCGTGCACGCGCCGCGCGCCGCCGAGGAAATCCACCATTTCGAGCGAGCCGCGCGGATAGTTGAGGCCGAGCTTCATGGCGAGGTCGATATCGGCGGGACTGGCGATGCCGATCTGCGCCATCTCGCAGCCGAGATTGCCGATCATCGCCACCACGCGCTGCACGACGAAGCCCGGGCTGTCCTTGATCACCGTCACCTTGGCGCCGGTCTGGGCCAGACGGGAAACCGCGGCCGCCACCGCTGCGGGATCCGCGCCGGGCGGCCGCATGGCGGTGAGGCGCTTGGCGATATTGCCGCTGAGATCGACGCAGACGAGGCGCCGCGCATCGAGGCCGAGCCGGGCGGCAAAGGTCGAGGCGTCCTCGCCGAGCGGCGCGCCGACGATCGGGCTTGCGCCGTCATCGCGCGCCAGGAGCTCGGCGCCGGCTTCGAGCAGCAGCTTCGACAACGCCTCATCGCGTTCGGCCAGAACCAGCTTCGCCGCCGGCGTGGCGCTCGCCGGCGCGTCGGTCGGCTGCGGCACGAGCTTTCCGTCCGTGTCATAGGCATACCAGCCGCCGCCGGTCTTGCGACCGAGCTGGCCGCTTTCCGCCATCGCCTGATGCAGCGGCCAGGTCGCCAGCCGCCGATCCTGGAAATAGCCGTCGTACATGATCTTCGCGGCCGGAAAATTCACGTCGAGCCCGGTCAGATCCATCAATTCGAACGGGCCCATGCGGAATCCGACCGCATCGCGCAGGATGGCATCGATCTCGGCCGGGCTGGCCACGCCTTCCATGGCGAGGCGCACCGCCTCGGTCGAAAACGGCCGGTTGCCGAGATTGACCAGGAAGCCTGGGCTGTCGCTGACCGTGACCGGAACCCGGCCCATGCGCTTGCCGAGCGCGGTCAGCGCCTCCACGACAGCCGGCGCGGTAGCCGGGGCGCGGATCACCTCGACCAGCTTCATCAGCGGCACCGGGTTGAAGAAATGCATGCCGGCCACGCGCGCCTTGTTGGTGCAGGCGGCGGCGATGGAGGCGATGCGGATCGACGAGGTGTTGGAGGCGATCACCGCGTCCGGCCGCAGGATCGCCTCGAGCTGGCGGAACAGGTCGCGCTTGGCGTCGAGCGCTTCGACGATAGCCTCGATCACCGCATCGGCCGGTGCCAGATCCTCCATCGCGCCGATCACGTGGATGCGGGCCACCGCCGCCTCGGCCTCGGCCGGCGCAAGCCGCCCCTTCCTGGCAGCGCCATCCAGCATCTCCGCGATATAGGCACGGGCCCTCTCCGCGGCCCCGGATGCGGCATCGAACAGCAGCACCTTGAGCCCGCCCTGGGCCGCCACCTGGGCGATACCGCGTCCCATCGCGCCGGTGCCGATCACCGCCACCGTTGCCTCGTCGCGCGACCAATCCATTGCCATTCCTGCTGCTCCCCACGGCGGCAAGTTCCAAACTTACCTGATACCCGCGCCGATTCAACGGGTTAACTGGGTCTTGAAGCGGTGGCGAGGCGACACCAGTTAATATTCGTCACCGGTGCCGCGCGTTGGGCCGGGGGCATCACGGGGCCGAGTGGGCCCGCCCGAACGACACGCTCCTGGAGGAGGTGGCTCGATGTCACGATTGCCGCAGTTCAGCCATCCGCTGCTGCTTGGTTTCGACCGGATCGAACGCATGATCGACCGGGTGGCCAAGGCTTCGAGCGACGGCTATCCCCCTTACAACATTGAGCAAACGGGCGACGACAGCCTGCGCATCACGCTCGCCGTCGCCGGCTTCCGGGATGAGGATTTGTCAATCACCTTGGAGGACAATCAGCTGGTGGTGCGAGGCCGGCAGCAGGACGATGAGAAGGACCGCGTTTTCCTGCACCGCGGCATTGCAGCCCGGCAGTTCCAGCGCGGCTTCGTGCTGGCGGAAGGGATCGAAGTGGTCGGCGCCGAGTTGAACAACGGGCTGCTGCATGTCGATCTGCGGCGGCCGAAGCCGGAGACGACCACACGGCAGATCCAGATCCGCCGTACCGGCGCCGGCAGCAGCCGGGCAGTCAACCAGGCGAGTTCGGGGGAAAGCTTAGAGATCGAAAGGAGCCGGTCATGATGGACCATGCCCATGAGAGCGAAGTCAGGACGCTGACCCCCGAGGCGCTGCTTGAGCTCGGCGGACCGAACCTCGTCTATATCCGCGCCGTGCCTACGCCGGGCGGCACCGCCTGGGGGATCTTCGCCCAGAACGGTCAGCCGATGGGTGTGGTGGACGGCCGCGACAACGCCTTCGCCGCAGCCCGTCAGCACGAGCTGGAGCCGGTCGACGTACACTGACGGCAGCAGGAACTCACAACCGAGTAGACGCCCGGCCGTGGCTCACGGCCGGGCGTTTCCGTTTCAGAGATCGCTGCGGAGCTTGACCGGGGCGGTGCGGCGCCGCCGCCTCGCCGCCAGGTTGAGGGCCTCCACCAGCACCGAGAATCCCATCGCCGCGTAGATGTAGCCCTTCGGGATGTGGAAGCCGAAGCCGTCGGCAATCAGCGCCGTGCCGATCAGCAGCAGGAACGCCAGCGCCAGCATCTTCACCGTCGGATGGCGGGAGACGAAGTCGGACAGCGGATTGGCGGCGGCCAGCATGACGATCATGGCGATGACCACGGCCGTCACCATCACCCAGAGCTCGCGCACCATGCCGACCGCGGTGATCACCGAATCGAGCGAGAAGACGATATCGATGATGCCGATCTGGACGACGACGCCGACAAATCCGACGGCGGCCTTGCCGGCGGCCGAGCCGTGATCCTCCTCGCCCTCCAGGCTGCCGTGGATCTCGTGCGTCGACTTGGCGATGAGGAAGATGCCGCCGGCGATCAGGATGATGTCCCGCCAGGAGATCGGCTGCTCGAACAGAGTGAGTACGGGCTGAGTGAGGCCGACGATCCAGGCCAATGTCGCCAGCAGCATGAGCCGGGTAATGAGCGCCACCGCAAGACCGAGCCGGCGCGCGGCCGGCCGCTGATGCGCCGGCAGGCGGTCCGACAGGATGGCGATGAAGACGAGGTTGTCGACGCCGAGCACGATCTCGAGCACGGCCAAGGTGACCAGGCTGATCCAGATCTGCGGATCGAGAAGGAATTCCATGGCGGACGATACCCCGGGATGGGCAACGAAAAGGCGGGCCGCCTTTCGCGCGGCCCGCCGCTAGATCATGACCGGTAGACGCCTTTGCGTCACGTGTTCATGGAATCGAAGAAGTCCTGATTGGTCTTGCTCTGCTTCAGCTTGTCGATCAGGAACTCCATCGCATCGACCACGCCCATCGGCATCAGGATGCGGCGCAGCACCCACATCTTGGCCAAGGTCGCCTTGTCGACCAGCAGCTCTTCCTTGCGGGTGCCCGACTTGGTGATGTCGATCGCCGGGAAGGTGCGCTTGTCGGCGAGCTTGCGGTCGAGGATGATTTCCGAGTTACCGGTGCCCTTGAACTCCTCGAAGATCACCTCGTCCATGCGGCTGCCGGTATCGACCAGCGCCGTCGCGATGATGGTGAGCGAGCCGCCCTGCTCGATATTGCGGGCGGCGCCGAAGAAGCGCTTCGGCCGCTGCAGCGCATTGGCGTCGACGCCGCCGGTCAGCACCTTGCCCGAGGACGGCACCACGGTGTTGTAGGCGCGCGCCAGGCGGGTGATCGAATCGAGCAGGATCACCACGTCGCGCTTGTGCTCGACCAGGCGCTTGGCCTTCTCGATCACCATCTCCGCCACCTGGACGTGGCGCACCGCCATCTCGTCGAAGGTGGAGGAGATCACCTCGCCCTTCACCGAGCGCTGCATGTCGGTCACTTCCTCCGGCCGCTCGTCGATCAGCAGCACGATGAGGTAGACCTCGGGGTGGTTGGCGGTGATCGAATGGGCGATGTTCTGCAGCAGCATCGTCTTGCCGGTGCGCGGCGGGGCCACGATCAGCGCGCGCTGGCCCTTGCCCTGCGGCGCGATCAGGTCGATCACCCGGTGCGAGATGTCGCGGCTCGACGTCTTGCTCTCGGCCAGCTGCTTCGGATCGCGCTCCAGCTTGAAGCGCTCTTCCGGGTAGAGCGGCGTCAGGTTGTCGAAGACCACCTTGTGACGGGCCTTCTCCGGGTCCTCGAAATTGATCGTGTTGACCTTCAGCAGCGCGAAGTAGCGCTCGCCATCGGAAGGCGAGCGGATCTGACCTTCCACCGTGTCCCCGGTGCGGAGGCCGAAGCGGCGGATCTGCGAGGGCGAGACGTAGATGTCGTCCGGGCCCGGCAGGTAGTTCGCCTCCGGCGAGCGCAGGAAGCCGAAGCCGTCCTGCAGGATCTCCAGCACGCCGTCGCCGGTGATCTCGATATCGCGCTCGGCCAGCTGCTTCAGGATGGCGAACAGCATGTCCTGCTTGCGGAGGGTCGAGGCGTTCTCGACCTGCAACTCCTCGGCGAATTCGAGCAGCTCGGTCGGGGTCTTCAGCTTCAGGTCCTGAAGATTGATGGGACTGGTGAGCACGTGGGATCCCATGGATGTATGGACGTGGGGCCGGACTCCCGCCGGGAGCCCCGTCGCCGGCACGAAATGCCGGACGAACGGTTGATCTTGGAGTTCCGGGTTCGGATCCCGGGCTCGATCGGCGAGGTCGTTGAGGTGGTGCGATCGGGAGAATCCCGCGCGAAAATGAAGGGACCATAAATCCCGGTCGAAATCAAGAGGGCCCCGCAAGTGGGCCGCGGTCGCCCATTCGTTTCCCCGAACCGGCGGGGTTTCAGCGGCTTAGCGGCGATTGGCGGGGCGATCGCCGCCCGGACCCGGCGGCCGGAGCCCGACTTCGGGTCGCGTTGACACCGTACCCCCCCGTGCTTATCTCTGCCGAAAGCCCTGCCCTCCGCAAATTTCGGGACCTCTCTCATGCTTGGCGCGCTCGCCCGCAAAGTATTCGGCACTGCGAACGACCGGCAGGTGCGCGTCTATCAGAAGCGTGTTCCCGCCATCAACGCGCTGGAGCCGGAGCTGGAGAAGCTGAGCGACGAGGAGCTGAAGGCGCGCACGGTCCGGTTCCGCGAGGAAGTGGCGAACGGGCGCGAGTTGGACGACATCCTGCCGGAGGCCTTCGCCACCGTGCGCGAGGCCGCCAAGCGCACCCTGGGCCAGCGGCATTTCGACGTGCAGCTGGTCGGCGGCATGGTGCTGCACGCGGGCAAGATCGCCGAGATGAAGACCGGCGAAGGCAAGACGCTGGTCGCCACCCTGCCGGCCTATCTCAACGCCCTTGCCGGCAAGGGCGTGCATATCGTGACCGTGAACGACTATCTGGCCCGGCGCGATGCGGAATGGATGGGCCGGATCTACGGCTTCCTCGGCCTGACGGTCGGCTGCATCGTGCATGGCATGGACGACCTGCAGCGTCAGCAGGCCTATGCCTGCGACGTCACCTACGGCACCAACAACGAGCTGGGCTTCGACTATCTGCGCGACAACATGAAGTTCCAGCTCGAGGCGATGGCGCACCGGCCGTTCAATTTCGCCATCGTCGACGAGGTGGACTCGATCCTGATCGACGAAGCGCGCACACCGCTGATCATCTCGGGCCCGACCGAGGACACTTCCGAGCTCTATATCGCCGTCGACCGGCTGATCCCCAACCTGGTGCCGGAGGATTTCGAGAAGGACGAGAAGCAGCGCACGGTCCACTTCTCCGAGACCGGCACCGAGAAGATGGAGGAGATGCTGCGCGGGGCCGGGCTGCTCAAGGGCGGCTCGCTCTACGATCTCGACAACGTCACCGTCGTCCATCACATGAACCAGGCGCTGCGCGCCCACAAGCTGTTCGCGCGCGACACCGACTACATCGTCAAGGACGACAAGGTCATCATCATCGACGAGTTCACCGGCCGCATGATGGAAGGCCGGCGCTATTCCGACGGCCTGCACCAGGCGCTGGAGGCGAAGGAGCACGTCCGCATCCAGCCGGAGAACCAGACGCTCGCGTCCATCACCTTCCAGAATTACTTCCGCCTGTATCCGAAGCTGGCCGGCATGACCGGCACCGCGGCGACCGAGGCGCAGGAATTCGGCGACATCTACAAGCTGGAAGTCATCGAGGTGCCGACCAACGTGGCGGTCAAGCGCATCGACAACGACGACGAGGTCTATCGGACCGGCGGGGAAAAGATCCTCGCCATCGTGAGCGAGATCGAGGCCTGCCGGAAGAAGGGCCAGCCGGTGCTGGTCGGCACGGTTTCGATCGAGAAGTCCGAGGCGCTGTCGGCGGAGCTGACCAAGCGCGGCATCGAGCACAACGTGCTGAACGCGCGCTATCACGAGCAGGAAGCCGAGATCATCGCCCAGGCCGGCCGGATCGGCGCCGTCACCATCGCCACCAACATGGCCGGCCGCGGTACCGACATCCAGCTCGGCGGCAATGTCGAGATGCGGGTGCGCCGCGAGGCGGAAGCGATCGAGGATCAGGCGGCACGCGAGGCCAAGATCGCCGCCATCCGCAGCGAGGTGCTGGCGGCGCGCGAGACCGTGCTGGCCGCCGGCGGGCTGCACATCATCGGCACCGAGCGACACGAGAGCCGGCGCATCGACAACCAGCTGCGCGGCCGGTCCGGCCGCCAGGGCGATCCGGGCTCCTCCAAGTTCTTCCTGTCGCTGGAAGACGACCTGATGCGGATCTTCGGTTCCGACCGGATGGACGGCATCCTCAAGCGCCTTGGCCTGAAGGAGAACGAGGCGATCATCCATCCCTGGATCAACAAGGCGCTGGAGAAGGCGCAGCAGAAGGTCGAGGCGCGCAACTACGAGATCCGCAAGAACCTGCTGCGCTTCGACGACGTGATGAACGACCAGCGCAAGGTGATCTACGAGCAGCGCATCGAGCTGATGCGGGCGAGCGACGTGGCCGACACCGTCGGCGAGATGCGGTCCGAGACGGTGGAGCGCATGGTCTCCGCCGCCATTCCGGAGAATGCCTATCCCGAGCAGTGGGACACGGCGAGCCTGGCGGACGAGGTCAAGCGCGTGTTCGGGCTGGACCTGCCGGTCGCCGACTGGGCGAAGGAGGAGGGCATCGCGGACGAGGAGATCCGCCGCCGCATCCTCGACGTCGCCGACAAGCAGATCGCCGAGAAGGCCGCCAATTACGGCCCCGACGTGATGCGTATGGTGGAGAAGAGCCTGCTTCTGCAGATCCTCGACCAAGCCTGGAAGGAGCATCTGCTGCATCTCGATCATTTGCGGCAGGGCATCGGGCTGCGCGCCTATGGTCAGCGCGACCCGCTGAACGAGTACAAGCGCGAGGCCTTCAACCTGTTCGAGGCGATGCTGACGCGGCTGCGCGAGCAGGTGACCGGCGTGCTCGCCCATGTCGAGCTGCGCATCGACCAGCCGCCGCCGATGCCGCAGGAGCCGCCGCCCGGCCTGTTCCATGCCGAGCACATCAATCCGCTGACCGGCGAGAACGAGATGGAGACGGCGACGGCGACGCTGCCGCGGGTGCGGCGCGGCGGCGCCGGCGCTGCGGCGGTCGATCCGGCCGATCCCTCGACCTGGGCGCGGACCTCGCGCAACGCTGCCTGCCCCTGCGGCTCGGGCAAGAAGTACAAGCACTGTCACGGCCGCCTCTAGGCGGCCGGCCTCGGGAGAGAAACGGGCGATGCACCAGCCGCTTCCGGGACAGCCCTTCCGTGTCGCGGTGCCGGACAGCACGCTTGCCGATCTGCAGTTACGACTTGGCCGCACCCGCTGGCCGAACGAGCCGGTGCAGGCCGGCTGGCGCTGGGGCGCCAAACTCGATTATGTCCGCCGCCTGGTCGCTCATTGGCAGGCCGGCTTCGACTGGCGGGCCTGGGAAGCCAGAATCAACGGCTTCGACCAGCGCCTGATCGAGGTCGACGGCCTCAAGATTCACACGCTGATCGAGCCGGGCTCGGGATCGAAGCCGCTGCCGCTGATCCTCACGCATGGCTGGCCCGGCTCGTTCCTCGAGTTCATCGACATCATCGAGCCGCTGGCGCATCCGGAACGGTTCGGCGGCAGCGCCGACGATGCCTTCACGGTGATCGTGCCGAGCCTGCCGGGCTATGGCTTTTCCGACCCGCCGCCCTCGCCGATCACGCCGCGTGACGTGGCGGCGCTGTGGCACAAGCTCGCGGTCGAGAAGCTCGGGCTGACCCGCTACGTCGCACAGGGCGGGGATTGGGGCAGCGCCGTCACCTCCTGGCTCGCGCTCGACCATCCGGCCAATCTCGCCGCCATCCACCTCAACATGACCGGGCTCAGGCCCTGGACCGGCGCAGGCGCGGCGCCGGTGACCGACGAAGAGAAGGGGTGGATCGCACGCATCCAGAAGCACCTGGCGCGCGAGACCGCCTATCAGCAGATTCAGGGCACCAAGCCGCAGACGCTCGCCTATGCGCTCACGGATTCGCCGGCGGGCCTCGCCGGCTGGATCGTGGAGAAATTCCATGGCTGGACCGTCGGCGGCGAGGACCGCGACCCGCCCTTCGACATGGACTGGCTGCTCGCCAATGTGATGCTCTACTGGCTGAACGGCATCAACGCGGCGAACTGGCTGTACGTGTCAATCGTGGAAGGTAAGGCCGGCGCATTAAAGGCCGGCGAGCGGGTCGGTGTGCCGACCGGGCTCTCGCTGTTCCCGCGCGACCTCCTGCTGCCCCCGCCGCGGAGCTGGGTGGAGCGCGCGTACGATGTTCGCTACTACCGCGTCTTCGAGCAGGGCGGACATTTCCCGGCGGTCGAGCAAGCCCCGCTTCTCGCCGACGAAATCCGCGCCTTCTTCCGCGACTACCGCTAGGAGAGTTCCGTGACCGTCGACGTCGATGCCAATATCGCTTCCATCAAGAACGGCATGGCCGCGCTGAACCAGGCCATCCCGGATGTGCTGAAGGGCTTCACCGATATCGGCAAGGCCGTCTACAAGGACGGCGCACTGCCTGCCAAGACCAAGGAGCTGCTCGCCCTTGCTTCCGCCATCGCGGCACGTTGCGAGGGCTGTGTCGTCGCGCATGTCAGGAACTCCATGCGGCACGGCATGACCAAGGCAGAACTGGAGGAGCTGATCGGCGTCGCCGTGCATATGGGCGGCGGGCCGTCGCTGACCTATGGCATCAAGGCGCTGGAGAGCTTCGAACAGCTTTCCGCGCAGGCGCAGAAGCGATGAACTCGCGCTATTTCGAGGATTACGAGCAGGGCGAGATCATCCGCGGCGCCGGCATCACGCTGAGCGAGAGCGACATCATCGAGTTTGCCTTCAAATACGATCCGCAGCCCTTCCACATCGACAAGATCGCCGCATCGGCGTCGATCTATGGCGGGCTGATCGCCAGCGGCTGGCATGTCATGGCGGTCAGCTTCCGCATGCTGGTGCAGGCAGGATTTCTGGGGGAAGGCAGCATGGGTTCGCCCGGCCTGGACGAACTGCGCTGGCACCTGCCGACCCGCCCCGGCGATACGCTGCTGCCCGAGGTAGAGGTGATGGAGATGCGGCCGTCCAGCTCCAAGCCCGACCGCGGCATCGTGATGATGGCCTACCGCATCAAGAACCAGAAGGGCGAGCTGGTGATGAGCCTGAAAAGCGCCCAACTGGTGAAGAAGCGCCCAGCCTAGATGGCCCTGCGGTGAGCGATCGTCGCTTCCAGATTCCGGCGGAGGCCGTCGAAGAGCGCTTCGTGCGTGCCTCCGGCCCGGGCGGCCAGAACGTCAACAAAGTCTCCACCGCGGTGGAGCTGCGCGTCGATATCACCAAGCTCGATCTGCACCCCGCGATGCTGGCGCGGTTTGCGGTGCTGGCCGGCCGCCGGCTGACCAAGGACGGCGTGCTGGTGATCGACGCCGACCGGTTCCGCTCGCAGGACCGCAATCGCGAAGATGCCTATGCGCGGGTTCACGAGCTGCTGGCGCGCGCCGCCGAGCGGCCGAAGCCGCGCCGCCCGTCAAAACCGACCAAGGCCTCCAAGGAACGCCGCCTGGAATCGAAGCGACAGCGCCAGACCACCAAGCAGCAGCGCGGGCGAGTGAGCCGCGAGGATTAGATGCCGCGGCCCATATCGAGGAACTTGCGCCGCCGCTGCTCCCGCAGCGCGTTCGGATCCTGCCCGGCCAGCTGGTCGAGATGACGGCCGACGGCATCGCCGACGCTGCGCACCGTATCCTCCGCGGCGCGATGGGCGCCGCCGAGCGGCTCCGGCACGATCTCGTCGATCACGCCGAGGCGAAGCAGGTCGGCGGCGGTGACCTTGAGCGCCTCGGCGGCGTCCGGCGCCTTGTCGGAGGCATGCCAGAGGATCGACGCGCAGGCCTCGGGCGAGGCGACCGAATAGATCGCATGCTCGAGCATCAGCACGCGGTCGGCAGCGCCGATGGCGATGGCGCCGCCCGAGCCGCCCTCGCCCACGACGGCCGCGACCAGCGGCACCTTAATGTCGAGGCAGCAGTCGATGGCGCGGGCGATCGCCTCGGCCTGGCCGCGTGCTTCGGCATCGACGCCGGGATAGGCGCCGGGCGTGTCGATGAAGGTGACGACCGGCACGCGGAACCGGTCGGCCATGCGCATCAGGCGGATCGCCTTGCGATAGCCCTCCGGCCGGGCCATGCCGAAATTGTGCTTGATCCGGCCTTCGGTGCCGCGGCCCTTCTCGTGGCCGATCACCATGACCGAGCGGCCGCGGAGACGGCCGAGCCCGCCCACGATCGCGGTGTCGTCGGCAAAGCCGCGATCGCCGGCCAAGGCTACGAATTCCTCGATCAACCCGCCGATATAATCCTCGAAATGCGGCCGGTCCTGGTGGCGCGCCACCTGGGTTTTCTGCCAGGGCTCGAGCTTGCCGTAGACGGTGCGGATCATCGCCTCCGCCTTGGCGCGCAGCCGCGTCAGCTCGTCGGCGACGTTGACATTGCCACCCTCCGCCGTCCGCTCCAGCTCGCGGATGGAGTTCTCCAGCTCGGCGATCGGTTTCTCGAAATCCAGGTAGACCCGCATCCGGCCCTTCTAGCACGGATGGGCGCGCCGACAAGCTGCCGCTAAGCTCCAGGAAACATGGGAGGAACAGGATGAGACCCCAGGCCCAGCCTCTGCCGCTTCTGCCCACCATGGGGGTCGGTTCCTACGCCTCGCCGGGCTGGTTCACCCTTGGCCGCAGCCGGATCCGCGAGGGCGAGCTTGGCCCCGCCGATATCGACGAGATGTTCGAGGACGCGACCCGCATCGCCATCGCCGACCAGATCGAGGCCGGCATCGACATCGTTTCCGATGGCGAACTGAGGCGACAGCGCTTCGTCTACGAGATGTTCGACCGCCTGAGCGGCCTGAAGCGCGTGCCTTCGCGCCGCAAGCTCGGCGTGCCGTTCTACGACATGGCGCCCGGCTTCTCCGTGGAGGGCGAGGTGACGGCGCCAAACGGGCTTGGCGTGGCGATTGAATTCGAGGCGCTGAAGCGCCTGGCACCGGGCCACGCATTGAAGGTGGCGCTCCCCGGCCCGCTGACTTTCGCGGGCAGCATCATGCCGGCGCGGGGTCAGGAGCGCGCAACGCTCGATCGGCTGTCAGACATCTTGCGGGACGAGCTTGCGCGCCTCGTGGCGGCCGGTGCCGATTGCATCCAGCTCGACGAGCCGGGCTTTGCCGAGCCGCCTTATGGCCTTTCCTCCGCCGAGGCGGCGCTGGTCATCAACCGCACCATCGAAGGGCTGGATGCGCGCATGGCCGTGCATGTCTGCTTCGGCAACAATGCCGGCCGGCCGAAGCGCCCACGCGCCATGCGGCCGCTGATGGATGGCATGGCGACGCTCGCCTGCCAACAGCTGGTCCTGGAATTCGCCAACCGCGAGATGGCCGACCTGGAATTGCTGTCGGAACTGTCCATGCGTTTCGATATCGCCGCCGGCGTGGTCGATGTGAAAAGCTTCCACGTCGAAACGCCGGCCGAGGTCGCGGCGCGGATCGAGCGATGCCTCGACCACGTGAAGCCCGATCGGCTGACGGTGACAGCCGATTGCGGCTTCTCCGCCCTGCCCCGCTTCCTCGCCCGTGCCAAAATGCAGGCAATGGTGGAAGGCGCGCGCCTGGTCCGTGCGCGCCTCGATGCGTCCTAGCCGCGCGCGGCGATCCGGTCGGCCATCTTGACGATCACCTCGGCCTGGCGGATCGAGGCATAGTCGATCAGCTTGCCGTCCAGCGCCGCCGCGCCCTGCCCGCTCGCCTCGGCCTGGCGCATCGCCTCGATAATGCGGCGGGCCTGTTTCACTTCCGCCTCGCTCGGGCTGAACAGCTGGTTGGCCAGCGGAATCTGCGCCGGATGGATCGCCCACTTGCCCTCGCAGCCGAGCGCCGCGGCACGGTTCGCCTGCGCGGTGTAGCCGTCCGGATCCTTGAAATCGCCGAACGGGCCGTCGATGGCACGCAGGCCGTTGGCGCGCGCGGCGACGACCAGCCGCGAAATGGCGTAGTGCCACATATCGCCCCACACGAAGTCGCGCCGGCCGGACGCGTCGAGCGGATCGGTCAGCACGCCGTAGAGCTTGTTCGGCCCGCCGATATTGGTGATCTTGGCCTTGGTCGAGGCGGCGTAGTCGGCCACACCGAAGTGGAGCGATTCGTTCCGCGGACTGGCGGCGGCGATCTCGGCGATGTTCTGCATGCCGAGCGCGGTTTCGATGATCAGCTCGAAGCCGATCTTCTTCTTGCGGCCCTTGGCCTTCTCGATCTGCGTCACCAGCATGTCGACGGCGTAGACATCCGCGGCGGTGCCGACCTTGGGGATCATGATCAGGTCGATGCGGTCGCCCGCGCCCTCCAGCACCTCGACCACGTCGCGGTACATGAAATGGGTGTCGAGCCCGTTGATACGGACCGACATGGTCTTGTTGCCCCAGTCGATCTCGTTCAGCGCCTGGATGATGTTCTTGCGCGCCTGCGGCTTGTCGTCCGGCGCCACCGCATCCTCGAGGTCGAGGAAGATCACGTCGGCATCGCCCTTGGCGGCCTTCTCGAACAGCTTGGTGCTGCTGCCCGGAACCGAGAGTTCCGACCGGTTGACGCGCGCCGGCGCCGGCTCGACCAACTTGAAGCTCACACCACACCTCCGTTGCGAGAACGGCGCAAATTGCTGCGCTGCCGCAAAACTGTCAACGCGCTGGCTTGGCCTTGGCGAGCGGGTGGTGCACGGTCACGAGCTGGCGCAGCCGATCCTCCAGGACGTGGGTGTAGATCTGCGTCGTCGCGATATCGGCATGGCCCAGCATGCGCTGCACGGCCCGGAGGTCGGCGCCGCCCGCCAGCAGATGCGTGGCAAAGGCGTGCCGCAGCACATGCGGCGAGATCCGGGCGGGGTCGATGCCCGCCTCGATGGCCACGGCGTCGAGCAGCTGGTGAAACCGCGCCCGGGTGAGATGCCCCTCTTTCGAGCGCGAGGGAAACAGCCAGCGAGAGGTCTTGGCGCCCTTGGGCAGGAAATGACCGCGCACCGCCCCGTAGGCACGAAGCGCCGCAATGGCGGCGTCGTGCAGCGGCACCACCCGCTCCTTGTCGCCCTTGCCCCGAACCAGCAGCAGCCGGGGATCGCCTTCGGTCGGCGGATAGGGCAGACCGACCAGCTCCGACACCCGCAGCCCGGCGCCGTAGAGCAGTTCCAGCAGGCAGGCGAGCCGGACCGCATCGGGCCCGTCGCGCTTCGCGATGACCTCGAACAGCCGCTCGACCTCCGCCTCGGACAGCACCTTGGGCAGCGGACGGCCCCGCTTCGGCGCGTCGAGCACCGTCGTCGGATTGTCCGCCCGCAGGCCTTCGCCATGCAGGAAGCCGAAAAACTGGCGCAGGGCCGAAAGCCGCCGTGCCGATGTCGCCGGCGCCATGCCGGCACGGTGCAGGGCACGGAGATAGCCGCGCAGGTCGGTATCCGTCGCCGTGGCGAACGAGACGCGCTTCCCGGTCAGTTGTGCCGAAGCGTGCTCCAGGTCTCGGCGATAGGCGTCGACGGTATTGGCGGCGGCGCCGCGCTCGGCAACGAGCATTTCCAGGAAGCGATCGATGAGCTGGCTGTCCGCCGCGGCGCTCACAGGCCGCGCCCGATCGCCGCCTCCAGGGCCAGCCGCCGTGCCTCGCGCTCGAAGCCGATGCGGACGAGCGAGTCGAGCACCGTGGCGAGCGCGTCGGCCTCTAGCGCCGCCGCGCTGTCGCCTCCCAGCGCAATCAGCGCGTAGGCGATGGTTTCCCCCATCCGGCCGGCCTGGGCCGAGGCCCGCATCGCCTGCATGGTGGCGACGTTGGGCCGCCGGCCCACCGTCGTCCCGCCGGCGGCGGCGAGCCGGCCCCAGACATCCGGGGGCACCTCGCGGCCCAGTCCCTGCAGCGCGGAGAGCAGGGCGACGGCGCGGCCCTCGAAACCCTCGATCGGACCGCCGGCCCGCCAGGCATCGATCCAGTCGCGCAGGTCGGCGGGTTCGAGCCGCTCGCCGGCGGCGACGGCCAACAACGGCACCAGCCGCACGGCCTCGCGTGCCGCCTGCAGCGCGCCGCCGCGCCCTTCCAGCCGCAGCAACTGCTCCCACCCATCGGCCGCCGCTTCCTGGCCGGCGACCAGCAGCAGGCGGGCGGCCTTGGGCGCCAGGCCGATCGCTTCCGGAACAGGATCGATCCCCAGAAGCGCATCGAGATGCACCATCGCAAGCCGCGTATCGAGCCCGCCTTCACGGGCACGCAATCGCTCGAGCGCGGTGCTCAGCACCTTGCTGCGTTCGCCTTCGGCGGCACGCTGCACCGCCCGAAACAGGGCAGCGCGAAACCGCGCATTGTCGGCCGTCCGGGCAGCGAGCGCCGCCGCGAGGTCCTTGGCGGCGATCTCCTCCCGGCCATAGGCGGTGCGCAGCGCTTCGACCGGCATGGCGCCGTACACGAAGGCCCGTTCCGCCGCGAGCCACCGGATCTCGGCGGGCACTTTCGCGATTTCGGCGACCAGCCGCGCGCCGGCCGGCGGCATCGCCTCGACCGTTGCCCCGGTCGGCGCCTTGTTCGCCGCCTTCAGCATCGCAATCTGCAACGGTGTCGGTGACTTGATGTCGATCAGCTTGTCATCGCCATATCCGGAGAGCTGGGCGATCAGGGCCTGAAAGGCCGGATCGGCCTCGCCGCGTTCGCGCAGCAGGCCGGCCTGCAGATTGGCGCCGGCCAGGTCCTTGGCAAGCGCCCGGCAGAAGGCAAAGGCCTTGCTCCAGGCAGCGTCGCGCCCGCTGTCGGGAATCGAGGGAAGCGTCGCGCAGGCATCCTGCGGCCGGTCGGCGAGGAATGCCGCATCGACCGTCCGCATCGTCGCCATGCTGCCCGGGGCGAGGCGCGCCAGCCGGAACGCCGAGTCGGGATCGCCGATCGCCGTCAGCCGCTCGATGCGGGATGCAAAAAGGCCGGACTGCCCCCCATCGGCAGGAGGCATGTCCGCCTCACTCAGCAGCAGGCGGCGCGCCAGGTTCAGCGCGGCAGGCGACGGCGTCGGTTGAATCGCCGCCACCAAGCGGTCGATCTGCGCCCGGTCGGTGCCCTGCCAGAAGCTCCGGGGCAATCCGCCATCGGTCTCCCGCAGCAGGCCGAGGCCGGCGGAATCGACGGCGCCCAGCCGCTCGATCTGGACGCCTTCCGGAACAGCGCCGGATGGCTGTCCTTCCGCCGGACGCTGATCCGAGGCGGGCGCCGCGCCGCCACGCAGCCCCGGAATCAGAGGAACCGGGCCGCCTTGCGCCAAAGCGACGATCGGCGCCGCCAGGACGATGAGGCCGAACAGGGCCCCGAGGCTAGCGCGGCAACCGCCCATCGGGGATGACCTTCTCCACCGGCTGGGTCGGCGCCGGAATGTCCCACAAGGCGAGATAGGCGATACCGCCGCCCAACAGCAGGACGACGACCACGGCGATCGCGATAATCAGTTTGAGCATCCAGGGTGCCTTTGGCGTCGACGGCGTCGGCCCGCCCCGCCGCATCGCCTTGCAACGATTCGATGTTCTGGCACTGTACCGGCCTTGATCGCCCGCGCAAGAACCGCCGTTGCGGCTTGTCGGCGGAACGACCGGAGAATGAGGTTTGGCGGCGAAGAGCGTGGTCCTGGTCGGCCTGATGGGCGCCGGCAAAAGCTCGATCGGCCGGCGGCTGGCGGCCCGGCTCGGCATGCCGTTCGTCGATGCCGATACCGAGATCGAGAAGGCGGCCGGGATGACCATCGAGGAGATCTTCGCCCGTCATGGCGAGACGCATTTCCGCGACGGCGAGCGCAAGGTGATCGCACGGCTTCTGGACGGGCCACCGCTGGTCCTGGCGACGGGCGGCGGCGCTTTCATGAACCCGGAGACGCGCGAGCGCATCAAACGCGGCAGCATCTCGATCTGGCTCAAGGCGGAACTCGACGTGCTGCTGAAACGGTGTCTGCGGCGCACCAATCGCCCGCTGTTGAAGCAGGGCGATCCACGCGAGGTGCTGACCCGGTTGATGGCAGAGCGCGAGCCGGTCTATGCCGAGGCCGACCACGTGGTCCCCTCGGGCGATGGGCCGCACGAGGCCGTGGTGGAGGAAATCATCGGACTGCTGGCCCGACGCAACGCCCACGCGCCGGCCGAGGCCGGCGCATGACCGGCGAGACCGTCGCGGTCGCCCTGGGCGACCGCGCTTACGACATACGCGTCGAACCGGGCCTGCTTGGCCGGTCGGGCGAGGCGGTGGGCGATCTTCTGGGAAGGCCCTATCTGCCGATCGTGACCGACGAAACCGTGGCGCAGCTGCACTTGCCGGCGGTCGAGGCCGGTCTACGGGCGGAAGGGATCGAGCCCGCCGCCATCGTCCTGCCGCCAGGGGAAGGCACCAAGTCGTTCCATCACCTGGAGCAGCTGCTGGACGAGCTGGTCACGCGCAAGATCGAACGGCGCGACACCATCCTGGCCCTGGGCGGCGGCGTGATCGGCGACCTGGTCGGTTTTGCCGCCGCTTTGCTTCGCCGCGGCGTGCCGTTCGTACAGGCGCCAACCACCCTGCTCGCCCAGGTGGACAGCGCGGTCGGCGGCAAGACGGCAATCAACAGCCGGCACGGCAAGAACCTGATCGGCGTGTTCAACCAGCCGCGCCGTGTGCTGGCCGACGTGGCCGCGCTCGACACGCTGCCGCGGCGCGAAATGCTCGCCGGCTATGCCGAAGTGGTGAAATACGGGCTGCTGGGCGACGCGACTTTCTTCGGCTGGCTGGAGGCGAATGGCGAGCGGCTGCTGGCCGGCGACCGCACTGCCCGCATCCACGCCGTGGTGCATTCCTGCCGGATGAAAGCTGCGATCGTCGCCCGCGATGAGCGCGAGGAGGGCGACCGCGCCCTGCTCAATCTCGGCCACACCTTCGGCCACGCGCTTGAAGCCGAGACGGGCTTCGGCAGCCGGTTGCTGCATGGCGAATCCGTCGCTATCGGCTGCGTCCTGGCCTTTGCGTTGTCGGCGCGGCTCGGCCTCTGCCCGGCCGAGGACGCCGCGCGCGTGCGGCGCCATTTCGCCGCGGTGGGCCTGCCTGTGGCCATTGCGCCGTATACCAACGACGCGCGCATGCTGCTCGAGCACATGCGGCAGGACAAGAAGGTGGTCGGCGGCCGCATGACCTTCATCCTCGCGCGCGGCATCGGCCAGGCCTTCATCACGCGCGACGTGGCGGAGGCCGAGGTTCTGGCGACGCTGGAAGGGGCGCTCGCCGCCTAGCTCTCGTCGGGGGTCAATGCGGTGAGGGCGAGCGCATGCACGCGGCCTGCGAGCTCCTCCGCCAGCAGCTTGTAGACCAGGCGCTGCCGCGCCACCCGGTTCTGGCCGGCGAAGGCGGGGGACACGACGGTGACGCGGAAATGCGTCTCGCCGCCTTCCTGGTAGCCGGCATGACCGTGATGGCGCGACGATTCGTCCTCGATCTCGAGCCGGGTCGGATGCAGCGCCTCGGTCAGCTTGCGTTCGATCGATGCGGCGACCGACATCTCAAGCCGCTCCGCCGCGCTTGATCTCGATTTCGACGAAAGCGATCTCCTGCGCGGTGTCGTTGATTACGTCGTGCTCCACGCCGGCCGGGCGCGAATAGGCGATCCCGTGCCTCAACTCGCTCTGCACGCGGCCATCACGATTGGCGATCGTCAGCGTGCCGTTGGTGACCGGCACCACGACATAGTCGAATTCATGGCGGTGCCACCCGGTCGCCGTGCCGGGCGGGAACCGCCATTCGGTCACCCGCACCCGCTCGTCATCGACCTGCACTGTCGGAATGGCGGCACCCGGCATCCACGCACCTCGCACTGAGCCGAAGCAGGCTAGCATACCGGCGGTGCAGGTAGGCAATGGCGGCGCCCCCCGCTATGGTCCCGCCGGAGGTGCATATGAGCGATCAACGCAAGCGGATCTCCTCAGGCTCGTCGTTCGAGAAGATTGCCGGCTACAGCCGCGCGGTAGCCGACGGCGGCCTGGTCTTCGTCGCGGGAACGACCGGCTTCGACTACGCGACCATGACCATCGAACCGGAGGTCGAGGCACAAACGCATCAGACCTTCCGCAATATCGCCGCCGCCCTGGCCGAAGCGGGCGCGAGCCTCGATGACGTGGTGCGCGTGCGCTACTATCTGACCAATGCCGACGACTTCCAGAGAGTAGCGCCGATCTTCGGCCAGTACCTTGGCAAGGCACGACCGGCGGCGACGGCCCTGATCTGTGCCCTGGTCGATCCGGCGATGCGGATCGAGATCGAAGTCACCGCGAAGAAGCACTGACATGCTGACGGAAGAACAGCGCCTGATCCGCGACACCGCGCGGGATTTTGCCCGCGAGCAGCTGGCACCCTTCGCCGCCGAGCGCGACCGCGAGGCCAAGGCGCCGATGGAGGTCCTGCATGCCATGGGCAGGCTCGGCCTGATGGGCATGACGGTGGCGCCCGAATGGGGCGGCGCGGGCGCAGACTTCCTCTCCTACGTGCTGGCGATGGAGGAGATCGCGGCGGGCGATGGCGGCATTTCCACCATCATGTCGGTCAACAACTCGCCGGTCTGCGCCGCCATCGAAACCTATGGCAGCGAGGCGCAGAAGCGGCAATGGCTGACCAAAGTGGCCCGCGGCGAGGCGATGGGCGCCTTTCTGCTGACCGAGCCGCATGCGGGCTCGGACGCCTCCAACCTGAAGACGCGCGCACGGCGCGACGGCAATGGCTGGCGGCTCTCCGGCGTGAAGCAGTTCATCACCTCAGGCTCCATCGCCGACATCGCCATGGTCTTCGCGGCGAGCGATCCGGCGGCCGGCAAGCGCGGCATCAGCTGTTTCCTGGTGCCGACCGACAGCGAAGGATGGAAGGTCGCCGCCGTCGAGAAGAAACTCGGCCAGCGTACTTCCGACACCTGTCAGATCCTGCTGGAGGACGTGTTCGTGCCGGCCGACATGATGCTTGGACGCGAGGGCGAGGGCTATAGGATCGCGCTGGCCAACCTGGAGAGCGGGCGCATCGGCATCGCTGCACAAGCGGTCGGCATGGCGCGCGCCGCCTTCGAGACGGCCCATGCCTATGCGCGGGAGCGCGAGGCCTTCGGCATCGCGATCGTCAACCACCAGGCGGTCGCCTTCCGCCTCGCCGACATGGCGACGCAGATCGAGGCGGCGCACCAGATGGTCCTGAACGCTGCCCGCCTGAAGGATGCCAAGGCGCCGTGCCTGAAGGAAGCGTCGATGGCAAAGCTGTTCGCGTCCGAAATGGCGGAGAAGGTCTGCTCCGCCGCCATCCAGATTCATGGCGGCTATGGCTATCTCGAAGGCAAGGTCGAGCGCATCTACCGCGACGTGCGGGTATGTCAGATCTACGAAGGCACCAGCGACGTGCAGCGCATCGTGATCAGCCGGGCGCTGGCCGGCGACGCGTAAGGGGAGAAGACCGATGACGACGGAGCTCTGGCGCTGGGATGCGGTCGATCTCGCGCGGGCCATAAGGCTCGGCCAGGTCTCGAGCCGTGATGCCGTCGAAAGCTGTCTCAAGCGGCTGGAGGCAGTGAACCCCAAGCTGAACGCGGTCACGGTCGTGCTGGCCGACCAGGCTCGCAAGGACGCGGAGGCGGCGGATAAGGCGGTGAAGGCGGGCGCGCCGCTCGGCCTGCTGCATGGCGTGCCCGTCACCATCAAGGAGAATATCGATCAGGCGGGACAGGCGACGACGAACGGCGTGGTGGCGTTCAGGGACATGGTCGCGACCACGGACAGCCCGCCGGTGGCGAACTGGAAGAAGGCCGGCGCCGTCATCATCGGCCGCACCAACACGCCGGCCTTTTCGCTGCGCTGGCACACCGACAACGAACTGCGCGGCCGCACGTTCAATCCGTGGGTGCAGGAAGTGACGCCGGGCGGTTCCTCGGGCGGTGCGGGCGCTGCCGTCGCGGCCGGCATGTGCCCGCTGGCGCATGGCAACGATTATGGCGGCTCGATCCGCTATCCCGCCTATGCCTGCGGCATCGCCGGCATCAAGCCGACCTTCGGCCGCGTGCCGACCTTCAATCCGAGCGGTGCCGAGGAGCGGCCGCCGACCGCGCAGATGATGGCCGTACAGGGCCCGCTCGCACGCAAGGTGCGCGACCTGCGCCTCGGCCTCGCCGCCATGGCGGCACGCGATCCACGCGATCCCTGGTGGGTGCCGGCGCCGCCCGAGGGCGCCCCCGCGCCGCGGCCGATCAAAGTCGCGCTGATCGTCGATCCGGGCAAGGGCGGCGTCGATCCGGCCGTCGCCGCCGCGGTCCGCCGCGCCGGCGATGCGCTGGCGGATGCCGGCTATGCCGTCGAGGAGGCGGAACCGTTGATGATCAGCGAAGCGGCGGAGCTTTGGCGGCTGCTTGTCTTGAACGAGGTGCGGCACTTGTCGGCCGCGCAGATGCGGGAGCTTGGCGGCGCGCAGCTGAAGCGGGCGGTCGATCTGCAGCTCGAGATCGTCCCGGATCTCGATCTCGTCACCTACATGAAGAGCCTGGGTCAGCGCGCGCGGCACCTGCGCGAATGGATGCTGTTCTTCGAGCGCTATCCCATCGTGGTCGGGCCGGTCTCGACCGAGCCGCCGTTCAAGGTCGGCTTCGATACCGGCGATACCAGGCGGATGAAGGAAGTGCTGCACGCTCAGCGTTTGCTGGTCGCCGTCAATCACCTGGGACTGCCGGGTGTCGCCGTGCCTGCGGGCAATGCCGACGGCATTCCGCTCGGCGTGCAGGTGATCGCCGGCCGCTACCGCGAGGACTTGGCGCTCGACGCCGCCGAGGCCATCGAAGCTCGCCACGGCCTCGCTACGCCGATAGACCCACGTTGGTGAGCGGTGCGCACCGCTACATCTGGCTCTGCAGGTAGTTCTGCACGCCGACCTTGTCGATCAGCTCGAGCTGCGTCTCGAGCCAGTCGATATGCTCTTCGGTGTCCTTCAGGATCTCGCGCAGAATCTCGCGCGACACATAGTCATGTGCCGCCTCGCAGGCCGGGATCGCCTTGCCGAGATCTGCCTTGCCCTTTTTCTCCAGCTCCAGATTCGACTTGAGCCCTTCGGGCACGTCCTCGCCGATGCGGAGCTTGCCGAGATCCTGCAGGTTGGGCACGCCGTTCAACATCAGGATGCGCTCGACCAGCTTGTCGGCGTGCTTCATCTCGTCGATCGACTCGTCGTATTCCTTCTTGCCGATCTTCTCGAAGCCCCAGTGCCGCCACATGCGGGCGTGCAGAAAATACTGGTTGATCGCGGTCAGCTCGTTGAACAGGACGCCGTTGAGATGCTTGATGACGTCCTTGTTGCCCTGCATCGCCCGACCCTCCGTTTGGGGACCTCGGCGGTGCTAGGAGCGAATGCCCACCACACGTCGCGCACGCGCCGCAGTTTCGAGTCGGATGATATCGAGGGAAAGCTTGAGCTTCCAGGCGATCACGCCGACGCCGCCGAGGGCGATGGCAAGGGCGACAAGGCCGCCGGCGCTCATTCGGCAGCGTCCAGGAACTGCATCGGAGAGGCGACCGATGCTTCACGCAGCAGCGATCGCACCTCGGGCACGCATTTGCAGCAGCGCGCGCCCTCACCGCAGATGGCCCGATAAACCGCGCCCGGCGTGCGGCAACCCTGCGCGGCCGCGGCCCGCACGTCCCGATCGGTGAAACCGTGGCAAAGGCAGACGTACATGGGGCTCCCGGGGCGCTGGCGCAGCGGTGCAATGAATAGTGCGGATCATTCGCAATAGCAACCCGAACGGATGGCCTATCCGCGCCGCGCCAAGCACGATTGACCGCGCAGCCGAACACGGCCAAACTGTCGATATAACCCTCGTGGAGGTTAGCCATGGCCGATGCGGAACCCCTGATCCTGTTCAGCCACAAGGGCTGGGGCTCGGTCCTCGCCGAAGCGATGCTGGAATTGGCCGGCATGCCGTATCGGGTCGAAGCGATCGACATGACCAAGGCCGACACCGCGATGGAGAAACTGCGCGCCGCCAATCCGCTGGCCCAGATCCCGACCCTGTTGCTGCCGGACGGCACGGTGATGACCGAGAGCGCGGCGATCGCGCTCTATCTCAACGACCTCGCGCCGCAGGCAGGCCTGATGCCGCCGCCCGGCGATCCGACGCGTCCGGTCTTCCTGCGCTGGCTCGCCTTTCTCGTGGCGGCGGTCTATCCCACTTTCACCTATGGCGACTTTCCGTCGCGCTGGGTCGACGATGGGCCGGCCGCGGAGCTGCTGCGCGCCTCGACCGACCGCCATCGCGAATGGCTGTGGCGGCAGATCGAAGGGCAGATCGCGCCGGCCCCATGGTTCCTGGGGGAGCGCTTCTCGGCGCTCGATATCTACATCGGGGCGATGACCCGCTGGCGCCCGCGCCGGGAATGGTTCGCCGAGCATTGCCCAAAGCTGCACGCGGTGGCCTTGCTCGCCGACGGTCTCGACAAGCTCAAGCCGATCTGGCGCCGCAATTTCGACGCCTGAGCGCGGCTGTTGAACGCGAGCAGCCCTCCGCTAGTGTCGGGCCCGCGCTGAACGACAAGCCGAGGAACGCATGGCCGCCGATACGCTCGCCGGCATCAAGGTGATCGAGTTCGGGCAGAATCTGGCGGGCCCCTATGCCGGCCAGATCCTGGCCTTCCTCGGCGCCGAGGTGATCAAGATCGAACGGCCCGAGGGCGACGACGCGCGCGGCTGGGGCCCGCCCTTCATCGACGGCGACGCGGTCGGCTTCATCGCGCTCAACCGCGGCAAGCAGTCGATCGCGATCGACCTGACCAAGCCGGCGGACAAGGCACGTCTGATCGAGTTGATCGGCGGCGCCGACGTGTTCCTGCACAATCTGAGGCCCGACGTTCCGGCGAAGTTCGGCATCGACGACGACAGCATGACGAAGCGCTTCCCGCGCCTCGTCTATGCCGATCTCTCGGCCTTCGGCCATACCGGGCCGTGGGCGACACGGCCGGGCTATGAGCCGATCATCCAGGCGACCGCCGGCCTGATCAGCATCAACGGCGACCCCGACGGCCCGCCGGCACGCATCGGCGTTTCCATCATCGATCTCTCGACCGGGATGTGGACGGCGATCGGGATCCTGGCGGCGCTGCAGCGGCGCGAGCGCACCGGCCAGGGCGGCATCGTGCAGACTTCGCTGTTCGAGACCGGGCTGATGTGGCTCTCCAATCACATCGCGGGCTTCACCAATTCCGGCAAGGTATCGCCGCGCCAGGGCACCGGACACCCGAATCTGGCACCCTATCAGGCATTTCAATGCACCAACGGCCTGCTGATGGTGACGCCGGGCAATCAGCGGCTATGGACGAAATTCGCCGAGGTGCTGGGCCATCCGGAATGGCCGGCCGATCCACGCTTCACCACCAATATCGAGCGCATGCGGCATCGCGACCTGCTGATCGGCATGATCGAGGCGATCATGCGCCGCGACACCAAGGAGGCCTGGGCCGAGCGCCTGATGGCCGCCGGCGTCCCTTGCGGGCCGATCAATGAGGTTCCGGAGGTGATCGCGCAGGCCCAGGTCGCGGCGCTCGCCATGCTGGTGGCGCCCTACGCCGGCAACCCGACCCTTTTCCACGGCCTGCCGATTTCCTTCGAAGGCAACCGCGCCGGCGACGACCGGCCGGCACCGAAGACCGGCCAGGATACTTAGGAGAACTTCACGTACTGGAAATCGGCCGGCTGGTTGTTGATGCCGCGCGCCGGCGGTGCGATCCAGGACGCGAACTTGCCGGGCTCGCGCACCGGCTTCATCAGAGACTGGACATGCGCGCGATCCTGCTCGGTCGGCAGCCAGCGATCGACGGCCGCGTTCCACGTCTCCTTCGAGATCACCTCACCTTCCGGCGTCACATGCATGTTGGCGAAAGCGCCGATTCGCCGGTTGAAGGCCTGGTGCGGCAGCTTCAGCTCGAAATCGATGCCGTGCCGCTTGATGACCTGGTTCCAGCGCACCACGCCGCGGGCGCAATCGGTGGAGTAGTCATCGCGCAGGCGGGCGTTGAGCGAGGTCAGCGCCGGCTCGTCGCGGCTGGCGACGCGGCCGCCATCCAGCGCCAGCACGGGATAGAACGCGTCGGTCAGCCTGTGATCGTCCTCGCGCCGGCCTTCCTCGAACCGGCCCTTCAGGCCCATCGAGTAGAAGTTCGCCGCATTGGTCGAGATCTCGGAGCCGAACAGGTCGAGCGAGACCGAGTAGTGGAAGTTGAGATAGCGCTGCATGGTGTCGAGGTTGATGGCGCCGAACGGCGCCACGTCATGCACCTTGTGCTCGCGCATCAACTCGCAGGTGCGCTGGATGACGCGGCCGATACCGGTCTCGCCCACAAACATGTGGTGCGCTTCCTCGGTCAGCATGAAGCGGCAGGTGCGCGCCAGCGGATCGAAGCCGGACTCGGCGAGGCTCGCCAGCTGGTACTTGCCGTCGCGGTCGGTGAAATATGTGAACATGAAGAAGGAAAGCCAGTCCGGCGTCTTCTCGTTGAAGGCACCTAGGATGCGTGGCTTGTCCTCGTCGCCGGAGCGGCGCTCGAGCAAGGTCTCCGCCTCCTCGCGGCCGTCGCGGCCGAAATAGGCGTGCAGCAGGTAGACCATGGCCCAGAGGTGGCGGCCTTCCTCCACATTGACCTGGAACAGGTTGCGCAGGTCGTAGAGCGAGGGCGCGGTATGGCCGAGATGGCGCTGCTGCTCGACGCTGGCCGGCTCGGTATCGCCCTGCGTCACGATCAGGCGGCGCAGCACGCCGCGATACTCGCCCGGCACCTCCTGCCAGACCGGCTCGCCCTTGTGCTCGCCGAAGCCGATGGTGCGGCCGGCCTCCGGCTCGGCGAGGAAGATGCCCCAACGATATTCCGGCATCTTCACATGGCCGAAACTGGCCCAGCCTTTGGCGTCGACCGAGGTGGCGGTGCGCAGGTAGACATCGAGGCCCTGGTAGCTCTCCGGCCCCATCTCGCGCCACCAGTCGAGATAGCGCGGCTGCCATTCCTCCAGCGCGCGCTGCAGGCGACGATCGCGCGAGAGATCGACGTTGTTCGGAATCCGCTCGATATAGTCGATCGCCATCTAGACCCTCCCGCGGTCGAATTCGGGCCGTTGCCCGGTGCCGTAGCGCTTCAAGGCGCCGGCTGGTCCAACGGCATTGGGCCGCTGGAAGATCCAGTTCTGCCAGGCCGAGAGACGGGCGAAGATCTTGCTCTCCATCGTCTCCGGCCCGGGGAAGCGCAAGCTCGCCTCGAGCCCGGTCAGCGCGTCGGGCGAAAAGGCCGCGCGCTCCTCGATGGCGAGGCGCACCTCGTCCTCCCAGTCGATCTCGTCCGGCGTGAAGGTGGCGAGGCCGAGCTTCTCGGCCTCGGCGGCGTCGAGATCCTCGCCGATCCGGGCTGCCGCGTCGGCGATGGCGGTCGCGTCGTCCTGCAGGCGGGCCTTGAGCCGGGTCAGGCCGGTGACCATCGGATAGGCGCCGAAATTCATCGGCGTGAGACGCACGCGCGCCGGCGGGCGGTTGTCGCCCTCGATGCTGCCGTCCAGCATGTAGACGCGGTCGGCGGCCAGCAGGAGCTCGGCCAGGGTGCCGGCAAAGCAGGAGCCCGGCTCCACCAAGCCGAAGATCGTGCGGGCCGAGAGGTCGAGCCGCTTCAGCACGCGCTTGAGATAGAGCGTGGCCTCGCGGATGAACCAGTCGGAAGAGTCTCGCGCCAGCAGCGCGTCATAGGCGGCGACGGCGTCGAGCATGCCTTCGCTGCGCAACACCCAAGTGCCGATCGTTTCCTCGTTGAAGCGCAGATGCAGGATGGCATCGTCGAGTGCGCGGGCCAGCGAGAGTGGCCAGAACGCGGCGCCCTGCCGCTTGGCGACGGCGACGTCGTACGGCGGCGCATCCGTTGGCCCTTTGACAATGATCTCGACGGCCCCACGCTCGCGGTCGATCCGCAGCGTCAGCGTGTCGTAATCGATGCGGTCGCCATCGATGGCCCGCGCCAGCGGCGGAAGCGCGATTCCGGACTCTCCGGCGGGGCGTGCGCTCTGGGCGGCGAGCTCGGTCGCGCGCGCGGCGACGGTGTCGGTGAAGCGCGAGCGCGGCACCACCTCGTCGACCAGGCGCCATTCGACGGCCCGCTTGCCGCGCAGGCCTTCCTCTGTCGTGCAGAAGAAATCAGCCCGGTCGCGCCGCACCTTGCGCTTGTCGACAAGGCGGGTCAGCCCGCCGGTGCCGGGCAGCACCGCGAGCAGCGGCACTTCCGGCAGCGAGACGGCGGAGCTGCCGTCGTCGATCAGCAGGATCTTCTCGCAGGCGAGCGCCAGTTCGTAGCCGCCGCCGGCGCAGGCGCCGTTCACCGCCGCCAGCCAGACCTGGCCGGAATGCACCGAAGCATCCTCGATGGCGTTGCGCGTCTCGTTGGTGAACTTGCAGAAGTTGACCTTGTGGCCATGCGTGGCGCCGCTCAGCATGCGGATGTTCGCGCCGGCGCAGAACACGCGGTCCTTGGCCGAGGTGACCACCACGGCGCCGACTTCCGGATGCTCGAAGCGCAGCCGCAACATCGCATCCGCAAGCTCGATATCGACGCCGAGATCGTAGGAATTGAGCTTCAGCTCATAGCCGGGGAAGAGGCCGCCGCCTTCCGCCACGTCGAGCGCCAGCGTCGCCACCCGGCCCTCGACGGCGAGCTTCCAATGCTTGTAGCGGGAGGGGTCGGTGCGGAACTCGAGCATGCCGGCTACCGGGCTGTTTCATGCATTATAATGCATGTTGCCGGAGAAATCTGCATTATTTTTGAGATCTCGCCGGCCAGACCTGCGCGCTCAGGGCTGGCCGTGGCGCTCGCCCCGTTCCTGATTGGATATCCGGGCCTCCAGCGAACGGAGGCGATCGCGCACCCCGTCCCGCTCGGTTTCCAGCCGCCCGATGGCGATCTCTACCTGCTTGAGCGACTGGTTCAGCTGGTCCAGCGAGCGGTCGATCCGGTTGAAGCCCCAGACCAGGATGCCGGCGACGAGCACGATCGCGCCACGTGAGAGCACGTTGGCAATCGCGGCTTTTGCCTGAACGTCCCGGTGCGTTTCGGGATCAGCGTCCATTGCCGGCATGGAACACCTCCTGTCGAACCGTGACCAGGGCCGAGTCCAATCGGACGACCCCGGCCAGGCAGCAGGAATCGCGACAGCGCTCGAGCGCTGCCCACGCCAATCCGTCGAGATCTCTGGCTGGCTACTCCGCCGCCTGCTGCCGCGCCGCAATCTGGTCGCGGATCTCGTTCTCCACGACCTGGCGCGAGACATCGCGGATCACGCCCTCGATGCCGATGACATCGACCTCCGCCAGGTCGATGGGACCCAGCGATTTCGGCAGTCCGTAAACGAAGCCCTCGTAACTGACGATGTCATAGTCCTCGATAGAGGCCATCAGCTGCGGGACATGCAGCACCTCGCCCGCCGGCCCGCTGCCGCGTTCGGCGGACTTCCGGATTTGCTTCCCGGCTTCGGCACCGGCGCGCTCGCGGATCGTCCGCATGACGGTTTGCGCGTCGTCCGCAATGATGATGCCGGACTGACTTGTCGAGCCGGTTTCCCGCCACTTCACCTTCATGCCGTCGGGCACGCCGTAGAAGAGGCCATCAAACTCGATCAGCTTATAGCCGTGCAGCGAGGTCAGCGGCGTCGGCTTGGCATCCTGGCTGATCGCGCGAGCGGCAACGATATCCGTACCTGGAATCGGCTGCGGTACGGCAATGCGCGACCGGCCCGAACCGATCCGCGTGGCACCGGCGACGGCCTGGACCAGACCGCGCGGCGCGACATCGGATTTCTTCCGCGCGATTGCATGGTGTCGCGACGGCCAGATCGACCGCAGCTCCTGTCGCATCTTCTTCGGCAGAATGGCCTTGGTGATTCGCTCGTACGCCCAGGCGAGCTGCGACGGCGCGACGAGCTTGTCACGATCGATCGCGATGTAGTCGCCGCCGAGAGAGATGATCAATGGCCGTTCGGCCAAGGCAACCTGCTCGCCCTCGTCGCCGATCGCGCTGCCGGCACGGAACAGCGTTCCCGCCTGCCGCTGGCGCTCCTGCGAATCATATTGTCCGCGCGAATCCGCCCACTTGTTCGTGCGTTCGATCTCGACCAGGAGGACGGTGTCATCCTCCGCCGTCAGCACGCCCGCGATCGGCTTGCCTTCCGCCGCCGGCGCGAGATCGACCTCGCCGAGCTCATGCGGAACCGCGTACCATCGCTCCTTGAAGCGGTACACCTTATGCGTTTCCAGGTCGTGCACCAGCACCGGCGCATCGTTCGCCGCGGCCGGCGCGGCCTTATAGGAGCCGCCAGCGCGAGCCCCTCGATCGGTCGAGCGCACATCGGCAACGATCTGATCGACCCAAGCGCCCATCTTGAAGCCGGAATCGTAGAGCTTGGTGACGATGCGTTCGAACCGCTCTTTCCTGACCTGGGCGTCGATATAGGGCTCGACGCTGTACCAGGCATCGGCCGGCACATAGCGCTGGTTCTCGGCGTAGAGCTGCTCCTTGGAGGTGCGGAAGCGGATGCCGTACCGCTCCGGATCGATCCAGTAGACGCTGCCGTTGACCAGGATCAGTGGGTTGATGTTGGCGACCCGCCCGATATAGCGCCGGTTCTCCAGGATCAGGTCGACGCCCTCGTCGCAATCGGCGTCCGTCTCGCCCGGCACGCCGATGACCCAGTTGACCTCGGTATAAATGCCGGCTTCCCAGCAATCCCTGAGGTTCTGCCGGACCATGTCGACGGTATAGCCCTTCTTCTGCAGGCGCAGCGTGTTCTCGGAGAAGGCGTCGACGCCGAAGCGCAGCGCGACGAAGCCGGCGGCGTGCAGCTTGTCGAAAAAGGCGCGGTCGCTCGTCTTTTGAATGCGAAGCTGGCCGGAGAGCCGCACCTTGATATCGCGGCGGATAATCTCGTCGCAGATTTCCAGCAGCTTGTCCGGCATGCCGTTCAGGTCGCTCTCGTTGAACATGAAGAGCGTGCAGCCCTGCTCGACCAGCCATTCCAATTCGTCGACGAAGTTCTGCGGCGAACGGATGCGCCAGTAGAATCGCTCCGCGCAGAAGGTACAGCGCGACCAGCGGCAGCCGCGGCTCGCGATGATCGGGACCAGCTGATAGCCGTTGTAATTCCGGTAGATGCTGAGATCAGCCCATTCGTAGCGCGGCATGTCGAGCTGATCGAGATTGTGCTGCATCGGCGCCGGCACGAACATGCGGCCAGGCGTATCGTGACGCGACAGCACGCCGGGCACATCCTTCGGCCGCTCTCCAGCAGCAAGGCGCTTCACCAGGGGCCCGACGACGAGGTCGGCCTCGCCGATGCACATGTACTCGGCCTCGGGAAAGGCGCGCAGCCCGACATCAGCGTTGTAGCAGCTGAAGCCGCCGACCAGGATGACGATGTCGGGCAATCCCGCGCGCACCTTGTTGACCAGCAGCCGCGAGCATTTCTCGTTGCACTGCTGGATGGAGAGACCGAGAATCCTCGGGCGCGCCCTGATGATCTCGTTCGCCGCCTCCTCGATGATCGGCGCCAGATAGGCCAGTAGCTCCGGATTGTCCCAGAGATCGTAGTTCTCCGCCTGCCATGGATCGGTCGGCAGGATGCGCCCGCTGGGCAGGACGATCCTGCCGCCTTCATCGAACAGGCGACGGATGTGGAAGCGGTGATAAGCGACGATATCGAGATCGAAGGTCTCGAGATTGATGCCGGCCCGCTTCAGCGCATTGTGAACGTAGGCGAGGCCGTTCGGCATCAGCGCCAGATTGCGTGCCGGACAGTCGAGCAGGATCATATCCGTCGATCCGCTGAACTTTATGCGCGGCACCTTGATCGGATATATGTTGCGCGCGATCGGCGTCCAAGCCCGCATCGGGATCACGTCGAAGGCGATCTCCGAAAGCACGGTGGCGTCGATCACATCGAGGTCGTCGCGCAGGCCCTCTTCGGCCAGCATGCGCTCGACCGCGCGGGTTTCGCAGAGAAAGACCGTCTTCACGTCGCCAGGCAGCGCGTCCGGGGCGCAAACCGGAATGCCGGCCACGGCGCCCGAAACAGGACCTACCTCCGGCGTGATCACGTGCAGAATCTTCTGGCGCAGTTCCGGCGCCCGTTCGAGCAGGGGCTCGAGCAAGGGGCCGTTCCATAGGGCAAGGCCCGGCTTGCCCGCGAGATGGGCCGCCAGGCGACCGAGCAACGCGCGGCTTTCCGCGTCCATGACGGCGAAGCACTGGTACGGGCTGAAGCAGACCCGCGTACCCTCGACCTGCCAGTGCAGGCTGTTCCGCTCCAGGGTGACGTTTACGATGCCATTCAAGCGCTTGATCCTGTGCCAGGGCGCGGAGCACGGGGGTGACGACGACCCGCCAGCGTCTGATCCGGGCACGGCCGGCGCCTTAGCCACTGCCGATCCAAGCCGTCACCTCGGTCAATACAACCTTCCCAACGATAAATTGCAGGGAGTCTCACCGCAAGGGAGACGCCGCCGGTTCCGGCGCCGGCAGCGCCGCCACGATCTGCGTCGCATCCCAGCCGACGCGCAGATCCACCAGCTCGGCCGCCTCCGGCATCATCGCCTCGGCGCCATGTGCCGGTAAGCCGATGATGCGCTTGCCGTATTTGCGCGCCATCTCGACCTCCAGAAGGATCCATTTCCGCGCGCTCTTGCTCTCGAATACGCTGGACAACAGGATGACGGCGCAGGTCGGTGCGATCTGCTGCTCCAGCCACAGATGCACGCGCTGGCGGCCGACCTCGGTATTCGGGTCCAGGCCGGGGTCGTACCAGGGCACGCTGAAATTGCGCCACGACGATTTCAGCGTCGCGTCGAGCAGATCGCTCAGCCTGGTCCAATCGTCGTGGTATCGCCACGCATGCGTGATGAAAATATCGTAGACCTGCTCGTCCATCCTCGATGATTCCGCTCCGGTCGCCGCGGGCATTTCCGGCACCATAACAGATCGAGGGCGGTCACACCGAAAGCCCGTCGACGGAAATCTGCCTCGCTCGGCGTTGCGCCGCCGACGGCGCGGCTTGTAGTTTGGCTGGGCGCGGCTTATGTCGGCCTGGGCTCGTTCGTCGAAATCTCGAATCGAGAGCGCGGGACGTGGATTTCTATTTCTCGATCTGGAATCACCACAAGAACTCGCGCGAGATCATCCTGGATATTGCCGAGCCGGTGATAGCTGGGCTGCGGGACATCGGACACAATGTCGAGCTGGGTGACATGCCGCCGCGGCGGCATGTCATGAACATCGTGGTCGAGAATTTTCACTACCGGCGCGTGGCCGCTCAAGTGCGACCCTTTGATTTCGTTCTGGTCGCAACCGAGCGTCTCGACGGCGACGGTTTCAATGGCGAGCGCGGCACGCATTGGCGCAAGCGCTGGGCCAACTTTCCCCGCGTCGCGCGCGAAGCAGCAGCCATCTGGGCGGTCGGCGACTTCAATGCGGCTGGATACGAGGCCTTTGCGCCGACGGCGCAGATCACGCTCGGATGGTCGCCGCGCCTGGAAGCCGTGACGCGCGCCGAGCCGCCGCGCTTCGACATCTGTGCCTATGGCAACATGACCGGCGAGGCGAGGCGCGCGACGATCAAGACGCTGAGCAGCAGCCTGCGCGTCGGCACGGTCGATCTCGCAACCAAGGCCGAGCGGGACCGATTGCTGTCGCAGAGCCTGTTCTCTTACGGTTTCCGGCCGAATGCCGAAATGGCCTGCGCGTCGGTATCCCGCATCGTCTCTTCGCTCCGTCTCGGCATACCCGTGATCCAGGAGCGGGTGCAGATGCCGACGCCCCTGGTCGAAGCGCTGGAGATCGTCGAAGGGCCGGAGGAGTTGCTCGCCCGCTGGGACGAACTGCGGGCGAACCGCGCTTCAATTCTTGCCCGTCAGCTCGAAGCCTGGCGCCGCATCCCAGCCTCTAAGGTGATGAGCGATGCACTGGCTGTACTGCGACCAAAGCCGCAGCGCTTCTGGCGCACTGTGGAGCAGATCTTGCGCGCGAGCATTCCGAACAGGGGATACGTGCAACTTGCGCGCTGAGGCAAGCAGAATTCAAACGCAAGATACAATTGGCTGAGCGGGAGCGCTTCAAGGCCGTTTGCTTTCAGGTGAGCTGAGTGCCGGCATATTAGTCGAACACAACGCCCTCTTCGTCGACCGACAGCCCATCAGATCTTGAGCGTCCGGACGTTAGCGCGCTTGATGAAGGTCAGCAAATTGGGCTCCTCTTGCCACATTCGCTTGGAGACGCGCTTCAGAAAAAAACGACGCTGTTTGAGCGTAAGAAAGCTAGGAGCGAAATAGTGTGCGCCCTTAAGAGCGATGGGGGCGAACTCGCCGCCCTTAAACTGCAGCACCCAGAACCCTTCGTACCTGGTAACTCGGCCGAAGGCTTCATGCACTGCAAGCGTTACGCCCGGGTGGAAGCTTTTCTCCGGATCCGCATCCGAGTGAAATTCAAGATTGAGCCTAGCTTTCACCTCTTCGAGCGGCACGTCCGGTATCTGCAGATCCAGATCGTCGCCTGTTATCAAACCTCCATCCGCCAGAACTCGCTTGGACTCCCGGATGTCAAACGCAACATCTTCATATTTGTGGGAACCATCAATGTAGATCAGATCATAGGAACGATCAGGGAGGCCAGGGAGAACGTCCGTAGATAAGCCCCGCGTGTGATGAATCCTCACGCCGAACGCCTTCTCGGCAACTGCCGCATTGTGGCAGAAGATCTCATAGGCCTCGCCCGTCGCAGCCGCGTCGGTCATAGCGCGATGCCACTCGCCCAGTTCGAGTTCTTCCTGGGTGAAATACGGGACCCAGGGGTCGACACAATGAATATGTGACTCACGGCATTGCGAAGGGGTTCCATAACGCGCAATCGCCTCAGCAATCAATGCAGCAGAGAATCCGCACCAGGAACCGATCTCAAGGATGCGAATCGGCTGGCCTCGAACTAGTGCGAAGCGAACCGCTGCTTCGGCGTACGCCTGCTTCACCGGCGGCATTGCTTCGTGAGAGACGCCGCCTTTCAAGTGCCGGTACCGATGGACCAAGGTGCCACGGCTTCCAAGGCGCCCTAATAACCCCCGCATTCGAAACCCATGTCTTCTGTTTGAGGCCTTATAGCAACCGCATTCTGCGCCGAACAGGCGCCTCCTAAACTGTTCCCACCAGTTTGATTTCGGACTCAAGAACTCGCCGCGCATCCAAAATCGAACTCGGGCACACGGCCTGCAGCTGCGCCGGGCTTCTGGCTTCGCTGATCAACGGCGCAATCGCGGAAGGCATGTCGCGTAGTCTCTGTCTCAATGCGGCGATCGCCACAAATTCTGTCTTGTCCACTTGTTCCAATGCTCTTTGAGCGATGCGATCAGTCGCACGCAGCAAATCGTTTCTAGCTTTCCGGAGCGCGGTCAGTTGCAGTGCTCGCGCCTGTTCCATATCAACTAGAATGGCCCCGTCCACGAGCTTCCATGCGTTTCGGAACGTGCGATCGTCCGGTAGAGCGCTGGCGTCAAGAAGAACAACCTCGGCCCCTAACTCACGGACTTCCTCAGCAACGCGGATGGCGAATTGGTCCTCGCTTTCCGCGAACTCCGGTTCAAATCCTGCTGTCAGCAACCCATCCAATTGGTCGAGGCTAACCGCCGAGACAAACCGGATTGCCAAGCCAGCCCGCTGCATCCCCGAGACTAGACGCGCGCCAGGAGCGGGATAGACCACGGAAACGCCGCCTTGGGACCGGCTGTAGATGATAGCCTTCATGCTAGAGATCCCCGAAAAAGATCGCGCTTGCGTACAAGGCGTCACGAAGAGCGTTCGAATCGCCGACTGTCAGGAATCGGAACGAGGTCGTGGTTGGGTCAATGAAGTTCGGCCCAAGCGCGCTACGCTCTAGACCGCCGCCGCCGCCGGGGCCCGCAGACGTGGCAAAGGCATATCCGGCCGTTGAGAACGGCGTAGAGAAATTCACGGAGTAATCGCCTACACCGTTGTCCGTGATCGAAGCGACGTTGTAGGAACTACGAATGGTCACCGCGCCTGTTCCATTAAAGCATACCCACGCCTTCGCCACGCCCGGGTGCCACTTCATCGCGAGCGGCGAGACAACCGCCGCGTTGGAGACGGCGGCTTCCATCTCCGCCTGAGTCGCAATTGTCAGCGGCGGCGTCGTCGCCCGCTGATAGGCCACGCAGCGCACCACGCCGCCGGCAAAGCCGCGGAACACCGCCACGTCGCCGGCCGCCGTCGCGATATTCGCCGCGCCGGGCAGCACAAGGCTCGCGCCATGCGTCAGGATCAGCGCGCCGGTGAAGCGCACCGCGCGCATGCGGCCGGCACCGAGCGTGATGGCCGTGATCGTCGTCGTGCCGGTCACGTCCACCTGGTCGCCGGTGGCGGCGTCGAGGTTGAGGGTCGCGGCGCTGGCGATGTCGGCGCCGTTGGCGCGCGTTGCGTCCTGCGCGGCCACGGCGCTCGCCGCCTGGAACACCGCCGCACCCCCGGCACCCGCGCCGAGCGTGGCCCGAGCGGTCGCGGCGTCGCCGTCATCGAGCAAGGTGGCGGCGAAGCCGGAGACGAGCAGGGACGGCGCCGCGCCGGCGATCGCCACCGGCGCGCCGGCAAGGTCGAAGCCGAGCAGGTGCCCGGCGCGCGCGGGCACAGCC
>QOZS01000043.1 GCA_003576705.1 Desertibaculum subflavum
TGGCCAGCCAGAACACCTCCTCGATATTCCACTCGGCGGCGGCCTCGGTCAGGTGCGGCGGCCGCGGGCGCATCCCGCCCGCCCATTCCGACCGTTCGACGCCGGGCCCGGCATGGCAGTGCTGGCACATCGCCTTGTAGTGCTCCGCGCCGGCCGCGATCATCTGGGGCGTGACATTCTCTGGCGGCGCGATATCCGCCGCCCGCCGCTCGATTGAATTTTGGAAGGTGGTCTCGAAGGCCCATCTGGTAACCGAGGTGTGGTCCTCGGTGGCCGCGATGTTGTAGAGCCCGCCATACACGACCACCAGGCCGATTCCGGCGAGCAGCGCCAGCGTCCCCAGGACACCGGCAGTCACGGCAATGCTGGCCCGTTTCCTCTCTTCGTCCATTTGCGGTCCCTGCTGTCACCGGAAGAAAGCAGGGGCGTGGCTTTTGTTCCGGCTTCGCTGCGGCATCCGCGGCGTATACTGCGCTACGCTCAAGCTCGCCGCTTTGAGGCGAGCGCCCAAGGGAGGAAAGCATGCAGGATTTCGCGGGCCGGATTGCCGTCATCACCGGCGGCGGCACCGGCATGGGGCGCGAGCTGGCGCGCCAGCTGGCGGCCGAGGGCTGCAACGTCGCCATGTGCGATGTCTCGGCGAAGACCATGGCGGAGACCAAGGCGCTGTGCGACAAAGCCGGCCTCGCCCAGGGCCAGCGCATCACGGCGCATGTCGCGGACGTGGCCGACGAGGCGCAGGTGACGCGCTTCCAGCGCGAGGTGGCGGAGCAGCAGGACACCGACCGCATCCACCTCCTGTTCAACAATGCCGGCATCGGCGGCGGCGGCAGCATGATCGCGACGCCGCGCGCGGAATGGGAGCGCACCTTCGGCATCTGCTGGGGCGGCGTCTATCTCAATACCCGCGCCTTCCTGCCCATGCTGATGCGGGCCGATGCCGGCCACATCGTCAACACCTCCAGCGTCAACGGCTTCTGGGCCTCGCTCGGACCCGGCGTGCCGCACACCGCCTACGCGGCGGCGAAATTCGCGGTCAAGGGCTTCACCGAGGCGCTGATCACCGATCTCCGCATCAACGCGCCGCATATCAAATGCTCGGTCGTGATGCCGGGCCATATCGGCACCTCGATCGCGGGCAATTCTGGCAAGGTGATCAGCGGCAATTTCTCCGACAAGCTGAGCGCGGCGCAGATCGCAACCGCCCGCGCGCGGCTTACGGCGATGCAAGTCGATGCCGCCAAATACAGCGACGAGCAGATCGAGGCGATGGTGAAGGAGCGCGCCCGCCGCTTCCTGGAAGAGGCGCCGATGACCGCGGCGGAGGCCGCCAAGGTCATCCTCGACGGCGTCAAGGCCGGGCGCTGGCGCATCCTGGTCGGCGCCGACGCGCACCGGATCGACGAGATGGTGCGCGCCGACCCGGAACGGGCCTACGAGCCGGATTTCTTTGCGACGATGGCGAAGGAAGTCGGCTGGCGCATCGGCTCGTGAGCGCGCCGCCCGCCCGCGCTGTCCCGATTAGTGGAACTCGATTGACTCGTTGACGGGCATGGCAGCAGCAAGCACGCTCGCCGCGATCGCGACGGCGTGCGTGACGATGCCGTCGCCGGTTGTCTTTGGGGGAGCGCCGTGGAACTGGCCGAACTGACCTTGGTGGAGCTTGCGGCCGTTCTGGCGGGTGGCAAGGCCTCCTCGCGCGAGGTGGCCGATACCTTCCTCAACCGGATCGAGAAGGCCGACGTCAATCTGCACGCCTTCACGGAGGTCTATGCGCCGGAAGCGCGGGCGATCGCCGATGCGGCCGACAAGGTGCTGCACGCCGGCCTGCCGCATGGGCCGCTGCTCGGCCTGCCGATCGGCTTCAAGGATCTCTGCGACATCGAGGGCCGCACCGGCACCGTCGGCTCGCAGATGTGGGCGAACCGCAAGGCAACGGAGACCTCGGCCACGGTGGAGCGCCTGCTCGCCGCCGGCATGGTGCCGCTCGGCAAGCTGCACATGGTGGAGTTCGCCTTCGGCGGCTGGGGCACCAACCCGCTGATGGGCGCGCCGTGGAATCCGTGGGATCTGGCGACCCATCGCTGCGCCGGCGGCTCGTCCAGCGGCACCGGCGTCGCGGTGGCGGCGCGCCTCGCCCCGGCCGGTATCGGCAGCGACACGGGCGGCTCGGTGCGCATCCCCTCGGCCTTCAACGGGCTGGTCGGTCTGAAAGTCACCTACGGCCGCATCTCGCTCCACGGCACCGGCCTGCTCAGCTGGACGCTCGATTCGATCGGGCCGATGTGCCGCTCGGTCGAGGATTGCGCGCTGCTGCTGCAGGCGCTCGCGGGGCCTGACCCGCGCGATCCGGCGACGCATGGTCAGCCGGCGGAAGACTTCCGCGCTGCGGCGGCCGGGCGCCCGATCAAGGGCGCGCGCATCGCGTTGCCGGATGCGGCCCAGCTGCCATCCTTCATGCATCCCGCCGTCACCGCCGCCTGGCAGACCGCGGCCCGCAGCTTCGAACGGCTGGGCGCCGTGGTGGAGCCGGTGCGGCTGCCCGACTGGTATTTCGATCTCTCCGTGCCGGCGGGCGCCATCATTGCCTCCGAGGCCTTTTCGCTGCATCGCGGCTATATCGAGGACGAGACGAAGGCGATCGGCCCGGCTGTGCGCCAGCGCGTGCTCAATGCCAAGAGCTTCGCCCCAGCGCTCTATGCCGAGACGGGGCGCGAGATGCAGGCGCGGCGCCGGTTCTTCGCCGACTGGTTCCGGCCCTATGACGCGATCCTGCTGCCCACGGCGGCGATCCCCGCCATCCCGCTCGACACCATCGACGAGATGTCGCCGATCCCGGGCTATCTGACGCGTCCGGCCAACTATCTCGGCCTTTGCGGCCTGGCGCTGCCGTCGGGCTTCGCCGACGGTCTGCCGCTCAGCGTGCAGGTGATCGGCAAGCCATTCGCCGAATCCACCGTGTTGGCGCTCGGCCGCGCCTTCCAGGATGCGACCGGCTTCCACAAGCGGAAGCCCGACCTCGCCGCGCTCGGCCTCTGAGCCCGTGGCGGATGCATCCGGCATGAACCGGCCGAACCCCTCGTCGCGCAGCGCCGACCGCGAGCGCGCCGACCGGATCTACTACACGCTCGCCGCCCTGCTGGGCGGCGCGGTGATCCTCTATTTCGCCGTGGTGCCGTTCGTCGGCGCCAATCTCGCCTTTCATTTCTACCTGATGCTGTGGATCACCATGGCCTCGGGCTTCAACGTCTCGTCCGGGTTCTCGGGCTACATGCCGTTCGGCTATGTCGCCTTCTACGGCGTCGGCGCCTTCACCACCGCGATCCTAGTGAAGAAGCTGGGCTTTCCCGTTTTGCTGGCGCTGCCGTTCTCGGGCCTTGCGGGGCTCGTTCTCGCGCTGCTCTTCGCCCCGACCTTGCGCCTCTCCGGCATCTACTTCGCCATCGTCAGCCTGGCGCTGGCGTATATCTGCCGCCTCGTCATCACCAATATGCCGGAGGAGATGACCGGCGGTAGCTTTGGCATTCAGCTCGGCAGCCAGGCGGAACCCGTGCTGTCCTTCTACGTCATGATGGCGACGATGATGCTGGCGCTCGGCACCATCCTGTGGCTGTCGCGCTCGCGGCTCGGCAAGGCGCTGCGCGCGGTGCGCGACGATGCCGAGGCGGCCGACATGATGGGCGTCAACATCACCCGCGTCCGCCTCTACGGCTGGCTGATCGCCGCCTTCTTCCCGGCGGTCTGCGGCGGGGTGGAGGCCTGGTACACCAACATCGTCGACACCGAGACCGCCTTCAACACGCTGATCACCGCCAAGACGGTGATCTACGCCATCGCCGGCGGCCTCGGCACGGTCAGCGGCCCGATCGTAGGCGCCCTGGTGATGGTGTGGCTGGACGAGCTGATCTGGCGCCAGTTCCCGCTGCTCAACCTGCTGATCCTCGGCCTGGCGACGGTGCTGCTCGTCCTGTTCCTGCCGCGTGGCATCGTCGGCACCCTGCTGCGCTGGCGCCCGGCCTGGCGCCGCTACGTGCCCTGAGGCCGGCCTATGGAAACCCTGGTCATCATCGGCATCGTCAACGGGCTGATCGTCGGCGGCGTCTACGCGCTGATCGGCATGAGCCTGACCCTGCTCTACGGCGTGCTGCGCGTGGTCAACTTCGCGCATGGCGAGTTCGTCATCGGCGGCTCGTTCCTCGCCTACGTGCTGTTCAACACGTTCGGCATCCCGCCGCTCGCCGCCCTGCCGATCGCCGCGATCAGCTTCTTCGGCCTCGGCTATGTCGCCTATTTCCTGCTGATCCCCCGGCTTGCCCGCAGCGACGATCCGGAAAGCATGTCGTTCCTGATGATGTACGGCCTCTCGATCGCGCTCGCGGCCTTCATGCTGGTGCTGTTCGAAGCCGATTCCCGCTCGATCGACTACAGCTTCACGCCGATCTCGATGAAGGTCGGCCCGGTCTATGTGGCCACCGCCCGCGTGGTGGCGCTCGGCGTCACCCTGGTGGTCGCCGCCGGGGTCAGCGCCTTCCTGTTCCTGACCCTGCCGGGCAAGGCGCTGCGCGCCGCGATCATGAACCGCGAGGCGATCCAGATCATGGGCGTCGACATCGTCAAGCTGTCGGCCTTCGCCTTCGCGCTGGCGACCGGCATCGCCGGCATCACCGGCGTGCTGGTGGCGCTGGTCTTCCCGGCCTTCAATGCGTTTTCGGGCCCGGAATACGCCATCATCGGCTTCATCGTTGTCGTGCTGGGCGGGCTCGGCAATCCGCTCGGCGCGCTGGCGGCCGGCGTCTTCTACGGCCTGGCCGAACAGCTCGCCACCGTGTTCCTGCCCCAGGCGATGGCGCAGATCGTCGGCTTCGCCCTGCTGGTCGGCACCATCCTGGTCCGCAATGCCGGCTTCGGCCGCTGGCGGGTCAGCCGATGAATGCGGCGCTGGAAGCCCGCGACCTGATCAAACGCTTCGGCGGCCTGGTCGCGCTCGACGGCGTGCAGTTCGCGGCGGCAGAGGGTGAGGTGCTCGGCATCATCGGCGTCAACGGTGCCGGCAAGACAACCCTGATGAATTGCCTCTGCGGCCTCTACCAGCCCGATGAGGGGGAGATCCGTCTGGCCGGCGAGGATGTTACCGGCCGCACGCCGCACGAGATCGCCGCTCGCGGCGTCGGCCGCACCTTCCAGGTGCCGCGCGTTTTCCGCCGCATGTCGCTGATCGACAACCTGCTGGTGCCGGTGCTGCGCCGGCGCGCGACCGACCGCGCGCTGATCGACCAGGCCGAGACGATGCTGGAGCGCATGCGGCTGATCGACCTGCGGCACAACTTCGCCGAGGAACTCTCGGGCGGGCAGCAGAAGCTGCTCGAGATGGCGCGCATGCTGATGCCGGATCCCCGGGTGGTGATGCTGGACGAGCCTTTCGCCGGCGTGCATCCGACGCTCTGCCGCTTCATGATCGAGCAGATCGAGGCCATGGCGGCGGAGCGGAAGACGGTGCTGCTGATCAGCCACGACCTCACCTCGATCTACCGGCTGTCGCATCGCGTGCTGGCGCTGAACCAGGGCCGCGTCATCGCCGAGGGCGGCGTCGAGGCGATCCGCGGCAATCCCGCCGTGATCGAAGCCTATCTCGGTGCGTGAGGGCCGGATGACCAATCCCGCCACGGATGCCCGCCCGGTCATGGAGCTGCGCAATGTCAGCGTCGCCTATCACGGCGATATCCGCATCCTGCAGGGCCTGAGCCTCGCGGTCCGGCCAGGGCAGATCACCGGCATCATCGGTCCGAACGGCGCCGGCAAGTCGACAGCGCTGCGCACGCTCTACGGCTTGCTCAAGCCGATCGAGGGCGATGTCGCGGTCGATGGCGAGGTGGTGACCGGCATGCCGCCCTGGCGCTTCATCGCCAAGGGCATCGCGCTGGTGCCGCAGAACCGCAGCCTGTTCAACGATCTCTCGGTCGAGGACAATCTGCGCCTGGCCTGCTGGTCGTTCCGCCGCGACAAGGCGCGGGTCAATGGCGCGCTGGAGCGCGCCTACGCGCAGTTCCCGATCCTGCACGAGCGCCGCAAGCAGCCGGCCGGCAAGATGAGCGGCGGCCAGCAGCGCTTCCTGGAACTGGGCCGTGCGCTTGCGCTGCAGCCGCGCGTCATCCTGCTCGACGAGCCGACCGCGATGATCGCGCCGCGCCTCAGCGCCGAGATCTACGAGTTCATCGCCACCCTGCCCAAACAGGGCATTACCGTCGTGCTGGTCGACCAGAACGTGCGGCAATGCGTGCGCATTTCCGACCATCTCTACGTGCTGGAGCTCGGCCAGAACAAGGTGGACGGTGCGAAGCAGGACTTCGCACAGGACGAGCAACTTCGTACTCTGATCGCCGAATGGGTCGATTATCGCATCGACGCTTGAGTCATCGGGGCAGCCGGCCGAGGCGGCCGGCGCCAAACAGGGAGGACCGAACATGAAACGCCGTGACTTCTTCTTGACCCTCGCCGCGCCCGTCCTGGCGGCCGGCCTGGCCGCCGCGCCGGCGCTGGCGCAGGACGGCCCGATCCGCATCGGCATGACCGTCTCCTCCACCGGCACCTTCGCGCTCGCCGCGCAATCGGGCCTGCGCGGCGCCGAGATCTGGGTCGACGACGTGAACTCGCGCGGCGGCATCGAGATCGGCGGCAAGAAGCGCAAGGTGGAGCTGGTCAAGCTCGACGACCGCAGCGACAAGACCACCGTGCCCAAGGTCTACGAGACGCTGATCAAGGAAGAGAAGGTCGATCTCCTGTTCGGCCCCTTCGGCTCCACGCTCACCGCCGCCGCGGTCAACGCGACCGAGACGGCGGGCAAGTTCATGGTGATCTGGTCGGCCTCGGCCGATTCGATCTATGCCCAGGGCTATAAATACGTCGTCTCGGCGACGCAGATCGCGGGCTCGCTGCTCGGCCAGCCCGGCGTGCGCGCGCTGCATTCGATGGGCGTGAAGAAGATCGCCTTCGCCTATCTCGACGAGCCGTTCCCGGCGGCGCTGACCCAGGGCGCGGTCGATCTGGCCAAGCAGCTCGGCATGGAAGTCACCATGAACGAGAAGTTCGCCAAGGGCACGAAGGACTTCAACATCCTGATCCAGAAGGCCAAGGCATCGGGCGCGGAGGCCTTCTATCCGACCGCCTACGAAGGCGACCAGATGACCATCGCGCGCCAGCTGCGCGAGGCGAACGTCAACTTCAACGCGGTCTATCTCGTCTATGCCTCGCAGCCGCAATTCCTGCAGCAGGCCGGCAAGGATGCCGAATACATCCTCAGCCAGACCCTGCTGCACGACAAGATCAACTGGAAGGTCACGCACGGCCTGAACCGGGCGCAGATGATGGAGCGCTACAAGAAGCTCCACCCGAACGCCCAGTACACCGCCGACTTCCAGACCGCGCTCGCCTACGGCGCCGGCGTGGTGACAGAGGAGATCATCAAGACCGCCGGGTCGGTCGACGCGGCCAAGCTGAAGGAAGCCGCGCTCAAGCTCAGCGACAAGATCACCACGGTGACCGGCGAGTACCAGATCGACCAGACCGGCAAGCAGTTCAAGAACGCCTTCTCGATCATGCAGAACCTGCCGGGCGGCATCGAGGTGGTCTATCCGCCGCAGGTCGCGACGGCGAAGCCGGTCTATCCGGTGCCGGCCTTCGACAAGCGGAAGTAGGGTCGGGCTTCGCCGTCGCCCTGCCTTTGACGCGCGAGAGCCGGCAGGCGCGACGGCGCCTGCCGGTTGCTCGCCGACTGCTGTCGGCCGTCGCGCTGGCGGCGCTGCTGGCCGGCACCGCCGCAGCGGCCGAGCGCGTCACCGCCGCCGTGGTGCTGGCGGTCGATGTCTCCGGCAGCGTCGACGCGGCGCGCTACGAGGTGCAGCGCGCCGGCATCGCCGCCGTGTTCACCGATCCGGCGATCCAGCAGGCGGCGGCCGGCGGCCTCGCCGTCGCGGTGATCGAATGGTCCGACGGGCATGCCGTCGTCATCCCCTGGACTATCCTGCGCAGCCATGAGGATGCGCTGGCCCTGGCGGCGCGCATCCGCAGGATCAAGCGCACACCTGGGGTCTCGACCGAGCTCTCGCTCGCCATGCTCGCCGCCGCCGACCTGCTCGACCAATGCCCCTGCGCGCCCGACCAGCGGGTGATCGACATCTCCGGCGACGGGCCGAATAACGGCCCGGTCTCGACCTGGATCGCGCGCGACCAGGTGGTGGCGCGCGGCATCACCGTCAACGGCCTTCCCATCGTGACCCCGGCCGAGCCGGATCTCGCCGACTGGTACGCCCGGGAAGTGGTGGGCGGCGAGGGCGCCATCCTGGAAGTGGCGCAGGGTTTCGAGGATTTCGCCCGCGCCATGCGGCAGAAATTCGCCCGCGAGATTTCGGCGCGGCCGGCAAGCGGGCCGGAGCGGCCGGTTCTCACGAATGCCGTGGATTGGCGCGTTCGCTGATTTCGATGCGTCTAGACCACACGTGCCGGAAACAGCGCCTTGAGTTCGCGATGGAACAGATTCGCGAATGATTGGAATCCCTTTTTGGATGGGTGCAGTTCGTTGTGCCAGGAGCTCTTTTGCGGCAGCAGCGTGCCTTGGCCGTTTATGAAGATCACGTTGGCGTGCACCGCCAGGCCCGTCAGCATGGCCGCGAATTGCTGCAGCATGGCCTTAACGACCTCCTGCCTTGCCGCGAGGGTCGGGAAATTGCGCAGGTCAAATGTCGGCTTCAGCCAAGGTCCCAGATGGCAAATGCCGCGGCCGTCCGGGATGGCAAAATCATAACCCTGAAACACCAGGACGGTGCCGGGACTTAGGCGGTCGCGCAGTTGGATCAGATCCTCGTACCCCGCGCGCACCAGCGCTAGCGCCGCATCGAACCGCTGCTGGTGAACCAGCTGGGCCGCCGGCACCGTCGGGTCCCAATCCTTGACCCAAAGCGCCATCGGATTGTCGACGATGTCGTTGCCGCCGCCGGAGAAGAGCAGTGCGTCCCATGGACCGCCGGCCGGGCAGCCTTTGCTCAGGTGGTCGGCAAGCAGCAGCCGTTCTTCGACGCCGAGCATATAGCGCACTTCATCGCCCGCCTTGGCCAGATTCAAAATCGGCACGCCGAGCAGGTTCTCCAGTCGAGGAATGATGCCGCCGCCGAAAAACAGTGCCGGGTAGTCGAACCATGAATCACCCTCGGCGAATATCTGCAGCGGCACGAACGAGCTGCTTTTGGATTTCGGTTCCGCGTCCGCCGGCTCCTTGGCGCTCTTCGGTCGTGCCCGGCGCGCGCCGCGCCGCTTCATGATGTCCATCGTCGCCTTGTACTCGCGGACGCGGCGCGCCAGCTCATCGTGCCAGCGCCTGTCGCGTTCCACGCGCGCAACGCCAATGGCGGCGGGCGATTCCGGCGGCAGTGCGCCTTTGCGTACGGCTTTCACCGCGAGCTTGGGCTGTTTGGCGCGGGCTATGCTCTTGGCTTCGGCCAGCGTCACCGGTCCCGAAGCGGGTGCCACGGGCCCCGTCGATCGGGCTTTGGCCTTGACCTTAGCGCGCGCCGGCTTCCGCGTCCTGTCGGACCTTTTCGAAGGTGCCATGTCGTCTCCCCTCCGCTGGCCGCGCATTTCCGGCGGTCGTCGTCTCCGCTACGGCAGGATCTCGATCCGCTCGGCGAGCAGCATGTAGTCGGCGATGAAGCCGTCGCAGCTGACGCGCATGCCGACATACTTGTCGAGCGCGCGGTCGCCGAAGGTTGGCCCGCCTTTGCGGCGGAGCACGAAGCGCCCCTCCGGCGTTTCCAGCCAGATCGTCATGCGCTCGCTCTTGCTGCCGCTGCCGAACGGACCACGCGACACCTTGCCCGTCAGACCATCGACCCGTTGCATGCCCGCTTTGCCGCTGCCCACGATTTCCCCATATAGATCCGATAGCCGACGATGCGGCCACCTACTTCCTTGGCCACGGCGGCGACGCTGGGAGGCGTGCCGTCGCGCGGCCGCTTCTTTGGCTGATAGACGGCGACATAGTAACGCGATGCCACCGGCGCTGCCTTGCTGCCGCGGGCCGTCCGTCCGCGCGGCGTCTTCACCTCGAAGGCCATGAAGTCCTTGTGCCGGCCGATCGCCGCTTCGCGGGCGATATTGCCGAGTGCTTTCGTCACGGCGGCGGACATCCGCACCTTCGTGGCCTTGCGCGACGCCACGGGCTTGGTCTCCTGCAGCAACTGGCCCTCATCACGCAACTTGCGGCGCCGGGCGCGCCGCTCCAGGCGCTTGTTCTGATCAACGTCGACACCTTTCGGCACGCTGGTGGCGCTGTTGATGAAAGTCGGATGAATCGATGGATCGCCGAGCAGGTTGAACTGCGCCAGTGTTTTCAGATCGACCGGGTCGAGTTCCGTCGTCTGCCGCACAAACTGCTGCCGGGCGAGCAACGCAGCGCGTCCGACGGACGCGCCGTCCAACACCGCCAGCAGGAAGTATTGCGTTATCAGATCGGCCGCGCCGTTCCCTTCCTCGGGGCCATAGGCAATGGTCGTGGCGCCGAAATAGCCGCAGGCGCCCTGCGCCAGGTAGCTCTGGCAAATCGGCATCGGCAGGGCAAGCGTGACGGAATCATAGAGCTCGGCACCGTAGCAGCATTCGACGGCCGCCACCGTGCCCGGCTTGATCCGTCCCTTGAGCGCGCCGCTCGACAGTGAGACCGGCTGCGCATTGCCCTTCTCGCCGTAGAATTGCGGATCGGCGAGGCCGCCATGGCAATTGATGAAATGTGCGAGCGGCGCCAGCCGAGTGGTCGAATGCTTCGGTCCGGAGGGCGGCGCAAGGGCGAGCATGGCGGAATTGCCGAAAACGTTGAACAGGCTGAGTTCGGTCGACCTCCGCCAAGAATGGGTGGAGAGCCCGAAATAGTTGCCGTAATCGGTTACCGGGCGCGGTCGATGCCGGCCGGCCGCGGCAAGCAGGCGCAGGAGATGCGAGGGTTCGCGCGCACCGGTCAGATCCGGCAGGCGGCCGACAACCCGGGTCGGGCCTTTGAACTTGGCGATGTCGCGAGAATAAGGCGCATCGCAGGCATAGGGCAGATCGCCGAAGGCGTGCCGGTCGGGATCGTCGGGCGGGTCGAAGGTGAGATTTGTCAAGTCCTGGTGCGGCACTACGTCGATCGCGCCGAGGATCATCAGGTATTCGAGCTCGACGCTGGCGAAGATCGCATCGATCGCATCCTTGTTCTGGCGCGCATTGCGCCGGTCGCTCACGGCAATGCCGCCGTAGCGCTTCATCGCCGTCGCGTCGTCGAGATAGACCAGTCGGCTTTTGATGCCCCTCGCGGCGTCGGCGGCGACCAGCGCATCCACCCCCTTGCGGATCTTGGCCAGGCCGGCCGTGCCGTACTTTCGGGTCAATGCGGATCTGTTGCTGACAATGATCTTGTCGTCCATTGCACCCCCCGTCGTTGGCAACTACTCCTGCGCCCAGAAGCCATGCTTGCGGAATTCGCTGCCGCTCCACCAGCTGCCGCTGCCCAGAAAGCCGTAGCGGAAATTGGTCACGCCCGCTTGGCTCTGCAGCGGACGGATCACTTTGCCGTCTGCGCGGTGGGCCGCATGCGCCGCATGCTCCGGCGCCACCAGCTGGATGTGCCCGGAGCGGTCGAGGTCGGTGCGCTGCGCGACAATGATCGCCGGTCGGCCCTGGTTTGCCGATGCCTGGAGCGCGTCGAGGTCAAACAGCCGGCGCCAGCCGAAGCTCGGCCCGTAATCCTCGAACCAGTCGGCGAGGTCGTTGGCGCTCAGCTCGCGCACTGTCTCGCCATAGGCGGCGGCGACCGGCTCGCCGGAACCGAGGCGCATCAGCGCCTTCGGCGTCCACCAGACGCGAGGCAGATAGACCCCGGCGAGATGACAGACGTCATGGGCGTAGATGTTGCAGAAAGTCGTGGTGCCGTTGGCGAGCCAGCGCTCGCCGCTCTCCACATCAAGCCAGTCAATGATGGCGAGCAAGCCGGCGCGCCGTGCCGCCGCGTCGCCGGCGACGGGGGGTGGGCGATCCGCTTCGCCGATCGGGAAGGCGCGACCGCCATCGCGGTGGCGGGTGATGTCGGTCCGGTTCTCCTTCAAATGCACCGCGCCGATCCGGGTTGCAGGCGGCGCTTCGGCCGGCGCATCGCTGGCCACTAGAAACGTCGAATTGACAAATCCCTCGACGCCGGCGCCCTGCAATACGGCGCCCACGCGCCACCAATTTCCCTCAGCCAGCGCCAGCCTGGCAACAATGCAGCCCTGCGGCAGCACCGCCACGCGATCCGCCTGCGCCGAGGGCTTGGCCCGCAGATTGAGCGCGGTGGCGGCGACACGGAATTGCATGGCCCTTTCTCCCCCACAGCGCGCCGATTCCGCGCACGCGGCGCCACCGTGGTTTCGGCCGCGATCCAACAGAAAGGTTGATAGCGTGTTCCATGTTATACCTTTGAGTGCAGAAATGCCAGAATGGCGAGGTTGATCGCCCGATCCATTGATCTAGCCTCGCCGCTTCGACAGCGCGGCGGTGGGCCAGATGACCTTGGCGATGAGTTGGGACGAATGGGCGCGGCATGATGCGCTTGGCCTCGCGGCCCGGCTGCGGAAGGGCGAGGTGACGCCGGCCGAGCTCGCGGCGCAGGCCGCCGCCGCCGCCGCCAAGGTGGATCCCGAACTCTCCGCAATCGTCGAGCTGTTCGACGACGTGATTGCCGATCCGTTGAAGGACGGCATGAACCCGGCCGGCCCCTTCGCCGGTGTGCCCTATCTGATGAAGGATCTCGGGCCGCAGATGAAGGGCCGGCTGCAGGAGATGGGTTCGCTGCTCATGCGCGGCAACCGCGCGCCGGCCGACACCTTCCTGACCCAGAAGATCCGCCAGGCCGGGCTCAACATCATCGGCCGCACGACGACGCCGGAATTCGGCTGCTGCAGCTCGGCGGAGAACCCCGCCGTCTATGTCACCCGCAATCCCTGGAACACCGGCTACACCACCTGCGGCTCCTCCGCCGGCACCGGCGCGGCGGTCGCGGCCGGCATCCTGCCGATCAGCCATGGCAGCGATGGCGGCGGCTCGATCCGCATCCCGGCCGGCGTCAACGGCAATATCGGCTTGAAACCCTCGCGCGGCGTGTTCTCCATCGCGCCGGCCCTGTCGGATCTCTCCGGCCTCGTCTCCACCCAGGGCTGCCACACCCGCACGGTGCGCGACAGCGCGGCCTTCTTCGATGCCTGCCGCGGCGGCGCGCCGGGCGAGTTCATGCCGTTCTGGCAGCCCACCGAGCCGTATCTCAAGCTGATCGAGCGCGATCCGAAGCCGCTCCGCATCGCCCTCTCGCACGAATGGGGCGACTATCGCGCCACGCCCGCGCTGGTCGACGAACTCACCCGCGTCGGCCGCCTCCTTGAAGGCCTCGGCCACAAGGTCGACTGGGCGCTGCCCAAGGTCGATATCCGCGCCGCCTTCGCCGCGCAGACCACCTGCTACATCAGCAATTTCGCCCAGACCATCGCCAACCTGATCGCGCCGCTCGGCCACAAGCGCCCGCCCGAGGGCCTGATCGAGCCGATCAACATCCGCATCTGGGAAGCCGGCATCAACACCAGCTTCAGCGAGCGCGCCAGGATGCAGGCGGTGTTCAACACCACCTCGCGCGGCTTCGGCGCCTTCTTCGAAGAATGGGACATCATCCTCACGCCGATCACCGCGCTGCCGACGCCCAGGATCGGCACCACCGAGTATCTGACCCTGAGCGACAATCCGGACGTGCACGACTGGTTCGGCAATCTCTGGCGCTTCTTCGCCTATACGCCGCTCGCCAATCTCTGCGGCATCCCCGGCATCTCGCTGCCGCTCGGCCGACAGGAGAACGGCTTGCCGCTCGGCATCCAGGCCCAGGCGGCGCAGGCGCAGGACGGCTTGCTGCTGCAGCTCGCCGCCCAGATCGAGCGCGCCATCGGCGGCCAGTGGAACGACGGCAAGCGGCCGGGGGTGCACGTCACCAACTGACAAAAAGGGGGAGGGAAGACGATGCCGATCCTGGAAAAGGGCAAGACCCGCATCCACTACGAGGAAGCGGGCGCCGGCCCGCCGCTGCTGGTGCTGCCGGGCGGCGGGCTCAACGCGACGATCGCCAAGCTCGACGGGCCGGGCTCGTTCAACCCGCTGAGGGAATTCGCTGCCACGCATCGCGTCGTCGCGCTCGACATCCGCAACGCCAATGGCGGCGGCACCACCGGGCCGCTGGAGCTCGACCGGCCCTGGGACGCGCATACCGACGACCAGCTCGCGCTGATGGATCATCTGAAGATCGACCGCTTCGTGGCGATGGGCTTCTGCATCGGCGGCCCGCTGATCTGGAACCTGATCCGCCGTGCGCCCGATCGCGTCATCGCCGCCGTGCTGGTGCATCCGAGCGGCCACCGGCCGGAGTTGCCGAACCAGTTCTTCGACAACAACATGGCGAACTGGGCGCCGCAGCTCTGCGCCACCCGGCCCGAGATCACCGCCAGCATGGCGGAGACCTTCCTCAACAGCATGTACCGCTCCGGCAACGACTTTGTCTTCACCGTGACGCGCGACTTCGTGCGCGAATGCAGGACGCCGGTGCTGGTCATGCCCGACGACATTCCCCCGCATCCTTTCGCCGCCGCGATGGAATCGGCGATGCTCGCGCCGAACGCGCAGGTCAGCCTCTATCCCTGGCGCGATCCGCCCGAGCGCGTGCCGCTGGCGCTCCGCCACGTCAGCATGTTCCTCGCCGCGCACCGCGCGATGGCAAGTTAGGCGAGGCTCGACTCAGTCGTTGCCGGCCGCGGCCACCAGCGGGCGCGGCATCGGCTCCGCGCGCGGCGTCATGACGAATCCCGGATAGCCGGCGGCGGCGATCTCGTCGCAATTCCGCTTGTAGCGGTCCACGCCGCCGACATAGGGCATGAACACCCGCGGCTTGCCCGGGATGTTGGCGCCCATGTACCAGGAATTTGCCTTGGGATAGAGCGTCATTTGGGCGATGTCGCCGACATGCCGGGTCCAGGCCTCCTGCGCCGCCCGGGTCGGCTCCACCGTGGCGATATCGTGCGCGCGCATGTGGCGCAGGCAGCCGACGATCCAGTCGACATGCTGCTCGCAGCTCAGGATCATCTGGCTCTTCACGCCCGGGCTGCCCGGGCCGGTGATCATGAACAGGTTGGGAAAGCCAGCGCACATGATGCCCAGCATGGTGTGCGGCCCGTCGCGCCATTCCTCGGCGAGCGTAAGACCGTCGGCGCCCCGCAGGTCGATCTCCTTCAGCGCGCCGGTCATGGCATCGAAGCCGGTGGCGAAGACGATGGCGTCGAAGGCGTACTCGGCTTCGGTGGTGCGGAGCCCGGTCGGCGTGATCTCCTGGATCGGCGCCGTGCGGGCATTCACCAGGGTGACGTTGGCGCGGTTGTAGGTCTCGAAATAGCCGGTATCCAGCACCAGCCGCTTGGTGCCGATCGGGTGGTCGTTGGGGCACAGCAGCTCGGCGGTCGCCGGATCCTTGACGATGGCGCGGATCTTGTCGCGCACGAACTCGGACGCGGTGTCGTTGGCCGCCTGGTTGGTCAGCAGGTCGGTGAAGCTGTAGAGGAAGCTGATCGAGCCGCCCTCGGCCCATTTGCGCTCGTAGATCGCGTTGCGCTCCGCGGCCGGCACGTCGAGCGCCGATCGGGTCGGCGGCGGATAGCCGGCGATGCCGAACGGCGTGTCGTAGGCGGCGCGGCGGCGCTCGGTGTATTCGGCCTTGTGCCGGGTCTCGCGCGCGCGGTCCATCGGGCCGTTCTGCGCCGGCAGGATGAAGTTTGCCGTGCGCTGGAACACGGTCAGCTGCTTGGCCTGGCGGGCGATGATCGGGATCGATTGCACGCCGGACGAGCCGGTGCCGATCACCGCGACCCGCAAGCCGGTGAAGTCGACGCCGCCCTGCGGCCACATGCCGGTGTGGTACCAGCGGCCCTGGAAGCTCTCCAGCCCCTTGAATTCCGGCACCCGCGGCACCGAAAGGTTGCCGGTCGCCATGATGCAGATCGGCGCGCTGAAGCTTTCGCCGCCGGCGGTGTCGAGCCGCCAGCGACCGCCCGCGCGGTCATACCGCGCCGCGGTCACGCGGGTGTTGAACTGGATGTCGCGCCGCAGGTCGAAACGGTCGGCGACATGGTTCACATAGTCCAGGATCTCCGGCTGATTGCCGTAGCGCTCCGGCCACGACCATTCCTGCTGCAGCGCGTCGTCGAACGAGAAGGAATATTCCAGGCTCTCGACATCGCAGCGGCAGCCGGGATAGCGGTTCCAGTACCAGGTGCCGCCGACCCCGTCGCCGGCCTCCAGCACCTTGACCTTCAGCCCAAGCGTGTCGCGCAGGCGGCGCAGCGCGTAGAGCCCGGCGACGCCGGCGCCGACGACGATCGCGTCATAGCTTCCGGCGGGGCTGTCCCCCGTGCCCTTGGATGGCGGCATGCTGGCGTTCTCCCGTATATCTTGTTGCCGCCGATCGTAGGCCGGCGGCGATGCGGCAGCAAATTCGCGGCCGGCCGGTAGGGGTTGCGGCCCGGCGGAACAGGCGCCGAAGATGCGGGTCGCGGCGGCCCGACCGGCCGCCGCCATCAACCCACGGAGTCTCCGCATGACGCGCCGCCGCCTTCGCGATCTGGGCCTTGCGACCGGCAGGCTGCCGCCGGGGCCGCTCAACGCCATCACCGACGTGGCCGGCGTGCGGGTCGGTTACTCCACCGTGGCCCGCGACACGCCGCATGTGGTGCGCACCGGCGTCACCGCGATCTGGCCGCGCGGGCCCGAGATCTGGGAGGATTATGTCTTCGCAGGCACGCATTCCTTCAACGGCAATGGCGAGATGACCGGGCTGCCCTGGATCGCGGAGCAGGGCTATATCGGCGCGCCGATCGGCATCACCAACACCTATCAGGTCGGCCTGGTGCGCGATGCGATCTGCCGGCTGGCGGTGCGCGACGGCGCCTCGCAGGATTTCCACCTGCCGGTGGTGGCCGAAACCTATGACGGCTGGCTCTCCGACATCCAGAGCTTCAGCCTGACGCAAGCCGATGCCTTCGCCGCCTTCGACGGCGCGGTCGGCGGGCAGCCCATCGCCGAGGGCAATGTCGGCGGCGGCACCGGCATGATCGCGCACGAGTTCAAGGGCGGCACCGGCACCGCGTCGCGCGTCGTCGCGATCGACGGCGCCGGCTACACGGTCGGCGCTCTGGTACAGGCGAATTATGGCGCGCGCGAGCTGTTCCGCGTTGCCGGAGTGCCGGTCGGCCAGCTGATTGGCACCGATATCGTGCCCTCGCACGACCCGCGCCCGCGCGAGGCCGGCTCGATCATCGTGATCCTGGCGACCGACGCGCCGCTGATCCCCATCCAGTGCCAGCGCCTGGCCCGCCGCGCCACCACGGGCATGGCCTGGGTCGGCGGCATCGGCGCCAACGGCTCGGGCGACATCTTCCTCGCCTTCTCCACCGCCAACCATGTGCGCCAGAAGGACCGCATCTCCGACCTGCGCATGCTCGCCGCCGCCTCGATGACCGATCTCTTCCTTGCCGCCGCCGAGGCGACGGAAGAGGCGATCCTCAACGCCCTCTGCATGGCCGAGACAATGACCGGCCGCGACGGCAAGACCGCCCACGCCCTCCCGCTCGACCGCCTGGTCGAGGCGATGCGCGCGCGGGGCGCCGCGGCCTAAGGTCGCCGGCCTCTCGCGCGCGCTGGCGCGGTTGCGCTAACCTCGGGCCAGAACCGCCCCGGCGCTCTGCGGCCGGGCAGAACAGGCGACGAGGAAACGCATGTATCCGGGCAAGCAGGCCAAGGCGCATCCCGAGCGCGCCGCGATCATCATGGCGTCATCGGGCGAGACCATCGCCTATGCCGAGCTCGAGGCGCGCAGCAACCGCCTCGCGCATCTGCTGCGCGGCCACGGCCTCGGCCGGCTCGACCACTACTCGATCTTCATGGAGAACCACGCCCGCTATATCGAATGCTGCGCGGCGGGCGAGCGCGCCGGCCTCTACTACACCTGCGTCAACTCCTTCCTCACGGTCGAGGAGCTCGCCTATATCCTGGAGAACAGCCAGTCGCGCGTGCTGATCACCTCGCAGGCCAAGCGCGACGTGGCGCTCGGCGCGCTCGCGCTGTGCCCGAAGGTCGAGCTCTGCCTGGTGGTGGACGGGCCCGGCGATGGTGCCCGCGTGCGGAACCTGGAAGAGGCCACGCGCGGCCTGCCCGCGACGCCGATCGCCGACGAGAGCCTCGGCACGCCGATGCTCTATTCCTCCGGCACGACGGGCCGGCCCAAGGGCATCCTGCGCCCGCTGCCGGAACAACCGCCGGTGCAGCAGCTGCCGATCTTCGATTTCCTCGACAAGCTCTGGCAGTACCGCGCCGGCATGATCTATCTCTCGCCCGCGCCGCTCTATCACTCCGCGCCGCAGGCGGCCGTGTCGCTCACCATCCGCAACGGCGGCACCGCGGTGATCATGGAGAAGTTCGATCCGGAGCATTACCTCCAGCTTCTCGCCAAGCACCGCGTCACGCATACCCAGCTCGTGCCCACCATGTTCTCCCGCATGCTGAAGCTGCCGGAGGAGGTGCGCCGCCGCGCCGACACCTCCTCGCTCGAGATCGCCATTCACGCCGCCGCGCCCTGCCCGGTGCAGGTGAAGCAGCAGATGATCGAATGGTGGGGCCCGATCATTCACGAGTACTACGGCGCCACCGAAGGCCTCGGCTTCACCGCCTGTAACTCGGAGGAATGGCTCGCCCACAAGGGCACCGTCGGCCGCGTGCTGCTCGGCAAGCTGCATGTGCTGGACGATGAAATGAACGAGCTCCCCGTCGGCCAGCCCGGCACGCTCTGGTTCGAGACGGCGACGCCGTTCGAGTACTTCAACGACCCGGCGAAGACGAAGGAGGCGCGCTCGCCCGACGGGCGGATGAGCACGGTCGGCGATGTCGGCTTCGTCGACCGCGACGGCTATCTCTACCTGACCGACCGCGCCACCTTCATGATCATTTCCGGCGGCGTGAACATCTATCCGCAGGAATGCGAGAACCTGCTGATCACCCACCCGAAGGTGGCGGACGCCGCCGTGTTCGGCGTGCCGAACGCCGATCTCGGCGAGGAGGTGAAGGCGGTAGTCCAGCTCATGCCCGGCGTGCCGCCGAGCGGGGAGACGGCAGAGGAGCTGCTCGCCTTCTGCGCCCAGCACCTCGCCCGCCAGAAGGTGCCCCGCTCGATCGATTTCGAGGACGAGCTGCCGAGATTGCCGACGGGGAAGCTCTACAAGCGGCTGCTGCGCGACCGGTACTGGGGGAACCGGACGAGTCGGATTGTGTGAGGGCGTCGCTGACCGGCGTCTCGCCGCTCTCCACAAACTTCGCCAGTCGCCAATGCGGGATCGCGGAGATTCGGGCGCAGTTATACGCAGACCGCGAAGTGAGTATAACCACGGTGCGTCGGGTTGCCGACGCAGAACATCTTTGCACGGGGCCGACGGAGCAGGGCGTGAGGGGGCGTCATGAGTGCATCGCAGGGCATCCGCATGAAGCGTCCAGCCCATCCGGGCGGCTTCGTGAAGCACGAGATCATCGACCCGCTCGGCCTCTCCGTTACGGGCGCCGCGGCGGCGCTCGGCGTCACGCGCCCGGCGCTCTCCGCTCTGGTCAACGAGCGCGCCGCGCTCTCGCTCGAAATGGCGCTGTGCATCGAGAAGGCGTTCGGCGTCTCGACGGATACACTGGTGCGTATGCAGAACAGTCACGACGTGGCCGAGGCGCGCAAACGCCAGACAGCATCAAAGTGAGACGCCACCAGGCGGAACTGCAATCACGGACGGCATGTTGCCGGGCGGCTCAGTGGCTTGGCCGCTCGCGCAACACGGGTTAGCTTTCTGCGCCGTGAGGAGCAAGTGAGGCGGAGGGATGGGAAAGGCGGTGCCATTGCCAGGTGTTCAACCTGCGCTGCTCAAGTGGGCGCGGGAAACAGCACACCTTTCCCTGGAAGAGGTTGCGGCACGTCTAAAGAAGGCTGTCGAAGAGATAGATGCCTGGGAGACCGGGGCAGACGCACCATCCTATGCGCAGCTCGAAAGGCTCGCTTACGATCTCTACAAGCGTCCCCTGGCTATTTTCTTCCTGCCGTCACCGCCGGCGGAGCCAAAGCCCGAAGCAGAATTCCGAGCTCTTCCCGACGCTGATCTGCGTCGTCTGAGTCGAGATACGGTCCTTTTGATCAGGCGCGCGAGAGCCTATCAGGCGTCCTTGGTCGAGCTGTTTGCGGGCCGATCCCCTGTTGCGGAGCCTCTATGGCGCCGCCTGAACCTCGACACTTCGAGACCCATCGCACCGCAGGCCGCCGCGATACGATCTGCACTTGGTGTTCCTGCGCCAGGAGCCGATGAATGGGGTGCCGCTGACGGCGACCAAGCCCTGAAGCTTTGGCGAAAGGCTATCGAGGCTGCTGGCGTTTTCGTATTTAAGGACACATTCAAGCAGAAGGAACTGTCGGGATTTTGCCTGGAGCATCCCGAACTGCCTGTCGTGATGATCAACAACAGCACGACGAAAACGCGACAGGTGTTCAGCCTTCTCCATGAGCTTGCCCACGTTCTGATGCGCCGCCGCGCGATAAGCACATTTGACGACTCCTTGCTGGAGCGGCTGCCGCCGACCGAACAGAGGATTGAGCGTTTCTGCAATCGTATTGCCGCCGAAGTGCTGGTTCCGAGCCAAGACTTCGCTGCTCAAGCAACAGTCCTTTCAGCGAGTATTGAGGCGCTTCCTTCGGAAGCGTTTGCGGCCCTGGCCGCCCGTTATCGTGTAAGCCGAGAGGTCATCCTGCGCCGCTTTCGCGACGCAGGACGCGTGAGTCAAGCATTCTACGAGGAACGCAAGAGCGAGTGGGATGGCCAGCGAAGCGAGAACGCAAGTTCAGGTGGGAACTTTTATCTCACCAAGGGGGCCTACCTCAGCGAACGGCTGATGAGCGAAGTGTTTGCCCGCTATGCCCGCCGCCAGATCAGCGTCGATGAAGCTGCCGATTTCATCGGCGTGAAACCCAGACAGGTCGACGAGCTGGAGAGCCGCTTCCTGCAAGGCTTGGCGGCATGATCTTTGTTCTCGACACGACCAGCTTTCGAGAAATCGAACGCTACTATCAGGATGTGTTTCGTACATTTTGGGAGCTGTTCCAGGCTGAGGTGGATGCCGGCCGCGTCATCTCCGTACGTGAAGTGTGGAGGGAACTTCAAGCCTCCCCCGAGACGCATGTGATCGCTTGGGCCAGGCAGAATCCAGCGGTCTTCAAGCCTCCCATGCCGGAGGAGGCCGCGTTCGTTGGCCAGATCTTTGCTGTTCCTCACTTCGCTCAGTTGATTTCCGCAAGAGCAAGGATGATCGGCAATCCAGTCGCAGACCCTTTTCTGATCGCCGCAGCACGGGCTTGCTCCGGGACGGTGGTCACCGAAGAACGGCTGAAGCCAAACGCCGCGAAGATACCGAACGTCTGTCAGCACTTCGGAATTGCATGCACCAACTTCGAGGGCTTTCTGAAGGCGAAGGGCTGGAGATTTTGATCGCTCGTCGAGAGTGGTCATCTCACCCCACCCGAAACACCTCCCCGCTCCCCGGCTCGCGATAGAGGTCCACCCGCGTGCCGTCCCAGTGATAGTCGAGATGCCGGCCCTGCCGCACATTGCCCACGCGGTCGGGATAGAACAGGCCCGCGCATTCGCCGCCCGCATCGCGCACGCTGGGATAGGCAACGCCGTCCGATCCCGCTTCGCGCAGCGCCGCGCCGAGCGCCTGCGCCGCCGCATAGCTCTCGGGCGCGAGCGCCGACGCGAAGCGCGCATTGCCGCCGCGCAGGTCGTGCAGGTCAGCATCGAGATCCATCACTAGCTCGCGGAATTGCGACGCCCAGCCCGGCGCCTCGGCCGTCCGCGCCATGAAGCGACCGTGGTGGTGCATGGTCTCGAACAGCGCCGTCTCGAACGCTCGCGCGAGATAGAGCACGCCATAGGCGCCGGCGCTGAACCGGCTCGGCCGGTCCGGGCTCGCATGGGTGAACGGCGCCATCAGCCAGCTCGCCCCCGGCCCGCCCACGCGCCGCCACGGCGGCACCAGGTCGAGCATGCCGATCGTTTCCATCAGGCGCGGGTTCGTCTTCTGCTCGGCGGCGAGGAGGAGCGGCCAGTCCTCCGGCTCGGCGATGTCCTCGAACAGGTCGATCGGCGGATAGAGGCTGCGGATGATGCGGCGCGCGCCCGGCCACACCACGCGCGCGGTCGGTACCGTGGCCGTGTCGATCACCAGGCGCCGCGCTCGGCATCCAGATAGCGGCGCACGCGCATCAGATCGGTGATCTCGCCGCCCAGCATCACGTCGAGCGCGGAGCGCCCGCCGAACGCCGCGTTCGGCCGCTTGATCCAGCCATAGCCGCGTGGGGCCTCGCGGAAGATGATGCGCAGCGCCTTGTGGATGCCCATCAGGTTGGAGAGGCGCGCCTTGCCGTCGCGGCCGATGCGGCCGATCTCGCCCGCCTTCCAGCGCGCGAAGGTGCGGCGCGGCAGGTCGAGCAGGGTCGCCGCCTGCTCGTCGGTCACGCCCCACAGCCGGAACAGGTTCAGCGCCGCGCGGAACATGGCGGCGGCCTCCGCGTCGCTGATCGGCGCGGGCGAGAAGGGCGGGGCGTCGGTCTGGATCTGGGTCAGGGCAGCCATGGCGCGTCCAGTGTCATATGGCCTTATATTATTCCAGGTATGCCATTCGGCAAGGTGTCTTGAATTTTGCCTTTGCCGCAACTATATGCTGGGGACACTCCGCCCGGCGGAGCCCTGCTCTTTGAACGTGTGAAGAGAGTCGCCAAGAGACCCGAAGCCAGTTCGGGGCGCGGTTTCGCGTCGCCGAAGTGATCCCCGGGATCACCTGCTAAGGGAAAGCCCAACTTAAACAGCGGATTAGGCCGATAGAGCGCTCCCCGAAACGGGCCAAAACTGGCAGCCGCTGGCAAAAAACTGGCAGAAATTGGCTCCCAACAGGCGTTTGTTGGCTGTTGTTGGGCGATCGTTGGCCGCCGTTGGCATCCATCGCCTCCAGCGCAGCGCCCGCCGGCAATCGTCCGCTAATCCGCTCCGTGCTATGTGGGGCGCCGAATCGGAAGCTGCCACCTCTAAGATTGACCGGCATGTCCCGCGCCCCCCTCATCGGCATCACCCTCGATTCGGAAGAGCCCGGCGGCTATTCCAAATCGCCTTGGTACGCGCTGCGCCAGAACTATGCCGCCGCCGTCGCCGCCGCCGGCGGCACGCCGATCATGCTGCCGCACGAGGTGGAAGAGGCCGGCCGCTATCTCGACCTGATCGACGGCCTCGTCGTCACCGGCGGCGCCTTCGACGTGGACCCCGCCATGTTCGGCGCCACCGAGCGGCATGCCACCGTGAAGCTGAAGACGCGCCGCACCCAGTTCGAATACGCCGTGACCCAGGGCGCGATCGAGCGCGACCTGCCGCTGCTCGGCATCTGCGGCGGGCAACAGCTGATGAACGTCGTGCTGGGCGGCACCCTGATCCAGCACATCCCGGACGAGGTGCCGAACGCGCTGGCGCATGAGCAGAAGAACCCGCCGAGCGAGCCCGGCCACACCGTGAAATTCGCCCGCGGCACCCGGCTCGCCGACATCGTCGGCGTCGCCGAGATGGGCGTGAACACCTCGCACCACCAGGCGGCAAAGGCGACAGGCCGCGACGTGGTGGTCAACGCCATCGCGCCGGACGGCGTGATCGAGGGCATCGAACTCAAGGGCCGGCGTTTCTGTATCGGCGTGCAGTGGCACCCGGAGTATTTCGTCGCGGAGGGCGACCGCCGCCTGCTCGCCGCCTTCATCGCCGCATCGCGCCGGTAAGCGCCTCGGCCATGAGATCCGCCGCCGTCGAGGATGTCGATGCAGCCGTGATCATCAAGTTCTGCTCAGACTTTTTGGGCGGCGCCTATCCGGTGACGATGCACACGTCGCTGAACAACGATGCTGGTATCGACGGCATCGACGCGATGGAGTTCATACGGCGGTTCGAGCAAGAGTATGACCTTACGGGTGATGCGTTTCGCTATTACGACTATTTCCAGGACGAAGGCACCACGTTGACGGGCATGGTTCGGGCCGTGTTGCAGAAATTGGGACTGTTTGATGGAAGCAAGAAGGACTTCACGGTCACCACGCTCGTGAGCAGCGCCCGCGCTAAGCAGTGGGTCTATACCTGACCATCCGACATCGCAGTTTCTCTCCCGCGCCGGCGCTGCTAGCCTTCTATCGATAATCAAGGGGGCGGCACTCCAGCCGCCGTCAGTTTGGGGAGAGTTCCATGCAACGACGTCACCTTCTTGGCGTTGCCGGCGCCGTATTCGGCCTGCTCGCGGCGGGCAGCGCGCAAGCGGCCTGGCCGGAGCGGCCGGTCACCGTCATCGTGCCCTGGGGCGCCGGCGGCGGCACCGATGCCACCGCGCGCATCATCGCCTCGCTGCTGGAGAAGGAGCTCGGCAAGCCGTTCAATGTGGTCAACCGCACCGGCGGCTCGGGCGTGGTCGGCCATTCGGCGATCGCGACCGCCGCACCCGACGGCTACACGCTCGGCATGATCACGGTCGAGATCAACATGATGCACTGGCAGGGGCTCACCCCCCTGACCTACAAGGACTACACCCTGATCGCGCAGGTCAACGCCGATCCGGCGGCGCTGCAGGTGCGCACCGATTCGCCCTACAAGTCCGCGAAGGAAGTGCTCGCCGCGGCCAAGGCCAATCCGGGCAAGCTCAAGGCGTCGGGCACCGGCCAGGGCGGCATCTGGCATCTGGCGCTGGCCGGCATGCTGCAATCGGCCGGCATCCCGCCCGCCAACGTGCCTTGGGTGCCGAGCCAGGGCGCCGCGCCGGCCATGCAGGATCTCGCCGCCGGCGGCGTCGACATCGTCACCTGCTCCATCCCCGAGGCGCGGGCGATGATCGAGGCGAAGAAGGCGGTCGGCCTCGCGGTGATGGATTCGGTGCGCAACCCGATCTTCCCCGACGTGCCGACCCTGAAGGAGGCGACCGGCTCCGACTGGTCCACTGCGGCCTGGCGCGGCATCGCCGGCCCGAAGGGCCTGCCGGCCGAGGTGCAGCAGAAGCTCGGCGCCGCGCTGAAGAAAGTCTACGACAGCGCCGAGTACAAGAAATTCATGGCCGATCGCGGCTTCGGCGTGGTGTGGAAGGATGCCAAGGATTTCGATGCCTTCCTCGCCAAGTCCGATGCCGATTTCGGCGCGCTGATGAAGCAGCTCGGTCTCGCGAAGTAGGTTGACCGGCCCCGCGGGTGACCGCGGGGCCTTCTCTTCCGGCGGTTCGTATATGCGCTTGAACGATGCCGTGATCGGCCTCGTGCTGATCGTCGTCGGCCTCCTGGTGATCTGGCACACGCGGAGCTTTCCCGCCATGCCGGGCCAGAAATACGGGCCCGACCTGTTCCCCAGCCTGATCGCCGCCGGCCTCGCCTTCGGCGGCGTCATCCTGGTGGCCTCCGGCCTGCGCGCCCGGGCGCCTTTCGTTCAGATGGGCGCCTGGGCCCGCTCGCCGCTTCTCCTGCTCAATTTCCTGAGCGTGCCGGCGGCGCTGCTGTTCTACATCCTGTGTTCGGATGCGCTCGGCTTCCTGCTCGCCGCGCCGCTGGTCCTGGCCGTGCTGATCGCGCTCTACCGCCGCGGCCGCGTGGTCTCCTCGGTCGCGATCGCCATCGTCGCGGCCCTGCTGATCCAGCAGGCCTTCTCGCGGCTGCTGCTGGTGCCGCTGCCGCGCGGCGTGATCGAAAACCTGATCGGCTGAGGCGCGCGCCATGCTCACCACCGCCTTCGGCCTGGTCTTCGACCCCTATGTCCTCGCGGTGATCGTCGGCTCGGCGGCGTTCGGGCTGTTCGTCGGTGCCATACCGGGGCTGACCGCGACCATGGCGACGGCGCTCCTGGTGCCGGTGACCTTCTTCATGGATCCGGTGCCGGCCATCGCCGCCATCGTGACCGCGACCGCGATGGCGATCTTCGCCGGCGACATCCCGGCGGCGCTGCTCCGGCTGCCCGGCACGCCGGCCTCGGCGGCCTATGTCGACGAGAGCTACGCCATGACCCGCAAGGGCCAGCTCGAGCTCAATCTCGGCGTCAACCTCGTCTTCTCCGTGGTCGGCGGCCTGATCGGCACGGTGGTGCTGGTGACGGCGGCGCCGGCTCTGGCCGAGGTCGCGCTCAACTTTTCCTCCTTCGAGTATTTCTGGCTCGCGCTGCTCGGCCTTACCTGCGCCGTCTTCATTTCGCCGTCCTCGCCACTCAAGGGCGTGATCTCGCTGCTGATCGGTCTCGGCATCGCATCCATCGGCATCGACGTGACGGCCGGCCATCCGCGCTTCACCTTCGGCTCGGTCGAGATGATGGGCGGCGTCTCCTTTATTCCGGCGATGATCGGCATGTTCGCGGTGTCGGAGGTGATGCGCAGCGTCTGCGATGCCGACGCGCCGTTGAAGCTGGCGCAGGAGCGGATCGGCAATGTGTTCCGCGGCATCGGCGCGGTGACGCGCCGCTATTGGAAGAACGTGCTGCGCGGCAGCGTGATCGGCACCGCGATCGGTGCGCTGCCCGGTGCCGGCGCCGATATTGCCGCCTGGATCTCCTTCGCGGTCTCCAAGAAATTCTCCAAGGAGCCGGAGAAGTTCGGCACCGGCCATATCGAGGGCATCGTCGACGCCACCTCGGCCAACAACTCGGCTTTGTCCGGCGCCTGGATCCCGGCGCTGGTGTTCGGCATTCCCGGCGATTCGATCACCGCTGTGGTGATCGGCGTGCTCTACATGAAGGGCATGAACCCGGGGCCGACCGTGTTCATGCAGGCGGCCGATCAGCTCTATGCCGTCTTCATCGTGTTCTTCCTGGCCAACCTCTTGATGCTGCCGCTCGGCCTCGCGGCGATCCGTCTCTCCGGCCAGATCCTGCGGGCGCCGCGCACCGTGCTGATGCCGATCATCCTGATGTTCTGCATCGTCGGCGCCTTCGCCATCAACAACACGGTGTTCGGCGTCGGCATCATCCTGGTCATGGGCATCCTCGCCTGGGTGATGGAGGAGAACGGCTTCCCGGTCGCGCCGGCCATCCTCGGCATGGTGCTGGGCGAGCTGCTCGAGGGCAGCTTCATGACCTCGATGATCAAGGCCGACGGCGACCTGCTCGCCTTCTTCCACCGCCCGATCGCTGCCGTACTCGGCGTCGCGACCATCGCGCTCTGGCTGTCGCCGTTATTGCTCCGATTGCTTCGGAAGCGTTGATCCGGAGGGAACCACCCCTACACCAGCCCGTTAAGGCAACGTAGCTCCAGCCTCGACGGGGAGGGCTCTGTGTTCGCTGCGACCCCTCCGGTCGGTCCCCTGGCCCAGCACATGGCGCTCCACGTGCTGACAATGAATCTCGTCGCCCCGCTGATAGCCTTGGGCTTGCTCAGGATTCCCGGCTTTGCCGATCCCGGGAAGCTCCTCTTCGGCGCCAGCAGCCTGATCATCGCGACGGTGCTGCAACTGGCATTGCTCTGGGGCTGGCACGCGCCGGCGGCCCTCGCCGCGGCGCTCGGCGACCACGCGCTGCACGCCGCGATGCAGCTTTCGCTGTTCGCGGCGGCGCTCTGGTTCTGGCTTGCCGTCGTGGCGCAGAAGGCGGCCCGGCGCTGGCTCGCCATCGGCGCGCTGCTCCTGACCGGAAAGCTGTTCTGCCTGCTCGGCGTGCTGCTCATCTTCACGCCCCGGCTGCTCTATCCCGGCATCGGCGCGCCGCACGGGGCGACGGATCTGGCCGATCAGCAGCTCGCCGGGCTGCTGATGGTGGCGGCCTGCCCGGCGACCTATGTGCTGGCCGGGATCGTGATCGCGTGGCGCTGGCTGGCCGAGCTCGGCCTGGCCGAAGCAAGGCCCGGCTGAGGCGTGGCCTGGCGGCGCGGCGCCCTCTGGGTCGGCGGAACGCTGGTCGCGCTGGCGCTCGGCGGCCTGCTCTTCGCGGCGTCCGGCATCTACAACGTCGCGGCGCGAAGCGGCCATTTCGACGTCACGACCTGGGTGATTGAGCTCGTCCTTCGCCGTTCGGTCGCGTTGCACGCCCGCTCCGCCGAGGCGCCGAACCTGGACGATATCGACAGGATCCGTCTCGGCGCCGCGCATTTCCAGGGCGGCTGTGCGCCCTGCCACGGCGCGCCGGGCACGGCGCGCAATCCGATCGTCAAGGGCATGCTGCCGGTGCCGCCCGACCTCGCCCGCGCGGCCGAGACATGGTCGGAGAAGGAGCTCTTCTGGATCGTCAGAAACGGCCTGAAATACACCGGCATGCCGGCCTGGAGCGCGCCGACGCGCGAGGACGAAGTGTGGTCCGTCGTCGCCTTTCTGCGCCGGCTGCCGACGATGGACACGGCGGGATATCGCGCGCTGGCAGAGGGCGAGGCGGAGCCGGCCGTCGCGCAGCGCGCCGGCTGGTCGCCGGAATTGCTCCGCTGCGGCCGCTGCCACGATACCTCTGACCGTCCGAGCGCAAGCCAGCTGGTGCCTCGGCTCGCCGGCCAGTCGGCACGCTACTTCGCCGCCGCGCTCAGAGCCTACAAGGACGAGTGGCGGCCAAGCGGCATCATGCAGCCGATTGCCGCCGAGCTCGACGAAGCGGCGATCGACCGCCTGGCGGAGCAATATGCGCGCCTTCCCGGCCTCGTCGGCACGGCGCCGACGGCGCTGGCGGACGACCTGTCCCAGGGCCGCTCGATCGCCACCGCGGGCGTCCCGGAAGCCGGCATTCCGGCCTGCCTCAGCTGCCATGCGAGCGGCTATGGCCTGTACCCCCGGCTGATCGGTCAATCGGCCGCCTACATCCGCCAGCAACTGCACCTTTTCCAAGCCGGGCAGCGCGAGCAGACAGTGCTGGGGCAGATCATGACCCCGGTCGCCAGGCGGCTGAACGATCGACAGATCCAGGAAGTCGCCGACTTTCTCGCGTCTTCCGGCAGGGAGCCTCCAGGCGGGGATCTCTCGCCGTGAGCCCCGTCGCCAGGTGCATTCTGTTGGCCTGCCTGGTCTTGCCGCTCGCCGGCTGCGAAGGGGTCCAATCGGTGCTCTCGCCGGAAGGGCTGTCGGCCCGGCGCATCGCGCTTCTCGCCCATGTTCTGTTCATCGGCGGCGCCGTCATTCTCGTCGGCATTGTCGCGCTGACCGCCTTGTCCATCTATGGCGGGGCGGGCTGGCGCAATCGCCTTGCCAGCGAAAAGATCGTCATCGGCGGTGGCATCGTTTTCCCCGTGGTCGTGCTGACGGCGTTGCTCGTCTATGGCCTTGCGGTCACGCGCGTCGGCGGCACCGACCGCGCCGGGCCCGACGCGCTTCGTATCGCCGTCGTGGGCGAGCGCTGGTGGTGGCGCGTCATCTACACGGATGCCGACGGCCGGCGCTTCGAAAGCGCCAACGAGATCCGTATCCCGACCGGGCGACCGGTGGAGCTGGCGCTGACCACCGCCGACGTGATCCACAGCTTCTGGGTGCCGAAGCTCGCCGGCAAGCTCGACATGATCCCGGGCCGGACCAACTACCAGACCGTGGTCGCGGAAGTGCCGGGCGTGAGCCGCGGGCAATGCGCCGAATATTGCGGCGGCGCCCATGCCCTGATGTCGTTCTTCGTGGTGGCGATGCCGCCGGACGAATTCGAAGCCTGGCTGGTGCGCGAGGCAGGGCCGGCAGCGGCGCCCGGCGGCGCGGCAGCATCGCAGGGTCGCCAACTCTTCCTGCGGGGCGGCTGCGGCGCCTGCCACAAAGTGCGCGGCACGCCCGCCAACGGCGCGATCGGGCCCGACCTCACGCATGTGGGCGGCCGGCTTTCCATCGCGGCGGCCACGCTGGAGACCAGCCCGCAGGCCTTCGCGAGGTGGATCGCCGAGAACCAGCACATCAAGCCGGAGAACCTGATGCCGCCGTTCCGGATTTTCGCGGACGACGAGCTCGATGCGCTCGCGACCTATCTGACGAGCCTGAGGTGAGCATGCCGGATTTCGCCGAGCTGGGCCTGGCGGCGAATATCGGCATCTTCGCGGCGGCCGCCGTGGCGGTGTGGCTCGCCGGCACTCGCATAGCGCGCTACGCCGACGGTCTCAGCAAGAAGCTGGGCATCGGCCAGGCGGTCATCGGCCTGCTCCTGCTCGCCGGTGTCACCTCGCTGCCGGAGATCGCCGTCACGACCACCGCCGCGACAACCGGCGATGCCGATCTTGCCGTGAACAATCTCCTCGGCAGCATCGCCATGCAGGTGACGGTCATTGCCGTGATCGACCTGCTGGTCAGTCGCCGCGCCATGACGGCCATCGTTCCGGATCCCTCGCTGCTGCTGCAGGGAACGCTGAATGTGCTCCTGCTTTCGATCGCCGCCGCCGGCATCGTGGTCGGCGACATCGCCGTGCTCGGTATCGGCGCCTGGGCCTGGGGCTGCCTGATCGCCTATGTGGCCAGCGTTTGGGTGCTGTCCCAGGCACAGGGCCGGCAGCCCTGGCATGCGACGGATGCGGAGCGATCGCGCGGGAACCGGCCGTCGCCGCGGAAGAGTGGCGCCGATGCCGCGTCCGCGGAGGCATATCCGCTGCCGCGTCTGATCGCGATGACCGCCGCCGCCGCCGCCGTCATTCTGGTGGCGGGCTATATGGTGGAACGCACCGGCTCGGCGATCGCCGAACAGACCGGACTCGGTTCCAGCTTCGTCGGCTTCGTGCTGGTTGCGATCTCCACGTCGCTGCCGGAGTTCAGTTCGGCGCTCTCCGCCGCCCGCCTCGGCCTGTTCACGATGGCGATCTCCGACATCCTCGGCACCAACCTGATCAATATCGGCCTGATCTTCGTGACCGACCTGCTGGCCGGCGGCGAACCGGTGCTCAATCGGCTCGGCTCGTTCTCGATATTTGGGGCGCTGCTCGCGATCATCCTGGTCGCGATCTATATCGGCGGCGTCGCCGAGCGGCGGGACAAGGCGATCTTCCGCATGGGGATCGATTCCTTGCTCGTGCTCGTCCTTTACGCAGGCGGTCTCGTCCTGCTCTACACGATGCGGTGACGCCGTGAACGACGACCCCGGCGCCGCGCGCCTGCCCTATCCCGAGCCCCGACCGCCCGGCGAAGTCGCCGAGCTCGAGCGCATCTGGGCCACGCCCTCTGGCTGGCGCCTGCCGACGGCGGTGAACAACACCGTCATCGGCGTCTTCTATATCGGCGCCGCCTTCACCTTCTTCATCCTGGCCGGGATCATGGCGCTGCTGATGCGGGTGCAGCTCGCGGTGCCGGAGAACACCTTCCTCGGCCAGGATCTGTACAACCAGATGTTCACCGTGCACGGCACGACGATGATGTTCCTGTTCGCCGTGCCGGCGGTGGAGGCGCTCGGCGTCATGCTGCTGCCGCAGATGCTGGCCGCCCGCGACCTGCCGTTCCCGCGCCTCAGCGCCTTCGCCATCTGGGCCTATGTGATCGGCGGCACCGTCTTCGTCTCCACCATCCTCTACGACCTGTCGCCGAAGGGCGGCTGGTTCATGTATCCGCCGCTGACGCTGATGGAGTACTCGCCGGGCGACAATGCCGATTTCTGGCTGCTCGGCATCGGCTTCATCGAGATCTCGGCGATCGCCGGCGCGATCGAGATCATCGTCGGCTCGCTGCGCACGCGCCCGCCGGGCATGACCCTGGCGCGGATGCCGATCTTCGCCTGGACGATGCTGATCTTCGCGCTGATGATCGTCGTCGCCTTCCCGGCCGTCATCCTCGCCACTATGCTGCTGGAGATCGAGCGCGCCTTCGGCTGGCCGTTTTTCACCGCGGCAAAGGGCGGCGATCCGCTGCTCTGGCAGCACCTCTTCTGGTTCTTCGGCCATCCCGAGGTCTACATCATCTTCCTGCCGGCGGCGAGCCTCGTCTCCATGATCGTGCCCACGATGGCGCGGACTCCGCTGGTCGGTTACCGCTTCATCGTGGTCGCCCTGATCGCGACTGGGTTCTTCAGCTTCGGACTGTGGGTGCACCACATGTTCGCCACCGGCATCCCGGCGCTCAGCCTCAGCTTCTTCTCGGCGGCCAGCATGGCGGTGGCGATACCGTCGGGCATCCAGGTCTTCGCCTGGATCGCCACCATCGCCAAGGCGCGCGGGCGGCTTCGCATCACCACGCCCTCGCTCTTCGTGCTCGGCTTTCTGTTCATCTTCACCCTGGGCGGGCTGACCGGCGTGATGGTGGCGCTGGTGCCGTTCGACTGGCAGGTGCACGACAGCTATTTCGTCGTCGCGCATTTCCACTACGTGCTGGTCGGCGGGATGGTCTTCCCGCTCTTCGCCACCTTCTACTACTGGTTCCCCATGGTGAGCCGGAGGATGCTGTCCGAGCGGGTCGGCCGCTGGGTGTTCTGGCTGATGTTCCTCGGCTTCAACATCGCCTTCCTGCCGATGCACCTGACCGGCCTGCTCGGTATGCCGCGGCGCGTCTGGACCTATCTCGACGGCATGGGCTGGGGCGGGCTGAACATGCTCTCCACGGTCGGCGCCTTCATCCTTGCCGCCGGCGTGGCGCTGTTCGTGATCGACCTGATCCGCTGCTTCCGCTGGGGCAGCGGTCCGGAGAACCCCTGGGATGCCGGCACGCTCGAATGGCTGCCGAACGATGTCTACTCGACGCGCAGCATTCCGCGCGTGACCGGCCGCGAGCCGCTCTGGGACCAGCCGGATCTCGCGCGTCAGGTGCAGGATGGTCATCACTATCTTCCGAATGCCCCGACCGGCGGGCGCGAGACCCTGGTGACCAGCCCGGTCGAGGCGGAGCCGCAATACGTGATCCAGATGCCGGGGCCGAGCTGGACCCATGTGCTGGCGGCACTCTTCACCGCGGCTTTCTTCCTCTTGCTCACGGTCAAGGTGGTGGTGCCGGCCGTGATCTGCGGCGTGCTCGCGGTCGTCTGCTGCGTCGTCTGGGTCTGGGGGCTCGATCCGGGCCCGGATCGCGGCCCGATCGAGGTGGCGCGCGGGCTCAAGCTGCCGGTCTATATGACCGGGCCGGCATCGCATGCCTGGTGGTCGATGGTCGTGCTGATGCTGGTGGCGGGCTCGCTCTACCTCGCCTTCGTGTTCTCCTATCTCTACCTCTGGACCGTCTCGCCCGAATTTTGGCCTTCCGGCACCGCGCCGGCGCTGCCGCCGCACGAATGGCCGCTCGCGGCGGCGGCACTGCTCGTTGGCGCCGCCGCGGCGTTCTTCGCCGCGAGCCGCCTGCTGCCCGCGCGCGGCCGGCGCTGGGGATGGAGCCTGCTGCTGGTCCCGACCGGCGCCGCCTGTCTCGTCGGTGCCGTCGCGGTGGAGATCCTCGGCCACTGGCAGGCCGGCCTCGATCCGAGCGAGAGCAGCTATGGCGCCCTGGTCTACCTTGCCGCCGGCTTGTCAGGGCAGCTCGTCTTCGCGGTCGTGATCATGGCGCTGTTCACGGTCGCCCGGCAGGTGGCGGGCAAGCTGGACCATGTGCGTCGCTCGAGCTTCGAGAACACCTCGCTCCTGGTCTATTACACCGTCGGGCAGGCTCTGTTCGGCCTGCTTCTCGTGCATGGGTTTCCCCATGTCGTCGGGTGAGCGCATGGTCGAAGCCGGCGCGCGCGCGAGCGCTTCGGGCGTGGGCACGCTGGTCTATCTCACCTCGGGCCCGATCCTCTGGGCGCTGCACCTGCTCGTCATCTACGGCGCGCAGCCCTTGGTCTGCATGACCTCGGCGGAAGCCGGCACGATCCTGGTTTCGATCGCCACGCCGGCTTTCGCGGCGCTGACCGCCGCGGCGATGACCTGGCCGGATCGGTTGGCCCGCTTGCTGCGGGCAACCGTCGAATCACTGGAGCTCGGCCGCTTTCACCGCAGCGTGCTGCGCTGGCTCGGCTTCCTCTCCCTGCTCGGCATCGTCTGGGCGGGGGCGACAGCGGCCATCATCCCGGCCTGCGAGCAACTCCGCTAGCCTTCGCCCAGCATCAGGTTCGGCAAGGTCAGGCTGATCTCCGGGAAGGCGACCAGCAGCGCGACGACGACGATGTCGACGGCGATGAAGCCGAGCAATCCCTTGAAGATGGTCGAGAGCGGCACGAGATCGCCCACCACGGTTTTTATGACGAAGGCGTTGAGCCCGACCGGCGGCGTGAGCAGGCCGATCTCGAGCAGCATGACGACCAGCACGCCCATCCACACCATGTCGAGCCCGACCGCCTTCCACATCGGCAGCAGGATCGGCAGCGTGATCAGCATGATGCCGATCGGATCGAGGAAGCAGCCCAGGATCAGGTAGATCACCACCATGAAGAAGATCACTTCATAGGGGCCGAGAGCGGCGTCGCGCACGAAGCTGCCCATGAATTGCGGCAGGCCGCAGAGCGCCAGGAACCGGGTCAGCAGCACCGCGCTGACGGCGATGAAGAAGATCGAGGCGGTGGAATGCAACGCGTCGACCACGCTGTCCTTCAGCGCCAGCTTGTTCATGCCGCCTTTCAGGAAGGCGATGATCAGTGCGCTGAAGGCGCCGAAAGCGGCCGCCTCGGTCGCGGTGGTGAGGCCCGAATAGATGCCGCCGATGACGCAGAGGATGAGGAGCGGGATCGGCCAGATGCGCCCGAGCGCCGCGAACTTGTCCGCCGTGGTCGGCTTGTCGTCCGGCGGCGGCGCCGCGTCCGGCTTCAGCTTGCAGTAGCCGATGATATAGGCGGCAAACAGGACGGCATTGAGCACGCCGGGCACGATGCCGGCGATCAGCAGCTTGCCGATCGGCGTCTCGGTGTACCAGCCGAAGATGACGAAGCCGATCGAGGGCGGGATCATGGCGCCCAGCGTGCCGGCGGCGGCGACGGTGCCGGTGGCGAGCGCCGGGTCGTACTTGAAGCGCAGCATCTCCGGAATGGCGAGCCGGCCCATCGCCGCCGCGGTCGCGATCGACGAGCCGGAGGCGGCGGCGAACATCGCGGCGCCGAAATTCGCCGCCACCGCGAGGCCGCCCGGCAGCTTGTAGAGCCACATGCGCGCGGCTTCGAACAGCGACGTCGTCATGCCGCCGCGGAAGGCGATCGATCCCATCAGCAGGAACATCGGGATCGCCGACAGTGTCCAGCTGGCGGAAAAGTCGAATGGCGCCGAGCCGAGCGTGCGCAGCGCCGTGTCGGGGCCGCGCAACAGCGCGATGCCGCCGAGCGAGCTCAAGCCCAGCGCGACCGCGATGGGGATGCGGATCGCCATCAGGAAGATGGCGACGCCCATGCAGATGAAGGCGAGCGTGATCGAATCCATGGGCGCGGCGCCTCAGATCGGGTGGTTGCCGAGGCTGGCGCGCGTGCGCTTGCCGGTCGCGAGGAAGCGGGTATCGTCGATGAACTGGTGCAGCGCGATCAGCGCGGCGAAAGCGGCGCCGACCACCAGCACCCAGCGCGACGGCCAAACCGGCACCTCGAAGAAGGTGGCGTCCTGCGTCTCGCCGATCGTGGTCCGGTGCCAGGCGGTCTCCGCCCCCATCCAGGCGATCAGGCCGAGATAGACGAAGGTGAGCAGCGCGCCGAGCGCATCCAGGCCCAGCCGTTGCTGCGCCGGCAGCTTCTGGGTGAACAGCTCGACGATGATGTTGCCGCGGCCCCATTGCACATGCGGCAGGGCGGGGAAGATCGTCGCCACCATGTAGATCACGGCGACGAATTCGAGCGTGCCGATGATCGGGTGGTTCAACAGCACCTTGGCCAGCACATCGGCCGTGATGTGCAGCATCATCACCATGATGACGATACCGGCGAACGTCAGCAGCACGCCCGAGGCGCGCTCCAGCAGCTTGTCGATCAATGCCACGGTTGCCCCCGCGCCTCGGGAAAGGCCGTGCCCGCGGAGATGCGCGGGCACGGCGGCCGGTTCAGCGAACGGTCAGAAGGAGGCCTTGCTGTAGACCTCGCGGTTCAGGGCGGCGATGTACTTCGCCTTGTCGCCCTTCACCTCGTCCTTCACGATCTTCTCCCATTTGGCGATCTTGCCGAGGAAGGCCTCGATCAGCGCATCGGCGTTCTTCACGCCGCGCTTCTGGGCCTGCTCGATCACCCGCTTGGTGTCGTTCTTCAGGAAATCCTCGTAGGCCTTGGTCAGGCTGGCATCGGGCTCGACGAACTTGACGCCGTGGCTGGCCGCACCCTCTTGCGCCGCCTTGGATTCCTGGAGATAGCCGAAGGTCACGTCGGCGGCGAGGATCGGCGCGTTCTTCTTGATCGACGCCTTCACCTCGGCAGGCAGCGACTTGAAGGTCTCCGCGTTGATCGCGAACAGCTGGCCGCCGTGATAGGTGCCGATCGGCTGCTTGGTGACGGCCTTGGCGACATCCCAGAGCGTGTAGGATTTCAGCCAGGCATCGGCGCCGACATTGCACTCGGCCTGGCCGCGCTGCATCGCCTCGTAAACCTCATCGGAGGTGATATTGACCGGCACGCCGCCCATCGACTTGACCAGCAGGCCGAAGGCGGCCGTGGCGCGCACCTTCTTGCCCTTCATGTCGTCGACCTTCGTCACCGGCGACTTGCACATGAAGACGTAGGGCGCCGTCGAGTAGAAGGCGGTGGAGATGATGCCGGCCTTCTTCTGCTCGTCCAGACAGCCCTTGCAGTCGACCAGCTGCATCTCGTTGACCGCGCCGGCCATGACCAGCGCGTCCTTGCCCTGCAGGGCGAGCTCGGTCAGCGTATAGCTGTGCGGCAGCTCCTTGTTGACGTAGCTGTCGACGATCATGCCGCTGGTCACCAGCTTGTCGCGGATCTGGTCGATCGCCGCCTTGGCGGGCGCGACCGAGCCGCCGGTGAAGATCTCGAACTTCACCTTGCCGCCGGTCTCCTGCTCGACCCGCTTGGCGAAGGGCTCGATGCCGGCATGGTTGTTGACATGGGTCGGCGGCAGATAGGTGCCGTAGGAGATCTTGATCTGCGCCTCGGCGGTGCCGCCCAGAGTCGCGGCCATGATCAGGGCGCCAGCGGCGCCCAGCAGATGCTTCTGCATATTTATGTTCCTCTCCCTAGAACTCTGATTTGTGCCGCATCTTTGAAGACGCGCGCGCATCCGTCAATTGAAGCGACGGCGGTTTGCCATCATGACCGTGATGGATGCTCAGGCGATCGAGTAGTCGTAGCGGATGAAGCCCTGGAAGCGCGCCACCTTGTCGTAGAGCGCGCGGCCGCGGGCATTGTCCTCCTGGGTCAGCCAGTAGAGCCGCGGCGCGCCGCGCGAGCGCGCATCGGCGGCGACCGCCTCGATCAAGGCGCGCGCCACGCCGCGGCCGCGCACCGCCTCGTCGGTGAACAGGTCCTGCAGATAGCAGACATCGGCCATCCACACGCTCTTGTGGAACAGGTAGTGGGTGATGCCGACGAGTCTGCCGTCGAGATGCGCGCCGAGGCCGAACAGGCCTTCGTTGCCGTGCAGCCGGCGCCAGGCTTCGTCATAGCCCGCCGGCGAAACGTCCGTGCGGTAGAACGCCTTGTAGCCGCGCGCCAGCACTTCCCAGCGCGCCCGGTCTTCCGCGCGCAGCGCCGTCACCTCGATCATGCAGGTTCCTTCCCTTCGCCGCGCCGACGATCGCCGCGGCAACGGGCCGGCGGAAGAGCCAAGTGAGCCGAAGACGATGGGGCCAATGGAAACCCTCCCCCACGCCGCGTTCGCGGCGCGAGGGAGGGCTAAATCATGCCACCGCCTTGATGCACTGGCCGAGCGTGTCGATCATCTCGTCGATCTGTTTCTTCTGGACGATCAGCGGCGGCGAGAGCGTCACCGTCTCGCCGACGCCGCGGAACATGAAGCCCGCCTCGTACCCTTTCAGGACGATGTCATTCGCGCGCGTGCCGGCGCCGCCGGTGCGCGGCTCCAGCTCGATGGCGCCGATCATGCCGATATTGCGGATGTCGATAACCTTCGAGGTGCCCTTCAGCGAATGCACCGCGTCTTCCAGATAGGGCGTGAGCTCCGCCGCGCGCTCGAACAGGCCCTCCTCCTTATAGACGTCGAGCGTCGCAAGTCCCGCCGCCGCGGCGACCGGATGCGCGGAGTAGGTGTAGCCGTGGAACAGCTCCACCGCGTTCTCCGGCCCCTGCATGAAGGCGTCGTAGATGTGTTTCCTCACGATCGCGCCGCCCATCGGGATGGTGGCGTTGGTGACGCCCTTGGCGATGGTCATGATGTCCGGCACCACGTCGAACTTTTCCGAGGCGAAGGCATGGCCCAGGCGGCCGAAGCCGGTGATCACCTCGTCGAAGATCAGCAGGATGCCGTGCTTGTTGCAGATCTCGCGCAGCCGCTTGAGATAGCCCTTGGGCGGCACCAGCGCGCCGGTCGAGCCCGCCACCGGCTCGACGATCACGGCGGCGATGTTGGAGGCATCGTGCAGCGCGACCAGCCGCTCCAGCTCGTCGGCGAGATGGGCGCCCCATTCCGGCTCGTTCCGGCTGAACGCCATGTCCTTCAGGCTGTGGGTGTGCGGCAGGTGGTCGACACCCTGCAGGCCCATGCCGAACCACTTGCGGTTCGCCACCATGCCGCCGACCGAGATGCCGCCGAAGCCGACGCCGTGATAGCCGCGCTCGCGCCCGATCAGCCGCGTGCGGGTGCCCTCGCCGCGGGCGCGGTGATAGGCGATGGCGATCTTCAGCGCGGTGTCGACCGCCTCCGACCCGGAATTGCAGAAGAACACGTGGTTCAGGTCGCCCGGCGTCATGGCGACGATGCGGGCCGCCAGCTCGAAGGCCTTGGGATGGCCCCACTGGAACGAAGGCGCGTAATCCAGCTCCTTCACCTGGTGCTGCACCGCCTCGATGATCTTCTGCCGGCCATGGCCGGCATTGACGCACCAGAGCCCGGCGGTGGTGTCCATGATCTTGCGGCCGTCGGCGGCGGTGTAGTGCATGCCCTCGGCCTTCACCAGCATGCGCGGATTGGCCTTGAACGCCCGGTTCGCCGTGAACGGCATCCAGAAGGCATCGAGATTGTTGGCGTTCTTCGCCATCGACTGGGGCATGGGCGCGCGGGCTCCTCGTGAGCGGAAAGTCGAGCGCGGAGCCTAGCCGCTTTTTCACAGTCCAGGGAGTGGGGAAGCCAGCAAAGCTGGGATGCGCGCAGCGCCCCCGCCGCTGATGCGGCGGAGGCAATTGCTCACTTCTTCGCCTGTTCCTCCAGGTAGAGCTTCGTCTCTTCGGCCAGCGCTCGGCCGACCGAGGGGCGCGCGCACAAGCGCTTGAAATAGGCCGGCACCGAAGGCGCGGCGCTGAAATCCTGCTGCAGGAACATGGCCCAGTTCAGCACCGTCACCAGATAGGCATCGGCGACGCTGAACCCGTCGAGCAGGAAGTCGTGGCCGGCCAGGCGGCGCTCGAGCACGGAGAGACGCAGCGCCGCCTTGGATTTCGCATAGTCCCTGGCGCCCTGGCCCGCCTTCGGGTCCAGCGGCGGCGTGAAGGTCGCCTTGTGCAGCTCGGTGCCGATGAAGCCGATCCACTCGTGCAGGCGGAAGCGCTCGGCGCCGTGCTGGGGCCCAAGCAGGCCTCGGCCTGCGCGGTCGGCCACATAAGGCAGCACGGCGCCGTTCTCGGTGAGCAGGGTGCCGTCATCGGTGCGCAGCACCGGCACCTGGCCCATCGGGTTGATGGCCATGAAATCGGCACCGTCGGCGGCGCGCCTGGCCTTGGTGTCGACCTGGATGAAGTTGATCGGCAGTTCGGCTTCGTAGGCGGCGATGCGGGTCGCCATCGAACAGGCAAGCGGGGCGAAGTAGAGGTCCATCGGTGGGCTCCTGCGATCGGGAAGCCCATGTTCGCCGTAGCCTTGTCTTGGGGTCGATTACCTGGCGGGCAATGGTGCCTTCCGTCCGCGGCAACTTGATCGGCATACGGCCCACGCCTAGGGTGCCGCGGCAATCCAGACGGGGATATTCATAAATGAAGCTCGTGACGTTCGAGGCCGGCGGCAAAGTCTCCTGGGGCGTGGTCGCCGGCGACGGGATCGTCGATCTCGGCGCCAGGCTCGGCTCGAAATATCCGGACCTCAAGGCGGTGATCGCCGCCGATGCGCTGGCCGAGATCGCGGCCGCAGCCAAGGGGGCCAAGGCGGACTGGAAGCTCGCCAGCGTCATCTTGCTGCCGCCGATCGGCAACCCCGACAAGATCCTTTGCGTCGGCGTGAATTACGACGAGCACCGGGTCGAGACCGGGCGGCAGAAATCGGATTTCCCGGTGATTTTCACCCGCTTCGCCGACACCCAAGTCGGTCACGGAAGCCCGCTGGTGAAGCCGCGCTCTTCCGAACGGTTCGATTTCGAAGGCGAGCTGGCGGTGGTGATCGGCCGGCCCGGTCGCCACATCCCCGAGAGCACCGCGCTCGCCCATATCGCCGGCTATGCCTGCTACAACGACGGCAGCGTGCGCGACTGGCAGCGCCATACCCACCAGTTCACCCCGGGCAAGAACTTCCCCGGCACCGGCGGCTTCGGGCCCTGGATGGTCACCGCCGACGAAGTGCCGGATCCGTTCAAGCTGACCCTGACCACCCGCCTCAACGGCGAGGAGGTGCAGAAGGCAACGACGGACATGATGATCTTCAATATCCCGCAGCTGATCGCCTATATCTCGGGCTTCACCGACCTGCGCGCCGGCGATCTCATCATCACCGGCACGCCGGGCGGCGTCGGCGACCGCCGCACGCCGCCGCTCTACATGAAGCCGGGCGACACGGTAGAGGTGGAGATCTCCGGCGTCGGCCTGCTGCGCAACGGGATCGTCGCCGAATAGGTGCCGCTCATCGCTTGTGGGACCTGCGCGGGTGCAGGTCCCACAGCTTCTCCATGGCGAGATAGGTGAACGAGGCGGTCCAGCCGATCATGACGAGGCCGTTCAGCGCCTCGACGCCCGACACCAGGCGCAGCGCGCCGTGCGGCACCAGATCACCATAGCCGAGCGAGCTGTAGGTCACGGTCGAGTGGTAGAGGTAGGTCGAGAACTCGCTGACCGTATCGCCGGTCAGATAGCCGAGTCCGGCAAAGCGGTCGAGCAGCAGAAAGCCGAGCGCGTAGAGCCACACTTCCACAGTGTGGGCGGCAAAGGCGCCAATGATGATGACGATAATGCGGGCGCGCGGCCGGATCCGGAGATGCGGCAGCAGGGCACTGACCAGCCGCAGCGCCTCGTAGTGGATGCCGACGGTGGCGAGGACCAGGGCCGTCGAGGCGAGCATACCCATCAGCATCCGGCGGCGGGCTCCATGATTGCGGCTTGCACAAGCAGGGCGGTACTCTAGCCGCCCATCGGAGGATCGGTTTTGCGCTATGTCAGCACGCGGGGCGAGAGTCCCGCGCTCGATTTCGAGGGCGTCCTGCTCGCCGGCCTGGCGCCGGACGGCGGCCTCTATGTGCCGGCGCGCTGGCCCCGGCTTTCCCGCAAGTCATTGATTTCATTGCGCGGAAAGTCTTACGCCGAGCTCGCCGCCGCGGTGCTGCAGCCCTATCTGGGCAGCCATCTGGACGCCGATGCCTTCGGCCGGCTGCTGGCCGAGACCTATGGCGGCTTCGACCATCCGGCGGTGGCGCCGCTCACCCAGCTCGACGCCAACGACTGGGTGATGGAGCTGTTCCACGGGCCGACCCTCGCCTTCAAGGACATGGCGATGCAGGTGCTGGGCCGCCTGCTCGACGGGGCCCTGGCCCGGCGCGGGCGGCGGGCCACCATCCTGGGCGCGACTTCGGGCGATACCGGCGCCGCGGCCGTGGATGCCTTCCGCGGGCGGCAGGCGATCGACGTCTTCATGCTGCATCCGGAAGGGCGCATTTCCGCGGTGCAGCGCCGTCAGATGACCACGGCGCCGGACGCCAATGTCCACAACATCGCCATCCAGGGCACCTTCGACGACTGCCAGGCGCTGGTGAAGGCGCTGTTCCAGGAGGCGGATCTGCGCGACCGCCTCAACCTCGCCGCGGTCAATTCGATCAACTGGGCGCGGGTGATGCTGCAGATCGCCTATTACGTGCATGCCGCGGTGGCGCTGGGCGGGCCGGACCGGCCGGTCGCCTTCAGCGTGCCCACCGGCAATTTCGGCGATGTCTATGCCGGTTATGCCGCGGCGATGATGGGTCTGCCGGTGGCCGGCCTTGTCGTGGCGACCAATCGCAACGATATCCTGGCCAGGTTCTTCGCCTCCGGCGAATACCGGCGCGGCGAAGTTTCCGCGACCATCTCCCCCAGCATGGATATCCAGGTGGCATCCAATTTCGAGCGTTACGTATTCGACCGCGTCGGTCGCGATGCGGCCGAGCTCAACGCCCGCATGGCAGCTTTCGCGCAGCTCGGCGCTTTCCGGGTCGAGGTCGGCAATGCCGATCTCTTCCGCGCCGCGTCCGTCGGCGAGGACGAGACCAGGGCCGAGATCGCCCGCACCCATCGCGCGACGGGCTGGCTGCCCGATCCCCATACCGCGGTCGGACTGGCGGCGTCGCGCATCCGGCGCGGCGATCCCGCCGTGCCGATGGTGACGCTGGCGACGGCGCATCCGGCCAAGTTCGCCGAGGCGGTGACGGCGGCGAGCGGCGTCGTGCCGCAACTGCCGCCGCGCTATGCCGACCTGATGCAGAGGCCCGAGCGCTGCACCACCCTGCCGAACGATGTCGGCGCGGTGCGCGCACATCTCATGGCGCATGCCGCGCTCGGCGACCGGCGGAGCGCGGCATGAGCGTCACCGTCACCACGCTGAACAACGGGCTGCGCATCGCCACCGATCCGATGGAGGGCGTGCGCACGGCTTCGGTCGGCGTGTTCGTCAATGCCGGCGCGCGGCACGAGACGCAGGACGGTCACGGCGTCGCGCATTTCCTCGAGCACATGGCGTTCAAGGGCACCGAGCGGCGCAATGCCCGCGGCATCGCCGAGGAGATCGAGGCGGTGGGCGGGCACCTCAACGCCTATACGGCGCGCGAGCAGACGACCTACTACGCGCGCGTGCTGGCCGACGACGTACCGCTCGGCATCGATTTGCTGGCCGATATCGTGCAGCACTCGGTCTTCGCCGAGACCGAGCTGGACAAGGAGCGCCAGGTCATCATCCAGGAAATCGGCCAGGCCGAGGACACGCCGGACGACCTGGTGTTCGACCTGCTGCAGGAGATCACCTTTCCCGACCAGACGCTCGGCCGGCCGATCCTCGGGACGCCGGAAAGCGTGGCCGGCATGCCGCGCGCGGCTTTGTGCGATTTCATCGACGGCCACTACGCGCCGGCCAATGTGGTGTTCTCAGCGTCGGGCGCGGTCGAGCACGAGCGCATCGTCGATCTGGTGACGAAGGCGTTCGGCGCGCTGCCGGCGGGCCGGCCGCACCAGATGGAGCCGGCGCGCTTCCTCGGCGGCGAGCGGCGCGAAAAGCGCGAGCTGGAACAGGCGCATCTCGCGCTGGCATTTCCCTGCGTCGCCTTCGACGACCCGGATTTCTACGCTGCGCAGGTCTACACGACCCTGCTCGGTGGCGGCATGAGCTCGCGCCTGTTCCAGGAGATCCGCGAGAACCGGGGCCTCGCCTATTCGGTCTTCGCTTTCACTGGCGCCTATAACGACGGCGGCGCGCTCTCCATCTACGCCGGCACCAGCGAGGAGGATCTCGGCGAGGTGGTGCCGCTGGTCGCCGCCGAGATGCTGGCGCTGACCGAGGCGGTGACCGAGGGCGAGGTGGCGCGCTCGCGGGCCCAGCTCAAGGCCGGCCTGCTGATGTCGCTGGAAAGCTCGACCGCGCGGGCGGAGCAGCTTGGCCGCCAGCTCCTGGTGCACGGCCGTCCGCTCCCGACCGAGGAGATCGTGGCGGCCGTGGATGCGGTCGACGAGGCGGCGATCCGCCGCGTCGCCAGACGCGTGCTGGGCGGCCCGGTCGGCGTCGCGGCGGTCGGCCCGGTCGGGCGGCTTGCGGACTATGCGAGGTTGGCGGCAAGATTTCGGCTCTGAGTCGGCGGCATTCCGCCCCGGCGCGGTGGGGGCCAGGCCCGTGCTGCTCGAGCGTTTCGGTGGTCTTGGTGGCAGGTTGCCGGTGCTGCACGGCCGGCGGGTCGTGCTGCGCCAGCCGCGTTACGGCGACTACGAGGCCTGGGCGCGGCTGCGCGCCTCGAGCCGTGCCTTCCTCGAACCCTGGGAGCCGCCCTGGCCGGCCGATGCGCTGGATCGCGGCGCCTTCCGCCGGCGGGTCCGGCGCGCGGTCGGCGATGTGCGGACCGGCACCGGCTATTCCTTCCTGGTCCTGAACGCCGACGAGAGTGCGCTGCTCGGCGGCATCGCGCTGTCGGATATCCGGCGTGGCATCGCCCAGAGCGCCGATGTCGGCTACTGGATCGGCATGCCGCATGCCCGCCAGGGCTATATGGCGGAATCGCTGCAGGTGGTGGTCGACTTCGCCTTCGACGAGCTGCGGCTGCACCGTATCGCCGCGGCCTGCCTGCCCGATAACGATGCCAGCCGGGGCGTCCTGGCCAAGGCGGCGTTCCGGGCGGAGGGGCTGGCGCGCGGCTATCTCAACATCAACGGCAGCTTCGCCGATCACGCGCTTTATGGGATCCTCGCCACAGATCTGCGACCATGGCGGCTAAATGGCCGTGCGCATGCGCGAAATATTAACGCGGGCTTTACTCCCGCCACCTAGGGTCGGCAACCGGCAGAAAGTGGGCCGAGGACCATGGCGGACCTGGAGCAGTTAAGGCGGCAGCGCGATCGCTTCGTGGCGTTCGCGTTCTCGGCTGCCGATCTGCTGATCGAGGTCGGCGGTGACGGCCGGATTCAATTTGCCACCGGCGCTGGCGCCGGCGTGGTGCGGCGCCCGGTGGACGAGCTGGTGGGCGCGCCCTGGCTCGATCTGATCCATCCGCGCGACCGCCGCATGGTCGACCTGCTGACGGCGGGCCTGCAAGCCGGCCAGCGTCGCGGCCCGATCGCGGTTCGGCTGCGCATCGGCGGCCAGCGCAAGGACGATCCGGCGGTGCATGCCGCCTTGACGATCTACCGCATGCCGACCGAAGGGGCGGCGCTCCACTGCACGCTCAGCGCTGTCAAGCGCCCGATGCGAGTCGACAGCAGCGAGGACAAGCGCGATCCCGAAAGCGACATCCTGAACAAGGACGGGCTGCTTGCCGCGGCGAACCGCCTGCTGAACGATCCAAGCGTCGCCAAGGACGAGACCACCCTCACGCTGCTCGACCTGATCGATGTCGAGAAATTCGCGCCCGGCCTGCCGAAGGGGGACCGCGAGGAGCTGATCAAGAGCGTCGGCGCCACCTTGCGCGCGAACTCGATCGACGGCGACGGCGCCGGCCGCTTCGCCCGCTCGAAATTCGGCGTGCTGCACGAGAAGGCCATCAACGTCGACCAGTTGCGCAATGCGGTGACCGACGTCATCAAGGGCTTCGATCCCGCCGCCGACGGCAACGTCATCAAGGCTTCGACCATCGATCTCGGCGGCGACAATCTCTCCTCGGCCGAGGCGATGAACGCCATGGTCTACGCGGTCAACCACTTCACGGCCGCGGCGCCGGGCGAGTTGCCGCCGGCCAGCCTTGCCGAAGCGCTGGAGGAGATGGTCGGCGAGACGGTCAAGCGCGTCTACTCGTTCAAGGAGGTGCTGGGCGAGGAGCGCTTCACCTTCGCCTTCCAGCCGATCGTCGCCATGAAGGACCGCAGCGTGCACCACTACGAGGTGCTGGCGCGCTTCCAGGACGGCCGGCCCGCTTTCGAGACCATCCGCTTCGCCGAGGCGATCGGCATGGTCGAGCAGTTCGACCTTGCCGTCCTGCGCCGCTCGATGGCGATCCTGGACGAGCGCATTGCCGAGCCGGAGCTGCGCCTCGCCGTCAACCTGTCCGGCCGGTCGATCCAGAACGACATCTTCGTCAAGGTGCTGCTCGGCCTGCTCGATCGCGGCCGCATCCTGGCCCAGCGCCTGAGCCTGGAGATCACCGAGAGCGCCGAGATCGCCGATCTCGAGAAGATCGACCGCGTGCTGCAGGAGATCCGCGGCCGGGGCTTTGCCGTCTGCATCGACGATTTCGGCTCTGGCTCCGCCTCGATCCGCTACCTGAGCGGGCTCTCGGTCGATTTCCTCAAGATCGATGGCTCCTACGTTCAGCGCATCACCCATTCGCGGCGGGACTATGCGCTGCTGAAGTCCCTCGCCCAGCTCTGCCGCGACCTCGATATCGGCACCATCGCCGAAATGGTCGAGACGGAGGCACAGGACAAGTCGCTGCGCGAGATCGGCATCTCGCTCGGCCAGGGCTGGCTCTACGGCAAGCCCGGGCCGCTTGTGCCGCCGCAGCCGGCCCCGGCCGCCGCCCGTGCCGCCCCGCCAGCCGCCCAGCCGGCCCGGGCGGCCCG
>QOZS01000044.1 GCA_003576705.1 Desertibaculum subflavum
CACCACCATCGCCTCGGCGGTGGAGGAGCAGGGCGCGGCGACCAAGGAGATCAGCCGCAACGTGCAGGAGGCCGCCAGCGGCACGCAGGAAGTGTCGAAGAACATCGGCAGCGTGACGCAGGCCTCCGGCGAGGTCGGCGCGGCGGCGACGCAGATGAACGCGGCCTCGAGCGAGCTCGCCCGGCAATCCGAGGTGCTGCGCGGCGAGGTCGACAAGTTCATCGCCAAAGTGCGGGCCGCCTGACCCAAAAACGAGTGCGGCGCCGGAAGGGTGCGGGGGCCGTCGCGTCGGTGGACGCGGCGGCCCCCGCGCTTTTCGGCGCGTGGGGAAAATCGCCGGCGACCCCGACAGGTGCTGAGCCAGTGGCCTTCTCGATGAATACTTGATTGATATTTATCAATGCGTAGAAAATCAAATATCAAACAAGACCATCTTATAATAACCCCAAGTGCAGTCGGCATATTTCATTATTAATTTACAGATTTACACATTGAATAGCGCAGACATGGCCAGCCATGGACGCGGATGCATTTGCACGCGGGGCCGGCCGTCAATGGCAAGGGGTGGGCCATGTTGCGCCGTTTCGAATCGCGCACGCCGATTGCGTGGCGTCTGACGCTTGCGGTCGCGTTGCCACTGCTCGTGGTCATCGGATTGGGGACGCTCGCGATCACCGACCTGTGGCGGTATTCGGGCGACATGCGGCGGATGAACGAGCTCGCCCAATTTACCACCCGCGTCAGCGACCTGGTGCACGAGCTGCAGAAGGAACGCGGCATGTCGGCCGTGTTCCTGAACAGCAAGGGGCAACAGCTTGGCGGCGAGATACCCGGCCAGCGCAAGGCGAGCGGCGAGCGGCTGTCGGCGGTCACCGAGGCTGCCGGTTCGCTCGACCTCTCCGCCTATCCCGCCGAGGTGCGCGGCGCGATCGAGGCCGGGCTTGCCGCGACCAAGGAGCTCGACGGCAAGCGCGAGGAGATCTCGGCCCAGCGGATCAGCGGCCCCGAATCGAACAAGTTCTTCTCCGGCCTGATTGCCCGCCTTCTCGCCGTGCCGCGGGAGGCGGTGAAATCGTCGCGCGAACCGACCATCACCGCCGGCCTGCTCGCCTATTACAGCTATCTCTCGGCCAAGGAGCGTGCCGGCCAGGAACGGGCGTCCGGCGCGGTCGGCTTCGCCAGTGGCCAGTTCACACCTGAGCAGCACCGCACCTATCTGACGGTCGTCGCCGATCAGCGCGCCTTCTTCGATGCGTTCGAGGCCTATGCGACCACTGCCCAGCGCGAGCTCGCCCGGCAGACCGTCAGCGGCAAAGTCGCCGAGGAAGTCGAAACCATGCGCAAAGTCGCGGTCGAGGCCGGGCCTGGCACCGCGCTCGGCGGAATCGCCGGAACGGCGTGGTTCAACGCGACGACGGCGCGCATCAACCTGATGAAGAGGGTCGAGGACAGCCTGGCCGGCGACCTCGCCGGCGAAGCCGGAACGGCCGCCGCCGACGCGCAACGCAATCTGATCATTCAATCGGCCGTCATCGCCTTCGCGGTGGCGATCTCGCTCGGCGTGGCGGCCTGGCTCGGCCGCGGCATCACCCGCCCGATCGTCGCCATGACGGGCGCCATGCACAAGCTCGCCAGCAAGGACTGGTCGATCGACGTTCCGGCGCTGGAGCGCGGCGACGAGATCGGTGCGATGGCCCAGGCGACGCAGGTGTTCAAGGAGAGCGGCATCGAGAACGAGCGCCTGCAGCGCGAGGCCGAGCAGAACCGCGTCCGCGAAGAGGCGGCGCGACGCGAGCAGGAGGCGCGCGAGCGCGCCGCCGAGGACGAGGCGCGGCAGGCGGAAGAGCGCCGCGAGCGCGAGGCGGCCGAGGCGCGGCGCAAGGCGGAGGAGGAGAAGCGCGCGTCCGAGGAGCGTCTCCGTGTCGAGTCCGAGGCGAAACGGAAGCAGGAGATGGCGGCGCTTGCGGATGCGTTCGAGGCCTCGGTGAAGCAGGTGGTGCAGACGGTGGGTTCGGCGGCGACGCAGGTTCAGTCGAGCTCGACCTCGATGGCGGCGACGGCGGAGGAGACAACGCGTCAGGCCTCCGCGGTGGCGGCGGCCTCCGAGCAGGCCTCGGCGAATGTGCAGACGGTCGCGTCGGCTTCCGAGGAGCTGGCGGCGTCGATCAACGAGATCGCGCGCCAGGTGGCGCAGTCGGCGGAGATCGCCGGCCGTGCATCGGAGCGCGCGCGAGAGACCGGGGCGACGGTGGACGGGCTGGCGCAGGCGGCGTCGAAGATCGGCGAGGTGGTGGGTTTGATCACCTCGATCGCGAGCCAGACCAACCTGCTGGCGCTGAACGCGACGATCGAGGCGGCGCGTGCGGGGGATGCCGGCAAGGGCTTCGCGGTGGTGGCTTCGGAAGTGAAGAGCCTGGCGAACCAGACGGCGAAAGCGACGGAGGAGATCTCGCGTCAGATCCAGTCGGTGCAGGGCGCGACGCAGGAAGCGGTGGGCGCGATCCAGGGCATCGGCAAGACGATCGAGGAGATCAACCACATCGCGACTAGCATTGCCTCGGCGGTGGAAGAACAGACTTCGGCGACGAAGGAGATCAGCCGCAACGTGCAGGAGGCATCGACCGGCACGATGGAGGTGTCGCGCAATATCGGCGGTGTGACTCAGGCGGCCTCCGAGACCGGCCAGGCAACGACGGAGATGAAGGGTGCCGCCGACGAACTGTCCAAGCAGGCAGCCACCCTCTCAACCGAAGTCGACCGCTTCATCGCCAAAATCAGGGCGGCGTAGGGCATTCGCATCGACGGTCCATCGGAGGTAGACCGTCGATGCCAACCTCCAAGCTGGAAGATTGCGGCAGGGCTGACCTGAGGGCATTCGATATGCCGAGCTACCGCAGCCCGGCGCGAAAATGGTGTAGCGCTCAGACGCAAAAGCCAGGCGACAATTGTTGCCCTTCTCAGACAATCTTAACGTCCGAACCCTATAACCGAGACAAATCTGCCCAGATAGAAGGCAAATGCCCATTCTATCTGCAGAATCAATTCCCTTTTCGCACAATTTTGGGGGCGAAAGATGCTTGCGGCAATGATGAACATGACCATCAGGACGAGGCTCTTCGTCCTGCTGGGCGTACTCGGGGTCCTGATGATTGCCCTTGCCGGCGGTGGCGCATACATCGCCGCGAGTTCGCGGAGCGCGTTGTCGACGATCGTCGAAGACCGCGTGAAGCCGTTGCGCGATCTGAAGATCGTCGCCGACATGTATGCCGTCAACATCGTCGACACGACGCACAAGCTGCGTTCCGGCGCAATGACGGCGGCGGAGGCAATCAAGGCGGTCGAGGCCGCTCGCAGCCGGCTCACTGATCGGTGGGGCGCCTATGCCGCAACCTATATGGTCGGCGAGGAGCAGCGTCTCGCCACGGCGGCGAAGCAGGCGATGGGCACCGCCGATGCGGCGGCGCAGAAGTTGATCGGCCTTGCGCGCAGCAAGGACGGGGCGCCGCTCAGCGCCTTCGCCGACAAGGAACTCTACCCGGCGATCGATCCGGTCAGCGACGTCATCGGCAAGCTGGTCGATCTGCAGATCGATGTTTCGCTGCAGGAATACGAGGCCGCCGATGCGACCGCGACGAAGCTCACGAACGGGCTGATCGCCGTTGTGATATTCGGCTTCTTCATCATGGGCGGCGCGGTGCTGATGGTCGTGCGTACCATCTGCAGGCCGATCGACATGATGACCGAAGCGATGCTGCATCTTGCCGACCGCGATTGGGCAACCGAGGTACCGGCACGCGATCGCGGCGACGAGATCGGTCAGATGGCGCAGGCCGTGCAGGTATTCAAGGACAACGGCATCGAGGGCGAGCGCCTGCAGGCCGAGGCCCAGGCGGCGGAGGCGCGTCAGCGCGAGATGGAGCTGGAGGCGCAGCGCGAGCGCGAGCGCCTGGCGGCCGAGGCGGCGGCGGAGACGACGCGCAAGCTGCGCGAGCTGGAGGCCGCCATGAAGCAGGCCGAGGCGGATCGCCTGGCCGAGCAGGAGAAGCTGCGCGCCGAGGCGGAGGCGAAGCGGAAGCAGGAGATGAACGCGCTGGCCGATGCCTTCGACGCCTCGGTGAAGCAGGTGGTGCAGACGGTGGGTTCGGCGGCGACGCAGGTGCAGTCGAGCTCGACCTCGATGTCGGCGACGGCGGAGGAGACGACGCGGCAGGCCGCGGCGGTGGCGGCGGCGTCGGAACAGGCCTCGGCCAATGTGCAGACGGTGGCCTCGGCGTCGGAGGAGCTGTCGGCCTCGATCAACGAGATCGCGCGGCAGGTGGCGCAGTCGGCGCAGATTGCCAACCAGGCTTCCGATCGGGCGCGCGCGACGGGGGCGACGGTGGACGGGCTGGCCCAGGCGGCGTCGAAGATCGGCGAGGTGGTGGGCCTGATCACGTCGATCGCGAGTCAGACCAACCTGTTGGCACTCAATGCGACGATCGAGGCGGCGCGGGCGGGCGAGGCGGGCAAGGGCTTCGCGGTAGTGGCGAGCGAGGTGAAGAGCCTGGCGAACCAGACGGCGAAGGCGACGGAGGAGATCTCGCGCCAGATCGGTGCGGTGCAGGGGGCGACGCTGGAGGCGGTGGGCGCGATCCAGGGCATCGGCAAGACGATCGAGGAGATCAACCACATCGCGACCAGCATTGCCTCGGCGGTGGAGGAGCAGACTTCGGCGACGAAGGAGATCAGCCGCAACGTACAGGAGGCCTCGACCGGCACGGTGGAAGTGTCGCGCAATATCGGTGGCGTCAGCCAGGCGGCCAACGAGACCGGCGAGGGCGCGGCGCAGATGAAGGGTGCGGCCGACGAACTGTCGCGCCAGGCCGCCACCTTGGCAACCGAAGTCGACGGATTCATTGCCAGAATCAGGGCGGCTTAGATATGGCAGGGGCGAGCGAGGCTCATCTCGCTCGCCCGCCAGGCTTCGGGTGATCGACGACCCCATCGCCTGATGGAAGCGGCGCATCGAGTTCAGGACGCATGGGATCTTGTCCCCCCGTGTCGCCGCCATTCGAACAATCGGACGAACGGCAAGTCGTCGCGGCAGTGAGCCTCCCATCGCGGCGGAATGGCAAATCCAGGCCGGAAGTTCTCCGCCTCGGCCTTCCCGGTGAGCTGGAAAATTTGTCCTGCCTGATCCTGACAAATTGATGCCGGCCACCGGGCGAATGGTCAGAGGGACTGGCCGCCGTTGATTTTTTTGTTGGCCCTACTTCCATCAATGGCATACTTTACAAAGTAATAACATCTTAACGGGAGAGTGCTTGGATCGGAATCCGTTTCATTTATGCGCGTTGGGCGGAGGGCCCTCCGATGAAAGTCCGGAATTGGCGGATCGCTACAAAGATCCTGGCGGTAATTCTGCTTCTGTCTTCGTTTACGTTTCTGGTCGGCGGGCTCGGCTATTTCGGCATAGTCCATATTGTCGAAGACGCTGACATCATTAAGCGCGACGGCGACGACGTTGCGGATGGATTGCGCATCGAAGTTTATGCCAAGGGCATCAATCGCGGCGAATACCGCGTGTCGCTGAATCCCAAGCAGGAGATGATCCAGACGCTGGAAGAGCGCTCCCGGCACTACGACCAGCAGATCGCGCAGATGCTTGCCGAGATGAAGGCGCATGCCGATGACGAGCAGCAGCGCCTGATCGCGGCCATCGAAAGACGATATGCCGACTATCTGGCAAAGGCGCGAAACACCTATGACATCGCGAAGTCCGTCGCCGGTTCTGTCGCGTTGGGCGAATCCCAGTTGCGGCTGGCGGAAGCCGTCACGGGCAGCAGCGCGGCGGCCGATCAGCTGGAAGAAGCCGTCGAAAGCTACAATGCCTATACCCAGAATCAGGCGGTGGCCGCGGCCGACGATGCGCACCAGTTCGCCTGGCTGATCGAGCTGGTGATGGCCGTCGTTGCGCTCTGCGGCGTCCTTGGCGGCGCGCTGATGGGTTATCTGATGGCGCATTTCACCATATCTCGGCCGTTGGCGACGTCGATCGGTGCGGTCACGGCGCTGGCGAACAACGACATGGCGATTGCGATCGAGGGCACCGACCGCAGGGACGAGATCGGCGACATAGCCCGCGCATTGGCCGTGTTCAAAGGCAAGGCAATCGAGAACGAGCGCCTGCAACACGAGGCCGAGCAGAACCGCCGGCGCGAGGAGGCGGCCGAACGCGAGCGCGAGGCGCGCGAGCGGCAGGCGGCGGAAGAGAAGCGTCGTGCCGAGGAAGAGATGCAGCGCGCCGAAGAGCGGCGCAAGCGCGAAGCCGAGCAGGCGCAGCGTGAGGCGGAGGCGCGGGTGCGCCTCGAGGCGGAGGCGAAGCGGAAGGCGGATATGAACGCGCTGGCGGATGCCTTCGAGGCGTCGGTGAAGCAGGTGGTCCAGACCGTGAGCGCTGCCGCAACGCAGGTGCAATCGAGTTCGAGCACGATGGCGGCGACCGCGGAGGAGACGACCCGCCAGGCATCCGCCGTGGCCGCCGCATCCGAGCAGGCTTCGGCCAATGTGCAGACCGTGGCATCTGCGTCGGAAGAGCTGGCGGCGTCGATCGGCGAGATCGCGCGCCAGGTCGCCCAATCGTCCGAGATCGCCAACCGCGCCTCCGACCGTGCAAGGAAGACCGGCGCGACGGTGGACGGCCTGGCCCAGGCGGCATCGAAGATCGGCGAGGTGGTGGGCCTGATCACCCGGATCGCGAGCCAGACCAACCTGTTGGCGCTGAACGCGACGATCGAGGCCGCCCGGGCGGGCGAGGCAGGCAAGGGCTTCGCGGTGGTGGCGAGCGAGGTGAAGAGCCTGGCCAACCAGACGGCGAAGGCGACCGACGAGATCACCCACCAGATTCAAGCCGTGCAGGGGGCGACCCAGCAGGCGGTGGGCGCCATCCAGGGCATCGACAAGACGATCGAGGAGATCAATCAGGTCGCCGCAACGATTGCCTCCGCCGTCGAGGAACAAACCGCGGCGACGAGCGAGATCAGCCGGAACGTTCAAGAGGCCTCGTCCGGAACGCATGAGGTTTCGCGGAACATCAGCAGCGTCAGTCAGGCGGCGAACGAAACCGGCGCAGGCGCGGCGCAGATGAAAGGGGCCGCCGACGAGCTGTCGCGTCAGGCGGCCGTGTTGGCGACCGAAGTCGACAAGTTCGTCGCCAAGGTCAGGGCGGCGTAGCGCGCATCGCGGCGGGGGCCAGCGTGTGAGATGCCGGCCCCCGCCGTTTCCTGATGCCCAGGTGACGCCGCCGCTCGCCGCCGCTACATTCAATACAAATGCTTAACATCGTCGCCGCAAGCCTGTCCGGCGTGGCCAATCTGTGTCTGGCCGGCGTCTTTCTTGCGTTGTGGTGGTACGAGCGCAGTTCGCGCTTCAATCTCGCATGGGCGGGCAGCTTCGCAGCGCTGGGATTCGCGACGACGGCGCTGATCGCCCACCGCGAATTCGACCTCTTCGGCCTATTCGTCATCGCCATCATCGGCGTCGGCGCGGCGGCGGGCATGCTGTTCGCCGGCACGCGCCTCTATCTCGGGCGCGCCGTGACATGGATGCAGCTCGGCGTCTGGACAGTCGCTGCCTGGGCGGCGCTGGCGCTGGCGCTGACGCAGGGAGTCGCCGCCGCCAACATCGTCGGCAGCGTCCTGCTGGCGTTGCTGTACGGCTGGATCGGACTGATCTTCGCGGCCCGGCCGGGCATCGAGCGCTTCGTGGGCGGCTTCTTCCTGGCGCGGGCCGTGCTTGCTGCGAGCTATCCCGTGCTCGCGCCGCCGCTGCTCGTGCCGGCCTTCATCACCATGCATTTCCTGATCTTGGCCACCGGGCTGGCGCTCATGCTCGCCGCCTTCGCGCGCACGCGCAAGCAACTGGTGGCCGCCGAGCGCGAGGGGCGCGAGCGCGCGGCGCAGATCGACGCGCTCTACAACGATACGCCGGCCCTGCTCTCCGTGCTCGACGGCGGCGGTTACTACATCACCGCCAGCAACGACTGGCTGGCCTTCATGGGATTCGAGCGCCAGGAGATCGTCGGCCGGCACCGTCTCAGCTTCGCATCCCCGGAAGTGCAGGAGCGGGTCGCGGCCGAGCTGGTGCCGCAATTGCGGCGCGACCGTCGAGTCGACGATTTCGAGCATGAGGTGACGCGCAAGGACGGCTCGACGGCATTGCTGAGAACCTCGCTCCGGGCCCACCGCAATCCGATCACCGGCCGATTCGAGGTGATTGCGCTGTCCGTCGACCAGACGGCGCAGCGGCAGGCCGAGGAAAATGCCCGCCGCACGCAGCACCTGCTCGAGCGCATCGTCGCCGTGCTGCCGGCCGCCGTGTCGGTCAAGGATACGGAGCTGCGCTTCGTTCTCTGGAACGCCTACGCGGCGCAGCTATACGCGCTTTCGGCCGAGCAGGTGATCGGCCGACGCCTCAACGAGATCCGGGAGAGCCGGATGAGTACGGCGATGGAAAGCGAGGATCTGCAGGTGCTGCGCGGCGAAATCCCGCCGCCGCACGAAGCCCTGCTCGAGGCCGGGGGCGAGCAGCGCTGGATTCTGATGAGCAAGACACCGCTGTTGTCCGAGAGCGGCGCGGTCGAGGGCGTCATCTCGGCATCGCTCGACATCACCGAGCTGAAGCGGATTCAGACCGAGTTGCAGCAAAGCCGGGAATATCTTGTACGGGCGCAACGGCTTGGCCGCATGGGGTACGTCCGATCCGAGTATCGCACGGGCCGGATCTATTGGTCCGAGACCATGTTCGAGCTGCGCGGATTGCCGTGGCGCGAATACTTCACCACCGAGGAAGGCATGGCCTTCGTGCATCCCGAAGACATCGCAGCCTATACCGCGGCGCGGGATGCGGCGATCGCCGAGAAGCGCGAGTTCCAGGTCGAGGTCCGCGTCAATCGGCCCGACGGCAGGCTGCAATGGGAACAGGCGATCGGGCATCCGCAATTCGATGCGTCCGGCGAATGCACCGGTCTGCTGCTCGTCGTCCAGGTGACAACGGAGCGCAAGCTGGCCGAGATCGCGCTGCGTGCCTCGGAGGCGCGCTTCGCCGGCGCCTTTCACGGCAGCACCGACATGATGGCGCTCATGCGCGCCGACAATGGAGCCTTCGTCGAGGTCAATGACGCCTGGCTGCAGGGCAGCGGCTATGGACGTGACGAGGTGATCGGCCGCCGTGCCGACGAGCTGAACACCTGGGTGGACCGGGATCAGCTCGAAGACGTGCGCGGGCGCATGGCGGCAGATGGCGGCGTGCGCATCGTCGTTGCCAATATGCGGCGGAAGGACGGTGCGGTCCGCGAGGTGCGCATGTCGGGCACGCGGATCGGTGTCGGCGCCGACGCGTACTACTTCTGGGTCGGGCGCGACGTGACCGACGAGCGCGCGGCGACCCGCCGCATCGCCGCGCTAAACACCGAGAACGAGGCCGCGCTGCGCCAGATCCGCAGCATCGCCGACAACGTTCCGGTGCTGATCGCCCATGCCGATCGCGATCGCCGGTTCCGCTTCGTCAACCGCACCGGCGAGCAATGGTTCGACCGGCCGGCCTCGGAACTGGTCGGCAAGTCGCTGACCGAGGTCATGGGCGAAGGCTGGACGCGCGATTCGGCCGATGTGGTGGCGGAGGTGCTGGCCGGGCGAACGATGACGATCGAGCGGCGGATCGACTATCCCGACGGCAAGCAGCGCGATGTCGAGATCGTCTATGTCCCCGATGTCGCCGCCGACGGCAAGGTGGAGGGCTATTACAGCCTGGTCTCCGACATCACCGAGCGCCGGGCGACCGAAGAGCAGCTGCGCCACGCGCAACGCATGGAGGCAATCGGCAAGCTGACCGGCGGGGTCGCGCACGACTTCAACAACCTGCTCGGCGTGATCTCCGGCAATCTCGAGCTCGCCGACGAATCGATCGGCACCGAAGGCGAGCTGCGCCGAATGATCCGGACGGCCTTGCGGGCGACCGAGCGCGGCGCGACCCTGACCCGCAGCCTGCTCGCCTATGCGCGTCAGCAGCCGCTGATGCCGCAGGTGGTCGACGTCAACGGCCTGGTGCGCGAGATGGCCGACCTGCTGCGCCGCACCGTGCCGGAGAGCATCCGCATCGAGGTCGTCGCCGATGCCGGGCTGTGGCGCTGCGAGGCGGACCCTGGCCAGCTGCAGAACGCCCTGCTCAACCTGGTCGTGAATGCGCGCGACGCCATGCCGGAGGGCGGCCGGCTGACCATCGAGAGCGGCAACGCAAAGCTCGACGACGACTATGCGGCCGTCCACGCCGAGCTGGAGCCAGGCCAATACGTCATGCTGGCGGTATCGGATACCGGCATCGGCATGCCGCCCGATGTGATCGCCCGCGCCTTCGACCCGTTCTTCACCACCAAGGAAGTCGGCAAGGGCACCGGCCTCGGCCTCAGCATGGTCTACGGCTTCGCGAAGCAATCGCGCGGCCACGTGCGGATCTACAGCGAGGTCGGCCAGGGCACCACGGTAAGGCTGTATCTCCCGCGCGCGCTCGACAAGGCCGAGCCGGCAGCGCCGGTCCCGGAGATCCAGCCGGCGCGCGGCGAGACCGTACTGCTGGTCGAGGACAACCAGGATTTCCGCACCTTGACCTTCGCCCTTCTCCGCTCATTCGGCTATGCCGTCCTGGAAGCCAACGATGCGGAGAGCGCGCTGCGCATCCTGGAACGGCACGGCGAGGTGGCGCTTCTGCTGACCGACGTCGTGCTGCCCGGAGCGATGAACGGCAAGCGGCTGGCGGAGCAGGCCAGCCAGGTCCGCCCTCATCTCAGGGTACTCTACATGTCGGGATATACCGAGAACGCCATTCTGCACCATGGCCGGCTCGATCCCGGCGTGCACTTGCTGCAGAAGCCGTTCCGCAAGCGCGACCTGGCGGCCAAGGTCAGGGCGGCGCTGGACGAGGGGCGCGCGGCATGACAACGACGCGGCGGCTTCTCGCCATCGACGACGATCCGGATTTCGCCGACCTGGTCGCCCAGGTGGCGGGCCAGCTTGGCTATGCAGCAGTCGCGACGACCGTTCCCGCGGATTTCATGGCGCAATACCTGGGCGCGCCGCCGGACGTGATCGTGATGGACATCGTCATGCCGGAGCAGGACGGCATCGACCTGATGCGCTGGCTGGTCGCGCAGGGCTGTCGCGCCCGGATCGTCATCGTCTCCGGCTACAATCCGGCCTTCGCCAACGCGGCCAAGCTGATCGGCGAGTTCGGCGGCCGGATCGACATCACCTATCTGCAGAAGCCGGTGAAGCTCGACGACCTGCGCGCGGCCCTCGCCTGACCTGCCTCAGAGCGGGCTGTCCGGCGGGAAGGCGGGCTTGCGCTTCTCCTTGTGCGAGGCGAGACCTTCCTTCACCTCGGGCCCGGTGAAGCCGAGGAATTCCAGCGCCAGCGAAGTGTCGAAATTCGGTCCCGCCATGCGGAACCAGTTGTTCAGCGCATATTTGGTGAAGCGGATGGCGCTCTGCGCGCCTTCGGCGAGACGGGTCGCGAGCTCGACCGCCTTGGCGTCGAGCGCGTCGTCTTCCACCGCCAGGCTGATCAGGCCGATGCGCTCCGCTTCCTCGCCCGAGACGGCGTCGCAGAGCAACAGATAGTACTTCGCCTTGGCCATGCCGCAGAGCAGCGGCCAGACGATGACCGAATGGTCGCCGGCGGCGACGCCGAGCCTTGTGTGGCCGTCGATGATGCGGGCGCCCTTGGCGGCGATCGACACGTCGGCGAGCAGGCCGGCGACGAGGCCGGCGCCGACCGCGGGGCCGCGCATGGCGGAGACGATCGGTTTCGAGCAGTTGATCACGTTGTAGACGATGTCGCGCGCTTCCTTCCAGATGCGCGTGCGATACTTGTAGTCGCTGATAATGTTCTCGATCATCTCGAAATCGCCGCCGGCGGAGAACGCCTTGCCGGCGCCGGTCAGGATCGCGGCGTTCACCGTCTCGTCGGCATCGACATCGCGCCAGATCTCGGCCAGCTCGCGGTGCATCACCTCGTCGGCGGCGTTCAGCCGATCGGGCCGCGACATGGTGATGCGCAGCACGCGCGGATGCGGCCGGTCGAATTTCAGCCGCTGATAGCGGGCATAGCGATCGCTCATGGGGTTCCCTCCGTGACTCTTGCCTTGTGGTTAGGCCGGCGCCGCCCAGTCGTCAACGTCGTGGCGTCAACGTCGAGGCGTCAACGCCGCGCCGGCGACGGCAACGCCGCCGCCCGCTCGCGCAGCGGCGCCTTGACCACCTTGCCGTTCGGGTTGCGCGGCAGCGGCTCGTCGATCAGCACGATCTGGTCGGGCACCTTGTAATCGGCCAGGCGCTCGGCGAGGAAGCCGCGGAGCTCGGCCGCGTTGTCGAAGCCCGGCTTCGGCATCACGAAGGCGACCGTCCGCTCGCCCAGCACAGGGTCGGGCCGGCCGACGATGGCGCATTCGACCACGCCCGGGTGATGCGCCAACACGTTCTCCACCTCGGCGGAGAACACCTTGAATCCGGCGCGGTTGATCATGTCCTTCTTGCGGTCGAACACGCGGACGAAGCCCTCCGCATCGATCGAGCCGATATCGCCGGACTTCCAGAATCCGCCGGCGAAGTTCTCGGCATTGGCCTGCGCGTTGTTCCAGTAGCCCGGAATCACCATCGGGCCTGCGATCCAGATCTCTCCCTTCTCGCCTGGCGCCACCTCGCGGCCTTCCTCGTCCATCACCACGACCTCGCCGCAATGGACGACCTTGCCGACGCTGTCGGTGACGATCTTGCCGAGCTTCGGCGGCATCGCCGTGGTGGGCGACGTCGTCTCGGTCGCGCCATAGCCGTTGTAGAGGTCGAGATGCGGCAGGCGCTCGGCCATCGCCCGGATCGTCACCTCCGGCATCGGCGCGCCGCCATAGCCGCCGAGCCGCCAATGCGAGAGATCGAAGCTGGCGAAATCCGGCTCCAGCAGGCAGAGGTTGTACATCGCCGGCACCAGGATCACGACATTGATCCGCTCGCGCGCCATCAGCTCCAGGAAGTCGCGTGCCTTGAAGGCCGGCAGCAGGAAGGTGGTGCCGCCGACCGCGACGAAGCTGAGGATCACGGCGATCAGGCCGGTGACATGCGAAGCCGGAACGGCCAGGACCGTGCGGTCGCCGGGCTTCAGGCCGATGGCGTGCTCGAAATGCAGGGCCGAATGGATGCTGCCGAAATGCGTCAGCATCGCCCCTTTCGGCCGGCCGGTGGTGCCGGAGGTGTAGAGGATGCAGAACACATCCTCCTCCGCGATCTCGACCTTCGGCGCCAGGGCGGGCGCGAGCAGCTCCGCCACGTCGCGCGCGCCGGCGCCGCTGCCGCCCGCAGCGAATCGGTGAGCGAGATCGGGACAGGCATCGCGCGTGGGGATCTCGCCGGCAAGCTCGGCCTCGAAGATCACCGCCTTCGCGCCGCAATGACCCAGAACGTATTCGTTCTCCGGCAGCCGGTTGCGGGTGCCGATCGGCACCGCGACGGCACCGATGCGCGCCGTGGCCAGCACGGCGAAGACGAATTCGCGGCGGTTGCCGAGGATGACGGCGACGCGATCGCCCTTGCCGATGCCGAGGCCGGCGAGATTGCCCGCCACACGCTCGACCGCCCGGTCGAGCTCGGCATAGGTCAGGCGCGTCGCACCGTCGACCAGTGCCAGCGCGTTGGAATCGCGCGCGACGCTGGCACGGAACATGGCGTCGATGTTGGGCGGCCGTTCGGCGAAGCAGCGCATCACCCGATCGCCGTAATGCAGTTCGTGGCGGATCGACGGCATCGGCGCCTCCGATGTCACGGCGCTTCGGCCCGCTGCTTGGCGCGGGCGGGCTCCGCTGCGAGGGCTGCGGATTTGCGCGGCGGAATCAGCGCGAGCCAGAGCGACAGCACGGTGCAGAGCAGGGCGGCGATCTGCAGCGGGCCCATCGGCTCGCCGAACAGGATCACGCCGGCGACCACCGCCACGACGGGGATGCTGACCGAGGAGAGCCCCGCCACCTGGGCCGGCACGCGGTCGACGATGGCAAACCAGGTGGCGGTGCCGCAGGCGATCGGGATCGCGGCGATGTAGACGGTCAGCAGCGAGATCTCGAGCCGGGGCCAGGCCCATTCCGCGTCATCGAACAGGAGCGCGCCGAGCAGCATCGGCGGGATCGACAGCGCCATCTGCCAGCTGGTGATGCCGAGCCCCATGCCGGCCCAGTCGGTGCGCTTGACGATCAGCGTGCCGACCGCCCAGGCCGAGGCGGCAGAGAGTCCCGCGGCGAGCCCGATCGGCGCGCCGGCATAGGCGCCGAAGCTCGGCCACATCAGCAGCATCACCGCGGCGGCGCCGAAGCCGATCGCCGTCAGCATGCGCGGCGTGAAGCGCTCGCCGAGGAACAGCACCGAGAAAAGCGCCAGCCAGAGCGGCATGGTGTAGCTCAGCACCGCGGCGTGACCGGACGGCAGATGCGTGACGGCGATGGCCGTCGCGATGTACCAGATCGAGACATTGGCGACCGAGCTGGCGACCAAGGCCGGCCAGCGTCCGCGCGGCACCTTCAACGTGCCACGCGCCAGCGGCATGACGGCGAACAGCACCGCGGTGCCGAGCAGCAGCACCGCGACGCGGAACTGCCAGACCGACATCTCGGCCAGCACGATGCGGAACAGCGGCCAGTTGGTGCCCCAGACCAGGGTCAGCAGGACCAGCAGGATCAGGGCTTCGATCTGCGAGCGCGACACGTGCGATTTGCCAGGTTTCCGTCCCTTGAAGGGCGGACCCTAGCATCCATCGATGCCGCTGTGTCGGCGCCGGGGCGCATGGTCGGCCTGCATGTGGAGCAAGCCGCTGCAGGCGGTCAGCCGATGAAGCTGGGCGGCAGCTGCGCCAGGCTGAGATTGGCGCGCTCGAAACGCGCGAAGCCGATGCGGGTGTCGATCAGGATGCCGCCGCGCAGATTGGCGCGGGTGAAGTCGGCGCCGGTGAGGTTGGCGCCGCGCAGATTGGCGCCGGAGAGATCGGCCTCGGCGAGCCGGGCGCCGACCAGGCTGGCCGGCCAATTGGTGCCAACCGGCTTGCCCTCGGCATCGCGGCGCTCGATCGGCCCGATCGAGGCGCCGCGGGCGCGGGCGCGCGTAAGTTCGGCGCGGTTCAGGTTGGCGCCGTCGAGGCAGGCCTCGTCGAGCACGGCGGCGAGCAAGGTCGCGCCGCTCAGATCGGCGAGGCGCAGATTGGCGCCGGCGAGCTGCGCGCCGGTCAGGTTGGCGCCGGCGAGCACGGCGCCGGCCAGGTTGGCGCCGACCAGGCTGGCCCCCTGCAGGTCGGCGCCGACGAGATCGGCGCGGATGCCCTTGCGGCCGGAGCTCGCGATCCATTCCTGGTGGGCGGCCAGGACGGCGGCAAGCTTGCGCGTCGCGTCGGGGTCGCCCGGCACCGAGATCGAGGGCGGCGGATGGGCGCGCGTGAGGTCGACGCCGTCGAGCCTGGCGCCGCGCAGATCGGCGGTGTCGAGCAGCGCGTCGTCGATCGTGGCCGCGGTCAGGTTGGCGCCCTGCAGCTCGGTCTCGCGCAGATCGGCGCTGGTCAGGTCGGCCTCGGTCAGGTCGGCGCCCTGCAGCTTGGCACCGCGCAGGTCGACGCCCTGCAGCTTGGCGCCGCGCAGATTGGCGCGTTCCAGCCGCGCCCGGCGCAGGTCGCCGCTGGCCAGATCGGCGGCGCTGAGGTCGATGCCGGCGGGCTGGCCGTCGGCGGTGCGGCGGTTGCCGATCGAAGCGGTCTCGCCGAACAGGTGGCCGGACCGGCCATCCGCGCCCTGCAGCGAGACGCCGCCGAGCTTGGCATGGCGCAGCGAGGCGCCGCGCAGATCGGCGCCGTCCATCAGCGCGCGGGTGAGGTCGGCGCCGTCGAGATTGGCGCAGAAGAGGTCGGCCTCGATCAGCCGGGAGCCGCTGAGCAGCGCCTGGGCCAGGCGTGTGCCGGTCAGCTTGGCCTGCTTCAGGTCGGCGCCGGTCAGGTTGACGCCGGCGAAATCCTTCATGGTGAGGTCGAGCCGCCGCCCGCCCGGCTGCGCCTTCAGCCAGGCGGCATGCTGCTTCAGCCGCGCCGGCAGGCTGTCGTCCGGCGCCGCGCCGCGGCGCGCCCGCGGGTCGCGCTGAATGGGATTGCCGGCCATGCCTTAAGGATGGGGCAGCCTTTGCTAATTTTCGGTTGCCGGACCGTTCTGCTAGGCTCGCCGGCGGAGGGAACCCCAAAAGAACAACGAGGAACCGCCGATGATCCAGGTTCGGCCCGTGCATCCGATGGTCGGGGCGGAGATTTCCAGCGTCGACCTTACCCGGCCGCTCGACGACGCGACCTTCGCCGAGATCCGCGCCGCTTTCGCCCGGCACAGCGTGCTGGTGTTTCACGACCAGCCGGTTGACGACGAGCAGCAGATGGCGTTCTCGCGCCGCTTCGGCCCGCTCGAGGTCACCAAGGTCGGCTCGCGCGGCGCCGGCGGCCATCTCGCCTTCATCACCAACCTGGACGAAAGCGGCAAGCGCGTGCCGCTCGGCCATCGGGCGATCCTGAACCTGAAGGCGAATTCGCTCTGGCATACCGATTCATCGTTCAAGAAAGTGCCGGCCATGGCCTCGGCCCTGTCGGGGCGCATCGTGCCGCCGGAGGGGGCGGAGACCGAGTTCCTGTCCACCCGGGCGGTCTGGCGCGAGCTGCCGGAGGCGATGAAGCGTCGCCTGGACGGCATGGTCGCCTGGCATTCCTATTTCAATTCGCGTCGCCAGATCGATCCGGAGATGATGACGGCGGCGGAGCACCAGGCGGTGCCGCCGGTCAGGCAGGTGCTGGTGCGGGTGCATCCCGATACCGGCGAGAAGGCGCTCTACATCGCCTCGCATGCCTCGCATATCGAGGGCCTGCCGGAGGCCGAGGGGCGGGCGCTGCTGGCCGACCTGATGGAATTCGCGACCGACCGGCGCTTCGTCTACACGCATCGCTGGAAGCAACACGACCTCGTCATCTGGGACAACCGCTGCACCATGCATCGCGGTCGCCCGTTCGATTACGAGCGCTACGACCGCTACATGATCCGCACCACCATTGCGGGGGATGCGCCGACGGTGGCGGAGTAAAGCCCTCCCCCACGCCGCTTCGCGGCGCGAGGGAGGACTTGATGCATATCCGCCATGCGCCGCCGGTCCCTGCGACAGTTTGTCATGCACCCGCCGGCTACCTAGACTGGCCCCCAGGGTCCAGGAGGCAAGAACGATGACGCTTGCGAACGTCACGCTCGACGACAAATACACGCTGGAACAGGGGCGGATCTACGTCACCGGCATCCAGGCGCTGGTGCGGCTGCCGATGCTGCAGCGCGAGCGCGACCTGGCCGCAGGGCTTAATACCGGCGGGTTCATCTCCGGCTATCGCGGCTCGCCGCTCGGCATGTACGACCACAACCTGTGGCGCGCCCGCAAGCACCTAGCCGAGCATCACATCCATTTCCAGCCGGGTCTGAACGAAGATCTCGGCATGACCGCGGTCTGGGGCAGCCAGCAGGTCAACATGTTCCCCGGCGCCAGGTTCGATGGCGTGTTCGGCATCTGGTACGGCAAGGGCCCGGGTGTCGACCGCTCGACCGATCCGCTGAAGCACGGCAATGCGGCCGGCTCGTCGAAGCATGGCGGCGTCATCGTGCTGGCCGGCGACGACCACGGCTGCCAGTCCTCGACCCTGCCGCATCAGAGCGAGCAGATCTTCGAAGCCTCGATGGTGCCGATCTTCAACCCGGCGACGGTGCAGGAATACCTCGATTACGGCCTGCTCGGCTTCGCCATGTCGCGCTACACGGGCTGCTGGATCGGCTTCAAGGCGATCTCGGAGACGGTGGAGAGCGCGGCATCGATCGACATCGATCCGCATCGTGTGCAGATCGTCATGCCGACCGATTTCGAGCTGCCGCCCGGCGGGCTCAACATCCGCTGGCCGGATCCGCCGCTGGAGCAGGAGCGGCGCCTGCACGGGCCGAAGATGCAGGCGGTGGCAGCCTTCGCCCGCGCCAACCGTCTCGACCGCGTCGCCTTCTCCGGACCGCAGGACCGCATCGGCATCGTCTCCACCGGCAAGGCCTTCCTCGACGTGCGCCAGGCGCTGGAGGATCTCGGCATCAACGAGGCGCGGGCCCGCGAGCTCGGCATCCGGCTCTACAAGGTCGGGATGACCTGGCCGCTGGAGACCAGCGGGCTGCGCGCCTTCGCGGAAGGGCTGAAGGAGCTGATCGTCGTCGAGGAGAAGCGCGGCTTCATCGAGGGCCAGATCGTCCGCGCCCTCTACAACCTGCCGGCCGACCGGCGCCCGACCGTGGTCGGCAAGACCGACGAGAACGACCGGCCGCTGCTCGCCTCCGAAGGCGAGCTGACGCCGGGCGGCGTCGCCAAGGTGATCGCCGAGCGGCTGAAGCGCTTCACCGGCCCGATGCCGGAGATCGAGCAGCGCATGGCGCGGCTGGAGGCGAAGGAGCGGATGCTCGCCGCGCCGCCGCCCAAGCATATGCGCCAGCCGTTCTTCTGCTCCGGCTGCCCGCACAACACCTCGACGCGGGTGCCGGACGGCAGCCGCGCCATGGCCGGCATCGGCTGCCACGGCATGACGGTATGGATGCCGGAGCGGCGCACCGCGACCATGACGCATATGGGCGGCGAGGGCGCCAACTGGATCGGCCAGGCGCCGTTCACCGACGAGAAGCACATCTTCCAGAACCTGGGCGACGGCACCTATCACCATTCCGGCCTGCTGGCGATCCGCGCCTCCGCCGCGGCGGGCGTCAACATCACCTACAAGGTGCTGTTCAACGACGCAGTGGCGATGACCGGCGGCCAGCCGCATGACGGCCCGCTGACCGTGCCGGAGATTTCGCGCCAGGTCTCGGCCGAGGGCGCCAAGCGCGTCGTCGTCGTCACCGACGAGCCGGACAAGTATCCCGCCGGCACCAATTTCGCGCCGGGCACCGAGATCCGCCACCGCGACGACCTCGACAAGATCCAGCGGGAACTCCGCGACGTGCCGGGGCTGACCGTCATCATTTATGACCAGACCTGCGCCGCCGAGAAGCGCCGGCGCCGCAAGCGCGGCCTCTTCCCCGATCCGCCGAAGCGCGTCTTCATCAACGACGCCGTCTGCGAAGGCTGCGGCGACTGTTCCGACAAGTCGAACTGCGTCTCCGTCAAGCCGCTGGAGACCGAGCTCGGCCGCAAGCGCCAGATCGACCAGTCGAACTGCAACAAGGATTTCTCCTGCGTGAAGGGCTTCTGCCCGAGCTTCGTCTCGGTGCATGGCGGCAATGTGCGCCGCGCCGCGCGCCGCAAGCTGGAAGTCGTGGGCGATGATCCGTTCGCCAGGCTGCCGATGCCCACGGTGCGGCCGCTGACCGAGCCCTACGGCATGCTGGTGACCGGCATCGGCGGCACCGGCGTGATTACCGTCGGCGCGCTGATCGGCATGGCGGCGCATCTGGAAGGCCGCGGCTGCACGGTGCTGGACTTCACCGGCCTCGCCCAGAAGAACGGCGCCGTCATGAGCCATATCCGGCTCGCGCCGAAGCCGGAGGATCTGTACGCCGTCCGCATCGCCGCCGGTGGCGCCAACCTGCTGCTCGGCTGCGACATGGTGGTGGCGGTCTCGCCGAACGCGCTGTCGCGCTTCGAGCAGGGGGTCACGCGCGGCGTGGTCAACGGCTTCATCCAGCCGACCGCGGCTTTCGTCACCAACGGCGACATCGATTTCGAGCAGCAATCGATGATGAAGACGCTGAAGGACGTGATGGGCAAGGACGCGGTCGATTTCGTCGACGGCACCGGCCTCGCCACCGCGATCCTCGGCGATTCCATCGCCACCAACCTCTTCATGCTGGGCTATGCCTGGCAGAAGGGCCTGGTGCCGTTGTCGTTCGAAGCGCTCGACAAGGCGATCGAGCTTAACGCGGTGGCGGTCGAGGCGAACCGTCGCACCTTCGCCTGGGGCCGCCTCGCGGCGCATGACATCGAGGCGGTGCGCGCCGCGGCAAAGCCGACCATGCGCGAGGAAAAGCCGGTTGCCGAGACGCTCGAAGGCATCGTGGCGAAGCGCGTCGAGCTGCTCACCGCCTACCAGGATGCGGCCTATGCGGAACGTTATCGCGCCGCGATCGAAGCGGTGGCCAAGGCCGAGCGCGAGAAGGCGCGCGGCCGCACCGGGCTCGCCGAGGCGGCGGCCCGCTCGCTCGCCAAGCTGATGGCCTACAAGGACGAGTACGAGGTGGCGCGGCTCTACACCGACGGCGAGTTCCAGAAGAAGATCGCCGCTCAGTTCGACGGTGACTACAAGCTGACCTTCCATCTCGCCCCGCCGCTATTCTCGCGGCGCGATCCCGAGACCGGCCACCTGATCAAGCAGGAATTCGGTCCCTGGGCCTTCAAGGCGTTCAAGTTCCTGGCGGGCATGAGGCGGCTGCGCGGAGGCGCGCTCGACATCTTCGGCCGCACGGCGGAGCGGCGCATGGAGCGGCAGCTGATCGTCGAGTTCGAGGCGACCTTGCGCGAGCTCGCGGCCAAGCTCGATCCGCAGAACCATGCGCTCGCCGTCGAGATCGCCAGGCTGCCCGAGACCATGCGCGGCTTCGGTCACGTCAAGGAGAAGAACGTGGCGCAGGCGAAGGGCCGCGAGGCCAACCTGCTCGCCCGCTTCCGTTCGCCGGAGATGCGGGCGCAGGCGGCGGAGTAGCCGTCAGTTCGTTGCTTGGCGGCCGGCCTCGCGAGCGATCGGGTCGAGGCCTTCGCCGCCCTGTGCCAGAATTTCGGCGAGCTGGGCGCGCTTGCCCGGGTCCCAGAAGCGGCGGATATGGTCGGCCGTTCCGGCCACCGCCTCGTCATGCCCATAGGCGGCGAAATAGGCCGCGATCTGGTTGACCTGATGGACGATCTTGTCGCGCTTCACGGCTGGATGCGGTCCGGATGCGTGAACACGGTGATGGCATCGGCGCGGGCCAGCGCCACGACGGTGATGCCGGAAGCCACGGCGATGTCCAGGGCCCGGCGGGTCGGCGCCGAGACCGCGACCAGCACGCCGATGCCGGCGCTCGCCGCCTTGGCGACCAGCTCGTAGGAACAGCGGCTGGTCAGCAGCGCGAAGCCATCGTCGAAGTCCTGGCCCTTGGCCAAGCGCGCGCCGACCAGCTTGTCGAGCGCGTTGTGCCGGCCGATATCCTCGCGCGCCAGGACGATCGTGCCGTCCCGGTCGACCCAGGCGGCGGCGTGCATCGCGCCGGTGGCGGCGTTGAGCGGCTGATGCGCCGGCAGGGCGGCGAGCGCACGGTGCACCGCCGCCTGCGAAATCGAAGGCGCGGCGGAGACCTGACCGAGCGCACGATTGGCCTCGGCCAGGCTCTCGACGCCGCAAAGGCCGCAGCCGGTGCGGCCGGCGAGGAAGCGGCGGCGCTGCTTCAGCGCGGCGAAACGCCGCTCGGTGATGCGCAGGCGCGCCTCGATGCCCTCCGGCACCTCCGCCACCTCGATGTCGAGCAGCTCGCGCGGGCCTTCCAGCACGCCCTCGGTCAGGCTGAATCCGGTCGCCAGATCCTCGATGTCGGCCGGAGTCGCCAGCAGGACGACATGCGAGAGGCCATTATAGACCAGGGCGACCGGCACTTCGTCGGCGACCGGCCGCTCGATGGCATGCGCGCCGGCGGCATTGACGACGACGCCGATTGCCGCCGGTTCGGAAGCGGGAGGTGCGCTACTCGGCGGCGTCCGCATGCACCCGGCCGCCGCCATAGATCTCGATCTCGTGCCGCCGGCGCTCCTGGAACTCGGATCGGGCATTGGCGAGCCGAACCTCCACCGCCGTCACCTTGTATTCCGGGCAGTCGGTGGCCCAGTCGGCATACTCCGTGGTGACGACATTCGCCGTCGTCTCCGGGTGATGGAAGGTGGTGTAGACCACGCCTGGCTGCACGCGCTCCGAGATGCGCGCGTGCAGGCTGAGGGCGCCGACGCGGCTTGCGAGCTGCACCAGGTCGCCGTCGCGGATGCCGCGTTGCTCGGCATCATGCGGATGGATCTCCAGCACATCCTCGTCATGCCAGGTGACATTGGCGGTGCGGCGCGTCTGCTGGCCCACATTGTACTGGCTGAGGATGCGGCCGGTGGTGAGCAGGAGCGGGAAGCGCGGCCCCGTGCGCTCCTCGGTCGGCACGAAGGCGGTGATGGTGAAATGGCCCTTGCCGCGCACGAAACCGTCGACATGCATGACCGGCGTGCCCTCCGGCGCCTTGTCGTTGCAAGGCCACTGCACGCTGCCGAGGCGGTCGAGCTTGGCGTAGCTCACGCCGGCGAAGGTCGGCGTGGTGCGGGCGATCTCGTCCATGATCTCGCCCGGGTGCGCATAACCGAGCTTCAGGCCGAGCGCCTGGCCGAGCCGCATCACCGCCTCCCATTCCGCGAGGCCGCCGAGCGGTTCGATTGCCTTGCGGATGCGGCCGATGCGGCGCTCGGCATTGGTGAACGTGCCGTCTTTCTCCAGGAACGATGCACCGGGCAGGAAGACATGCGCATAGCGTGCCGTCTCGTTCAGGAACAGGTCGTGCACGACGACGCATTCCATGGCGAGCAGCGCATCGACCACGTTGCGGCTGTCGGGATCCGATTGGGCGATGTCCTCGCCCTGGATGAAGATGCCCCTGAACGTGCCGTCGAGCGCCGCGTCCAGCATGTTGGCGATGCGCAAGCCGGGCTCGGCATCGAGCGCGACGCCCCATTCACGCTCGAACAGCGCGCGCACCGGCGCCTCGGCGACATGGCGGTAGCCGGAGAATTCGTGAGGGAACGAGCCCATGTCGCAGGCGCCCTGCACGTTGTTCTGCCCGCGCAGCGGGTTCACGCCGACGCCGGCGCGGCCCAGATTGCCGGTCGCCATCGCCAGGTTCGCCATGCCCATCACCATGGTGGAACCCTGGCTGTGCTCGGTGACGCCGAGGCCGTAATAGATCGCGGCATTGCCGCCGGTGGCATAGAGCCGCGCGGCTTCGCGCAAGGTCTCGGCCGGCACGCCCGAGATCTGCGCGACGGCTTCCGGCGCGTTCTCCGGCCGCGCGACGAAGTCGCGCCAGCGGCCGAAGCTGTCGGCCTCGCAGCGCTCGGCGATGAAGGCCTCGTTCGCCAGCCCTTCGGTGATGACCACATGCGCCAGCGCATTGATCACCGCGACATTGGTGCCGGGCTTCAGCGCCAGATGATGTGCCGCAGCGACATGCGGGCTGCGCACCAGGTCCGTGCGGCGCGGATCGACGACGATCAGCCTTGCCCCCTCGCGCAGCCGGCGCTTCATCTGCGAGGCGAAGACCGGATGCGCATCGGTCGGGTTGGCGCCGATCACCATGATGACGTCGGCATCGGCAATGGAATCGAAGTTCTGCGTGCCCGCCGAGGTGCCGAACGCGGTCTTCAAACCGTAGCCGGTCGGCGAGTGGCAGACGCGCGCGCAGGTATCGACGTTGTTGTTGCCGAAGGCGGCGCGCACCACCTTCTGCAGGATATAGGTCTCCTCGTTGGTACAGCGCGACGAGGTGATGGCGCCGATCGCGCCCTTGCCGTGGCTCGCCTGCAGGCGGCGGAATTCCGCCGCGACGCGGGCAATTGCTTCGTCCCAGGTCGCTTCGCGCCAGGGATCAGTGATGCGCTCGCGGATCAGCGGCTTCGTCACCCGATCCGGGTGTGTCGCATAGCCCCAGGCGAAGCGGCCCTTCACGCAGGAATGGCCGTGATTGGCCTGGCCGTCCTTGTAGGGCGACATGCGCACCACCTGGTCGCCCTTCAGCTCCGCCTTGAAGCTGCAACCGACGCCGCAATAGGCGCAGGTGGTGAGCACGGTGCGGTCGGCCAAGCCCGCCTCGATGACGGACTTTTCCATCAAGGTCGCCGTCGGGCAGGCATCGACGCAGGCGCCGCAGGAGACGCATTCGGAGGTGATGAAATCCTCCGCCTGGCCGGCTGCGATCGAGCTGGCGAAGCCGCGGCTGTCGACGGTCAGCGCGAAGGTGCCCTGCACCTCTTCGCAGGCACGCACGCAGCGCGAGCAGACGATGCATTTCGCCGGGTCGAAGGCGAAATAGGGGTTCGAGGCGTCGCCCAGGGCGTCGAGATGGCCGGCGCCGTCATAGCCATAGCGCACCTCGCGCAGGCCCACGGCGCCGGCCATGTCCTGCAGCTCGCAATCGCCGTTGGCGGCACAGGTCAGGCAGTCGAGCGGGTGATCGGAGATGTAGAGCTCCATCACGTTGCGGCGCAGCGCGCGCAGGCGAGGCGTGTCGGTGGCTATGCGCATGCCTGGCTCGACCGGCGTGGTGCAGGACGCGGGCGTTCCCTTGCGCCCCTCGATCTCGACCAGGCAGAGCCGGCAGGAGCCGAAGGCTTCCAGCCGGTCGGTGGCGCAGAGCTTGGGAATGGCGCGGCCGGCCGCGGCCGCCGCGCGCATGACCGAGGTCCCGGCCGGAACCGTCACGTCGCGGCCGTCGATCGCGAGCGTCACCGGCGCGCCGTGGCGCGCCGGGGTCCCGTGGTCGAGCTCCTTCAGGATCGGCATGCCGACCGGACCTCCCTAACCTGCTGATATTGTACCATGTCGGTCGGGGAGCAAGGGCTCAGATCTCGGCGCTCAGGGTCGGCGCTCAGGGCTTGCCGCCGCCCACCGTTCCTTCAAGTTTTCGACCGATCATCGGCAGCTTGATGCTGAGCCGCCGCTCGCCCTCGGCCACCGGCCCGAGATTGCGGTAGACGACCAGTTCCTTGTCCTTGACCTCGATATTGGCGCGGATCGGGATGCGGGCGACCTCCTGGAAATGGGCCGAGCGCAGCACGTTCTGCAGCCGGGCCATCTGCTCCAGATCGGTCCAGAAATCGGTTTGCGCCACCACGGTATGCACGCCGTGGCTGTCGATCAGCTCGGCGATCTCGTCCTCGCTGTAATCCTGCTGCTTGACGCCGAGCTCGCGCCGCACGGCGATCTCCAGCAGCAGCTTGTCGGCGCGGAGCGTGGTCAGGTCGGGCCGGCCGGTGGCGGTGCGCATGTTGTAGATGAAGGCGCCGTCGCGATAGCCGGAGAACAGGACGATATCGCCCGGCGGGGCGATCCGGGCGGCATGCCGGGCGGCCTCGCGATAGCCTTCCAGCCGCGGCACCTCGTGCTCGGCCAGCGTGTAGCCGGCATAGCCGAGGGCGATGACCGGCGCGAGCCAGCCGAGACTGATGCGCTGCGCGACTTCCTGGCACAGGAAGCCGGCGGCCACCACGACGGGCGGCAGGATGAAGATGCTGTGCCGCGCCTCCTTCAGATCGATCAGCGAGAAGAAGACATAGCCGGTCACGAACCACAGGATGAGGAGGGGCCAATCCGGGTAGCTGTCGCGCCGGCCCGGGAGAGGCGCCACGGCGATGCCGAGCGCCGCGGCGACGGGGACCGCCCAGCCCATCTGCTCGGGCAGCTGCCGCAGGTACCACAGCCACCCTGCCAGGCTCCATTTCTCGACCGCGCGGTCCTGAATGCCGGCAACCGATTGAATGTTCGCCTGGCCGAATTTGAAGGTGAGCACGGCGAGCGGCACCAGAAGGATCAGGAAAGCCGCGGCCAGGGCGAGATAGCGCGGCCGGAACAGCTCGCCCGGCCCATGGGCGCGCCACAGCGCCATGACGAACACCAGCCCCAGAAAGCCGATCGAGATCTTGGTGTAGATGGCGGCGAGCAGCAGGAGCAGGGCCACGCCGAGCCGCCACATGCGGTCCGTCTCGACATGGCGCAACAGAAGGTGGAGCGACCAGACAGCCAGCGTCAGCGCGGGGATTTCCAGCATCACCTGCCGGCCCCACAAGGCGACGACCGGTGCCGCGGCAAGGGCGACCGCGGCGGCGCCTGCCCACCAGAAGCCGAGCCAGCGGCGGAACAGCAGCCAGGCGCCGAGCACAAGCACGCCGTGAAACGTGGCAATGCAGAGCTGCGCCACCACCTGGCTGTCGCCCAGCGCCGCATAGAACACGGCAAGAACGCCGTACAGCATGGGCGGATAGAACAGGATCGTCAGCGCCGGGTACTGTAGGTAGTAATCGACCGCGTAGTCCTGCAGCCGGTCGAGCGGCAGGTCGCGCAGCAGATCCTTGACGAAAAGACCGTTCAGGGCATGACGCGGCGCGTCCGACCACCAGAACTCGCCATGCCGCGGTGCCGTGACGTACATGGCCACCGCCAACGCGATGGCAGCCACCAGCATCAGGCAGAGCTCGACCCGGTCGGGTGGCAGCGCGGAGGCCGGCGAAAAGACGAGGCGGCGCGAGGCCGGGCGGTAGAAGCTGTTTCGCATCATCACTCCCGGGTCACAGGTCGCGCCGATGGTGCAGGTTATTGGGCCGCGGATTCGGTGAACGATGCGTATACCAATGCCGAATTACCAGTATGTATAAGGAATTGCCGGTGGAAACCCGGGAACGGTTCCGCGGCATGGAGACGGAGAACGCATGGTATCGCAGGCGGCGGCGACGGCGGCAGCGGGTGGCGACGAACCCGCCCTGCGGCCGCTTTGCGTCGATCTCGACGGTACGCTGGTTCGCACCGACACGCTGTTCGAGATGGTGGCGGCAGCTTTGCGCGACTGGCGGGTGCTGCTGATGCTGCCGCTCTGGCTGTTGCGCGGCCGGGCGGTGCTGAAGCAGGAAATGGCGAAGCGCCTGCCGCTCGATCCGGCGGCGCTGCCCTACGAAACCCGGCTGATCGACTACCTTCGGCGGGAACGGGCGCGCGGGCGCCGCGTGATTCTGGCGACCGCGACGGACCGCCGCATCGCCGAGGCGATTGCCGGCCATCTCGGCCAGTTCGACGAGGTGCTTGCTTCCGACGGCGTCACCAACCTGAAGGGTCCACGCAAGGCGGCGGCGCTGGTCGGACGCTTCGGTCAGGGCGGCTTCGCCTATGCCGGCAACGACCGGCCGGATCTGCAGGTTTGGCAGAAGGCCGGCGGCGTGCTGCTGGTGAATGCCGATTCCGCGACAGTGCGGGCGGCGCGCGCCATCGGCCCCGTCGAGCTGGAACTGCCGCGCGAGGCGCGCGCGCTGAAGGCGCTGGTCCGTGCCTGCCGGCCGCATCAGTGGATGAAGAACCTGCTGGTCTTCGTGCCCATCGTCACCGCGGGTGCGGTCGGACAGCTCGAGGACTGGCTGCTCGCCATCGCCGCCTTCATGGCCTTCTCGCTGATCGCCTCCGGCATCTATCTGCTGAACGACCTGAGCGACCTCCCGGCCGACCGCGCACATCCGCGCAAGAGCCGGCGCCCGCTCGCCAGCGGCGCGCTCGACATCCGCCTCGCCCTGCTCGCGGCGCCGGTGCTGCTCGCCGTGGGCGGCTGGGTCGCCTGGTCGACCGGCATCCTCTGGGTGCTGGCGGTCTACGTGGTCACCTCGACCGGCTACTCCATGCGGCTGAAGGAGTTCCCGCTGGTCGACATGTTCGCCCTGGCGACGCTCTACACGCTCCGCCTCTATGCGGGCGGCGAGGCCACCGGCCATCCGGTATCGAACTGGCTGCTTGCCTTCTCGATCTTCCTGTTCCTCGGCCTCGCGGCGGTCAAGCGGGTGGCCGAGCTGCAATCGCAGGCGGCGCGCGAGGGCGGGGCCAAGCAGCTCGCCCGCCGCGGCTATCTGGTCGACGACGTCCAGATCGTGACCATGATGGGCGTCGCCGCCAGCTTTGTCGCCAGCCTCGTGCTCGCGCTGTACGTACAAAATCAATGGATCGCTGGCCGTGGCGGCAGCAGCGCCGAGCTGTTCTGGCTGCTGGTGCCGCTGGCGCTGTTCTGGCAGTGCCGGCTCTGGCTCGCCACCGCGCGGGGCTACATGGACGATGACCCGATCGTCTATGCGGCGCGCGACTGGGTGTCGCGGCTGGTCGCCATCGCGGGCTTCCTGGTCTTCATCGTCGCCGACGGCCATGTCGCGCGCGCCGCCGGATGGACGCTGGGACGGCTCGGCTTTGGCGGATAGTCTTCGATCCGCATGATGTCGCCGCGGGAATTGCTGCGCTCGTTGTTCGATGCCGCCGTCGCGGCGGCCGATCCGGCCGTCTGCGTGCCGGCGCATCTCCCGGCCCGGCCGGGCGGGCGGGTGATCGTGGTGGGCGCCGGCAAGGCGTCGGCCGCCATGGCCGCCGCGGTGGAACAGGCCTGGGGCCCGCCGCTCGAAGGGTTGATCGTCACCCGCTACGGCCACGCTGTCCCCACTCGCTGGATCGAGGTGGTGGAGGCGAGCCACCCGGTGCCGGACGCCGCCGGCGCCGCGGCCGCCCGGCGCATCCTGCAGCGCGTCGATGGCCTGGGGGTTGAGGATTTCGTGCTGTGCCTGATCTCTGGCGGCGGCTCCGCGCTGCTGGCGCTGCCGGCGCCGGGCCTCACGCTCGCCGACAAGCAGGCAGTCACCACCGCCTTGCTGCGGTCGGGCGCCAATATCGGCGAGATGAACGCGGTGCGGAAGCATCTCTCTGCCATCAAGGGCGGGCGGCTGGCCGCGGCAGCGCATCCGGCGCGGCTGCTGACGCTGATGATCTCCGACGTGCCGGGCGACGACCCCGCCACCATCGCCTCGGGCCCGACCGTGCCCGACCCGACCACCTTCGCCGAGGCGCGCGCCATTCTGGCGAAATACGGTATCGCCGCGCCGGCGCCGGTGGTCGCGCATCTCGAGCGTATGGCGGAGGAATCGCCGAAGCCGGGCGATCCGCGCCTTGCCGCCGCCACGGCAAGGATCGTGGCGAGCCCGGCCCTGTCGCTGGCGGCGGCGGCCGATCGCGCGCGCGCCGCCGGCTACGATGTCGATCTGCTCGGCGACGCTCTGGAGGGCGAGGCGCGGGAACTCGGGCGCGCGCATGCCGGTTTGGCGCTGAAGGCCGCGGCGGCGGGCCGCCGCGTGGCCATCCTGTCGGGCGGCGAGACGACGGTGACGGTGCGTGGCCGTGGCCGCGGGGGCCGCAACAGCGAATATCTGCTCGGTCTGACCTTGGCGCTAAGCGAGGCCGTCGGTATTCATGCCCTTGCCGCCGATACCGACGGCATCGACGGCAGCGAGGACAATGCCGGCGCCTTTGCGGCGCCCGACACCCTGGCCCGGGCGCGTGCGAGGGGCATCGACCCGGCGGCGCGGCTGGCGGAAAACGACGCCTACGGAGTGTTCGCGGTGCTCGGCGATCTCCTTGTCACCGGCCCGACGCGGACGAACGTCAACGATTTCCGGGCGATTCTGGTAGGGTCATAAGGCCGGCAAAGCATCAGGAGGGGCGTTGAAAATGCGACGGCAGCGGTCGACCAAGATCGTCGCGACATTGGGACCGGCCAGTTCGAAGCCGGCGGAGATCCGCGCGCTGTTCGAGGCCGGCGCCGATGTGTTCCGGCTCAATTTCAGCCATGGCGTGGCGCAGGATCACAAGGCACGGGCGAGCGCAATCCGCGAGCTGGAAGGCGAGCTCGGGCGGCCGATCGGCATCCTGGCCGACATGCAGGGGCCGAAGCTCAGGATCGGCACCTTCGCCGGCGGACCGGTGACGCTGGCGCCCGGCGCGCCGTTCCGGCTGGATCTGAACCAGCGCGCCGGCGATGCGGCGGGCGTGACCCTGCCGCATCCGGAGATCTTCGCCGCGCTGGAGAAGGATCTCGAGCTATTGCTCGATGACGGCCGCATCCGGCTCCGGGTCGGCAAGTACGGCAAGGATTTCGCGGAGACCGAGGTTGTCACGGGCGGCAAGCTTTCGGACCGCAAGGGCGTCAATGTGCCAGGCGCGGTGCTGCCGCTCGCCGCCTTGACGGCCAAGGACCGCACCGACCTGCAGATCGCGCTCGACCTCGATGTCGACTGGATCGCACTGTCGTTCATCCAGCGGCCGGAGGATCTGGCCGAGGCGCGCAAGCTGATCGCCGGCCGCGCCGCAATCCTGTCCAAGATCGAGAAGCCGGCGGCGGTCGAGCGCCTGGACGAGATCATCGAGCTGTCCGATGCCTTGATGGTGGCGCGGGGCGATCTCGGTGTCGAGATGCCGGTGCAGGACGTGCCGGGCCTGCAGAAGCGCATCGTGCGCGCGTCGCGCCGGGCCGGCCGCCCGGTCGTGGTGGCGACGCAGATGCTGGAGAGCATGGTGTCGTCGCCGTTCCCCACCCGGGCTGAAGTGTCGGATGTCGCCACCGCCGTCTATGACGGTGCCGACGCCATCATGCTGTCGGCGGAATCCGCCTCCGGCGAGTATCCGCGCGAGGCGGTCGGCATGATGAACCGCATCGCCGAGCAGGTGGAGCGCGATCCGCTCTATCGCGGCATCATGGACGCGGAGCACGCCAATCCGGAAGCGACCGCCGCCGATGCGATCACCGCGGCCGCGGCTCAGGTGGCGCAGACGATCGGCGCCGCGGCGATCGTCACCTATACGACCTCAGGCTCGACCACGCTGCGTGCCTCGCGCGAACGGCCCCGGGTGCCGATCCTCTGCCTGACACCGTCGACCTCGACCTCGCGGCGGCTCAGCATCGCCTGGGGCGTGCACACGGTTCCCGGCATGGATGCGACCTCGTTCGCCGACATGGTGGAGAAAGCCTGCTCCACCGCGCTGGCGCAGGAATTCGCCAAGCCCGGCAACCGGCTCGTCATCACGGCCGGCGTGCCGTTCGGCACGCCCGGCGCCACCAACATCCTCCGCATCGCCTGGGTCAACGGATAATGCCAGCGTCCCCGCGTATCGCGCTGCTCGGCTTCGCCATCGAGTGCAACCGCTTCGCCCCTGTCAGCACCCAGGCCGATTTCGAGAGCGATGTCGATCTGCGGGATGAGGCAATCGTGGCGGAGGCGCGCTCGGCCGCGCCGGGCATGCTGCCCGACCTGCCGGGCTTCGTCGGCGAGATGGACCGTACCGGCGCGTGGACTCCAGTGCCGCTGCGCGTCGCTCAGGCGCAGCCGGGCGGACCGGTCGACCAGGGCTATTTCGACGGGCTGCTGGCCGAGATCGAAGCCGGGCTCAAGGCCGCGCTGCCGCTCGACGGCGTCTATGTCTCCGGCCACGGTGCCGGGCTCTCGACCGGCAGCGACGATCCGGATGGCGATCTCTACGTCATGGTGCGCCGCATCGTCGGGCCCGACGTTCCGGTGATTGCCGTGTTCGACCTGCATGCCAACGTCTCGGCCCGCATGGTCGACAACGTCTCCGCCTTCGTCGGCTACCGCGCCAATCCGCATGTCGATATCGGCGAGCGCGGCATCGAGGCCGCCGGGTTGATGCGCGAGGCGCTGGCCGGCACGCGCTTCGTCGCCGCCATGGCGAAGATCCCGCTGGTCGCGCCGACCATCACCCTGCTCACGAAGACTGGCCCCTATGGCGAGATCATCGCCGAGGGGCAGAAGCATGTCGGCCGTGTCATCGCCAATGTCTCGGCGATGGCGGGCTTCGCCTTCAGCGACAGCCCGAAGAACGGCTTCACCGTGGTGGTGACGACGCGTGGCGACCGCGCCGCGGCGGCGAAACTCGCCGGCGACCTGGCGCGGCGGACCTGGGAGATGCGCGAGCGCTTCCGCAAGCCTATGACGTCGCTCGACGACGCAATCGCCCAAGCCAAGGCCGTGATTGACGATCCGGCCAGGCCGGCCATCCTGTTCGCCGACGTGGCGGATAATCCGGGCGGCGGCGGGCGTGGCAACACTACTTACATACTGCGCGCGCTGCATCGGGCGGGGCTCAAGGGCGTGGTCCTGGCGGTGTTCAACGACGCGCCGCTCGCCGCAGAAGCGCACCGGCTCGGGCTCGGCGCCCGCTTCCGGGCGCGCTTCAACCGCGCCGAGGCGGATGGCTTTTCCGAGCCATTCGAGGCCGATGCCGAGGTGATCCGGCTGACCGACGGAAAATTCGTCGGGCGGCGCGGGCTCGCCCGCGGTATGTCGATGGATATGGGGCCGTCGGCGGCGCTCGATCTCGGCGGCATCGTCGTGGTGGTGATCTCGATCCGCCAGCAATGCCTCGACCCGATGCAGATCGAGAGCCTGGGGTTCGATATCGGCAAGGCTCGCCTTGTGGTGGTGAAAAGCCGCGGCCATTTCCGCGACGGCTTCGATGAGTTCTTTCCGGCCGAGCGCATCGTCGAGGTCGATTGCCCCGGCCTGACTTCGCCCGCCCTGCAGAATTTCGCCTGGACGCGATTGCCGCGGCCGGTTTACCCCTTGGACCCGCACACCAATTGGGCACCGCCGGGCCATATCAATAATTGAGACGGCCGAGTCACCGCCCAATCGTCACAGGCGCGTCAGGTCCGTTGCATCGGTAGAAGCGGGCGGCTATACCGGCCAACAACAAAGAACGTTCGTAGCGGTCCTGCCGCCGGACTCTCTAGGGAGGCGTGAATTGCGGATGGGTGGATATCCGCGCCACGAGCGATCGTGAACGGCGCGCAAGAAGCTCTATTGAGCGTGCGCGGCGTGTCGGTTCGCTTCGGCGGCATCCGGGCGCTGGACGGCGTCAGCTTCGATGTCGAGAAGGGCCGCATCGTCGGCCTGATCGGGCCGAACGGCGCCGGCAAGACCACACTCTTCAACTGCCTGTCGCGGCTCTACGAGTTCCAGGAAGGCGAGATCCGCTACGAAGGCCGCTCGCTGGTCGAGGTGCCGAGGCACGGTATCGCCTCGCTCGGCATCGGCCGCACCTTCCAGAACCTGGCGCTGTTCCGCACCATGTCGGTGGTCGAGAATGTCATGGTCGGCGGCCATTGCCGCACCTCGACAGGGTACATCGCCAACATGCTGCGGCTGCCCTCGGTCAAAGCCGAAGAGGCGCAGCTCCGGGCCAAGGCGGAGGAGCTGGTGCGTTTCCTTCGGCTTGAGCACGTGGCGGAACTGCCGGTCGGCGGCCTGCCGTTCGGCTACCAGAAGCGGGTCGAGCTCGGTCGCGGCTTGATCTCCGATCCCAAGCTCCTGCTGCTCGACGAGCCGGCTGCCGGCCTCAACCACGAGGAGCTCGACGATCTCGGCCGCACCATCATGGACATCCGCGATCGCCTCGGGGTGACCGTGCTGCTGGTCGAGCATCACATGAGCCTGGTGATGAGCATTTCCGACAAGGTGGTCGCGCTCGACTTCGGCCAGAAGATCGCCGAAGGCACCCCTGCGGAGGTGCAGAACCACCCCGACGTGATCCGCGCCTATCTGGGAACCGGTTGATGGCGAAGCTTCTCGACGTGAAGGGTCTGCGTGCCGGCTATGGCCAGACCGAAGTCCTGCACGGTCTGACATTCGAACTGGAGCAGGGCGGCATCACCACCATCCTTGGCGCCAACGGTGCCGGCAAGACCACCACCTTGCGGGCGATCTGCGGCATGGTTCGCGTGGCCGGCGACATCGTCTTCGCCGGACAGGCGATCGCCGGCAAGGCGACCGAGGATATCGTCCGCTTGGGCGTCGCCCACGTGCCGGACGGCCGCGGCACCTTCGTGCAGCTCACCACGGAGGAAAACGTCAGGCTCGGCGCCTATGTCCGCTCCGACAAGGGCCAGGTCGCCGCCGATCTCGACCGCGTCTACCACTATTTCCCGCGGCTGAAGGAACGCCGCATGCAGCAGGCCGGCACGCTGTCGGGCGGCGAACAGCAGATGCTGGCGATCAGCCGCGCGCTGATGCTGAGCCCGAAATTGCTGCTGCTCGACGAGCCGTCCTTCGGTCTCGCCCCGCTGATCGTGCAGGAGATCTACCGCATCCTGCGCGACATCAACACCAAAGAGAAGGTCAGCATGCTGCTGGTCGAGCAGAACGCCAACATCGCGCTCGGCATCGCCGATCACGCCTATCTGCTGGAGACCGGCAACATCGTGATGTCGGGCACCTCGGACGTGATCAAGAACGACGAGACGATCCGCAAATCCTATCTCGGCTATTGAGGGCAGCGGCCGCCATGGAAGCCTTCCTGCACCAGATCTTCTCCGGCCTCGCGGCGGGCGGCATCTATGCCTCGGTCGCGCTGGCGCTGGTGATGATCTACACCGCGACGCATCACATCAATTTCGCCCAGGGCGAGATGGCGATGTTCGCCACCTTCATCGGCTGGGCGCTGATCGAGTGGGGCGGACTCAACTTCTGGGTCGCTTTCCTGCTCACCATCGTGATCGCCTTTTGCGGCGGCTTTGCGATCGAACGCATCGTGCTGCGGCCGCTGCACGACAAGCCCGTGCTGTCGATCATCATCGCCTTCATCGGCCTTCTGGTGATCTTCAATGCCCTGGCCGGCTGGATCTTCGGCTTTACCATCAAGGCGTTTCCGTCGCCCTTCCCGACTTCCCCGCCCTTCGGCAACAGGTTCCTGAACTGGCACGAGATCGGCACGGTCGGCATCACCGTCGTGGTGCTGCTGCTGCTGTTCGCCTTCTTCCGCCTGACGCCGCTCGGCCTCGCCATGCGGGCCGCGGCCTTCAATCCCGAATCGGCACGGCTGGTCGGCATCCGGGTCGGGCTCATGCTGGCGCTGGGGTGGGGCCTGGCGGCCGCGATCGGTTCTGTGGCCGGCATGCTGGTCGCACACGTGGTCTATCTCGATCCCAACATGATGGCCGGCATCCTGCTCTACGGCTTCGCCTCCGCCTTGCTCGGCGGCATCGACAATCCCGGCGGCGCGGTGGTCGGCGGCTTCATCGTCGGCGTGGCGGAGAACGTGCTCGGTGCCTACGTCATCGGCACCGAGCTCAAGCTCTCGGTGGCGCTGGTGCTGATCATCGGCGTGCTGCTGGTCAAGCCGGCAGGCCTGTTCGGCCGGCGCATCGTGACGCGCGTGTGAGGGGCGACCCATGACGACAAGCGAAGCCACCGCTCCCGCCGCGCCGGTCGCCAAGAAAGGCCCGAACGCGATCGGCATCACCATCTTCGTGCTGCTCCTGTTCGCGCTGCCGCTGCTGCTGCCGGTGGTGCTGCCGCTGCTCGGCGGTATCATCACGCTGAAGCCGAACTTCATGATCTTCCAGCTGACGCTGGTGATCATCTATGCGATTGCCATCCTCGGCCTCAACATCGTGACCGGCTACAACGGCCAGTTCTCGCTCGGTCACGGTGCGTTCTACGCCATCGGCGCCTACACGGCGGCGATCCTGATGGACAAGCTCGACTGCCCATACTGGCTCACCATCCCGATCTCCGGTGTCGTGTGCCTCGTCGTCGGCTTCCTGTTCGGACTGCCGGCGTTGCGCCTGCAGGGCCATTACCTGGCGCTCGCCACTTTCGCGCTGGCGCTCGCGGTGCCGCAGCTGCTCAAGTACAACCACATCGAATGGCTGACCGGTGGCGTGCAGGGCATCGTCATCATCAAGCCGGACCCGCCGTTCGGCATCAAGGCGATCAATGCCGACCAGTGGCTCTACTATCTCGCGCTGGTGGTCGCCTGCATAATGTTCTGGCTGGCGATCAACCTCATCCGCGGCCGGCTCGGCCGGGCGATGATCGCCATCCGCGACCATCCCATCGCCGCCGAGGTGATGGGCATCAACCTCACCGTGGTGAAGTCGATGGCCTTCGGGATCTCGGCCGCCTATACCGGCGTCGCCGGTGCGCTCGGCGCCATCGCCATCGCGTTCGTGGCGCCGGACAGCTTCACCATCTTCCTGTCGATCTCCTTCCTGGTCGGCCTTGTCATCGGCGGCCTGGCTTCGATCTCCGGTGCGATCTACGGCGGCATCTTCATCCAGTTCATACCGAACGTCGCCGACGCGATTTCGAAGGCGGCGCCGTGGGCGATCTATGGCCTGTTCCTGATCGCCGCGGTCTATGTGATGCCCACGGGGGCTGCCGGCTTGATCAAGCAGTGGCAGGCCAAGCGGCGGGCCGCAAAGCAATAGGTCACAAGTGTGGAATTCCGTCGGCGGCGCGACGCCGGTTCGTCGCCGACGGAGTAATTGGCTTGGTCAATGCCGGCGGCTTTAACGGGAGTACGCAGCATGAAGGGCGTGAAGTACCTGTCATCCGCGGTGGCACTCGCTGCCGCGGCGCTAGTGATTGCGCCGGCCTGGGCGCAGAAGAAATACGATACGGGCGCGACCGACACCGAGATCGTGTTCGGCCATACCGGCCCCTATTCGGGCCCGGCATCGGCCTATGGCACGATCGGCAAGGCAATCCAGGCCTATGTCAACAAGATCAACGACGAGGGCGGCGTCAACGGGCGCAAGCTCAAGATGATCTCCTACGACGACGGTTACAGCCCGCCGAAGATCGTCGAGCAGGTGCGCCGCCTGGTGGAGCAGGACGAGGTGCTGTTCCTGTTCAACACCCTCGGCACGCCGACCAACACCGCGATCCATAAATACGTCAACGCCAAGAAGGTGCCGCATCTCTTCGTCGCCACCGGCGCGACCAAGTGGGGCGATCCGAAGCGCTTCCCGTGGACGATGGGCTGGCAGCCGAACTATCAGACCGAAGGCAAGATCTACGCGGCCTACATCCTGGAGAACAAGCCGAACGCCAAGATCGGCATCCTCTACCAGAACGACGACTACGGTAAGGACTACCTCAAAGGCTTCAAGGACGGGCTCGGCAGCGCCGGGCAGAAGCTGATCGTCAAGGAGCTCTCCTACGAAGTTACCGACCCGACGATCGACAGCCAGATCATCGAGCTCAAGGGTTCGGGCGCCGATACCTTCTTCAACATCACGACGCCGAAATTCGCCGCGCAGGCGATCCGCAAGGCCGGCGATATCGAGTGGAAGCCGCTGCACTTCCTCAACAACGTGTCGGCCTCGGTCGGCTCGGTGCTGACGCCGGCGGGGCTGGACAAGTCGGTTGGCATCATCACGGCGATCTACGCCAAGGACCCGACCGATCCGCAATGGGCCAACGATCAGGCCTACAAGGACTGGTCCGCCTGGATGGACAAGTACTATCCCGACGGCGACAAAAAGGACACGTTCAACGTCTTCGGCTACAACGTTTCCTACACGCTGGTCGCAATGCTGAAGCAGGCGGGAGACAATCTGACCCGCGAGAACATCATGAAGCAGGCGGCCAGCCTGAAGAACCTGAACGTGCCGATGCTGCTGCCCGGCATCAACGTCAATACCAGCCCGACCGACTTCTACCCGATCGAGCAGGAGCAGCTCGCCAAGTTCAACGGCAAGGTGTTCGAGCTGTTCGGCAAGGTGTATGGAGAGTGATCGTCTGATAAATAAAATAATGATCAATCGATAAAGAAAAGAAATTGGCCGTCAGCGACATCGCTGACGGCCTTTTTGTTTGACCCGAATCGACACTTGTCGTTCGATCACTTCCCAGCGACATGCGGACGCATGTCGTCACATAAGGACGCCGATGGCGTCCCCTCAATCAGGGAAGGGAAGCGCAAAATGCAGCTCGGTTCACGTTTCGGCGTCGCGGCTGTCGCCGCCGCCGCGCTGGCGCTGGCGGCGCCAGCGTTGGCGCAGAAGAAGTACGATACCGGCGCCTCCGACAAGGAGATCGTGTTCGGCCACACCAATCCCTATTCGGGTCCGGCTTCGGCCTACGGCACGATCGGCCGCGCGCTCGAGGCGTATTTCAAGAAGGTCAATGAGGAGCAGGGCGGCGTGAACGGCCGCAAGCTCCGCATGATCACCTATGACGACGGCTACAGCCCGCCGAAGACGGTGGAGATGGTGCGCCGGCTGATCGAGCAGGACGAGGTGCTGTTCCTGTTCAACACGCTCGGCACGCCGCCGAACTCTGCGATTCACAAGTACATGAACGCCAAGAAGGTGCCGCAGCTCTTCGTCGCCACCGGGGCGACCAAATGGAACGACCCCAAGGGTCACCCGTGGACAATGGGCTGGCAGCCGAACTATCAGATCGAAGGCCAGATCTACGCCAAGTACACGCTGAAGGAGAAGCCGAACGCCAAGATCGGCATCCTCTACCAGAACGACGACTACGGTAAGGACTACCTCAAGGGCTTCAAGGACGGCCTCGGCGCGGCAGGCCAGAAACTGATCGTCAAGGAGCTCTCCTACGAGGTGACCGACCCTACAGTCGATTCGCAGATCATCGAGCTCAAGGGTGCCGGGGCCGATGTGTTCTTCAACATCACCACGCCCAAGTTTGCCGCGCAGGCGATCCGCAAGGCCTACGACATCGGCTGGAAGCCGCTGCACTTCCTGAACAACGTGTCGGCCTCCGTCGGCTCGGTGCTCGTCCCGGCGGGCCTCGAGAAATCCGTCGACATCATCTCGACGCAGTACTTCAAGGACCCGACCGATCCACAATGGGCCAACGATCCGGCCTACAAGGCGTGGTCGGATTGGATGGACAAGTACTATCCGAATGGCGACAAGAAGGACGCGTCCAACGTCTACGGCTACAACGTCGCCATGGGTCTGATCCAGGTGCTGAAGCAGTGCGGCGACGAGCTGACGCGCGAGAACATCATGAAGCAGGCGGCCAGCTTGAAGAATTTTGACCTGCCGATGCTTCTGCCGGGCATCAAGGTGAATACCTCGCCCACCGATTTCGCGCCGATCGATCAGGAACAGCTGATCAAGTTCGACGGCAAGATGTGGGTACGGTTCGGCGAGGTGCTGGGCGGCAGCGGCAGCTGATCCAGCGCTCTGCATTCGTGGGGCCGCCGGGTGACCGGCGGCCCTTTCTTTTCTACTCGACGCGCACCATCGCCTTGCCGGTATTGCCGCCCGCGAGCACGCGCACCAGCATGGCCGGCGCGCTCGCCAGGCCTTCGCCGATATCCTCGCGATAGGTCAGTCGGCCCTCGGCGATCATGCGGGCGAGGTCCGCTTCCGCCTCGTCGTAGCGGCTCTCGTAGTCGAGCACGATGAAGCCTTCCATGCGCAACCGCTTCACCACCAGCAGGCCCGGCACGCCGCGCGGGCCCGGCGCCGGCGTCGCGGTGTCGTATTGCGAGACGTTGCCGCAACAGACGATGCGGCCGAAATTCGCCATGCGGAACAGCACTGCTTCCAGCATCTCGCCGCCGACATTGTCGAAATAGACGTCGACGGATTTGATGCCCAACCGCTTGAGGCCTTCGCCCACGCTTTCGGCCTTGTAGTCGATCGCGGCGTCGAAGCCGAGATCCTGGACCACGTGCCGGCATTTCGCCGCGCCGCCGGCGATGCCGATCACCTTCGCGCCCATGCCCTTGGCGATCTGGCCGGCGATGGAGCCGACGGCGCCGGCGGCGGCGGAGACCAGCACCGTCTCGCCATTGCGCGGCCGGCCGATCTCCGCCATGCCGAACCAGGCCGTCTTGCCGGTAATGCCGAGCACGGAGAGCAGCGCCGTGGGCGGATCGAACATCCGTCGCTTGCGCAGGTTCCTCGCAGCCGTCACCGCGAAGCGCCGCCAGCCAGTGGCGCCCTCCACGATGTCGCCGGCCCGGAAGGAAGGATCGTTCGACCGCACCACCTGGCCCAGCGCGAAGCCTGCCATCACATCGCCCGGCTTGACCGGCGCCACATAGGTCGGCACCGGACTCATCCACGCGCGATTGGCCGGGTCGATGGAGAGATAGAGCGTGCGCAGCAGCACTTCGCCGGGGCCCGGCTCCGGCACCGCCGCCGCGCGCGCCTCGAAATGGTCCGGTGACAGCCGCCCATCCGGCCGCCGCGCCAGGATGATCTCAAGATTTTCCATCTTCCCTCCCCGTTGACTTCACCACCAACGCCGCCAAGAGAGCGAAGGAGCGCAATGAAGGTCGATGGGCGCAAAGCGCTGAAACTGCCTTCGCGTCCCTTCGCGCTCTTGGCGGCCTTCGCGGTTAATCCCGTGGCCCGAGACGGGCCTCCAGGGCAGCCAGTCGTTCAGAGAGGCGCTCGTTTTCCTCGCGCGCCTTCTCGGCCATGGCCTTCACCACTTCGAATTCGTCGCGCGTCACCAGATCCATATCGGCCAGCATCTTTTCCAGTCGGGCGCGGAAGGCGGCCTCCACTTCGTGGCGGGCGCCCTGCATGGCGCCGACGGCCGAAGCGGCCATGCGGGCCAGATCGTCGAGAATGCGGTTCTGCGTCTGCATCGTCGTCCCTCTACATAGGCAGCGGCGCGGCGCGCTCGACCAGGGCGCCCAGGTCGATGCCGCGCGGCAGCACGCCGTAGTGACCGGGCGCATCGCGCTCGATACGGCTCTGGATGAAGGCATCGGCGACGGCGCTCGGCGCATGGCGTACCAGAAGCGAGGCCTGGAACACCAGCATCAGCCGCTCCACCGTGCGGCGCGCCCGCGTCTCCGCCTCGGTCGGATCCTCGAGCTCGGCCTGCAGCGCCGACATTGCCTGGTCGAGACGCCGGTCCGCGCCGCGCGCCTGCTTCAGTTCCGCCGCTAGCACGGCGCGCGTCTCCGGCGAGCGCTCCAGCGCACGCAGCACGTCGAGGCACATGACGTTGCCGGAGCCTTCCCAGATCGAGTTGACCGGCATCTCGCGGTACAGCCGGCCCATGATGCCTTCCTCGACATAGCCATTGCCGCCCAGCACTTCCATCGCCTCGGCGGCGAGCCCGGGCCCGCGCTTGCAGATCCAGTATTTCGCCGCCGGCGTCATCAGGCGGCGGAACAGGGTCTCGCCCTCTTCCGCCTGCGCATCGAAGGCGCGCGCCAGGCGAAGCATGCAGGCCGTCGCCGCCTCGACCTCCAGCGCGATATCGGCGAGGACGTTCCGCATCAGCGGCTGGTCGACGAGCTTCCTCTGGAACACCGTGCGGTGCGCCGTGTGATGCAGCGCATGGGCGAGGCATGCCCGCATGATGCCGGTGGTGCCGAGCCCGCAATCGAGCCGCGTATAGGTGCCCATTTCCAGAATGGTGGGTACACCGCGGCCTTCCTCGCCGAGCAGCCAGCCGGTGGCGGCGTGGAACTCGACTTCGCTCGACGCATTCGACTTGTTGCCGACCTTGTCCTTCAGGCGCTGGATGCGGATTGCGTTCAGCGAACCGTCGGGCAGAAAGCGCGGCAGGAAGAAGCAGGAGAGCCCGCCGGGTGCCTGCGCCAGGACCAGGAAGCCGTCGCACATCGGGGCCGAGAAGAACCATTTGTGGCCGGTGACGGCGTAGGCGCCATCGCCCGCCGGTTCGGCCTGGGTCGTATTGGTGCGCACATCCGACCCACCCTGCTTCTCGGTCATGCCCATGCCGACCAGCGCGCCCGTCTTCTCCGCAATCGGGCGGAAGCGCGCGTCGTAGTTTGGCTTCAGGACGCGTTCGAGGAAGGGGCCGGCGACGCCGGGAAACCGGCGCAGCGCCGGGACGGAACCGAAGGTCATGGTGAGCGGGCAGAGCGCACCCTGCTCGACCTCGGCGAACAGCATGAAGGCGGCCGCACGCGCCACATGCGCGCCGGGCCGTGGATCGGCCCAGGGCCCGCTATGCAGCCCCTGGCCGCAGCCGATCGCCATCAGCCGGTGCCAGGCCGGATGGAACTCCACCTCGTCGCGCCGGCGGCCCTTCAGGTCGAAGGTCTTGAGGGTCGGCGTGTGCCGGTTGGCGAGATAGCCTAGCTCCATTGTCTCGGGCTTGCCGAGCAGCTCGCCGAAGGCGGTGAGCGACCGGTCGGCCCATTTAGCCCCTTCGCGCCGCACGCCTTCGCGCAGGGCCATATTGCCGGCATAGAGGTTGTAGGCCTCGAGCGGCGGCGACTGATTCAGGACCTCATGGGTCTCGAAAGGGGCGAGCATCGGCAACCTCCCGGGCGGCTGGCGGGATAGTACCGCCAAAGGCCATGGGATGCTTGACCCAGGGCAATCGTCCGACCAGGGCAATCTTCCGAAACGTCGCTCCGGCTAGCCCTGCGTGATCGGAATGTGCCGCGGCTCGGCGGCCACCCGGCCAAGCCAGGCGCGCACCGCCGGATAGGGGGTGAGGTCGATGCCTGCCTGATCGGCCACGTGCGTATAGGCGTAGAGCGCGATGTCGGCGATCGAATAGTGGCCGCCGACGAAGAAAGGCGCCGTGGCGAGATGCGTCTCCATCACGGCGAGCGCGGCCCGGCCGCGCGCCTGGCGCTCCGGTAGCTCGGATCGGCGCGGATTGTCCGGCGCCAGGTGGCGCAGGATATAGCGCGGCGTCGCCACATAGGGCTCGTGGCTGTACTGCTCGAAGAACATCCACTGCAGGGCCTGCGCCCGGCCTAACCGGCCTTCCGGCAGGAAAGGCGTGTCCTCGGCGAGATACCAGATGATGGCATCGGATTCGGCGATGATGCTGCTGTCATCTAGTTCGAGCGCGGGCACGCGGCCGTTCGGATTCTTGGCCAGGAATGCTGCCGTCCGCGTCTCACCTTTGTCGATGTCGAGCTCGATCCGCCGGTACGGAATGGCAAGCTGGTGCAGCAGCAGCCGCGCCTTGTAGCCATTGCCGGAATCCATGTAGTCGTACAGCGTCAGCATGGTGACCCCCTTCGGGCGGTGCCGCGGGAGATTGCGCCAGGCCGAACCGCGCGCAAGCAAGTCTTTCTCGGCGCCAGACTTAGATTTCCTTATGCTGCGCGGATGGCCCGCAAGCTGCCGCCGCTCAACGCGCTCCGTGCCTTCGAGGCCGCCGCCCGTCAGGGCAGCTTCGTCGCCGCGGCGGCGGAACTCGGCGTCACGCCGGCGGCGGTGAGCCAGCAGGTCAAGGCGCTGGAAGCGCGCATGGGCACCGCCATGTTCCGTCGCCTGCCGCATGGCCTGGTCCTGACCGAGACCGGCGCGCGCCTGCTGCCGACCTTGAGCGAGGCGTTCGATCGCGTTGCGGAGGCGACGACGGGCCTTTCGGCGCGCGCACCATCCGGCGTGGTCACCATCACCCTGCTGCCGGCGCTGGCGGCCGGGTGGCTGGTGCCGCGGCTCGGCCGGTTCCGCCGCGCCTATCCGGAGATCGACGTGGTGCTGCGCACCGATCGTCGGCTGCTCGATTTCGGCCGCGAGGATGTCGATCTCGCTATCCGCTTTGGCTGCGGCCCGTTCCGCGGCCTGGTGGCGCATCATCTGATGGATGAAGACGTGACGCCGGTGGCAAGCCCGCGCCTGCTGCACGCGCGCGGGCCGATCCGCGGCCTCGCCGACCTTGCGGGCGAAGTGCTGCTGCACGATACCGACGCGCATCCGGCGCAATGGTGGATGAGCTGGCGGGCATGGTTCGCCGCGGCCGGCTTGCCGGAGGACTTGGCTTCGCGCGGGCTGTCGTTCAGCGATTCCTCGGTCCTGATTGCCGCCGCCGTGGCGGGGCAGGGCATCGCGCTCGGGCGGTTGCCGATGCTGGAGGAGCATCTCGCGGAAGGGCGCCTCGTGCCGGTGCTGCCGGAGGTGAGGCGCGCGGAATGGTCCTATTGGGTGGTGGCGCCCGCGGCGCATTTCGCCCGCGCACCGGTCCGGGTGTTCCGCGACTGGCTGCTCGCGGAACACCCCCGGCGCTGAGCCGCCTTCAGCCGGCGGCGATGTACTGGCGGAGCGATTCGGCCTCCGCCTCGGTCTCCATCAGCCGGTACTTCACGACGTCGCCGATCGACACGATGCCGGCGAGTTTTCCATTCTCGGTGACCGGCAGGTGGCGGAAGCGCCGTGTCGTCATCTCACTCATGACGCGATCGATGCTGTCCTCAGGACGGCAGAACACGACGTTGCGCGTCATCACTTCGGCGACGCCCAGGGCGACCGCGCCGGCGCCGTGGCTCGCCAGTCCGCGCACCAGATCGCGCTCGGAGAGAATGCCGGCCACCCGGCCGGCGCGATCGAGCACGAGGACGGCGCCGATACCCTCGCGGGCGAGCATCGTTGCCGCCTCGCCGACGGTGGCATCCTCCGGCACCGAGACGATGCGGTTGCCCTTCTGCTTCAGGATCTGGGACACGTTCATGTCGGTTCCCTCCACATCGGCGTAAGAGGGCCCGACCGGGCGGATTTTCTGCCGCTTCTGCCATCGGGCCCGCTGAAAGCCCAGAAAGCGTCACCTAACTGCGTATGGAGGAATGATGCGCCGCTTCCGCAGGCAGCGCAATCGAGTTGTCGGTAACCTTATTTAATCAGCTTACTCGCCGTTGGCCGCAACCAGCGTGGCGCGGGCGCCCCTTGCCTCCAGGTCGCGGATGGCGTCGCGGAAGCGCTGCAGCTCGCGGCCTTCCAGCACCCGCCCGGTCGGGAAGCGCACGGACATCGGGTTGATCTGCTTGCCGTCGCGCAGCACTTCGTAATGCAGGTGCGGCCCGGTCGACCGGCCGGTGGTGCCGACATAACCGATCACTTCGCCCTGCCGCACCCGGCGGCCGGCGGCGACATCGCGGCCGAAGGTCGACATGTGCCCGTAGGCGGTCGAGAAGGTGCCGTTGTGCCGGATCCGCACATACTTGCCGTAGGCGCCGTTCCAGCCGGCCATTTCGACCACGCCGTCGCCGGCGGCCTGGATCGGCGTGCCGGTGGCGGCGCCGAAATCGACGCCCTTATGCATGGCGGTGAAGCCCAGGATCGGGTGCCGGCGCATGCCGAAGCTCGAGGTCAGCCTGGCGCCGTCGATCGGCGTGCGCAGCAGCGCCTTGCGCACGCTCTGGCCCTTGTCGTTGAAGTATTCCGGCTCCTTGGAATCGCTCGGGCTGTAGCGCCAATAGCGCAAGGTCTGCCCGGACAGCGTCATCGAGGCATAGAGGATGTCGCCGTCCTTGGCGGCGCGGCCGCCGGCATCGAGCATGCGGTCGAACACCACGTCGAAACCGTCGCCGGGCTGGATCTCGCGCTGGAAGTCGACGTCGTAGCTGAACAGCTTGATCAGCTCGTTCAGCACGGGCATTGGCATGCCGTGCCGGCGTGCGGCGAGGAACAGCGAATCGTCGATCTTGCCGGTGGCGCGTGCCATCGCCGGCGTCAGCTGCACGACGGTCTGCTCGGCCTTGAACTCGCCTTCGGCGGTGCGGCGGACGGCGACGCTGCGCTCGACCGACGGCGCGAAGGCGATCTCGGTCAGCTTCAGGGCGCCCTCGTCGCGGGCGAAAGTGAAGGTCAACTCCTGGCCGATCGACAGCTTGCGCGGGTCGTACAGGCGACGCAGCGCGCTCACCACTTCCTGACTTTCGCCACGGTCGACGCCGGCACTGACCAGCAATTTCATCAGGGTGTCGCCGCGGCCGACCGCCAAGGTGCGGGAGACCTGGTCGGCGGCTTCGGCTTCGCCGTCATCCTCGGGCTCGCCCAGCCGGAAGCCTTCGAACGGCGCGGCATTGGGCGTGTGGACCTTGTAATCGAGGCCGGCCCAGTCGAGCGTGGGATGCGGGAAGGTGGAGCGGGCATAGGCGACGAAATCGTCCGCCAGATTCTGCATCGCGGCGGCAAGCCGTGCCTGCACGGCCGGCGAGGGCCTGAGCGCGTTGGGCTGTTGCTTGATCAGCCAGGCAAGCGCCGCGCTGGCGATGAGGCCGGTGGCCAGCACGGCCACGGCGCCGAAGCGGGCAACCGCCAGGGCACGGCCCCTGCGTTCGGCGGCAAATGACTGAAAATGGCGGGTTTGGCGCACGATCCCCCGGCCTTTTGTGACGTCCCCTTCGGACGGGTTGCAGATTGGCCGGACGGTGTTGTGGTTGTCAACCTTAACGCCGCACGACGGTGCGAAGCTAAGTGTCCATCGGACCACGTTAATTTATCGTTGCGCGGATTTTTGTGAATCGTCGTTGACAAGCCGGCGACGCCCGACCTATAAGCCGCGCCCTGCCTGGGGGCGACCTTGGGCACCGCTCTTTTACAAGTGAATAGACGGAAGGGGGACGTGGCTGGCGGGTCCTGAGTGATGGGATCTGTTGGTTTGCGTTCCTTGAAATGCGATTGCCTGGGTTGGGTTTGGGTATCCTGGA
>QOZS01000045.1 GCA_003576705.1 Desertibaculum subflavum
AGGCGCTGAACGCGGCCCGCAATGCCGAGGCGGCGGCCTTGCGCCGCGCGTCCGAGCGGGCGACGCGGCTTGCCGCGCTGGCCGCCCAGCTGGAGGAGATCGCAGCCGAGCGCACCGACGCCACGGCACGGCGCGACGAGGCGGCATCGGCGTTCGCCGCGCTGCCGGAGGAGCAGATCGCGCGCGACGCCGTCGCCGATACCCGCGCCATCGTCGGCGAGCTGCGCCAGGCGGCGGCGCAGGCGGCACGGGCGCTGGAAGAGGCGCGCGCCGAGGCGCGCACGCGCGCCGCCCGCATCCAGTCGCTCGCCAACGACGCCCGGCAATGGGAAGGGCGGCTGACCGCCTCCACCGCGCAGATCGCCGAGCTCGGCGAGCGCCGCGCGGGGCTGGAGCAGGAGATCGCCGCCCGCGTCGATCTGCCGGCGACTTTCGCGGCGAAGCGCGGCAACCTGCTGGACGAGATCTCGATCGCCGAGGCGGCGCGGCGCGAGCAGGGCGATGCGCTGGCCGCGGCCGAGCAGCGCCAGGCCGATTGCGACAAGGCGGCCCGCGCCGCGCAGGAGGCGCAGGCCGAGGCGCGCGAAATGCGCGCCCGCGCCGAATCGGAAGCCGCGCACCGCGCCGATGCGGTGACCGAGGTGGTCGCCCGCATCCGCGAGGCGCTGGATTGCGCGCCGGAAGAGACCCTGCGGCTGGCCGAGGTCGACGAGGGCGAGGAACTGCCCGAGCTGGCCCAGGTCGAGACCCGGCTGGACCGTCTGCGCAAGGAGCGCGACGGCATGGGCCCGGTCAACCTGCGGGCCGATATCGAGGCCGAGGAGATCGAGACCCAGCTCACATCGCTCGGCGCCGAGAAAGCCGACCTGGAAGGCGCCATCGCCCGGCTGCGCCAGGGCATCACCAGCCTGAACAAGGAAGCGCGCGAGCGCCTGCTGGAGGCGTTCCAGAAGGTGGATGCGCATTTCAAGAGCCTGTTCACCACGGTGTTCGGCGGCGGCGAGGCGCATCTGCAGCTGGTCGAGGCGGAGGATCCGCTGGAGGCCGGCCTCGAGATCATGGCCTCGCCCCCCGGCAAGAAGCTGCAGGTGCTGTCGCTGCTCTCGGGTGGCGAGCAGGCCCTGACGGCACTGGCGCTGCTTTTCGCCGTGTTCCTGACCAACCCGGCGCCGATCTGCGTGCTGGACGAGGTGGACGCGCCGCTGGACGATGCCAACGTGGACCGGCTCTGCGACCTGCTGGAGGCGATCGTGCAGGGCGGCGCCACCCGATTCGTGGTAGTGACGCACCACCCGATCACCATGGCCAGGATGGACCGCCTCTACGGCGTCACCATGGCCGAGCGAGGGGTGAGCCAGCTTGTCTCAGTCGACCTCGGCGCCATGGAGACGCAGCGCAAAACCGCCTGATTTCATGGGCGTTTCCGAGGTTTCCGCTGGTGCGGCATATTGCCCCTTTCGGCTTGACACCCCGAGGTGCGCTGCTAAGTTCCGCGCGCTTCCGCGACGGGGGCGGGGATGAGTGCCGGGGATGACCGGCCGCCGCGCGAGCCCGACCAGCCGAACGATCTGGAGGCCTTGAGTGCGCGCCTGCGCGATGCGCGGGCAACACGGCGAGCCGAGGGGCACCAGCCCGATGGCGAGCCGGCGCCGCGCAGCAAGGCCGAAGGTGTCGCCTGGCGGCTCGCCGTCGAAATGGTCTCCGCGCTTGCGGTCTGCGGGTTCGTCGGCTGGTGGATCGACAAGTGGCTCGATTCGTCGCCGTGGGGTCTACTGATCGGGCTTTTGCTCGGCGGAACGACCGGACTTGCGAACGCCATCCGGGTCGCGCTTGCGGTCCAGAGGGACGCGGAAGCGGCGGACAAAACTTCTTCGCCCAGATCCGGGCAGTGAGCCGAACCCTGTGGCAAGCCCCCTCGAGCAGTTCCTGATCAAGCCGATCGTCCCGATCAAGATCGGCGATCTCGACGCCTCCTTCACCAATTCCTCGCTCTGGATGGTGCTGGTGCTGATCGGCGTCGTCACCTTCCTCTATGTCGGCATGCGCCGGCGCGAGCTGGTGCCGGGGCGATGGCAGTCGATGGCGGAGATGTCCTACGAGTTCGTCGCCAACATGGTGCGCGACAACGCGGGCTCCGCCGGCCGGCCGTATTTTCCGTTCATCTTCACGCTGTTCATGTTCGTGCTGTTCTCCAACCTGTTCGGGATGATCCCGTACAGCTTCACGGTGACCAGCCACATCATCGTCACCTTCGCCATGGCGCTGGTGGTGTTCATCGGCGTGACCATCATCGGCTTCGTGAAGCACGGCGCCCATTTCTTCTCGCTGTTCGTGCCTGCCGGCTGCCCCGCCTGGCTGCTGCCGCTGGTGGTGACGATCGAGGTCATCTCCTATTTCGTGCGCCCGGTCAGCCTGTCGGTCCGGTTGTTCGCCAACATGATGGCGGGCCACACCATGCTGAAGGTATTCGCCGGCTTCGTGATCAGCCTGGCGGGCGCGCTCGGCGTGGTCGGCGGCGTGGTCGGCATCCTGCCGATCCTGCTGATCGCCGCGCTGACCGGCCTCGAGATCGGCATCGCCATGCTGCAGGCCTATGTCTTCGCGCTGTTGAGCTGCATCTATCTCAACGACGCGCTGCATCTCCATCACTGATCCAACCCATCCAACCTCAACTCGGAAGGAACGACACATGGACCCGCAAGCCGCAAAGATGATCGGCGCCGGCATCGCGACCCTCGCTCTCGCGGGCGTCGGCATCGGTATGGGCAATATCTTCGGCAGCTTCCTCGCCGCCGCCGTGCGCAACCCGGCCGCCGCGCCGAAGGTGTTCGGCAACGTGCTGCTCGGCTTCGCGCTGACCGAAGCGCTGGCGCTGTTCGCCCTCGTCGTGGCGATGCTGATCCTGTTCGCGGTCTGATCCGTCAGACCGACCGGACCAGGATGATGAGCGTCGCCGCTCAGCGCTTGTCGCTGGCCGCCCTGCTGCTCGGTACGCCGGCGCTGGCCCGCGCGGCCGACAACGTCGGCATGCCGCAGCTCGACCCCTCGGGCTTCGTGCCGCAGTTGGTCTGGCTCGCGATCGTCTTCACGGTGCTCTACCTCGTGCTGTCGCGGGTCGTGCTGCCCCGCGTCGGCGAGGTGCTGGAGGACCGGCAGGCGCGCATCGCCGACGATCTCGATGCGGCCGAGAAGCTGAAGGCCGATGCCGAGAAGGCGCGCGGCGACTACGAGGCGGCCCTGGCCAAGGCCCGCGCCGCCGCGCAGGAAGCCGCCGGCAAGGCGCGCGAGCAGGTGGCGGCCGAAAGCACCTCGCGCCGCGCCAAGGTCGACCACGAGCTGGCCGAGAAGACCCGCGCCGCCGAGGCGGCGATCGCCGACGCCAAGAGCAAGGCGCTCGCCGATATCCGCGCCGCCGCCGCGGAAGTCGCGGCGACGGCGGTGCAGCGGATCACCGGCCAGCCGGCCTCGGCCGATACCATCGCCGCCGCGGTGGCCGCCGCAGCCAGGGGAGCATGAGGCGATGAGCGATCCCACTTTCTGGGTCCTGGTCGGCTTCCTCGTCTTTGTCGGCGCGGCGGTCTACTTCAAGCTGCCGGGCATGATCGGCAAGGCGCTGGACGAGCGCGGCGCCACCATCAAGGCCGAGCTCGACCAGGCCCGCCGCCTCCGCGAGGAGGCGCAGGCGCTGTTCGTCGACTACCAGCGCCGCCAGCGCGAGGCGGAGAAGGAGGCGACGGAGATCGTCGCCCATGCCAAGGAAGAAGCCGCGCGCCTTATCCGCGAGGCGCATGAGGATCTGGAGGCGACCATGACCCGCCGCCGCCAGCTCGCCGAGACCAAGATCGCCCAGGCCGAGGCCCAGGCGGTCAAGGAAGTGCGCGAGGCCGCCGTCGACCTCGCCATCGCCGCCGCCGCCTCGGTGCTGAAGCAGGAACTGCAAGGCGACCGCGCGAGCGCCACCATGGACCGCGCCATCGGCGACCTCCGCAAGCATTTGAACTGAGCGTCACTCCCCCTCCCCGCCGACAGGCGGGGAGGGCCGGGGTGGGGTTTGCGGCCGCGCCACGGCATCCGAAAAAAACGAAAACCCCCTCCCAGCCTCCCCCGTCCTTCGGCCGGGGGAGGAGCTTAACTTGCCGCATGCTAGGCTTCCCGCATGCGGCCCGATGTCATCGATCTCCGCCAGTTCTATACCAGCCCGCTGGGTCAGCTCGCCCGGCGCCACCTGACGCGCCTGGTGCGCGAGATCTGGCCGGACACGCAGGGGCACACGGTGGTGGGCCTCGGCTTCGCCACGCCCTATCTGCGCCCGTTCCGCGACGAGGCGGCGCGCGTCGTGGCGCTGATGCCGGCGCCCCAGGGCGTGGTGCATTGGCCGTCGGACGAGCCGGGCCTGGTCGGCCTGGCCGACGAGACCGAGCTGCCGCTCGCCGACAACTCGGTCGATCGCCTGCTGCTGGTGCATGCACTGGAGAACAGCGAGGAGGTGCGCCCGCTGCTGCGCGAGGCCTGGCGCGTGCTCGCCTCGGGCGGCCGGCTGCTCGTGGTGGTGCCGAACCGCGTCGGTCTGTGGACGCGGTTCGAGGACACGCCGTTCGGCCACGGCTCGCCCTACAGCCCGCAGCAGCTCTCGCGCCTGCTGCGCGACAGCCTGTTCTCGCCGCGCCAGTTCCGCCGCGGCCTGTTCATGCCGCCGTTCCGGCTGCGCGCCATGCTGCGCCTCGCCGGCTGGCTTGAGCGTGCCGGCGCGCGCTGGTGGCCGCGCCTCGCCGGCGTGCATCTGGTCGAGGCCGAGAAGCAGATTTATGCGGTGACGCCGATTCCGGTGCGCCAGAAGCGGCGCCGGCTGGTGCCGGCCGGCCTGCTGCCGGCGCCGGAGCGCCGCCTCAAGGTGTCAGAACCACCTTGCCGATGACACGGCGGCTCTCCAGTTCGTCGAAGGCCTTGGCGACATCGGCGAGACCGAAGCGCGCATGGGTGCGCGGCTTCAGGCGGCCTTCCTCGAACCAGCGGAACAGCTCGGCATACATGGCGTCGAGGCGCTCTGCGGCATCGGCCGGCGGCGGCAGCTTGCTGTTGCCGATATACCAGCCCCAGAAGAAGCCCATCACGCTGGCATTCTTGACCAGCAGCAGGTTGACGCCGATCTGCGGGATGCGGCCAGCCGCATAGCCGATGGTGAGAATGCGCCCTTCCGGCGCGACGCAGCGCATCGAGGCGTCGAACAGGTCGCCGCCGACCGGATCGAAGATCACGTCGGCGCCGCGGCCGCCGGTCAGCTCCAGCACGCGCTCGCGCATATCCGCCCGCGTGTAGTCGATGGCGTGGTCGGCGCCATGCGTCCGCACCGCCTCGGCCTTGGCGGCGCTCGATATGGTGGCGATCACCGTCGCGCCCATCGCCTTGCCGACTTCGATCGCGGTGATGCCGGTGCCGCCCGCGGCGCCATGCACCAGCAGCGTCTCGCCGGGCTTCAGGTTGGCGCGCCAGCGCAGCGCGCCATAGGCGGTGGGGTAGAGCGTCGCGAATTGCGTCGCCTCGGCGAAGCCCAGGCCATCCGGGATGCGTCGCACATTCGTCGCGCGCACCACGATCTCCTCGGCATAGCCGCCGGTGCCTTGCGATCCCACGATGCGGTCGCCGGGCTTCAGGGTGGTCACGCCCTCGGCGACCTCCACAACCTCGCCGGCGAATTCGGAGCCGGGGATCAGCGGCAGCGCCGGCTTGTTCTGGTGCTTGCCCTCGATCACCAGCTTGGTGGCGAAGGCGACGCCCGCCGCGCGCACGCGGATGCGCACCGCTTTGGCGCGCAGCTCCGGCGGCGGCACGTCGCAGACCTCGAGATCGGAAACCGGCCCGAAGGCGCGGGCCAACAATGCGCGCATCACGTTCCTCCCGCGCTTACTATAGATGTCAGTTCTTGTTGCGCAGCAGGAACATGCCCTGTTCGGCGAACAGGTTGGCGAGCGCGCCCGGCGCCACGATGCGCTCGCGCCGGCCGAAGGCATCGACCGAGACGCGCCGTTCGATCACCGCGCCCATGTCGCGGCACAGCTGCTCGAAATCGGCGATCGTGCAGAAATGGATGTTCGGCGTTTCGTACCAGCTCTGCGGCAGCGCCGCGGTCACCGGCATCCGCCCGTTCCAGAACAGCGAGAGCCGCACGCGCCAATGCCCGAAATTGGGAAACGAGACGATGGCATGCCGGCCGATGCGCAGCATCTGCTTCAGCACCTTGTAGGGCTTGCGCGTCGCCTGCAGGGTCTGGCTCAGGATGACGTAGTCGTAGCCGTTGGCCGGATAGTCGCCGAGGTCGGTATCGGCATCGCCCTGCACCACCGACAGCCCCTGCGCCACGCAGGCATTGACGCCGGCCTGCGACAGCTCGATGCCGCGGCCGTCGACGCCCTTCTCGCGGGCGAGATAGGCGAGCAGCAGCCCGTCGCCGCAGCCGACATCGAGCACGCGGCTGCCCGGCTCCACCAGCGCGGCGATGACGCGAAGGTCGGCGCGGACGTCTTCCGGGCGCAGCTTCTGCGCCAGCAGCGGGATGTCGGTGCGGACGTTCATCGCGGTGCGAGTCCGCGGACGCCGGCCGCCCCTTCGAGGAAGCCGCCGAGCGTCGCGAACAGCTCCGGCTCGTCGAGCAGGAAGGCATCGTGCCCCTTGTCGGTCGCGATCTCGACGAAGGAGACGTTCGCCGCCGCGGCGTTCAGCGCATGCACCACGGCGCGGCTCTCCGGCGTCGGGAACAGCCAGTCCGAGGTGAAGCTGACCAGGCAGAACCGCGTCTTGGTGCCGGCGAAGGCCTTGGGCAGGCTGCCGCCGTAATCCGCCGCCAGGTCGAAATAGTCCATCGCCCGGGTGATGTAGAGATAGGAATTGGCATCGAACCGGTCGACGAAGGTCGAGCCCTGATGGCGCAGATAGCTCTCGACCTGGAAATCGGCGTCGAAGCCGAAGGTCACTTTCTCGCGGTTCTGCAGGTTGCGGCCGAACTTCCGGTGCAGCGCCGCTTCCGAGAGATAGGTGATATGCGCCGCCATGCGCGCGACGGCGAGGCCGGCGGAAGGGCTGACGCCGTATTCGAGATACTGGCCCTGGCGCCAGTTCGGGTCGGCCATGATCGCCTGCCGGCCGACCTCGTGGAAGGCGATGTTCTGCGAGGAGTGGCGCGCCGCGGTGGCGACCGGCACCGCGCTGAACACGCGGTCGCCATGCGCCGCCGCCCATTGCAGCACCTGCATGCCGCCCATCGAGCCGCCGATCACGCAGAACAGGTCCGGAATGCCGAGATGGTCGAGCAGCAGCGCCTGCGCCCGCACCATGTCGCCCACGGTGATGACCGGGAAGTCGAGGCCCCAGAACCGGCCCGTCGCCGGGTTGGTCTCCTTCGGCCCGAACGTTCCCATGCAGCCGCCCAGCACGTTGGCGCAGATCACGAAATAGCGGTCGGTGTCGATCACCTTGCCCGGTCCCACCATGTCGGGCCACCAGGCCGGCCGGCGGGTGAACGGATTGGCGTTGGCGACGAACTGGTCGCCGGTCAGCGCGTGGCAGATCAGCACGGCGTTGCGCTTGCCCTCGTCGAGCGCGCCATAGGTCTGATAGGCAAGCGGGAAGCGGTCCAGCACCGTGCCGCATTCCAGCTTCAGCGGCCCCAGCATGGCGCGGTGGCCCTCCGCGTTCGCGACGCGGCCCCGCTCCAGCCCCTCCACCTCCGCCATGGCGCCCACCCTCCGAACAAAAAGCCCCGGCGCGAAAAGCCCGGGGCGTGCGGATGGTCACGACTGGCCCCGACCTTTTAGCGCGCTTGTTTTACGTGGCCGCAAGCCGGTCGGCTCAAATCACCACGAACGGATGGACAATACGCCGGCCGCGCCGGCCGTCAAGCGGCGGTTCTCGCCCGGCCGGTTGGTTGCTACGGTGGCAACCATAAGAACCAGAGGATTCGCCGGAGCCGCCATGTCCCGAGTGCCCCTGCTTTCCGACGCGGAGATCGCGCCGAACGTCGCCGAGATTTTCGAACGCATGCGCAAGGCGGGCGGGAGCCCGCCCAATCTCTACCGCGCGCTCGGCAATGCGCCGGCCATGCTGGAGGCCTGGATCGGCCTCGCCTGGCCGCTCCGGCACGAGGCGAAGACCCCGCGCGGCTTGCGCGAGCTCGTCATCATGCGCGTCGCCGGCCTGACCGATGCGCATTACGAGGAACATCACCATCACCGCATGGCGCTGGAGGCGGGGGTCAGCGAGGCCCAGCTCGCCGACCTGCCGCGCTGGCGCGACAGCAAGCGCTTCAACGAGCGCGAGCGCGCCGTGCTTGCCATGGCCGATGCGGTGACGCGCGGCGGCAAGCTCCCCGATGTCGTGCATGAGGATCTCAAGCATCATTTCAAGCACGGCGAGATCGTCGAACTGATCCTGACCGCCTCGTTCTACAACTGCGTCTCGCGCACCCTGCTGGCGCTGGAAGTGCCGCTCGAAGGCTGAAAAAGAACACCGGGAGGAAACGACGATGATGACCGGAGCCGAATACCGGGCGTCGCTCAATGACGGCCGCAGCATCTTCTTCGAGGGCGAGCGGGTCGAGGATGTCGTGTGCCACCCCATCCTCGGTCCCGCGGTCGATGTCGTCGCCCGCTGCTACGACCATTTCCATACGACGAGGCCGGGCGCTGAGAGCCCGCTGATGGGCGTGCCGCGCTCGGCCGAGGATCTGCGCAGCCGCATCCCGATGCTGCACGACGCCGACCTCGTCGCGCACGTGACCTATCAGTCGATCATGACCTTGACCACGGCGGCGAGCCGGATCGGCGATCCGAAATATGCCGAGCGCGTCGCCGCCTTCGTCGCGCACGTGCAGCGGCGCGACCTCCGCGTCACCGAATGCATCACCGACGCGAAGGGTGACCGCAGCCGCGCGCCCGGCCAGCAATCCGACCCGGATGCCTATACCCGGGTGGTGGAGCGGCGGGCGGACGGCGTCGTCATCCGCGGCGCCAAGCTGCATATTTCCGGCGCCTGCCTGGGCCACGAGCTGATGGTGATCCCGACCAAGGCGATGAAGCCGGGCGAGGAGGCCTATGCCATTGCCTGCGCCGTTCCGGTCAATGCGCCGGGCGTGAAGATCGTCAACACCTCCTATGCGCCGCGCCATGCCGATACCCGCGACTTCCCGATCTCGGCCAAGAACAACTGCCCGGAAGGCTTCGTCATCTTCGACGACGTGTTCGTGCCGGCGGAGCGCATCTTTCTCGACGGCGAGGTCAAGCACGCCACCGTCTTCGCCCACTCGCTCGGGCTGTGGGAGCGGCTCGGCGGGCTCTCCTTCCTGGCCGACGAGGCGGACCAGCTGGTCGGCTTCGCCCAGCTGATCGCCGAGGCGAACGGACTCGCCCGGGAAGCGCATGTGCGCGAGAAGATCTCGGAGATGATCATCCATGCCACCTTGGTGCGCGCGACCTTGGAGGCGGCGATCAGCGGCTGCGGTTTCGGCGCCGACGGCACCGCCTATCCGGACGAGCTCTACACCAATGCCGGCAAGTATCACGGCGCGGCCAACTACAACCTGATGGTGCGGCACCTGCACGACATCGCCGGCGGCTCGGTGCTGACGGCGCCGGCCATCGCCGATCTGGAGAACAACGAGGTCGGTCCGCTGGTGCGCAAGTACATGGCCGGCGCCGATGGCGACGGCGAGCGGCGGCTCAAGCTGTTCCACGCCATCCGCGACCTGACGGCGGATGCCTATGGCGGCTGGAAGTTCGTCACCAACATCCAGGCCGGCGGCGGCCTCTACGCCCAGCGCATCGTGACCCGCAAGCACTACGATCTCGAAGGCGCCAAGCGCAAGGCGCTGAAGATCGCCGGCATGGCGGAGGGCGCCGCGCATTGATTGATAGCAGCGAACCACTCCAACAATCGTCATCGCCGGGCTTGACCCGGCGATCCACGCCGATGGGCAGCGCCGCGGATGGCCGTGGGTGCCCGGCCAATTCTCGGACGTGAACGTGGGCCCGGGCACGACGAGTCGAGTAGGGGGCGCATCGCTGTCCGCGATTCAATCTGAACCGCTCCCGCTCTAGGCTCACCGCCAGCCGATTCGCCGAGGAGCCCCGATGCCGTCGTCTTCGCCCGCACCCTCCGGGGAAACGACGTCGCGCGCCTCGACGGTCCAGCCGATCTCGGCCGGCATCCTCGCGGCGATCACCGGCTTCGCCAGCTCCTTCACCATCCTGCTTGCCGGCTTCACCGCGGTGGGCGCGAGCCAAGCCGAGGCCGCATCGGGCCTGTTCGCGGTCGCGTTCGGCATGGGCCTGCTCACCTTCCTGCTCAGCCTGCGGGCGCGCATCCCGATCACCATTGCCTGGTCGACGCCGGGCGCCGCGCTGCTCGCGGCGACCGCCCTGCCTACCGGCGGCTATGCCGCCGCCATCGGCGCCTATCTGGTGACCGCTGGGCTGATCGTCGTGGCCGGCCTCTGGCGGCCGTTCGGCCGCGCCGTCGCCTCGATCCCGATGCCGCTCGCCGGCGCCATGCTGGCCGGCGTGCTGCTCGAGCTCTGCCTCGCGCCGATGCGGGCGGTCGGCGCCATGCCGGCGCTCGCTTTGCCCATCATCCTCGCCTGGGCGCTCGCCATGCGCTTCGCCCGCGCCTGGGCGATGCCGGTCGCGGTGGTGGTCACCGCGGCGATCGTGGTGGCGGCAACGCCGATCCCGGCCGGCGCGCTGGCCGATCCCTGGCCGCAGCCGCTGCTCGTGCTGCCTGTGTTCACGCTCGACGCCGCGATCGGCATCGGCCTGCCGCTCTTCCTCGTCACCATGGCGTCGCAGAACCTGCCGGGTCTCGCGGTGATGCAGGCGAACGGCTACCGGGTGGATGTCGCGCCGGTCTTCGTCTCGACCGGCCTCGCCAGCGGCGCGACTGCCTTGCTCGGCGGCCACTCGCTCAATCTCGCGGCGATCACGGCGGCGCTCTGCGCCGGGCCGGAAGCGCATCCCGATCCGGCGCGGCGCTGGATCGCCTCGGTCGCCAACGGTATCGCCTGCATGGTGCTCGCCTTCGGCGCCAGCTTCGCCACCGCCTTCATCGCCGTGTCGCCGCCGCTGCTGATCCAGGCGGTGGCCGGCCTCGCGCTGCTCGGCAGCCTGGGCGGCGCGCTCACCTCGGCGCTGGGGGAAGAGCGCGACCGCCTGCCGGCGCTGGTCACCTTCGTGACGGCGGCCTCGGGCGTGTCCTTCGGAGGGATCGGGGCCGCGTTCTGGGGGCTGATCGCCGGCGGCGCGCTGCTGCTGCTGTTGCGCTGGCGCGTCAGCGCTTGAAGATGGCGTCGGCGCCCTGGCGCTGCTTCTGCTTGGCGGCGATGAATTCGCGGGCGCGCGCGATCTCCGCCTCCAGGCCCCTGATATAGGCCTCCAGCTCGGCGATCCCCATCACCTCCAGGTTGACCACCTGGGGCTTGGGCTTGGGGGTGAACAGGTCGTCGGCATCCATCGCCATGGCGCGCCCAATATAGCGCAGACCGTCACAGCCGCCGAATGGGATCGCTGCCGTCCCAGCCCTGCGCCGCCTGGGCGATCTCGGCGAAGAAGCGGCCCTTGCCGCCGCTCACCTCCGACAGCTCCACCACATTGCCGGGGGCGGCGGGGTTCAGCGTGTAGGCGAAACGGCCGCGCCGGCCGATCCGCCCGGACTGCGCCACCGCATAGCCGGCGGCGGTCAGGCGGGCGAGTCCGGCATCGAAATCCTCCGACCAGAAAGCAACATGCTGCAGGCCCTCGCCGGCCTGCTGGAGGAAGTCGCGGTACAGCGACGGCGCGTCGTTGCGCTGCTGGATCAGCTCGATCTGCAACGGGCCGGAATTGGCCAGCGCGATGGAGAGCGCCGCGCCGGACGGCGCGCCGCGGCAGGTGAACTCTTCGACCGGCACCTGCTCGATATAGAACCACGGGCCGATGCCGAGCGCGCCGGCCCAATGCGCCATCGCGGCCTCGATATCGCGCACCACATAGCCGAGCTGGCGGACCGGCCCCAATCCCTGCAACATCCCTGCCTCCCGCTCTACCAGCCGCCCGTGGCGAGCCACTTGTCCACCTGGTCCAGCCGGTCATGGCCCCAGAACAGCTCGCCATCGACCAGGAAGCTCGGCGAGCCGAACACGCCCGCGGCGAGCCCCGCGTCGACCGAGGCCTTGAGCAGCGCCTTCGCCTCCGCGCCCTCCACCGCCTCGCGGTAATCGTCGCCGGCGAGCCCGAAGCGCGCCGCCACCGGCGCCAGGCCGTCGATCGTGGTCGAGTTCACGCCCTCGCCGAAATGCCGCGCCTGCACCGCTTGCGCGAAGGCCTTGGCGCGGGCGGGATCGCGCGCCTTCAGCCACAGGAAGGCGCGGGCCGGCGGCAGCGGCGTCATCGGCGCTTCGATGCGCTTGTAGGTCAGGCCGAGGAAGGCCGCGGTGCGCGGCACGTCGCGCCGCACGTAATCGCCCTTGAGCGGCGTGTCGAGCAGCGGCTTCAGCCCCATCACCTGCATGACGGCGATGCCGAGCAGCATCGGCCGCCAATCCACCTCGCGCCCGTGGGCTGCGGCGATCCGCTCGATGCCGACGGCGCCGAACCAGCCGTAGGGCGAGATGAAGTCGAAATAGAACCCGATCGGAGCAGGCACGAGGCTACCGCGACTGCGCGTGGTATTCGGGATTCGGCATCATGTCGATGGCCGAAGCCATGCGGTTCGACATGTTGAAGAACGACGCGGTGGCGGCGATGTCCCAGATGTCGCGGTCGCTCCAGCCGGCCTTGCGCAAGCTCTCGCGGTCGGCCTCGACAATCTTGTCCGGCGTCTCGGTCAGCTTGGCGGCGAAGTCGAGCATGGCGCGCTGCTTCGGCGTGATCTCGGCGGCGCGGTAGTTGAACGCCATCAGCTCGCCGAGCTTGGGGTCGCCGGAGATCTGACGCACCGCCGCGCCATGCGCGGTCAGGCAGTAGAAGCAGTGGTTGATCGAGGAGACCATCACCGCGATCATCTCGCGCTCCAGTTTGGAGACGCCCGACGGCGCCAGCATCAGCTCGTTGTACATGCCGCTGAAGCCCTTCAGCTTCTCGGCATCGAAGCTGTAGGCGAGCAGCACGTTCGGCACGAAGCCGATCTTCTCGTCGCATTTCGCGAAGTATTTCTGCGTCCCCTCGTCGAGCTCTTTGCGCGGGGGAACCGGGATGTTCAGTGCGTGCACGTGCTTCGGCTGTGACATGACGATTCCTCCAAATTTCTTGGCGTCAGCCGTTCTGCGCCCGATGGCGCAGCAGGTGGTCGGCCAGCACGCAGGCCATCATCGCCTCGCCGACCGGCACGGCGCGGATGCCGACGCAGGGGTCGTGCCGGCCTTTGGTGGTGATGGTGGTGGCATGACCGTCGACATCGATGGTGTCGCGCGGGCTCAGAATCGACGAGGTCGGCTTGACCGCGAAGCGCACCACCACCGGCTGGCCGGTCGTGATGCCACCCAGGATGCCGCCGGCATTGTTGGCGCGGAAGCGGGGGCCGCCCGCATTGCCGGGCTCCATCTCGTCGGCATTCTGTTCGCCCGACAATGCCGCGGCTGCGAAGCCGGCGCCGATCTCGACGCCCTTCACCGCGTTGATGCTCATCATCGCCGCCGCGAGCTCGGCATCGAGCTTGCCGTAGATCGGCGCGCCGAGGCCGGCTGCCACGCCCTCGGCCACCACCTCGATGATGGCGCCGGCGGAGGAGCCCGCCTTGCGCACGCCGTCGAGATAGCTCTCCCACTGCCGCGCCATCGCCGCGTCCGGCCCGAAGAACGGGTTGCGCTCGACCTCGGCCCAGTCCCAGTTGCCGCGGTCGATCGCATGCGGGCCGATCTGCACCAGGGCGCCGCGGATCGTCACGGCCTCGCCCAGCACCTTGCGCGCGATGGCGCCGGCGGCGACGCGGCAGGCGGTCTCGCGCGCCGAGGAGCGGCCGCCGCCGCGATAGTCGCGGATGCCGTACTTGGTCATGTAGGTGAAGTCGGCGTGGCCGGGGCGGAACTTGTCCTTGATCTCGCCGTAATCCTTGGACCGCTGGTCGACATTCTCGATCAGCAGCGAGATCGGCGTGCCGGTGGTCTGCCCCTCGAACACCCCGGACAGGATCTTCACCTGGTCCGGCTCCTGGCGCTGGGTGGTGAAGCGCGACTGGCCCGGCCGGCGCTTGTCCAGCCATTGCTGGATATCGGGCTCGGCCAGAGGGAGGCGCGGCGGCGTGCCGTCGACCACGCAACCGATCGCCGGCCCGTGGCTCTCGCCCCAGGTCGTCACGCGGAACAGGTGGCCGAAGCTGTTATGCGACATGGGCGCCTTCTACCCCGCCCGGCCGCCCTTGCCTATATCCCGGCCTATAAGACCGTGCTGATATCCGGGGCGTCGACCCGCTTCATGCCGACGGTGTGATAGCCGCAATCGACATGGTGCACCTCGCCGGTCACGCCGCGGCCGAGCTCCGACAGCAGATAGAGCCCGGCGCCGCCGACCTCCTCGATGGTCACGTTGCGCTTGAGCGGCGAGTTCAGCTCGTTCCACTTCAGGATGTAGCGGAAATCGCCGATGCCGCCGGCCGCCGCCAGCGTCTTGATCGGGCCGGCCGAGATCGCGTTGACCCGGATGCCGTGCGGGCCGAGGTCGTGCGCGAGATAGCGCACCGAAGCCTCCAGCGCTGCCTTGGCGACGCCCATCACGTTGTAATGCGGCACCACCTTCTCGGCCCCGTAATAGGTGAGGGTGAGCAGCGAGCCGCCCTCGGTCATCAAGGGCTCCGCCCGGCGGCAGAGATCGGTGAAGGAGAAGCAGGAGATGCGGAGCGAGTTGGTGAAGTTCTCCTCCGTCGTCTCCAGATAGCGGCCCTTCAGCGCCTCCTTGTCGGAATAGGCGATGGCGTGGACGAGGAAATCGAGCCGGCCCCATTTTTCCTTGATGGCGGCGAAGACGGCGTCGAGCGAGGCCGTGTCGGTGACATCGGCGGGCAGCACGAATTGCGAGCCGACCGAGGCCGCGAGCGGGGTCACCCGCCGGGCCAGCGCCTCGCCCTGAAAGGTAAAGGCGAGCTCGGCGCCATGCGCGGCCACGGTCTTGGCGATGCCCCAGGCGAGGGAACGATCATTGGCGACCCCCATAATGAGGCCGCGGCGGCCGGCCATCAGTGGCCGTGCTTCGGACATGCAGGACTCCCGCGAACTGGACACTAGTTTCAGGGAAACCCCATCCTACACAAGGGCCGCCGCCTGCCAACGGCCCGCGGGCCCGAGCAGGGGGCGGGGGCTCAGTACAACCCACCGCCCGGCTTCACCCCGCCGCCCTGCCGCATGTCGCCCACGGCCGACTTGGCCGCGCCGGCCAGCAGCGCGTTGTCCGCCATCAGGGTGACGAACTGGAAGCCCAGCCCGATCATCTGCTTGGCGAAGGCGGTGGAGCCGCAATGGATGCCGGCGGCGACCTTGTGCTTCCTGGCGCCGGCGACGATCTGCTTGATGGCATCGACCACGATCGGGTTGTCGGGCGTGCCCGACGGCTCGACACCGTAGGTGATCGCCAGATCAGCGGGCCCGACATAGATGGCGTCGAGGCCGGGGACCGAAAGGATGTTGTCCAGGTCCTCCACCGCCTTCTTGGTCTCGATCATGGCGAAGGCGATCACGCTGTCGTTGGAGTGCTTGTAGTAGTCGCCGCCGTTGTACCAGAGCGCCCGGGTCGGGCCGAAGCTGCGATAGCCCTTGGGATGATAGCGGCAGGCGCCGACGAAGGCCTCGCATTCCGGGCGGCTGTTGATCATCGGGCAGATGATGCCCATGGCGCCGGCATCCAGCAGCTTCATGATGATGCCGGGCTCCAGCCAGGGCACCCGGGCGAGGGGGGTGGTGTTCGGCACCGTCGAGATTGCCTGGAACATGCCGACGGCGGCCTGGTAGTCGACCAGGCCGTGCTGCAGGTCGGCGGTCAGCGAATCCCAGCCGGCCTGGGCCATGTTCTCGGCCGCAACGCTGCTCGGGATGCCGAGCCAGCCGTTGATCACCGCTCCGCCCTTGGCCCAGATATTCCTGACGTTGTTCTCACGCACGGCGTTTCCCCTCCGAAAATCGGTGCTTCGCGGACGCCGGCCCGGCGCCCCGCCGGCTCGACCTTGGTCGATTGTGCCGGCTATCGATAATCATGGACCGATCGCGTGGTTTGTGGCTAGCATCTTCACAAATGGATAACCGAACGGTCGTTCGGCATAAGCGGAGGAGGAACTCGGGAATGCAAAAATCGAAGTTTACGCGTCGTCGGTTCATGGCGACGACCGCCGCCGCCTCGGCGGTGGTGGCCGCGCCTTTCGTGCGCACCGCCAACGCGGCCGGCAAGCTGTCGGTCGGGTTGTGGGACCATTGGGTCCCCGGCGCCAATGCGGCGACCAAGACCGCGATCGAGGAATGGGCGGCCAAGGAGAAGGTCGACGTCTCGATCGACTTCATCACCAGCCAGGGCAACAAGATCCTGCTGACCATCGCCGCCGAGGAGCAGGCCCGGTCCGGCCACGACATCATGGCGATGGCGACCTGGCAACCGGCCGAACGCGCGCGCAATCTCGAGCCCGTCGACGACATCATGGCGCCGCTGATCAAGCAGAACGGCCCCGTCAACGCGACGGTCGAGTATCTCGGCAAGATCGGCGGCAAGTGGGTCGCCGTCCCGGCCACGGTCGGCAGCCAGCTGAAGGGACCGTGCAGCCGCATCGACTATCTCAAGCAGTTCGCCGGCATCGACCTCAAGGCGATGTATCCGGCCGGCAGCGCCCCCAAGGCGGATGGCTGGACGACGGATTCGTTCCTCAAGGCGGCGGAAGCCTGCCACAAGGGCGGCCATCCGTTCGGCATCGGGCTCGGCACGACGTCGGATTCGGTCGATTCGGCCGGTGCGTTCTTCCACGCCTTCGGCGCCATGCTGGTCGATGCGAAGGGCAACATCACGGTCAAGACCGACCCGGTGCGCCAGGCGCTCGACTACTACAAGCGCCTGATGGCCTTCCTGCCGCCGGATGTGCCCTCGTGGGATGACGCGTCGAACAACAAGTGGCTGGTCTCCGGCCGCGGCTCGATGATCATGAACCCGCCCTCGGCCTGGGCGGTCGCCAAGCGCGACGCGCCGCAGATCGCCGAGCAGCTCTGGACGCACGGCTTCCCGGCCGGGCCGAAGGGCCGTCACGGGCCGTTCCTGCCGTATTTCTGGGGCATCTGGAGCTTCGGCAAGAACAAGCCGGCGGCCAAGGCCCTGCTGACCCACCTGTCGCAGCCGAAGGCGATCGAGTCGATGGTGGTGGCCAGCCAGGGCTACGACATCCCGGCCTACGCCAACCTGACCACGCTCAAGGTCTGGGCGGAGGAGGGCCCGCCGAAAGGCACGCTCTACCACTACCCGAACCCGCACAACCATCAGATCCTCTCGATCGCCGCCGCGCCGGCGCCGCACAAGATCGCGGTGCAGATCTACACCCAGGCGATCCAGACCAAGATGGCGGTGCGCCACTTCCAGGGCGAGCCGATGGAAAAGACGCTCGACTGGGCCGCCAAGGAAGTCGAAGGCTTCATGCGCACCTGAGTCCGGCGCAAGCTGGAATCCGGTATCCGGGACCGTCGGCGCCTGCCGGCGGTCCCGGTCCCGGTGCAGATCGAGCACAGTGAAACAAGCAAAGTAATGTCTTGAGGGAGGCGTGGACGATGGTCGATTCGGCAATCCGTGTGGGCACGGCCAATGGGGCGGCGCGCGGCGGGCTGCACCGGCTGATGCGGCGGAAGTCGACGATCGCATTCTTCATGGCCTTGCCGCTGATCGCCCTGCTCGCGGCCCTGGTGGCCTATCCGGCCGGCTATGCGGTCTATCTGGCGATGCTCAGCAAGTCGATGGAGCGCTTCGTCGGCTTCGGCAATTTCACCTTCCTGTTCGGCCGCGACACCTTCTGGCAGGTCGTCTACCAGTCCTGCCTGTTCGCCATCACGGCGGTCGTCTTCAAGGCGATCATCGGCTTCGTCGTCGCCCATTTCGTGCACAACATCCCCGCCAAGGGCCAGCGCAAGTGGCGCGGCATGCTGCTGGTGCCGTGGGTGATCCCCCCGGCCATGTCGACGCTCGCATGGCTCTGGCTGTTCGATCCCTCGTACAGCGCCTTCAACTGGGTATTCGATCATATCGGGATCGGTCGCGTCCCCTGGCTCGGCGAGGCCGCCTGGGCGCGGTTCTCGGTCATCCTGGTCAATGTCTGGATCGGCGCACCGTTCTTCATGATCATGTATCTCGCGGCGCTGAAATCGGTGCCGGACCAGCTCTACGAGGCGGCGGCGATCGACGGGGCCAGCTGGTGGCAGCGGATCTGGTACATCACGCTCCCGATGATGCGGAACATCATCGCCATTACCGCGCTGTTCTCGCTGATCGTCACCTTCGCCAATTTCGACATCGTGCGCGTGCTGACGGCGGGCGGCCCGCTCGACTACACGCATATCTTCGGCACCTGGGCCTTCCGCGTCGGCATCGAGGGCGGCGACATTCCGCTCGGAGCCGCCGTCTCGCTGTTCATGGTGCCGATCCTGGCAGTCGCCGCGATCTTCATCCTGCGCGACATTACCCGGCGGGGGAGTGAAGTCTGATGGCCAACACTGCTGTCTCCGTCGGCGGCCCCACGCGCCAAATCCGCTATGGCTCGGTGAGCCGCGACCGCAAGCGCGCGCTGATCTGGTCCTACGTCTTCCTGGTGATCTTCGCGATCTTCTTCCTGATGCCGCCGGTCTACATGCTGATCACCTCGCTGAAGACCAGCGCGGAGATCTCGGCGATCACCAATCCGTGGTGGGTCTACAACCCCACGCTCGAGAACTACGTCTCGCTGCTGACCTCGCCCGAATATCTGACCTTCTTCTGGAACTCGGCGATGGTCTCGATCATCGTGGTGACCATCACCATGGTCATCAGCGTGCTGGCGGCCTTCGCGCTCGCCCGCATGCGGTTCTGGGGCTCGGCGACGCTCGCGACCGGCGTCTTCCTGACCTACCTGATCCCCGAGACGCTGCTGTTCATTCCGCTGTTCAAGATCTTCGCCTTCGTGAACGAGCTCACGGGCATCGAGCTGATCAACAACTGGTGGGTCTTGCTGTTCCTCTATCCGACGCTGACGGTGCCGTTCTGCACCTGGATCATGATCGGCTATTTCGCCTCGATCCCGAAGGAGCTGGACGAGGCGGCGCTGATCGACGGGGCGGGCTGGATGCAGACCCTGACCAAGATCTTCATCCCCGTGGCGCTGCCCGGCATCATCGCGGCGACGATCTTCGCCTTCACCGTCAGCTGGGCGCAGTTCCTCTATCCGCTCGCCTTCACCACCTCGACCGACCAGCTGGTGCTGCCGGTCGGCATCATCACCACCCTGATCAAGGGCGACGTGTTCAACTGGGGCCAGATCATGACCGGCGCGCTGCTCGGCGCCGCGCCGCCGCTCATCATCTATGCCTTCCTGATGGACTACTACATCGCCGGCCTCACCGCCGGCGCCACCAAGGGCTAGCCGCGCGTCAACAGCGGCCAGGAAACCAGGACCCGGGGAGCGAAGGGCGACACATGGCACAAGTCACGTTGCGAAAGGTGGTCAAGAATTACGACCAGACGCCGGCAGTGCGCGGCATCGATCTCGAAATCGCCGACAAGGAGTTCGTGGTGCTGGTCGGGCCGTCGGGCTGCGGCAAGACGACGACGCTCCGCATGATTGCCGGCCTGGAGGAGATCACCGGCGGCGACATCCTCATTGGTGCCGACGTGGTCAACGACGTGCCGCCCAAGGACCGCGACATCGCCATGGTGTTCCAGAACTATGCGCTCTATCCGCATATGACGGTGCACGAGAACATGTCGTTCGGGCTCCGCCTGAAGAAGGTGCCGAAGGAGGAGATCAGCAAGCGCGTTCAGGCCGCGGCCCAGATCCTGGACATCTCCGAGCTGCTGCAGCGCAAGCCGAAGCAGCTCTCCGGCGGCCAGCGCCAGCGCGTCGCCATGGGCCGCGCCATCGTGCGCGATCCCAAGGTGTTCCTGTTCGACGAGCCGCTCTCCAACCTTGACGCCAAGCTGCGCGTGCAGATGCGGACCGAGATCAAGAAAGTGCACCAGAAGGTGCGCACCACCACCGTCTACGTGACGCACGACCAGGTCGAGGCGATGACGCTCGCCGATCGCGTCGTGGTCATGAACAACGGCCGGATCGAGCAGGTCGGCGCGCCGAACGACCTCTATCACACGCCGATGACCAAGTTCGTCGCCGGCTTCATCGGCTCGCCGGCGATGAACATGATCCCGTGCCGGCTGGAGAAGGCGGCCGGGGGCTTGCGGGTTACGCTGAGCGACGGCGTGTCCTTCCCGGTGCCGGAGGACCGCACGGCGCGCTACGAGCAGCACTTGAACAACGGCCAGCTCCTGTTCGGCCTCCGGCCGGAGCATCTGATGGATGCGCATGCGCATGCCAATCCGCACCAGCATCCCTTCGACGTCACGCTCGAAGTGACCGAGCCGATGGGGATGGAGACCCTGGTCTATTTCCCGATCAACGGCATCGATATCTGCGCCCGGGTCAGCCCGAATGCCGGCGCGCAGGCGGGCAGCCGTTTGCGCCTGCTGGCCGATCTCGACAACATGCACCTGATCGACGATACGAGCGGTCGCGTTCTCTGACGCCCGTTCTGTGATGCTCTAGGGGAGAGTTCCATCGTGGCAAGGTTGAGAGGCAAGGTCGCCTGGGTGACCGGGGCCGGCTCCGGCATTGGCGAGGCGGCGGCGGTCATGCTGGCGGAGGAGGGGGCGAGCGTCGTCCTGACCGGCCGTCGCAAGGAGCCGCTGGAAGCGGTGGCCAAGCGCATCAAGGCGGCCGGCGGCACCGCGCTGGTCAAGCCGGGCGACCTGATGAAGCCCACGACCGCCGGCAAGATCGCCGACGCGATCAAGGCCAAGTTCGGCCGGCTCGACATCCTGGTCAACAATGCCGGCCTCAACATCACCAGACGCAGCTGGAAGCAGCTCGAGACCGAGGGCATCGACCAGCTGATCCACGGCAACCTGTCCAGCGCCATGTACTGCGCCATCGCGGCGCTGCCGCTGATGCGGGCGCGCAAGGACGGCATCCTGATCCACACCGCCTCGATGGCGGGCCGCGTGGTCAGCCTGCTCTCCGGCCCCGGCTACACCGCGGCGAAGCATGGTCTGGTCGCCGCCAGCCACAGCATCAACATGGAGGAATGCACGAACGGCATCCGCTCCACGGTCGTCTGCCCGGGCGAGGTGGCGACGCCGATCCTGGACAAGCGCCCCGTGCCGGTCAGCAAGCAGGACCGCGACAAGATGGTGCAGTCCGAGGATGTCGGCGACCTGATCCGCTACATCGCCTGTTTGCCGCGCCATGTCTGCATCAACGAAGTGATGATCTGCCCGACCTGGAACCGCGGCTACGTCGCGGCGCAGAACCAGGGGCATGTGAAGGTGTGAGGACGAAAGCCCTCTCCGCCCCTGAGGGGCAGAGCGGGCTTACATCTTGCTGGTATGGAGTGACGTATCGATGGTGACGATCAAGGCGGCGGCGCTCGAAACCCTGGTCGCCGACATCTTCTCCGCCGCCGGCTGCTCCGATGCCGAGGCCGGTCGCGTCGGCCGCTATCTCGTCGCCGCCAATCTCACCGGCCATGACAGCCACGGCGTGGTGCGCGTGCCGCGCTACGTGCAGATGAAGGCCGATGGCCTGATCTTCGCCGACCGGAAGGTGGACGTCGTGGTCGACACCCCGGTGCTGGCGGTGGTCGACGGCAAATACGGCTTCGGCCAGACGGTGGCGCCGCAGGCGGTCGAGATCGGCATCGAGAAGTGCCGGGCGATGGGCCTCTCGGCCGTCGCGCTCCGCAATGCCGGCCATATCGGCCGGGTCGGTGACTGGGCCGAGATGGCGGCCGAGGCGGGCCTCGTCTCCGTCCATTTCGCCAATGCGGCCGGCTCCGTGCTGGTCGCGCCTTTCGGCGGGGTGGAGCGGCGCTTCTCCACCGCGCCCTATTGCGTCGGCATTCCGCGCGCCGGCCAGGCGCCGCTGCTGCTCGATTTCGCCACCTCGATCGTGGCGGAAGGCAAGGTTCTGGTGGCGAGCCAGGGCGGCAAGGCGATCCCGACCGATGCGCTGATCGGCCCCGACGGCAAGGTCAGCGACGACCCGCGGCATCTCTACGGCGACTACGCGCCGACCGGCCCGCGCGACGGCCGCAAGGGCAAGGGTGCCATCCGCGCCTTCGGCGACCACAAGGGCTCCGGCCTCGCCTTCATGTGCGAGATGCTGGGCGGCGCCCTTTCCGGCAACGGCGCCACCAAGTTCGACCGCAAATTCGCCAACGGCATGTTCTCGTTCTATGTCGATCCCAAGGTGGTCGATCCCGAGAACTTCTTCCCGGCCGAGGTCGCCCGCTACACCGATTTCGTCAAAGCATCGAAGCGCGTCAAGGAGGACCAGGAAATCCTGGTGCCGGGCGAGGCGGAAGACCGCAGCCGCACCAGGCGCCTGAAGGACGGCGTGCCGTTGCCCGACGACACCTGGGCCTCGATCCTCGCCGCCGCCCGCGCCGCCGGCGTCGCCGAGACCCGCATCCAGGCGGCGACGGCCTGACGCTGTAGCCGTTCAGTCGGGCTGCCACAACGGCGCGATACGTTCGGCATTTCGCCGCCCATAGGCCGCAGCCAGCTCTTCCAGCGTAAGCTGTGGCCGCAGCCGGCGCGCAACATCCAGCGCACGTCTGGCCTCCTCCATGCGGCCCAGCTTGGCGAGCAGAACCGCTTCCAGAACCCGCGCCAGGTGAAGCTTCGGATCGCGCCGCGCGGCCAGCACGGCTTCCTGCAGTGCCTCGTCGACACGGCCCAGCCGGAACAGAAAGCCGCCCAACGCCCAGCGCCAGAAGGCCAAACGGTGGTCATGCGGGCTGATCCGGATCCCGTGCCGCATCTGCTCGATGCCGGCCTCCATGGATCCGCTGATGGCGAGCGCGGCGCCGCAGGCGACATGGGCTTGCGCGTTGCTGGGATCGAGCTCCACCGCGCGCCGCAGGATTTCGACGCCGCGATGCGCCTGGCCCAGATCGGCCAGGGCGCAGCCGGCATAGCCCATGACTTCCGAGCTGCCGCTGTCGAGATCGATGGCGGTTTCGGCAGCGCGCACTGCCGCCTGCTGCTCCAGGTCGGAATGCCGCGCGATGCCCGTCGTGGTTCCAAGCCCCGTCAACAGGGCGAGGTAGCCATGCGCCAGCGCGAATTGCGGGTCAATCTGCACGGCCTGCTGCAGATGGGCGCGTGCCTCGCCGAGCGCCGCTTCGTTCCAGCCCTTCAACGTCACCGCGCCCAGCGCCTGCCGATAGCGGCCCCAGGCGTCGACATTCTCAGGCCGTTGTCGATGGATGGCCCGGATCTCGGCCCGCGTGAGCTCGGGCTCCAGCTCCGCGATCACGCCGCGCGCGATGTCGTCCTGCAGCTCCGCCGCCGCGTCGCGTGGCGCTTCGAACCGGCCGGACCACAGCACCCGGCCTGTCGATGCATCGGTCAGCTGCGTGGTCACGCGCACCTGCGCGCCCAGCACGCGCAGACTGCCCTCGACGGCATAGCGGACGTCGAGCTGCCGGGCGATCAATGCGACGTCCAGGTCGCGATCGCGAAACGCGAAGGACGAGCTGCGCGAGATCAGCAGAAATCCTGGGACGCGGGCGAGCAGCGCAATCACGTCTTCGGCCAATCCGTCCGCCAGCAATGCGATCTCTGGATCGCCGGTCCGGACGACGAAGGGCAGGACGGCGATCGAAGCCTGACCGCCGGCGCGAGACGGCACCTCATCGCCCCCGGCGCCGTGCGCCGGCAGCTCGCCCCAGGCCCAGACGCGGACAGGCTCGGCGATATTCTTGAGGCGGCGCATGCCGGCATCGCTCAGGCTCGCGTCGAGGCGTCCGTGGGTATCGTGCTGCACTCGTCCCGATACGCACACGCTGCCCGGCGCGGCGATCTGCTGCAGTCGGGCCGCGACGTTCACGCTGTCGCCGAAAATGTCGTCGCCATCGCAGATGACGTCGCCGGCATTGATGCCGATGCGCAGATCGATCCGGTCGTCCGGCGCCGCGCCGGCATTCCGCCGCCCCATGCCTTCCTGGACCTCGATGGCGCAGTGGAGGGCGTCGACCGCGCTGGGAAAATCCAGCAACAGCCCGTCACCTGTCGACTTCACGATCCGGCCGCCATGTCCCTCGATGCAGGGATCGATGTGCTCTGCGCGATGCGCCTTCAGCCTCGCCAGCGTGCGCGCTTCATCGCGCCCCATCAGTCTCGAATAGCCCACCACATCGACGGAGACGATCGCAGCCAGCTTGCGCTGCTCTCGGGCCAATTCTGCCTCGTCTAGCCTGATTCGAGCTGGTCCAGGCTATCGGATCGCTCACGCTCCCGCAAAGGGGCGCTGCCGGCACGGCCAAGCTTTGGCGCAGGGCCGGCTAAAGCGGCCAGACCACGAGCAGGGTCGGCACGCCGACCGCCAGCACCACGATCTCCAGCGGCAGGCCGAGCGGCCAGTAATCGGCGAAGCGGAAGCCGCCCGGCCCCATGATCAGCGTGTTGTTCTTGTGCCCGATCGGCGTGAGGAAGGCGCAGGAGGTGGCGATCGCGGTGCCCATCAGGAAGGTGTCGGGATTGACGCCGAGCTTCTGGGCGAGCTGCACGGCAAGGGGGCCCGCTATCACCATCGTCGCGACGTTGTTCAGCACGTCGGACAGTGTCATCACCACCACCATCAGCAGGACCAGCGCCACCACCGCCGACTGGCCGCGGGTCAGCTCGAGGATCGCGTCGGCGATCAGCGCCGTGCCGCCCAGGCGCTCGAAGGCCGTGCCGATCGGCAGCAGGCAGGCCAGCATCACCACCACCGGCCACTCCACCTGCTGGTAGAACTCGCGCCCGCTGATCAGCCCGAAGGCGGCATAGCCGGCCACCGCGATGCCGATGGCGACGGTGAAGGAGACGAGGCCCAATCCCGCCGCGGCGATGGCGGCGGCGAACAGTCCGACGGTGACGGCGATCTTCCACGCCGTCGGCGCGGCGACGCTGACCGTGCCGATCGGGATCAGGCCCAGCAGGTCGAGCGTCGGCTGGCGGCTTGCCCCGGCGCCCGCCATCAGCAGCGTGTCGCCGGCGGCGATCGGTCGGCTCTGCACCACGTCGCGCACGAAGATGTCGCTGTGGCCGATGCCGAGCAGGGTGATGCCGAAGCGGCTGCGCAGCGCCAGCTCGCGCGCCGAACGGCCGGCCAGCCGGGAATCGGCGCGCACCACCGCCTCGACGATGTTCGGCTCGAACTTCTTCGCCTTGTCCTCGGCTTCGTCCGCCGCGGCTTCCGCCGGTGCATCCTCTTCCTGCGGCGCGTCCTGCAGGCCGAGCGACTTGATGAAGGCGCCGATGGCGTCGGTGGAGCCCTCGACCAGCACGATGTCGTCGGCCGCGACAATCATGCGCCGTGCCGCGGCGTAGTGGCGCTCGCGCCCGCGGATCAGGCCGATGATGAGGAGGTCGGATTTCTCCGCATCCTCCTCGATCTCGGCGACGCTCTGGCCGATGGCGCGCGAGCCTTCGGGTACCAGCAGCTCCGCCTTGAAGGACGATTCGCGCACCGCCGCCGCCGCACGGTCCTCGCGCCCCGGCACCAGGCGCCAGCCCGCCAGCGCCACGAAGGCGATGCCGGCGATGGCGACCGCCAGCCCCACCGGCGCGAAATCGAACATCTGGTAGGGGCGGCCGAGCTGCTCCTGCCGCACCGCTGACGCGATGATGTTGGGCGGCGTGCCGATCAGGGTGACCATGCCGCCCAGGATGGTTGCGAAGGCGAGCGGCATCAGCGTCGAGCCCGGCGCGCGGCCCGCCTTGCGCGCGGCCTGCAGGTCGAGCGGCATGAGCAGCGCCAGCGCCGCCACGTTGTTGATCACCATCGACAGCCCGGCGCCGATGCCGCCGATGATCGAGATGTGCAGCGGCGCCGAGCGCCCTTCGCGCAGGAGCAGGCCCGTCATCAGGCCGAGCGCGCCGGAATTCTCGAACGCCCGCGAGGCAATCAGCACCAGCGCCACGATGATGACGGCCGGGTTGGAGAAGCCGGAGAAGGCGTTGCCCTCTGGCACCAGGCCGAGCAGCACGGCGAGGAACAGGCCCGACGCGGCGACCAGATCGTGCCGGAACCGGCCCCAGAGCAGCATGCCGAGGATGCCGGCGAACAATGCGAACAGCTCCGCCTGCGCGATGGTCACGTCCGCCCCTTTGCCCGCCGCCGCAATCCGGCGAGGCTAGCGGCATTCGGCCGCTCGCGCGACAAGGGCCCGAGCCGCGCTACATGCGCGTCCCGCCATTGGTCAGCAGTTCCCAGATGCGGTGGCCGCCATCCCGGCTGTCCGGCGTCGCGCCCGCCTCGCTTCCGCCGGCCTCCGCCAGCGCGAAGACGGTCACCGGCGCCGCCAGTCCCTTCAGCGCATAATCGCCCAGGCGCTCCAGCGACGCCGCCTCGTCGCCCGCCATCTCGGCGAAGGCCTGCGACAGCAGAACCGGTCGCCCCACTTCCTTGGTCAGGCTCTCCAGCCGGGAGGCGATGTTGACCGCCGGCCCGATCACCGTGAAGTCGAGGCGGTTGCGGGATCCGATATTGCCGTACATGACATCGCCGAGATGGACGCCGATGCCGTAGCCGAGCGGCTGCTGCCCGGCCGCCCGATGCCGCGCGTTCACCTCGGCGACGGCGTGCAGGATCTCGACGATCGTGCGCAGCACGCGGCGGCAGGCGTCCGGCTCGTCCAGCGGGAAGATCGCCAGCAACCCGTCGCCCATGAATTTCAGGATCTCGCCGCCGTTCCGCTCGATCGGTTGGCACAGCGCGTCGAAATACTCGTTCAGCACCGCGATCACATGGTCGCGCTCGCGCGTGCTCGACAGGGTGGTGAAGTTGCGCAGGTCGCCGACGATGATGGCGGCGCGGATGGTCTCGCCGTCGCCGCGCCGGATCGCGCCATCCAGGATCTTCTGCCCGGCATGCGGGCCGACATAGGTCTCGAGCAGGGTGCGCGCCAGCCGGGTCTTCAGCCGGACCTCGGTGACCAGCGCCAGCGCCGGCAGGGCGGCCGCCAGCGCCGCGACCTGCGCGTCGGTAAAGCCGTCCGGCGCATCGCTGGCGAAGGTCACCATGTGCCGCTTGCCGAGCATGTGCTTCAGCGGCCAGGCGACATAATCCACCAGGCCCTCCGCCCGGAACTCGGCGAGCAGGGCCGGGGTGAGGTCCGCGCCGGCGCCGCGGTCCACCCGATGCCGCACCATCTCGGCGCCGGTGCGGATGGCCCCGAAGGGGCTCTTTATGTAGGCGTCGGATTGCTTCACTTCGTAGCCGACGGGATGCGTCTCGATGCTGCCGGCGGTTCGTCGCCAGATGAAGCGGGCGCCCATCCATTGCGGATTGTTGGCCAGCAGATGCAGGCTGGCCCTGGCGATCGGCACGCCGGCGGCCAGGAAGCGGTTGCACATTTCGGCGAAGACGTCCTCGGCGAAGCGGATATCGCCCGTGCCCGTCATCAGCCAATGCTGGATTTCGGCGGCGCATCCGCTGGCCATGCAATCAACCTTCCGCTCGGGGCGCTGCCGGCCGGCGCCGGGCGCCGGCCGGAACATCCGCCTGTTCAGTAGTCGACCAGCCGCGCCCATTCGGCGGCCTTGAAGGCGTCCGCCCGATTGGCCTTCGGCGGATAGATCCACTGCGTGTTGATCTCGCGCTTCATCGCCTTCGCCTTGTCGCCGACCAGCTCGACCTGGGCGTCCCAGCCGCGGGTGAACACGGCGTCGTCGGGGCCGAGGTCGAGGCAGGTGACGTAGTTCTTCTGCTGATAGGGTTCGAGCGGCACGCCCAGTAGGTCCGCAGCCACGTTGTGCCCGGCCGCGGCGCCGAGCCGGTTGGCATGCTGGCACGACATCAGCGCCCGGTGGCCCAGGTCGTCCGTCAGCGCCTGCGCGGTGTCGCCGGCGGCGAACACCGCCGGCACTTCGGGAAGCCGCAGATTGCGATCGACCACCAGCCGGCCGGACCGATCGCGCTCGGCCGCCCGGAACTGCTCGGTCAGCGGATTGGCCCGCATGCCGGCCGCCCAGATCACGGTCGCGCTCTCGATGGTCTGCCCGTCGCTCAGAGTGACGCTGCCCTCGGTGATCTTCGACACGCCGACGCCGAGTCTGGTCTCGACGCCTTCCGCGCGCAGCGCCTTCTCGATCAGCGGACGCGGATTCGGGCCCATCGCCGGTGCAATCACTTCGTTGCGGTCGACGATGAGGACGCGGACATTCGCACGTGGCCCCAGGATCTCGCGTAAGCGCGACGGCATTTCCGTCGCCACCTCGATTCCCGTGAAACCGCCGCCGGCGACCACCACCGTGTCGCGGGCGGGCGAGGGCGGTCGGTCGGCCAAGGCCTTGAGATGGCGGTCGAGCACGACCGCATCGTCCATCTGGTCGACGCTGAAGGCGAATTTCGCAAGGCCCGGGATGTCGGGCTTGAACCCCAGGCTGCCGGCCGCCAGCACCAGGCGGTCGTAGGACAGCGAGCGCCGCGCCCCGTCGAATCCAACGACGGCAACCGAATGGCTGGCGGGGTCGATGGCCTCGACCCGGCCCTGCTCGTAGCGGACGTCGACTGCGTCGAACAGTTCCGCCAGTGGCGCGGCCAGGGTCTCGGGCGCGCGCTCGTAGAGGCGGGGGCGGACCACCAGCCGCGGCTCCGGCGCCACGACGGCAATCTCGAGGGCCCTGGGGGAAATACCGCGCTCGTCGCGCAGGCGCGCAGCGGAGAGGGCTGCATACATGCCGGCGAAGCCGGCACCGACGATAAGTATGCGCTGCATGTCTGGAACCTCCTGTTGACGTCGTCGACGCGCTGTCGTCGAACCCCGAGATGGGCTTTGCCTGTTTGTCGAGCAGGAGGATGCGGGCGGACGGGCGGCAAGTCCTTGCGGCGGCCTTGGTTGCGGCGTGCAATTCGCATGGATTTTCGTCCAGATGCGCCCGCCCCCTCGTGTATCTTCGGCGCCGCGGTACGGAGCGGCCTGATGCGGTTTGTGTTCGGGGATTGCGTGCTCGATCTCGACCGGCGGGAGCTCGCACGCGGCGCCGCGGTGGTGGCGGTCGGGCCGCAAGTCTTTGACCTGCTGGCCGTTCTCCTGCGCAACCACGACCGCGTCGTGACCAAGGACGAGCTGCTGGAGACGGTGTGGCGCGGCCGGACCGTCTCCGAATCGACGCTCAACAGTCACATCAATGCGGCCCGCAAGGCGATCGGCGACAGCGGCGAGGAGCAGCGGATGATCCGCACCCTCGCCCGCAAGGGCTTTCGCTTCGTCGGCGAGGTCAGCGAGGCGTCGATCGAGGAGTTTGTGCCGGCGGCGCCGGTCGCCGAGCCGCAGGCGCAGCCGCTACCCTTGCCCGCCAAGCCCTCGCTCGCCGTGCTCGCCTTCGACAATATGAGCGGCGATCCGGAGCAGCAGTATTTCAGCGACGGCATCACCGAGGACATCATCACCGCCCTGTCGCGGGTGAAATGGTTCTTCGTCATCGCCCGCAATTCCAGTTTCGCCTACAAGGGCCGGGCCGTGGACGTGAAGCAGATCGGCCGCGAGCTCGGCGTGCGCTATGTGCTGGAAGGCAGCGTGCGCAGGGCGGGCGAGCGCGTCCGCATCACCGGCCAGCTGATCCAGGCGGAGATGGGCACGCATATCTGGGCGGACCGGTTCGACGGCCAGGCTGCCGATGTCTTCGACCTGCAGGACAAGGTGGTCACCAGCGTCGTCGCGGCGATCGAGCCCTCGCTCCGTCTCGCCGAGATCGATCGCGCCTATCGCAAGCCGACCGACCGGCTGGACGCCTACGACCTCTACCTGCGGGCGCTGCCGCATTTCTACTCGCTGGCGCGCGAAGGCGTGGACGCGGCGATCGCGGCCCTCGATCGCGCCATCGCCATCGACCCGCGTTTCGCGCTGGCCAAGGCACTGGCCGCGCGCTGCTATGCTTGGCGCAACCCGCAGGGTTGGGCCGCCCGGCCGGAAGAAGAGAAGGCGCTTGCCGTCCGGCTCGGGCGCGAGGCGCTGCAGGATGGCGGCGACGATCCCACCGTGCTGTGGATGGTGGGCTTTACGCTGTGGCAGCTGCGGGTCGATCTCGACGGCGCGCTCGAGCTCTACGATCGGGCGCTCGAGCTCAACGCCAATTGCGCGCAGGCACATACCTTGCGCGGCTGGGCGCTCGCCACCGCCGGCCGGCTGGAGGAGGCGACCGCCTCGCTCTCGCTGGCGCTCCGGCTCAGCCCGATCGATCCGGAGACCTTCTTCACCGTGTCGGCGCTGGGCTGGACCTGCTTCGTCGCCGGGCGCTTCGACGAAGCCGTCAAATGGACCGCCCGCGCGCTCCGGGACCGGCCGGGCTTCGGACCCGCCCTTCGGTTCCATGCCGCCAGCCTGGTTGGCCTCGGCCGGCTCGACGAAGCGCGCGACACGATGGCTCACCTGCTCGCGCTGGAGCCGGGGCTGACCGCATCGGAGCTGCGGCAACGCGCGCCGGTCTTCGATGCGAAGCTGATGGATGCCTTCGTGAATGCCTTGCGCCAGGCAGGGCTTCCCGAATGACGCGCCGCAGCCAGCGCATTTGGACGGAAATCCAAGACAAACTCACGCCCGATTGAAAGTCTTCCCGCGCGCTCAGGTCCATCTTCGACCCATCGAGACGGGATGGAGATCCGACCATGAAGACCCTCGGAATCGGAACGACGATATCCGGCACCTCGCCGCCCGCAACCCCGTTCGGGATCACGGTGCGGCGCTGGCGCCGGGAATGGGTGCGTCTGTTCGACCCCTATCGGCCCGAGCTTCACTACATGCGCGGTCCCGGCCCGAAATGCCGCGCGAAGCAGAGGCTCACCGGACCCGGGCTTTGAAGGCCAGATCGTCGTCGATCCCAGGAATCCGTGCGGGGGAGAGTGAAACCATGAACGAGCTGCCATCTCCGAAGCATCGCACGCCGGAAGATCTCCGCGACCGGCTGGCCCTCGGCGTGGTCAAGTTCTTGCGGTTCGTGGCGGATGCCTTCTTTGCCAGGCGATATGGCCACCGCGCCGTCGTGCTGGAGACCGTCGCGGCGGTTCCCGGCATGGTCGGGGGCTTGCTGCAGCATCTCAGGTGCCTGCGCCGCATGACCGGCGACCGCGGTTGGATCCGCACCCTCCTGGCGGAGGCGGAGAATGAGCGGATGCATCTGATGACCTTCATCGAGATCGCGCGCCCGAATCTGCTGGAACGCCTGCTGGTGCTGCTGGTGCAGGGTGCGTTCTTCAATGCCTTCTTCCTGCTCTACCTCGTCTCACCCAAGACGGCGCATCGCATCGTCGGCTATTTCGAGGAAGAGGCGGTCGTCAGCTACACGCAATATCTGTCGGAGATCGACCAGGGCCGCCATGCCAACGTATCGGCCCCGCAGGTTGCGATCGACTACTGGAATCTCGGGCCCGATGCGCGGTTGCGCGATGTCGTGCTGGCGGTGCGCGCCGACGAGGCGAAACATCGCGACGTCAATCACGGCTTCGCCGACGAGCTGACCGTCCAGACGGTGGCGGCAGGCGGCTCTCGCGCGGCCCTGGATCGACACGCCGCGACCGGCCGGCGCTCGCCGGACGCGCCTTTCGATGGCGCTTTGCGCGAGAGAGACGGGCGATGAGCGTCGCCCGCTCGCGCGGATCACGGCCGGAGGAGGAATCCGGAGATGCATCGGACCGCCCCGCAGGCAATGCAGCCACCCTTCGCGGCCCTCGGGCCGGCGACCTCAGAGCATGCTCGATGCACGAGCGCGCCACGCTGGACGCAAATCCAGAGCCAATGACGACGAAGCAGATGGAGAGATCAGCATGAGCACGATCACCACCAAGGACGGCACCGAGATCTTCTACAAGGACTGGGGCACGGGGCAGCCGATCGTCTTCCACCACGGCTGGCCGCTGAGCGCCGACGATTGGGACGCGCAGATGCTCTATTTCGCGGCGAAGGGCTATCGCGTCGTCGCGCATGACCGGCGCGGCCACGGCCGGTCGGCCCAGGTCGGCGGCGGTCACGACATGGACCACTACGCGGCCGACACCGCCGCCGTGGTCGATCATCTCGGCCTGCGCGATGCCATCCATATCGGCCATTCCACCGGCGGCGGCGTGGCGACCCGCTATGCCGCCCGCCACGGCAAGGGCCGCGTCGCCAAGCTCGTCATCATCGGCGCCGTGCCGCCGATCATGGTCAAGACGCCGGCCAATCCGGGCGGCCTGCCGATCGAGGTGTTCGACGGCTTCCGCCAGCAGCTCGCCGCCAACCGGGCGCAGTTCTATCTCGATATCGCGAGCGGCCCGTTCTACGGCTTCAACCGGCCCGGCGCGAAGCCGCTCGACGGCGTGATCCGCAACTGGTGGCGCCAGGGCATGATGGGCGGCGCCAAGGCGCATTACGACGGCATCAAGGCCTTCTCGGAGACGGATTTCACCGACGACCTGAAGGCGATCGACGTGCCGACCCTGGTGATGCACGGCGACGACGACCAGATCGTGCCGATCGCCGATTCGGCGCTGCTCTCGGTCAAGCTGCTCAAGCACGGCACGCTCAAGGTCTACGAGAAGCTGCCGCACGGCATGTGCACCACCCATGCCGATCTCGTCAACGCGGACCTTCTCGCCTTCATCCGGAGCTGAGGCGCGGTGGCGAGCATTCTGGGTGCCTGGGCCTTCGACGCGTTCGAAGGCCTGGGCGCGGGCGGCGCGCTGTCGCTGATCATCGGCATCGTGGCGAGCTTTGCCGTCGGCGTCGGCCGGATGGCGGCCGTGTTCCACTTGAGCCGCCGCCGCGATCAGGCCGTTCACGACGCCGCAAGCGGCGAATTCAGGCTGCGCCGCCGGTCCGGCGCATTTTCGGGAGGCTGAACATGCGAAACCAGCTCAAGCGCCTGGGCACGGCCGGACTTGTCCTTGGCCTCGCCTCTGCCGGAGGCTTCTTCGGCTGGGTCTGGTGGTTCGCCGCGCGCGACCTGGAATCCACCGACAATGCCTATGTGCGCGGCGACATCACGGCGATCGGTCCCAAGGTCGGGGGCTATGTCGCCGCGGTGCTGGTCGGCGACAACCAGATCGTCGGCGCCGGCACAATCCTGGTCCGCATCGACGATGCCGACTTCCGCGCCCAGCTCGACCGCGCGCGGGCCGCGGTCGCCGAGGCGGAGGCCGCCACCCGGCATCTGGAGCGCCGCCAGCAGTACCAGCTCGCGATCATCCGCGAGGCCGACGCGGCGGTCCGGGCGGCGCGCGCCGATGTCGAGCTCACGCAGCGCAACCTGGCGCGGGCAGCGCGGCTGGTCGCCCAGGGCTGGACCACGGAGCGCAATCACGACGTCGCCTCCGCGGATTCGCAGCGTGCGGGTGCCGCGCTCACCCGCGTCGACGCCGCGGCGACGGCCGCACGCGCCCAGCTCGCCGTCATCGAATCCGAATCGGCGCAGCTCGCCGCGCGGCGGCAGGAGGCGGCGGCCCGTCTGCGTCTGGCCGAGATAGCGCTCGACGACACGGTCATCCGCGCGCCGGTCGCGGGCGTGATCGGCAACAAGCGCGTTCAGCCCGGCCAATATGTCGAGCCGCCCGCGGTGCTGATGTCGGTCGTCCCGGTCCAGGGCGTCTGGGTGGTGGCGAATTTCAAGGAGACGCAGCTCGCCCGCATGCGCGTCGGACAGGCGGCGCGTGTCGCCGTGGACGGCTATCCCGATGTCGATATCCGCGGCGTGGTCGACAGCCTTGCCCCGGGGAGCGGGGCCGCCTTCACCCTGCTGCCGCCTGACAACGCCACCGGCAATTTCACCAAGATCGTCCAGCGCGTGCCGGTCAAGATCCGGCTGGCGCCCGATCATCCGCTGGTCGGGCGGCTGGTGCCCGGATTGTCGGTCGAGGTCGCGGTCGATCTCCGCTCGGGCGAAGGCGCTGCGCCGGTCGCGCAAGGCGGCCGTCTGGCGACGCTCGAGGCGACCTTCAGCGACGGACGCTGACGATGGCCGCCGCCGCGTCCGGCCGCGCCGCCGTCGTCGAACGGGCGGAAGCCGTCGGCGGCGTCTCCCTGCGGGCGTGGCTTCTGCTCGCCGGCATCTCGAGCGCCGCGGTGATGGATGCGATCAACAGCACGGTCCTGTCGATCGCCCGCGCCCAGATGATGGGATCCAGCCACGCGACGCCCGACGAGATCGCCTGGCTCAATATCGCGTACTTCATCGCCAAGCTGACGATGTTCCCGGTCGCTGTGTGGCTTCTGGCGCGCATGGGGCGCCGGCGCGTGCTGCTCGGCGCGACGTCGCTGCTGCTGGCGAGTGCGCTTGGCTGCGCCCTGACGACGGATCTCGGTCCGCTCATAGCCTGGCGCGCCGCCCAGGGGGCCGGCGGCGCCGTGCTGCTGGTGGCCGGGCAGACGCTGTTGTTCGAGCTCTTCCCGCGGCGCCAGCAGGGCATGGTCCAGGCGGCGTTCGCGCTGGCCATCGTCATGATGCCGACGACCATCGCGCCGGCGCTGCAGGGCTGGACGACCGACGCGCTCTCCTGGTCTTGGATCTTCCTGTTCAGTCTGCCGTTCGGCGCGATCGGCATGCCGGCGCTCCTGGTTCACGTCGATGAGCCGAAGCGGCATGCCGGGCGCTTCGACTGGCCGGGCGCGGCACTGCTCGGGATCGCGATGGCCTGCCTCGTCTTCGTGTCCCAGGAGGGCAGCCGCTACGACTGGTTCGAGGAGCCGAAGATCGTGCATCTCACGATCGGCGGCACCGTGGCGCTGGCGCTGTTCGTCGCCTGGGAGATCCGCGCCGGGCAGCGCGCCGCGCTGATCGATTTCGGCGTGCTTCGCGACGCACATTTCAACTTCGGCTTCGTCGTCAGCTTCGTCGCCGGCTGCGCCCTGTTCGGCAGCGCCTTCATCATTCCCGCCTTCGCGCTCTCGGTCATCGATCTCGGCCCCATGCATGCCGGCCTTCTGCTGCTGCCGGGCGGCGTGACGCTCGGGCTCGGGCTGCTGGCCGTCGGCGGTCTCATTCAGTTCGGCAAGGTGCCGCCGATGCTGTTCATCCCCGCCGGCATTCTCTGCTTCATGGCGGCCATGTGGATGCTGTCCGGCCTCACGGTCGAGAGCGGGGCGCCGGACATGACATTGCCCCTGCTGTTGCGGGGGCTCGGCCTCAGCCTCCTCTTCATTCCGTTGACCATGGTCACCCTCGCCGATCTCGGCGGCAGGCTGCTTGGCCATGGCGTGGCGCTGTTCAATCTCGGGCGCCAGGTGGGCGGCCTCATCGGCATTGCCGGGCTCGCGACCTATCTCGACCATCAGGCGGCGCAAGGCCGCTTTGTCCTCGCGGCGTATCTCGCGCCGGGGAATCCCGAACTGGCCGAACGCCAGGACATGATCGTCGCGGCCCTGGTCGCGCGCGGCTTCAGCCCGGCGGAGGCGGCGTCCGCGGCAATGGCGGTGATCCGGAGCGCCTTCCAGGCGCAGGTGAACGTGCTGTCGTTCAGCGAAGGATTTCTCGCATTGGCGCTTCTGTTCGTGGCCGCCGTGCCCGTCCTGCTCTCGATCAAGCTGGCGCAGACGATCTGCGCCGGCCACGGAAGGCATTGATCGACCCAAACGAGTTGTCGGCGTCCTGGCCGATGCCAAAGTCGACGGCCTGCGCAAAGCCCGGATGGGTGCTGCATGCCAGTCCGGATTGGCTATGCCCTTGCCGCGCCGGCTGACGACGGTCTCGGAATTCGCTCTCCGCCCATGCCTCAGGACGACACGGTGACCTCGACCGACATGTGTTCGAAGGCGTCGGTCATCCCGACGAAGCTGCCGGTGACGGGCATCACCTGCCGTATGTCGCGGCCCACGGCAACGGGAATCAGATCGGCGCCGCCCACCTTGCGGTTTGTCGGATCGAACGTGATCCAGCCCGCGCCCGGGACATAGACTTCCGCCCAGGCATGCGTCGTGTCCGACCCGACCGGTCCGGCCATGTGCTGGTCGGGTATATGGAGATAGCCGGAAACGATCCGTGCGCCGAAGCCGAGGCTCCGGACCGCCTCGACGAAGAGAACGGCGATGTCCCGGCACGAGCCCCAGCCGCGCGCCAGGGTCTCCGCCGGCGTTTGCGTCCCTTCGTCCTCCCGGCTCTGATAGGAGATCCAGGCCGAGAGGCCGGCATTGACGTCCTTCAGCAGCGCGAGCGTGTCGGTCGGATGGCTCCGCACGAAAGCCTGCGCCCAGTCCCGCAATCGCCCGGTCGAATCGGGGTGCTGCTGCACCGTCAGCGCGCCGAGATCGGTCCACTCATCGTCGCTGTAGCGAAAGGGATACCGCGCGGCCGAGGCGGCGATCTCGAATACCGGCCATGAGGCGGCGTCCAGCCGAAGTTCGGCCATGCTGTCGATGATCAGCCGGTCGGCCATCGTGTGGAACGTCGCCGTCGCCACCGTGTTGCCGCCGACATCCTGCGCCCAGCTCACCTGCGCCGCAGGCTCCACGACCAGGTTGAACGACAGCAGCCGAACCTCGTGGCTTTCGCGCGGCCGCAGCATCAGGCGGTGCGGGCGCAGGCTGACGGGCTCGCGGTAGCGATAGGTCGTCTTGTGGCGGATCCTCAGATTGACCATGGGCACCTCAGGCTCGGATACCGCGCTGGCCGTGGCCCAGGAACGCGCGCCGTGCTTCCGCGCCTACGTATCGTCGAACTGGGCCGGCAGCCGCCCGGCCTTGAAGATGATGGTAGGGGTCTCGTCGTAATCACCAAGCTCGCTGTCGCCGGCGGTGGCGAAGGCGACGACGCCGGCCTTGGTCGGCGCCAGCCTCTCGGCCGTCTTGCGCGCGGCCTCGGCCGACCGGCAGCGCATCGGCGTGTCGGCCTTCAGGCCGTTCCCCTTGCCGGCCAGGAAGGCCTGAACGAGAAAGATCGTCTCACGCGCCATCGGGCACCTGGCCCTCCGTCCTCGCCCAAGGCTGCGGCGAGGCGACAGGCGCCGGGGCGCGCCTGCCGCGTGACCCTCCTCCGCGACGGATCAGTAGCCGGCGCCGTCCATGCCGCCGGGCGTCGCTGCCGCCGGGTCCTTCTCCACGCGCTCCGCCACCATCGCCTCGGTGGTGATGAGCAGCGCGGCGATCGAGCCGGCCCCCTGCAGCGCCAGGCGCACCACCTTGGTCGGGTCGATGATGCCGGCCTTGATCATGTCGACATAGGCGCCGCTCTGGGCGTCGAAGCCCTGGTTGGTGTCGTTCTTCTCCAGCAGCTTGCCGACGATGATCGAGCTGTCCGCCCCGGCATTCTCCAGGATCTGGCGCGCCGGCGCCTGCAGCGCGCGGCGCAGGATGCCGATGCCGACCTTCTGGTCGTCATTCGCCGGGCTGAGGCGGCCGAGCGCCCGGCCGGCATAGAGCAGCGAGACTCCGCCGCCCGGGACGACGCCTTCCTCGATCGCCGCGCGGGTCGCATGCAGCGCATCGTCCACGCGGTCCCGGCGCTCCTTCACCTCGATCTCCGTCGCCCCGCCGACGCGAATGATGGCGACGCCGCCGGCCAGCTTCGCCAGCCGCTCCTGCAGCTTCTCCTTGTCGTAATCGGAAGTCGTCTCCTCGATCTGGGCGCGGATCTGGCCGCAGCGGCTCTGGATATCCTTCTTCTTGCCGGCACCGTCGACGATCGTGGTGTTCTCCTTGTCGATCCGCACTTTCTTCGCGGTTCCCAGCATGGCGAGCGTGACGTTCTCCAGCTTGATGCCGAGGTCCTCGCTGATCACCTGGCCGCCGGTCAGCGCGGCGACATCCTCCAGCATCGCCTTGCGGCGATCGCCGAAGCCCGGCGCCTTCACCGCCGCGACCCTGAGGCCGCCACGCAGCTTGTTCACCACCAGGGTGGCGAGGGCGTCGCCCTCGATCTCCTCGGCGACGATCAGCAGTGGCCGGCCGGATTGCGCCACGGCCTCGAGCAGCGGCAGCAGTTCCTGGATGCCCGACAGCTTCTTCTCGAACAGCAGGATGTAGGGATCCTCGAGCTCGCAGATCATCTTCTCGGCATTGGTCACGAAGTAGGGCGAGAGATAGCCGCGGTCGAACTGCATGCCCTCGACCACGTCGAGCTCGGTCTCGAGGCCCTTGGCCTCTTCGATGGTGATGACGCCTTCGTTGCCCACCTTCTGCATCGCCTTGGCGATCATGTTGCCGATCTCGCGGTCGTCATTGGCCGAGATCGTGCCGACCTGGGCGATCTCGGCATTGGTCGATATCTTCGTCGACCGCTTCCTGAGATCCGCCACCACCGCGTCGACCGCCATATCGATGCCGCGCTTCAGGTCCATCGGGTTCATGCCGGCGGCGACCGATTTCGCGCCCTCGCGCACGATCGCCTGCGCCAGCACCGTCGCGCTCGTCGTGCCGTCGCCGGCGAGATCGCTGGTGCGCGAGGCGACCTCCTTGACCATCTGGGCGCCCATGTTCTCGAACCGGTCGGAGAGCTCGATCTCCTTGGCGACCGTCACGCCGTCCTTGGTGATGCGGGGCGCGCCATAGGCGCGGGCGAGCACGACATTGCGCCCCTTGGGGCCGAGCGTGACCTTCACCGCATTGGCGAGAATCTCGACGCCGCGCAGCATCTGCGCGCGCGCATCGCCGCCGAACTTCACTTCCTTGGCTGGCATCCACTGTCTCCGATTGTTTGGCGGCGATTTCCTCGTGGCATCCCGCTCCGCCACGCGCATTCCGTCCGATCAGTTCATGCTCAACGGCTCCGGGCCGTTCAGCCTCGTCGCATGTCTCCCGGCAGACGCGTCCGCAACCGTTGCCGCGGCGCTCCTCGCCGTCGACGACGACAGCCGTCGCTCAGCCGCAGACGATCGTCAGTCGTTGGTTGGGAATTGGGACAAAGTGCGAGACAGCCCAAGGCGGCGTCCTCTCGCCCTGCAGCGCGCAGAAGCACGCGGTGCTCTCGCCAACCGGCTGCAGGAACGCCTTCGCTGTCTATATTTGACTGTGCGCCACTTCCGCCGCGTTGTCGAACTTAATCCCGCGGGCCGCCCGGGCGGCACGGCACAGATGGCCCTCTCCGACCGGCCGCCTTCGACGGCGCGATCGTCAGGTGCTGCCCCACGCCCCAAGGGCTCGCGCTTCCCGCCCAAAATGCTATACAAATGAGCACATGGCCCCGACCGGTCTGAGACATTCGTGGTTGGCTTGCACTGTTCCCAAGGGGACGTTTGAGGGGATAGATGGCGGTAACTTTGGGGCGACTGGTTCGGGCGCTGAGCATCGCCGCAATGCTCGCTGCCGCTTGGCCGGCGAGGGGGCAACAGCCGTCGCAGGAGGCGGCGCCGCCTCTGAAGCCGGCGCCCGAGGCCGAGGCCGAGCGCCGCGCGCGCGAGGCCCTGTCCCGGCGCGGCGTGCCGGTCGGCTCGTTCGTGCTGGATGCGGGCGGTGAGATCTCTGGGCAGTACGACGACAACATCTTCGCCACGCCGCGCCGCCGCATCAGCGACCTGATCACGACCGTCTCGCCCTACCTCGCGCTGCAATCGAACTGGAAGCAACATGAGCTCAAGTTCGATGCCGGCGCCGATATCGGCCGGTATCTCGACCACAGCGATGAGGATTTCGAGGATTTCCGCGCCGGCTTGGAGGGTCGCTACGACCTGAGCGGCGGGTCCAACCTGTTTGGCGGCGCCCGCTTCAACCGTGAGCACGAGAGCCGCGAATCGCCGGACGACGTGGCCGGCCGCCAGCCGACCACCTACAACCGGATCGAGACCTTCCTCGGCACGCTGCAGCGCATCGGCGCTGCCAGCATAAGGTTCGGCGGCACCTGGGAACGTTTCGATTTCAATGACGTGGATGCGACGCCGGCCGACATCAACAACGATGACCGCGACCGCAACATCTTCGAGCTCGGCTCCCGCATCGGCTATCGGGTCACGCGTGAACTCGAGCCCTTCGTACAGGGCGCGGTAAACTGGCGACGCTACGACGCGAGCACCGACGATTCCGGCTTCGACCGCGATTCGACCGGCTTCGGCGTCGCGGCGGGCGTGCTCGTCGAGTTCATGCCCGGCGTCGACGGCGAGGTTCTGATCGGCTATCTGCAGCAGAACTATCAAGGCCCAACGTTCAACAATCGCTCGGCGGTCGATTTCGGTGGCCGCCTCAATTGGCAGCTGGCACCGAACACCCGCACCACCTTTTACGTCGATCGGACCTTGGAAGAGACGACGCTTGTCGGCTCGTCCGGATACCTCAACACCGTCGCCGGGCTCTTGATCGACCACGCCATCCGGCGCGATCTGGTCCTGACCGGCACCGCGTCCTATACGCATTCGGATTTCGCCGGCACCAACCGCCTCGACGAGCTGTACAGCGCCGGCGCCGGCATCAAGTACTTCTTCGCGCCCAACTTCTATATCGGCACGGACTATCGCTTCATCCGCCGCGAATCCAATGTGGCGGCGGCGAATTTCGACGAGAACCTCGTCTTCCTGCGTCTCGGCGCGCAGCTCGCCGACGGCTATCGCGCTGCCGGCAGTACGCCACCGCAGGATTCGGGGCTGTACGGCGGCCTGCAGGCCGGGTTCGGGCAGATCGGCAGCAAGCTTGCCGGAGACCGTGGCAGCGGCACCTTGGTCGCGGATTTCGCCGAGAGCGGATTCAGCGGCGGCGCCTTCGCCGGCTATGGCGTCACCACTGCGCCCTGGTATCTCGGCCTCGAGTTCGAGGCGGAGGAGAGCGAGGCGAACTGGGGGCACGCGCGGCTGCCGGGCGGCCGCGTGTTCGGCGTCGACAAGGGGCCGAGCTTCGGCGGTGCGGTGCGGCTCGGTCGCTGGTTGCCCTATGGCTCGCTGGTCTACGCCCGCGTTGGCGTGGTCCGCACCGAATTCGACACCAAGTACCGCACCGCCAGCGGCAATGCCTTCGACAGTTCCGATGCGCGCTACGGCTACCGCGTCGGCGGCGGCGTCGAAGCGCCGCTGACCCAGCGCGTCTTCCTGCGGATGGACTACACTTATACGAACTACGGCGACTACGACATCGCCACGCCGTCCAGCACCGACAATTTCGACAACAGCGAATCCGTGTTCCGCTTGGGGCTGGGTTACCGCTTCCAGGACCTGCCGAAGGCGGCTGAGCAGAGTGCGCCGCCACCCGCCCGGTTCCAGGGTTTCTATGCCGGCCTGCAGGGGGGCTACAGCACGCTCGACACCGACAACAGCGGCGACCGCGATGCAGGCAGCACGCTGAACGCGGATCGCGGCGGCAGCGGACCGGTGGGCGGCGCCTTCGCCGGCTACGGCTTTCTGCTCGGCGACGTCTATCTAGGGGTCGAGCTGGACGCGAGCCTGAGCGACAGCGGCTGGGAGATCGCCCGTGATCCCACTGGCCGCGTCTATTCCGTCGACCAGAAGGAAAGCTTCGGCGCCAGCGGGCGGATCGGCTATGTCGTCATGGATCGCGTACTGATCTACGGTCGCGCCGGCGCGACCCGGACGCGGTTCACCACGCGCTATGCCGACAGCGGCAACTTCGTCAGCCAGGACGATACCATCACCGGCCTTCGTATCGGCGGCGGTGTGGAAGTGCCGGCGACGGAGAACCTGTTCGTCAGGTTCGACTACAGCATCATCACCAGCCTCGACACCTATCGCGTCAACTACGTGACCGGTGTCGACTCGTTCAAGAACAACGTTGCGCAGTTCCAGGCCGCGATCGGTTATCGGTTCTAGTCATTCGATTCCATCTGAACAGGCATGCGCATCGCGCGGCGACTAAGTCGCTAGCGGCTGCCGATGCATTGAAGACATAGCTACATAGTTTTTCTTTTCATCGAGTTGGCCGCTCGTCGCCCCTCGTCGTGCGAATGCGTCGCGCATTCATCTCGCGAGCCAGCTTGTGATGATCCAACAATGTTGACGCACGTCAAAGCGCGCTCCGCGGCGTCGCGTAGGTTTTCTCCATCATCTGAAACCCCTCGGCGGAGAGAACGAAAATGACTGCAACAGCCTTGAAGCGCGGAGCCCTGGCGACCGCTTCCGCGATCGCGCTGGCGGCCTTTGCCTTGTCCGGCGCTGGCATTGATATGGGCGCCGGTCTGTACCTCACGAAGTCGGCCGCGGCGCAGGGCGCCGGCGGTCAGCACGGCAAAGGGGCGGGCGGCAGTGGCGGCAGCACGGACCGCGTGCCCGGCGCGGGCCAGGGTCAAGGCGGCAAGGGCGGTGCCGGCAAGGGCGGCATCGACCGCATCCTCAAGGCGCCGCCGCCGGATTCCGATTCCGATCGTCCGGCCTGGGCCGGCGTCAAGGGCGGCAAGAGTGGCGGCGGCGGCAAGCCGGCCGGCGCTGGTTCGAAGAAGGGCGATCTCTACGGCGATCTCTACTTCATCGTGCGCGATCCGAACGGCGTGCCGGTGCTGGTCGACGGCCTGCCGCAGGTCTACGCCTTCGTCACCGACGCTTCGGGCAACCTGGTGCCGCTGATCGTCGACGGTCAGGCGGTGATCATCCCCCGCAACGAGGAAGGCGATCTGGTCACCACGGTCACAATCGGCACCACGACCTACAACGTGGTTCCGGGCGAGATCGAGCTCGGCCGCACCAACGTCGCACGTTCGCCGTCGCGCGTTCTGGACAAGGCATTGGAGAGCGTCAGCACCGCCATCGCCTCGGCGACGACGGTGACGATCGATGCGTCGGGCCGCCTCGTGATCGACGGCGCCACCGTGGACTCGCCACTGGAAAATCTGGCCCTCTATGTCGAGCTGATGAACCCCACTGTTCTGAGCGGCAGCCTGGATCTTTCGAAGCTGCCGACGACTTACAGCACGGCGGCGTTCCTTGCGGCTGCGTCGGACAAGACGGGCACGATCAGCGTCGACACCCTCGTCTATCTCAACTCGATCCTCAAGGTGAACACGGTCTCGGGCACCACGACCATCTACTATGACTACTCCACCTACAACTACGATCGCCTGAGCACCTGGTCGAACGTCACGGCCACGGTGCTGGTGCTGAAGGATGGCGTCTACGTGCCGACCGTGGTGAACATCTACGAGGCGGTGTTCAGCAGCACGAACTGGACCGATCCCACCGCGACCGGCGGTGCGGACGATTTCGCCAAGGCCGCGGACGACTATCTGCAGGTGATCGAGTACATCCACGACAACGAGGTGAGGTAACTGCCTCATCGCGTGTGCCCGGGCCTCTCCCCCCTCTCCCCCGAGTGGCCCGGGCGCCTCATTCTCGCTCGCTCGAGTTCGATCTCCGGATTGCAGGAGCGGTCCATGCTTGATTCTTTCCCTCCCGGCCGGCGGTTGGCCGCGCGAGCTCTCAGCGCCCTCTCCTTCCGGTCTGCGCTGCTTGCCTGCGCGCTGACGGCCGCGATGGCGTTCCCGATCACGCCCCATGCAGCCGAGAGCGGTCATTCCGGCAGTGGCAAGGGCGGCGGTCAGAGCGGCACGCATGGCGGCAGCACCGGCACCCATGAGGAGGACGATCACGAAGAAGGCGGCAGCGGCCACAAGGGCAAGGGCGGCAAGGGTATCGAGGACAAGGTCTTCCGCGGCGGCGAGCACGGCGGCCGCGGCGGCGCGGGCGGCAGCGGCGGCGTCGAAGGTCGTGTTCTCAAGGGCCGCGGCGGCGAAAGCGGCACCCGTCCGGCATGGTCCGGCGGCGCGGTGCCGGAAGATGTCGAACTCGGTCGCCTCAACATGGCACGCAGCCCCGACCACGTGCTGAATCGCGCCTTGAACGAGGCCTATACGACCAACCTCGACAAGAACAACGATGGCGTGCTCGACGCCGATGCCTCGATCCCCGACGTCGAATCGCCGATGCAGAACCTGGCGCTCTTCAAGGAGGCACTGGCGGGCGCCCGCAAGGTCTCGGGCAGCTGGACGCTGCAGGATGCGGCGCAGTTCCTGGGCAAGGCCGCCGACAAGAATATCCCGATCACCGAGGACACGGTCCGCGCCATCGGCGTGATCCTGGAGACCCAGGCCGATCTCTCGACTTTCAGCTACGACCGCGCGGCGGCCCATGCACAGGACCTCGGCCCCGTGTTCAACAATGTCGGCTACTCGGGCGCCGGCGCCTCGGCCTTCGCCCAGGCAGCGGACGATGCGCGCGCCGTCGTGCAGTTCCATCACGACAATCCGGAATGACCCGTCACCGGGTCATCGGGGGGACATGTCGTCAACGAGAGGTGAGTTCCATGATGCTATCGAGACGAGCGGCTCTGATGATCGCGCTGGCCGCTGGTGCGGCCGCGGTCGGCGGCCAGCCGGCCTTCGCCCAGCAGGAACAGATCTACGGCAGCCAGATGATGACGCAGCAGGAGCGGCTGCAGTATCAGGAGCGCATGCGCAACGCGAAGACGCAGGAAGAGCGCGAGCGTATCCGCACTCAGCATCACACCCAGATGCAGGAGCGTGCGAAGCAGCGCGGCCTCAAGCTGCCTGACGAACCGCCGGCGCGTGGTGGCGGGGGCATGGGCCCAGGCGGCGGCCAGGGGCCCGGCGGCGGTCAGGGTCCAGGCGGAATGCAACGCCGCGGTGGCCGGAGCTGACCGGCTTCCGCCCCAGTGCCAAAGAAGGAGGACCAGCGATGACCGGTCGAACCTTGCTGATCGTAGCCACGCTCGTCGGCGTTTGCGGCGGCGCGTGGGCTCAAGGGCAGACGCAGGTTCCCGCCACGACGTCCACGCGCACCACCGTCGGCGGACAGGTCGACGAGAAGACGCGTGCGGCCGAGGAGGCGGTGAAGCCGAAAGCGGCTGAAGAAGCCGCCAAGCAGAAGCTCGACGAGAAGAGCACAAAGCCGAAACCGAACTGACGCGGCGACGACGGCCCGGGGCGAGCGCGTAGACGCCTCGGGCCGATTCGAGCGACGTCGCGGACGCTCGCTGAGCTGATAAACCCGCAATCGGTTGAGTCGCTCACACCCCGAGCTTGGCCCTGAGCGCCGGCTCGTCGTCCAGGCTCTCGGCGAATTTCTCCAGCCGTCCCGCCGCGGCGCCGGCCGGCAGCATGATCATCAGCCGGATCAGCTGGTCGCCCTCCTCGCCGATCTTCTTGGTGATGCCCTTGCCGCGCAGCCGCAGAATGGTGCCCGAGTTCGCGCCCTTCGGCACCTTCACCGTCACCGGCCCGTCCAGGGTCGGCACGGTGACGCGGCTGCCCAGCGCCGCCTCCTTCAGGCTGACCGGCAGGTCGAGCTGGATGTCGTTGCCCTTGCGCTGGAACCAGGGATGCGCCGCCACCGTCACCTCGATCAGCGCATCGCCCGGCTCGCCGCCGAGCAGGCCGATATCGCCCTGGCCCTTCAGGCGGATCTGCTGGCCGTCCTCGATCCCGGCGGGAATGCGCACGTCCAGCGTCTTGCCGTCGGGCAAGGTGACGCGCCGCGTCCCGCCGCGCGCCGCCTCCTCGAAGGTCACCTCGATCTTCAGCCGGCGATGCTGGCCGCGGGCGGCCCCGCCGCCGCGGCTGCGCCCGCCGCCCGTGCCGCCGCCGCGCCCGGCACGGCCGAAG
>QOZS01000046.1 GCA_003576705.1 Desertibaculum subflavum
CGATGCGATAGGCCCAGCTCTTGTCGCGGTCGTCCTCGGGGAAATCGACCGGGTCATTGGCGCGGTCGAGCATCACCTCGATCAGGGTATGGCGAGCGGCCGGGGCCAGCGCGCGGTCGGCATTGACCTTGGCGACCAGGATCAGGGTGGCCGTCTCGGGCATGCCGAGCGGGGCCTCGTCCTCATCGGCGGCGGATGGCGTGCGGCGCATCTGTTCCTCGGCCGACAATTCCTCGCCGCGGCGCATCTGTTCCGCCAGCACCCGCCCCAGCGCCCGCTCGGCCGAGACGGCGGTGGCGATCCGCTTCGCCGCCACCGCCCGGTCGCGCAGGCTCGCCAGCATAGCGACATGCTCCGCCCGGCTCGGGTCGGCGCGGGCCTCGGCGAGGAAGGTCCATTCGCGGGCAAGCTCGGGCCGTTCCGCTAGGTCGGGCCGCGCCTCCGGGTCGGCCGGCGGTCCCTCGCCGGGGCGGAAGAAGTGCCCGTTCGGCCGCAAGGTCAGGCAGAGCTGCTCGACCAGTTCGGCGATCGCCTGCCGCACCGTCCGTTCGGCCAGCGCCAGATGCCGGGCGAGTGCCCGGACCGGCGGCCGTTCCGGCAGGATGAAGGGATCGTCCACCGCGACGCTGAGCGCGACCAGCACCTGCTTGGCCGCCGGGGTCAGCGCCGGGTGGCGCACTGCGCGGAGCACATGCTCCCGGCGGATCAGGTAAGACCACATCGCGAGCGAGCGTTTCGGGGGATTATAAGCATCGGGCATAGCGGTATCCAGCTAGGAATACCGTATGGTACAATATCTTTTCCTATAATACAATAAAATGTTACGCGCGGGCCCAGTTCTAAGCTTTGGTGCTGGCCGGGCATCCACGCCGCTGGGCGGTGCGGCGGAGAGCCGTGGGTACCCGGGTCAAGCCCGGGCACGACGTGGGAAAGCGGGTGAGACGTCGCCGCCCGTGTTAGCTTTGCCATTAGAGCGGGAGGAACCTGACCGTGCCCTACACCACCTTCGACCTCGACCTCGCCGGCCCCGTGGCGCATCTGAAGCTCAAGCGGCCGGAAGCGTTCAACTCGATGACGCTGGCCTTCTGGCAGGAGATGGTCGACGGGTTCGAGGCGATCGCGGTGACGCCCGCATTGCGCGCGGTCGTGATCTCGTCCACGGGCAAGCATTTCACCGCCGGCATGGACCTCTCCGTCTTCGCTGGCGTGGCCGGCAATGAGCCCAAGGTCGACCGCGCCCGGCAGAACGAGCAGCTGCGCCGCAACGTGCTGGAAATGCAGCAGAGCTTCTCTGTCATCGAGGAGAGCCGCGTGCCGGTGATCGCGGCGATCCAGGGCGGCTGCATCGGCGGCGGCGTCGACCTGGTCTCGGCCTGCGACATCCGGCTCTGCACCAAGGATGCCTGGTTCTGCATCCAGGAGATCAATATCGGCATGGTGGCCGATGTCGGCACCCTGCAGCGCCTGCCCTATCTGATCCCGGAAGGGCTGGTGCGCGAGCTCGCCTATACCGGCCGCCGCCTGACCGCCGAGCGTGCGCTGCAGGCCGGCCTGGTCAACGAGGTGTTCGAGACCCAGGAGGCGATGGTGGAGGCAGCCCAGGCGATGGCGCGCGAGATCGCGGCGAAGAGCCCGCTCGCCGTCACTGGCACCAAGGAGATGCTGAACTACAGCCGCGACCACAGCGTGGCCGACGGCCTCAACCACATCGCCACCTGGAATGCCGGCATGCTGCATTCCGACGACCTGATGGAAGCGCTGACGGCGCAGAAGCAGAAGCGCGAGCCGAAATTCGCCGACCTCCTGCCGCCCCGGGGCTATGTGAAGCGGCGGCGGTGAGCTTCGAGAAGCGGCACTTCATGCCATGTCGTGCCCGGGCTTGACCCGGGCATCCACGGCTCTCCGCCGCGCTGCCGCCGACGCGTGGATGGCCGGGTCAATCCCGGCCATGACCTTTGAGCGCGGCGAGATAGGCTTCGCCGCGGGGCGAGAGCTGGTAGCCGGCCTTGAGGCTGCGGGTCAGGCCGAGGCCTTTCAGCTTGCGGATATCCGCCTGCAGGCGGCGCTTCTCGCGGCCGAAGCCGAGCGCCAGCTCCGCCGCCGGCGTGCGCGGATGGCGGGCGATGATCTGCAGCATCGGCCGGGTCCAGGTGCCGTGCCGGCTGGCGCGGTCGAACAGGTCGAGGCGCGCATCGATCTCGGCGATCTCCTGCTCGGTGAGGCGCGTGTCGTGCTGCGTCATTTCGGCTCGAAGATCTTCCAGACGCCCTGCGCCGAGGCGATGGTCTTGCCGTCGACCGTGAGATCGGCGGCCAGGAAGGCGAGCCCGGTGCCGCGGCGGATGATGCGGCTGCGCACCTCGATCCAGTCGCCGGCGCGCGCCGCGGCGACGAAATCGGTGTTCAGGCTGATCGTGGCACTGGCGCCCCTTCCGCCGACGCGCCAGACATGCGCGCCCATCACATGGTCGATCAAGGTGACCATCAACCCGCCATGCACCACGCCGCGCACATTGCAATGCTGCGGCCCGGCGCGGAGCGCGAAGACGATGTCCTCGCCCTCGCGCCGGAACCAGAGCGGGCCGATCAGGCCGGTGAAGCCGTCGTCGCGCCGGAACTCGGTCCAGGTCGCGTCCGGCGCGCCGGTCGGTACGACGCTGGCCTCGTTCATGCCAGCACCTCGAGCGCGGCGCGGGCGACCGGCTCGCCCCATTCCTGCAGGAAGTGGCCGCCCTCCTTCACCTCCAGCGGCGCCGGGCAGCCCTTGATGTCGGCGCGCAAGGCCGCCATCACCGGCGGGCCGAGCACCGGGTCCTGCATGCCGACCGCCATGAAGGTCTTGCCCGACCATTGGCTGCGCAGATAGTCGCGCGCCTGGCGGGACAGCGCGGCACCGTCGGCATCGGGGTGGTCGGGCACCAGGTTGGGGAAGCGGCGCAGGCCGGCCTTGTGGCGCGCATCCGGGAACGGCAGCGCATAGGCCGCGGCCTCCGCCGGCGTGAGATGCGGGCAGCCGCGCTGCATCAGCTTCGCGATGTCCATGTCCGGATTCTTGTTCGACCAGTCGCGCCAAGCGAGGAAGCCTGGGGCCAGCGGCGCGTCGCCGGTGCCGAGCGTCGTGTTCATCACCAGCAAACCGGTGACGCGCGAACCCAGTTCCATCGGCAAGGTGAGGCCGAGCAGCCCGCCCCAATCCTGCACCACCAGCACGATGTCCTTCAGCGCGAGCCGGTCGATCAGCGCCAGCAGCGAGCGGCGGTGCCAGGTGAAGGTGTAGGTCGCCTCGTCCGCCGGCTTGTCGGAGCGGCCGAAGCCGTAGAGGTCCGGCGCCACCACACGGTGCCCGGCCTCGGTGAAAACCGGCAGCATGCGGCGGTAGAGATAGGACCAGGTCGGCTGGCCGTGCAGGCAGAGGAAGGTGCGTCCGGCGCGCTTGCCTTCGTCCAGGTAGTGCATGCGCAGGCCCGGATAGCCCGGCATGTCCTCGGCATAGTGCGGCGCGAAGGCATAGCCCGGCAGGCCGGTGAAGCGGTCCTCGGGCGTGCGCAGGATCTCGGGCATGTCTCGCTCCCCTATCACTCGGCGGCGCTGCGCGCCGCCCTGATGCTTGCTGGCACCGCCGTCGATTGCGCCTCGGCGATCAGCCATTCGCGGAACGCCTTGACGCGCGGCCGCTCCGCCATCGCCGGCAGGCAGGCGAACCACCAGGTATCGCCTTCCGGCGTCACCAGGTCGAAAGGCTGCACCAGGCGGCCGCTCGCGATCTCCGCCTGATAGAAGCGCGGATCGCCGATGGCAATGCCGAGGCCCTGCATCGCCGCCTGCACGGCGATCGTGGTGGAGTCGAAGCTGGTGCCGCGGTTGAGCACGAGATCGGGCTTGCCGGCATGGCGCAGCCACACCGCCCAGTCGTCGAACGGGCCGTGCCCGGATTGCAGCAGCGGGAACTGCCGCAGGTCCTCCGGCCGCTGCAGCTTGGCGGCGGTGGCGGGATCGCAGAGCGGCGTCAGCAGGCCGTCGAGCAGCTTCACGCAATAGAGGCCCGGCCAGTTGCCGTCGCCGTGGCGGATGCCGCAATCGACATCCTCGCGGGCGAAGTCGACCAGGCGCGGGCTGGCGCTGAGCCGCACGTCGATGCCGGGATGCAGGGCCTGGAAGCGCGGCAGCCGCGGCACCAGCCAGCCGAGCGCGAAGGTGGTGAGGAGCGTGACCGAGAGCGTGCCGCCCTGGCGCGGCTGGGTCAGGCGGCCGACCGCATCGGCCAGGCGGTCGAAACCGGCGGTGATCTCGGGCAGCAGGGTCTGGCCTTCCTCGGTCAGCAGCAGGCGGCGCGGCAGGCGGCGGAACAGGGCGACGCCGAGATGCGCCTCCAGCGCCTTGATCTGGTGGCTGATCGCCGCCTGGGTCACATGCAGCTCCTCCGCCGCCAGGGTGAAGGAAAGGTGCCGGGCGGCGGATTCGAAGGCGCGCAAGGCGTTCAGCGGCGGCAGGGTACGGGGCATGCGCCACTCCCTAGATTTTCTAATTCATTATCGGAGAAAGGATCGTTTGTCGAACGGCGAAAAAGCAACGATTTTCCGCTTCAGACACAGCGCCATCCGGCCTCGCGATGCCCCCGGGAGATTAATGCTCCGGAAAGGTTCGGCGAGGTAAGCGGTGGCCCGTTCCAAGGACCGTTGCCATGACCGCCCATTCCCACGACCGCCTGACCGAAGACCTCTCCACCCAGAGCCTGGCGCGGCGCCTGGCTCCGGACCTGTCCGTCCCGGCGGTGCCGGAGCGGGTCTCGCTCGCCGCCGCGCTCGGTCTGCCCGCCCGGTTGTGGCGCGAAGTCCAATTGCGGCGCGCCACCCGCCGGCTCGAAGGCCTGGACGACCGCATGCTGAGCGATATCGGCATCAGCCGCGCCGATATCGACAGCGCCGTCCGCAGCGGTCGGCGCTATCCCGTCCCCTATCTCTGATTCCGAGACTGGCTCTGACGCGCGCTGGCCAGTGCCAGCGCGGCGCCGAGCGCCAGCGCCCCGCTGCCGAGCATGAAGAGCAGCGGATAGGTCCCCGTCTGCGCGAAGATATGCGACATCGTCCAGGCGCCGCCCGCCTGGGCGATGCCGAACGCTGACGTCATCCAGCCCCAGACCTGCCGGTGATGGCCGAGGCCGACCCGCACCGCGACCCAGCCGGAGCAGAGCGTCGTGGTGCCGGCGATCAGCGCGCCGACGCCGAGTGAGGAAATGACCAGCATCGGCGTCGAGGTCGAGATCAACGGCAGCGCGACGAAGGCCGCCTTCCCCGCCATGGCCAGGATGTAGCTGGCGCCGAAGCCGATGCGGTCGGCCAGGACGCCGACCAGGAACGGCCCGGCCGCCGCGCCGAGCCCGACCAGGATCCACTGCACGCCGCCGGTCTCCAGCCCCTGCCCCAGCCCGCGGGCGATGTAGTCGACCCAGAACACCGTGTGCGGGATGAAGCCGAAGGCGTCGCAGGCATAGGCGGCGAGCAGCAGCGCGATGCCGAGATCGACCCGCGCGCCGCGCGTCGTCGTCGCCATCGCCGGCGAGTCGGCCGGCAGCAGGAACCAGGCATAGGCGGTCAGCAAAGCGGCGGTCGCCGCCAGCGCCAGCCAGACCACGGTCAGCCCTTGCGCGGCCACGGCGGGCACGATGGTGCCGCTCGCCGCGACGCCGAGGCCGACCCCGGTGATCACCACGCCGGCGACGCGGCCGCGCTGATGCGCCGGCGTGGCGCCGAGCACCATCGGCACCGCCAGCACCATCAGCACGCCGCCGGTGACGCCGGCGACGAAGCGCCAGACGGCATACCAGGCGAAGCCGAGCGGGAAGGCGCAGGCGACGAGGCTCGCCACCGTCGCCAGCATGGCGGCGCGCGCGCCGAAGGTGCCGCTGGTCGCCATCGCGAGCCGGCGCGCGCCCATGGCGCCGACCAGGTAGCCGGCGAGATTGGCCGCGGCGAGGTAGACGGCTTCGGCCGGCGCGAACCAGCCGGCGGCGATCAGCGCCGGGATCAGCGGCGTATAGGCGAAGCGGCCGAGGCCGTTGCCGATCAGCGTCGCGGCGAGCCCGGCCACCGCCGCGGGCCACACACTGGGCGCCGCCCGCTGTTCAGCCACCATGGATTCCTCCGGATCGCGGACGCAATCAGGCCGCGCCCGGCTTGGGCTGATCTAATACAGGCGGCGCGCGTGAAAAACCGACCCGCGTCATGACATAGGACATGCAAGGCATGTCGCCATGGCGGCCCTCGCCCAAGAAGGGCAGGTCCACAAGCGAAACCGCCCCGGCGGACCGGGAGGATGAGTCCGTCGGGGCGGCTCCGGCGGCGCCGTCGGGGGAACGGCGCCGCGGGCAGCTCGAAGGGCGATCAGACGCGCCAGAACGGCTTGTTGATCTCGAACTGGACCTGCTGCTCGCTCAAGCCCAGGTCATGCACGTCGCGGGTGCTGAGCTGGGCCAGCTGGCGCCGCTCGCGGGCCCGCTGCCGCCAGGTGCGGAAGGCGCCGGCCAGGATGTCGAGCGTGCTGGGGACATGGGGGACGTCGACGTTGGCATAGGTGAAGTCGGACATTGGCTTTACTCCAGTGCGATATATCTTGGAGTTGAATCTGGAGCCTGCCCGGGCCTGAAACAAACGACACTTTCTCACCCTGACATGATTCTGTATCATGTGAAGGCATGAATGGCCCGCTCCCCTCCCTGCACGGCCTGCGCGCCTTCGAGGCCGCCGCCCGCCTGCAGAGCTTCACCAAAGCGGCCGAGGAACTGGGCGTGACCCAGACCGCGGTCAGCCACCTGATCCGCCGGCTGGAGGACGAGCTCGGCACCAAGCTGTTCCGCCGCGAAGGCCGACAGATCCGCCTGACCAGCGAGGGCGATCGGCTCTATCCCGGCATCCATGCCGCCTTCGACGACATGCGCCGCGCCACCGAGCGCTTCCGCCGCCAGCCGGGGAACCGGCGGCTCACGCTCTCCACCACGCCGGGCTTCGCGGTGAAGTGGCTGGTGCCGCGGCTGCAGGGCTTCCGCGACAAGCATCCCGGCGTCGATGTGCGGATCGGCACCGGCATGGACCTGGTGGACTTTCGCCGCGACGAAGTCGATGTCGCGGTCCGCTTCGGCAAGGGCACCTGGCCCGGGCTCCGGGCCGATTTCCTGATGGGCGACAATTTGTTCCCGGTCTGCGCGCCGAGGCTCGCCAACGGCAACCCGCCGCTGCACCGGCCGGAAGACCTGGCGCGGCATACGCAGATCATCGTCGGATCATTGCAGGACGACTGGCAGCTCTGGTTCACCGGCGCCGGCATCGCGCCAGTGCGCGGGCGCAACCAGATCTCCTTCGACATGGTGCTGACGGCGATCGAGGCCGCGGTCGACGGGCTCGGCGTCATGCTCGGGCGCGAACGGTTGCTGGTCGAGGAGCTGGCGACCGGGCGACTGATCGTGCCGTTTGAGGCGCGCATCCCGTCGACCATCGGCTATCACCTCGTCTCGCCGCTCGAGCTCGCCGACCGGCCGCTGGTGCGCGCCTTCCGCGACTGGATCCTGGAAGCCGCGCGCGAACAGCCGAATATCGATCCCAGGGCGTGACAGGGCGCTACTCGCCGGCCCGACGCCGACCGAGCATCACTTGCTCGGGAAGCCCTCTGGAAATTCTGCGACCTGATCCTTGGGATCGAACCATGGCGCGGCATCCGAACGCCAGATATGTGCCCTTGGCCGATCGGCGATCGGCGTGTCGAGGCAGCCGAGACGCAGCAGGACATTCGGTTGCGACGGCCGTTCGGCGACGATCTGCGAGCCGCAGCGTGAGCAGAAGCGGCGGAATTTCCCGGGTGATGATTCGAATTGCGACAGAAGCGCCTCGCCCCTGACCCAGCGGAAATGCTCCCGCGGCACCGGCATCACGGAGGAGAAGGCGCTGCCATGCGCCTTGCGGCAGGTCGCACAGTGACAATGGACGATCGGCCCTGACGCTACGTCAACCTGGTAGGCGACGCCCCCGCAGAGGCAGCTTCCGGTCAGCATCGATAATCTTCTCGCTTTCGGCGGCAATCTGCCACGTGAAATCAGCCATCGCCACGCGTCCCCCCGGCGCCGCCATCTTGCCTTGAACAGGCCCCCCTCCTACTCTCCGGCCACCTGTGAACGATCATTCGCGTTGCGGGAGGAAGCACGCGCCATGGACCTGAGCTTCACGCCGGAAGAGATCGCCTTCCGTGAGGAAGTGCGCAGCTTCATTCGCGACAACCTGCCGGCCGAGCTGCGCCGCAAGGTGGCGCGCGGCGAGCACCTGGAAAAGGCCGACACGCTCGCCTGGCAGAAGATCCTGCACAAGCGCGGCTGGGGCGCGCCGGCCTGGCCGAAGAAATTCGGCGGCACGGGATGGACCGCCGCGCAGCGCTACATCTTCGACGAGGAGGTGGCAGCGAACGACTGCCCCGGCCAGCTGCCCTTCGGCATCAGCATGGTGGCGCCCGTCATCTATACCTTCGGCAGCGACGCGCAGAAGGCGCAGCACCTGCCCGGCATCATCGGCGGCGATGTGTGGTGGTGCCAGGGCTATTCCGAGCCTGGCTCGGGCTCGGACCTCGCCTCGCTCCGCACCTCGGCGGTCTCGGACGGCGACCACTACGTGGTGAACGGCCACAAGATCTGGACCACCCTCGCCCACTATGCCGACTGGATCTTCTGCCTGGTGCGCACCGACCCGAAGGCGAAGCAGCAGGAGGGCATCTCCTTCCTGCTGATCGACATGAACACGCCCGGCATCACGGTGAAGCCGATCATCACCATCGACGAGGGCCATTCGGTCAACGAGGTGTTCCTCGACAACGTGCGGGTGCCGAAATCGAACCTGGTCGGCCAGGAGAACAAGGGCTGGACCTATGCCAAGTTCCTGCTCGGCCATGAGCGCACCGGCATCGGCATGGTGGCGCAGTCGAAGAAGCGCGTCCGCAAGCTGAAGGAGATCGCCGGCGCCGAGCAGTCGAACGGCGAGCCGCTGGCGAAAGACACCACGTTCAAGAGCAAGCTGGCGCAGATCGAGGTCGACCTGATGGCGCTGGAGATCTCCAACCTGCGGGTGCTGGCCGATGCCGCCAAGGGCAAGCCGCCCGGCGCCGAGGCGTCGCTGCTCAAGATCCGCGGCTCCGAGCTCGGCCAGCGCATCACCGAGCTCGCGGTCGACGCGCTCGGCTACTACGCCATGCCCTATGGCGGCCGGCACCGCTCCAACGAGCCCTTCATCGGGCCGGAGCACGGCGCCGGCTGGATGCCGGGCTTCCTCTACGGCCGCACCTACACGATCTATGGCGGCTCCAACGAGATCCAGCGCAACGTCATCGCCAAGATGGTGCTGGGTCTCTAGAACGACGAAAGATTCGGCGGGAGAACGAACAAGATGGATTTTTCACTGAGCGACATCCAGCAGCAGCTGCAGGACAGCGTGCTGCGCTTCGTGCGCGACCAGTATGCCTTCGAGTCCTGGCGCAAGGTGGTCGCCACCGAGAAGGGCTTCAAGGACGAGAACTGGAAGCAGATGGCGGAGCTCGGCTGGCTCGGTGTCGCCGTGCCGGAGGATTTCGGCGGCCTGGGCGGCGGGCCGATCGACACCGCCGTGATCATGGAAGGCTTCGGCCGCGGCCTGGTGGCCGAGCCCTATCTGACGACGGCGGTGATCGGCGGCAACTTCCTGGCCAAGGGCGGCAGCGACGCGGTGAAGCAGGAGCTGCTGCCGAAGCTGGTGGAAGGCAATCTCAAGCTCGCCTTCGCGCAGGCCGAGCCGACCTCGCGCTTCAACCTCGCCGATGTGCAGACCACGGCGAAGAAATCCGGCAGCGACTGGACGCTGGACGGCCAGAAGGCGGTCGTGTTCGACGCACCTTCCGCCGACAAGCTGATCGTCACCGCGCGCACCGCCGGCACCCGCTTCGACAAGAACGGCATCACTGTGTTCCTGGTCGATCGCAAGGCACCGGGCGTCACGCTCCGCGAGTACCGCACGCTGGACAACCGCCGCGGCGCCGAGGTGGCGCTGAAGGGCGTGAAGGTCGGCGCCGATGCCGTGCTCGGCAAGGCCGATAACGGCCTCGCTCTGGTCGAGGAGGTGGTCGACTACGCGATCTCGGCGCTGGCCGCCGAGGCGGTCGGCTGCATGCAGGTGCTGTGCGACACCACCAACGAGTATCTAAAGACGCGCAAGCAGTTCGGACGCCCGATCGGCGACTTCCAAGTGCTGCAGCATCGCATGGTCGACATGTGGATCAACCTGGAGCAGGCGCGCTCGATGAGCCTGATGGCGTCGATGAAGCTCGACGACGCGGCCGAGCGGCCGAAGGCACTTGCGGCGACCAAGACGCAGATCGGCCAGGCCGGGCGCTTCGTCGGCTATCAGTCGATCCAGCTGCATGGCGGCATGGGCATGACCGACGAGCTGAATGTCGGCCATTACGTGAAGCGCCTGCTCGCCATCGACACCATGTTCGGCCCCGCCGACCACCACCTGCAGCGCTTCGCGCAGATGGGGTGAGCGGATCGCCGATCCCGACCCAGGGCCGCGACGCCGATCGCGGCCCTTTTTTTCACCTAGCCCGGCTTCGCCGCCGTGATCACCAGGCAGGGAAAGCGGAGCTCGATGCGGTCGCCGCGGCGGTAGGTCTCCGCCTTCTCCACGATCGCTTGCTTGATTCGCTGTTGCGCCTCCGGCGTCTGCGCGTCGATCAGCATCGGGGTGCGCACGAAGGCGCGGTCGATCATGGCGAGCAGATCGCTGCCCTGCGTGCCGGTCCACAGGCAGTCGTGCCGGCGCGACGCGATACCGGCGAAGCCCGCGGCGGTCAGCGCACGCTCGGCCTCGCCCAGATCGGCGAAGCGGAACGGCGAAGGCGCCGGCGGCAGGCTGACATCGCGGGAGCCATGCTCGCGGATCGCCGGACCGACGATGCGCATCAGGTCGAAGCCCTGATCCGGCGGCAGCCAGACCGTGAAGGCGAAGCGGCCGGCGGGCCGGAGCACGCGGAACACCTCGCGCAGGCCGGCCTCAGGGTCGCTCAGATGCAGCAGGCCGAAGGACATGGTGACGGCATCAAAGCTCGCGTCGGCAAAGGCCAGTCGCTCGGCATCGCCTTCGGAAAAGGCAATGTCGGGGAAACTGCGCTGTGCCGCCGCCACCATCGTGGGCGCGAAATCGACTCCACGGGCGAGCGCGCCGCGCATGGCCGCCGCTTTGGCGAGATGCCCGGTGCCGGAGCAGATATCCAGGAACGTCCTGCCGGGCAGTCCATCGCCAAGCGCGTCGAGGATCGGCCCGATCGCCTGGCGCGTCACCGGCGCGAACCAATCATCATAGGCGGCGGCGCCGCGGGTCCAGCCGGTCTGTTCCAGATCCTTGAACGATGTCATCCTTCCTCCCTTGAATCCATGTCGGCCGATTGCCGCACTTGTTGGCCCACCCAACAAACTGGGCTAGGATGCGCATCAGAGCGTGACACCAGGGGAGGTTTCCACAATGACGATCGCTCGTCGCCGTTTTCTGACCACGGCCGGCGCCGTGCTGGCCGCGCCCGCCATCATCAAGAGCGCGCGCGCGCAGGCGCAGGTGACGTTGAAGCTGCACCACTTCCTGCCGGCGGTGTCCAATGTGCACACCAAGTTCCTGGTGCCCTGGACCAAGAAGGTGGAGACGGAAACGGGCGGCAAGCTGAAGATCGACATCTTCCCGTCCATGCAGCTCGGCGGCGCGCCGCCGCAGCTCTACGACCAGGCGCGCGACGGCGTCGCCGACATCATCTGGACCCTGCCCGGCAACACGCCCGGCCGCTTCCCCGGGGTCGAGGTGTTCGAGCTGCCGTTCATCGCGGCGAAGCGCTCCGCCCCGAACGCCAAGGCGGTGCAGGAATTCTACGAGACGCATCTGCGCGACGAATTCAAGGAGACGCACCCGATCACCGTCTGGGCGCATGACCATGGCCTGATCCATGCCAATCGTCAGGTCAAGACGATGGACGACCTGAAGGGTCTCAAGGTGCGCTCGCCGACCCGGCTGGCCGGCGAGGCGCTGAAGGCGCTCGGCGCGACCGGCATCCCGATGCCGATCCCGCAGGTGCCGGAGGCGCTGGCGCAGAAGGTGATCGACGGCTGCGTGGTGCCGTGGGAAGTCGTGCCGGCGATCAAGGTGCACGAGCTGGTCAAGTTCCACACCGAGATCCCGGGCTCGCCGACGCTCTACACGGCGACCTTCGTGCTGACCATGAACAAGGCCAAGTACGCCGCGCTGCCGGCCGACCTGAAGAAGGTGCTGGACGCCAATTCGGGCCAGACCGCCGCTACCATGGCGGCCCGTGTCTGGGACGAGCAGGCGAGCGTGGTCGAGGAGATGGTGAAGAAGCGCGGCAACACGGTCTCGACCATCAGCGCCGAGGAAGCCGCGAAATGGCGCAAGACGACCGCGCCGGTCTGGGACGCATGGACCAAGCAGGTCAAGGAACGCGGCCTGGACGGCGCCAAGATGATCGAGAATGCCAAGGCGCTGATCGCCAAGTACGAGAAGGCGTGACGTTCTGCAAGGCAAGGCATAATCCTCCCCTGCTCCCGGGCGGGGGAGGCTTCCTGCAGTGATCTTCTCGCGCTTCGTTCATGCGCTGGCGCTGGCCGGCGGCGGCGTCATGCTGGCGGCGGCGCTGGTCGTCGTGGTCAGCGTGGGCCTGCGCTGGTTCGCCGGATCGCCGATCAGCGGCGATTACGAGATCGTGCAGGTGGCGACCGCGATCGCCGCCTTCGCCTTCCTGCCCTATTGCCAGCTTCGGCGCGGCAACATCGTGGTCGATACCTTCACCACGCGTCTGCCGGCGGGCGTGCAGCGCGCATTAGATGCGCTGTGGGATCTGGTCTACCTGATCGCCGCGGGCATCATCGCCTGGCGGCTCGCCATCGGCGGCTATGACGCGATCCGTTCCCATACCGTGTCGATGATCCTGGCCCTGCCGACCGGCTGGGCGATCCTGGCCACATCGGCGCTGGCCGGCGTGCTCTGCCTGGTCGCCGGTGTCACCCTGCTTCGATTGATCCGGGGCTGGCGGTGAGCGGCCTCGCTGTCGGCGGCATCGGCTTCGCCGGCATGCTGGCGCTGATCGCGCTGCGCATGCCGGTCGGCCTTGCCATGCTGGTCGCCGGCAGCCTCGGCTATGCCTACATGACGAGCTGGGACATCTTCCTCAATTTCATCAAGTCGACGCCCTATCACCTGTTCTCCAACTACACGCTGTCCGTCATTCCGCTGTTCGTGCTGATGGGCGCGCTGGCGGAGCGCGGCGGCCAATCGGCCAACCTGTTCCGCGCCGCCGCCGCGCTGGTCGGCCGGGTGCGCGGCGGGCTCGCCATGGCGGTGATCTGGGCGGCGACGGTGTTCGGCGCGATCTGCGGCTCCTCGGTGGCGACCACGGCAACCTTCGGCCGCGCCGTGCTGCCGGAGCTTCGGCGCTATCGCTACGAGCCCGGCCTCGCCACCGGCACGATTGCGATCTCAGGCGTGCTCGGCATCCTGATCCCGCCTTCGATCATCATCGTGGTCTATGCCATCACCACCGAGCAGAACATCGTCAAGCTGTTCCTGGCGGCACTGATCCCCGGCATCCTGGCGACGCTGTTCTATTGCGGCGCCGTGATCTGGACAGTGCGGCGCAACCCCGAGAGCGCGCCGCTGCAGGAGCCGGCACCGCGCGGCACCCGTCGTGCCACCTTGCGGCGCGTCTGGCCGCTGGTGCTGGTGATCGTGGGCGCGCTCGGCGGCATCTATGGCGGCGTCTTCACCGCGACCGAAGGTGCGGCGGTCGGCACGGTGGCCATGCTGCTGGTGGCGCTGGCCCAGCGCGAGCTGAGCTGGGCGGGCTTCGCCACCAGCCTGAGCAACACCGCCGAGACGACGGCGATGATCTTCCTGATCCTGCTCGGTGCCGCGGTGTTCAACGCCTTTCTCGGCCTGACGCAGATGCCCGAGCAGGTGGCGCAGCTGGTCGCCGGATCGGGCCTGCCGGCCTACGGCGTCCTGGTGGCGCTGCTCGTCATCTACATCCTGCTCGGCGCCGTGATGGACGAGCTCGCCATGATCCTGCTCACGCTGCCGATCTTCTTTCCCGTGGTGGTGGCACTCGATTTCGGGCTCCGGCCCGACGAGGTGGCGATCTGGTTCGGCGTGCTGGTGCTGGTGGTCGTGGGCATCGGCCTTGCGGCGCCGCCGATCGGCATGAACGTCTTCGTGGTCAGCGCCATTGCGGCCGACGTGCCGATCGCCACCACCTATCGCGGCGTGCTGCCCTTCATCGCCGCCGACATCATCCGCCTTGCCATCCTGGTCGCCTTTCCCTGGCTCTCCCTGGTGCTGGTGCGCTGGCTCGCCTGAGGCGGTACTGTCGCCGCATCCAGGAGGCCTCAGATGCGCGTCGGCGTGCCGAAGGAGATCAAGACCCACGAATACCGGGTCGGGCTGGTGCCCGGCAGCGTGCGCGAGCTTGCCCATCACGGCCACGAGGTGATCGTCGAGACCGGCGCCGGCCGCGGCATCGGGGTCGACGACGGCGCCTACAGCCAAGCCGGCGCCCGCATCGTTGCGACCGCGGCCGAGGTGTTCGCGGCGGCTGAGATGATCGTCAAGGTGAAGGAGCCGCAGCCCGCCGAGATCGCCCTGCTCCGCCCGGGCCAGGTGCTGTTCACCTATCTGCATCTCGCCGCCGACCGGGCGCTGACCGACGGCCTGATGCAGCGCGGCATCGCCGGCATCGCCTATGAAACGGTGACCGATGCGCGCGGCGGCCTGCCGCTGCTCGCCCCGATGAGCGAGGTGGCGGGCCGCATGGCGGTGCAGGTCGGCGCGCATTACCTGGAGAAGGAACAGGGCGGCATCGGCATCCTGCTCGGCGGCGTGCCGGGCGTGCCGGCGGCGAAGGTGGTGGTGCTGGGCGGCGGCGTGGCGGGGAGCAACGCGACGCGCATCGCCGTCGGCATGGAGGCGCAGGTGACGGTGATCGACCGCTCGCTGGCGCGCCTCAAGGAGCTCGACGACCTGTTCGGGCCCCGGCTGCAGACGGTGTTCTCCACCATGGAGAATATCGAAGGCGAGGTCGCCACCGCCGACCTGGTGGTCAGCACGGTGCTGATCCCGGGCGCCGCGGCGCCGAAGCTGATCCGGCGCGAGCTGGTGCGGCGGATGCGGCCCGGCTCCGTCATCGTCGATGTCGCGATCGACCAGGGCGGCTCGGCCGAGACCAGCCGGCCGACCAGCCACGCCGCGCCGGTCTATGTCGAGGAGGGCGTGATCCACTACTGCGTCACCAACATGCCGGGCGCGGTGGCGCGCACCTCCGCCATCGCGCTCAACAACGCGACGCTCCCCTTCGTGCTGGCGCTGGCCGACAAGGGCTGGCGCCAGGCGCTGAGCGACGACCCGCACCTGCGTGGCGGCCTCAACCTGCTGGACGGCCAGATCACCTATCCGGCCGTCGCCGCCGCCTTCGGCCTGCCGCACCAGAAACCGGCGTTCTAGGCCGGGGTCGATACTTCGTCATAGCCGCGATTGCGGAACTCGACGAGGCAGATGCCGTGGCCGAAGGGATCGGCCATGTGGGCGATGTAGCCCCAATTGTGCGTTTCCATTTCGCCCTCAAGGGTGGCGCCAGCAGCCTGAGCGTGGACCACGGCCGCTTTGATGTCGGTGACGACGAAATCAAGATGCACCGGCGTCCAGTGCCGGGCGTAGGTGCGGGTCTGCTGGCCGAGTTTGAGCGCGCGGCTACCGGCCGCCTTCACCAGCAGGTAGATCGGCGCGCCGCCGCCCATCAGCTCCACGCCGCCATCGCCGAACCGCCGCGTCGGCTTCAGGCCGAAGGCCTTCACATAGAAGGCCTCGGCCTTGGCGAGATCGTCGACATCGATATTGACCAACAGGCTCGCGCCCATGCTACCTCCCCTCACGCCGGACGGCCGATGATGCGCAAGCGGCTGATGCCGCCATCCGGGATCATGTCGACACGGACATGGCTGATCGGGCCGAATTCGGCAAGTGCGCCGCCCTCGAAGACCTGGACGGAATCGGCCCGCATCGGCGTCGCCGGCAGCAGCGCCGGCCAGTGAATCGCCGAGGCGATGACGGCGGCGTCCGGCAGGCCGCGCGGCAATGATGCGGCATGCACGGCGCATTGCGCCGGGTAGTTGCCCTTGTGGAAAGCGGTGTCGATCTCGATGCGCTCGACCCGCGCCGGCACGGCGAAGGCGACGATCGCCCAGTCGAAGCCCGGCTCGCGCCGCCGCCGCGTCTCCCAGGCATCGCTCATGTTCTGGCCCTTCCAGGGCATCAGCATGTTGATCGGCGGGCCGTAGCCGCTGCCATTGGTGCCGACCACGCGCGCGCCGTTCAGCACCGAGGCGAGATCGACCGGCCCGGAAGCCGCCGCCAGCTCGACCTGGCCATAGACGCGGAGCCGGGCGATGCCGCCATCGGGAAACATGTTGAGGCGGAGATGCGTCCAGACGCCGGCATCGGCAATGGCGTGGAAGTGGTGCGCGTTGCCGGTCAGCGCCACCGCCGGCAGGATCTCGCGCCAATCCGCGCTCGCATCCGGTTCGCCCGCAACGCGGCAGGCTTGCAGGGACGCCGCCGCGGGATAGTTGCCGGTGAAGAAGCTGGTATCGATGTCGACGCCGAGGATGCGGCCGGCTCGGGCCAGGCGGATGACGCACCAGTCGTAGCCGGGATCGCGGCGGCGGCGGCTCTCCCAGCCGTCCATCCACTTGCCGTGCTCGTCGAACTTGCCGGCGATATAGGCGGCCGGCGCCGGGTCGAGCAGGCGGTCCTTGTCGGCGAAGAAATCGTCGGTCGCCGACAACACGGCGGCGCCGAGCCGCGGATCGGCCAGATTGACATGGCCGATGAACGGGCTGGCCGGATCGCTCGTGGTTGCCATCGCACTCCCCCTTGAAGATTCGTCGTCACGCTGCAAGGCCCGTGCCCTGCCCGCCCCGCCTAGCTGATAGGCGAATGGGGCTTACCCGGACTCGGGCTCGGGCCGTATGTTCCCGGCCATGCCGAGACCGCCGCGCCGCATCGCCGTGCCCCTGATTGTGGCCTGCGGCCTGATGATGGAGAACCTGGATTCGGCGGTGCTGTCGACCGCGCTCCCGGCGGTGGCGAAGTCACTCGGCGAGAACCCGCTGCATCTGAGCCTCGCCATCACCGCCTATCTGTTCAGCCTCGCCGTGTTCATCCCGGTCTCCGGCTGGCTGGCCGACCGGTTCGGCGCCCGCAACGTGTTCCGCACTGCGATCGTGATCTTCATCCTGGGCTCGGTCGCGGCCGGGTTCAGCAACAGCTTGACCGAGCTGGTCCTGGCCCGGCTGTTCCAGGGCCTCGGCGGCTCGATGATGGTGCCGGTCGGCCGGCTCGTGGTGCTGCGCACCGTGAGCAAGGCCGAGATGGTCAGCGCCATGGCCTGGCTGACCACGCCGGCCCTGCTCGGTCCGGTCTTCGGCCCGCCGCTGGGCGGCTTCATCACCACCTACCTCTCCTGGCGCTGGATCTTCTGGCTGAACGTGCCGATCGCCCTGGTCGGCATCGTCATGGTCAGCCTGTTCATCGAGAACACCAAGGAACAGAACGTGCCGCCGCTCGACTGGCGCGGCTTCGCGCTGACCAGCACGGGTCTCGCTTGCGCCATGTTCGGCTTCGAGACGCTCGGCCGTGGGATCGTGCCGCTGCCGCTCTCCATCTCGCTGCTGGCGACGGGGGCGGCGATCCTCGCCTTCTACGTGCTGTACACGCGGCGCACCGAGCATCCGATCCTGGCGCTGTCGCTGCTGCAGATTCCGACCTTCCGCGCCTCGGTGCTCGGCGCCTCGTCTTTCCGTATCGCCATCGGGGCGCTCCCCTTCCTGCTGCCGCTGATGCTGCAGATCGGCTTCGGCCTGTCGCCGTTCGAGAGCGGCATGCTGACCTTTGCCGGCGCCGCCGGCGCGCTGACCATGAAGATGACCGCCGGGCCGATCCTGCGCGGCTTCGGCTTCAAGCGGGTGCTGACGGTCAATTCCTTCATCGTCGGTCTGTCGCTCGCCGCCATCGGCCTGTTCACCCCGACCACGCCGGGCTGGATCATCCTGGGCGTGCTGCTGATCGGCGGATTCTTCCGCTCGCTGCAATTCACCAGCGCTAATACGCTGGGCTATGCGGATATACCATCGGTGCGGATGAGCCAGGCGACCAGTTTCGCCAGCATGGCGCAGCAGCTGTCGCTCACCATCGGCGTGGCGGTCGGCGCGCTGCTGCTGCATTTCACCCAGCTGCTGCGCGGCGGCGGGGCGCTCGATGCCGGCGACTTCGTGCTGCCCTTCCTGTTCGTCGGCCTGATCGCCGCCGTCTCCGGCATGACCTTCCTGCGCCTGCCCGCCGATGCCGGCGCCGAGGTCAGCGGCAAGCGGCTCGGCCGCCGGCCGGAGCCGCCGGCCAAGCTCTCCACGGCGCCCGGCGAATAGCCTCAGGCCGCCTTGTTGCGGTTCAGGAAGGTCAGCAGCCGGGGGAAGATGTCCTGGGCGACATTCTTGCCCATGAACACGTCCTGGTGGCCGTAGCGCGGGAAGATGGCGAGCTCGTGCCGGCCGGGCACCACCGCCTCCAGCGCCTTGTGGCAGTGGATGTTGCTGTCGGAGAAGACGCGGTTGATTTCGCCGGTCATGAACATGACCGGCGTCGGCACCGCCGCGGCGCCGGCGATGTAGTTGTCGGGTAGGGCCGCATAGCGCGGATCGGCCGGCTTCATCTTCACCGTGCGGTGGTTCATCCCCAGCATCTTGAGGACGTGCTTGTGATAGTTGAGGCCGACCGCGCCGTAGAGATCGCCGCCGCGCCGATGCGTCACCGGATCCATGTTCTCGTGCAGATAGAGCGCCGGCCAGCCGGTGCCCCACATCAAGGACAGCATGTGGCAGGCCGGCACGTCGCATTCCCGATGGAACAGCGAGACGGCCTTCGACAGCACCTTGCCGATGGTCAGGCGCGGATCCTCGCTCCAGCGCGGGCTGACATAGGGCTGCTGCAGCACGCGTTCGATGAAGAACGGGAAGATGGTGCCCTTGATGCGCGACCATGTCGGCACATGCGGCGTCAGCGCGACGGAATTGGCGATGCAGGACCTGATGCCGGTGACGGTGCCGCCGAACAGCGACATGACGAAGCTCATCGAGCCGAGGCAGTGGCAGATCACGTGGATCGCCACGTCGCCGCCCGCCACCTCGCGGATCTTGGCGATCGCCGCCGGGTGATCGAACACGGCACAATCGTCCATGCTCCAGTCGCTCGGGGTCAGGTTGTAGGCGTGCCGGTTGCTCATGCGGAAGTCGAGCGTCCAGACATCGCTGAAGCCGTTTTCGAGCAGATAGCTGACCAGATTCTGGTGCTCCGGCTGGATGAACATGTCGGACGAGGTGGTGAGGCCGTGGATGATCATCACCACGTCCTTCGACGGCTTGCGGCAGAAGCGCAGCAGCGACAGGCCGAGCCCGTCCTGGGTCGAGAACCAGTGCGTGGCGATCTCGGCGTCACGGACGCCTTCGAGGGTGTAGAGCGGCACCTCGCGGTCCATCGTCGCCCCTCCTTGTTCAGGCCAGCATCAGCTGCATGCAGCGCTCGGCCAGGGCCGCGATGGTGCGCGACGGGTTGAGGCCGAGCGCCCGCGGCACGACCGCGCCGTCCATCACAAAGAGGCCGGGATAGCCGAACACCTCGCCGCGATGGTCGACCACGCCGTCGTCGCGGCTGGTCCCCATATTGCAGCCGCCGAGCGGATGCGGCGTCACCAGGTAGCGGAACAGCGACCAGGTGGGCGGCACGGCGGCAATGCCGCCGGTGGCGCGGCTCAACTGCTCGTGGCGGTCGACCATCGCCTGCACCACGCCCTCGGAGCCTGCGACGTCGTAGTCGAGATCGAGCTCGAGCCCGCCGCCGAACAACCCGCGCTTGAGCCGCATGACGCCGCCCGGCTGGTCCACGCCCTGGCCGAACCACGGCATGATGAAGCTGGCCGGGTCGCGGCCGCGCAGCAGGCCGGAGAGCATGACGCGCCAGCCGTCGAGCACGCGCCGGCCGGTGAAGTTACGGCCGAGCGCGGCCTGCAGGGCGTTGCCGAGCACGTCCGGAAACCCGCCATCCTCCACGAAGTAGCGATGCCCGCGGTCGCTGCCGTCGAGATAGTCGATCGCCGTCGTGATGGTCGGCCCGCGCGTCGGCGAAACGTCGCGGCCGGGATAGAGCGCCGGGGTCAGGAAGTCGCCGTTGGCGCACCAGCCATGGCCGAGCCGGGGCGACAGAAGCGGCAAGGTGCGGTGCTCGTCGCGGCAGCGCAGCAGCAGCTCGGTCGAGCCGAGCGAACCGGCGGCGACGATCACCTTCTCGGCCGTCTCCGTCATGGTGACGCCGGTATCGAGCCGCAGGATGGTGACCCGGTAGCCGCCGCCGATCACGGGCTCGATGGCCCGGACCAGCGAAAGCGGGCGGATCTCCGCGCCCTTGTCCTCGGCCATGGCGAGATAGTTGAGGTCGAGGGAATTGCGGGCGGCAACCGGGCAGCCGAGATCGCAGCAGCCGCAGTGAATGCAGGTGCCCTGGCGGCGGCCGAAGCGGTTCGTGTCGAACTTCGCGTGCTGCTCGCCATGCGGGTCGTCGAGGCCGTAATGCCAGGCGGAATCGAATCGCACCGCCAGCGGCAGCGCGCGCAGGCGGGCGCCGTCGCCGATCGTCGCCGCCGCCTCGCGCACCAGCTTCGCCCGCGGCGGCAGCTGGTTCGCCGGCACCTCTTCCACCGCCAGCATGTCGCCGGCGCGCCGGTAGTGCGGTGCCATCGCATCGAAGGTCACCTCGGCCGGCCAGCCCGCATCGAAGGCGAAGCGCTCAGCCGGCACGAAGATGTTGGCGTAGATCAGCGAGCCGCCGCCGACCCCGGCGCCCTGCGCTACCGCCATGCGCCGGAACAGACGGAGGTCGATCCAGCCATGCTGCTTCTCGGGCTCGTCGACATCGAACAGCCAGTCGTCGCCGGGGCCGCGGGGAAAGTCCTCGGTCCGCCAGCGCTTGCCACGTTCGAGCACCAGCACCTTCTCGCCCGCTTCGGCCAGCCGGCAGGCCGCCACGGCGCCGCCGAAGCCCGAGCCGATGACGATGGCGGCGTAGCCGGCCATGAAACTACCTGCGGCTCAGATGCGGGGCGTAGACTTCCCACAGCTCGCCGAAGAAGAACATGCCGAAGCGGCCGAGCGTCGTCAGGTCGCCACCATTGATCGGCTTCATGGTCGACACCAGCGCGAGCAGCTGCGGCACGCCGAGCGTCAGGATGCCGGCGCCGATCACCGGGCCTTTCGCGTCTGTGCCGTCGTGCAGCCGGGTGTAAAGCGTCGTCGTGTCCTTCCAGAGATCGACGCCGGCCTCGTTGCGGACCCGCTTCTCGCCGGCGAGATAGCGCGGCCGGCCCTGGTCGCGGAAGCCGAGCTCGTAGACCATGCGGCGGCTGTCCTCGCCCGGCCCCGGCGAGAACAGCTGGAACAGCCCGCTCGGCGCCGCGAGCCCGATGCCGATCGGCTGGAAGTCGATGGTGCCGGCCAGGGCGCCCGGATGCGCCGGTTCGGCGATGAAGCGGTCGAGATCGTCGATGCTCACCTTGGCATGCATGGCGAGCCGCGTGCCGGCATGCTTGCCCTGCGTGGCGCCCGCCTCCGGCGTCGCCGCGCCGAGCGCGAACCAGCCTTCCATGGTTTCGTCGAACGCGATGCCGCCGGGCATGGATCGGCCTCCTCGGTTACCAGGGAGCGAGCGAAAGCTGGTGCGTCGTAATCGGCGTTCCGGACGGATCAGCCACCGGCAGGGGTCGCCCCTTCGTGTCGTGGTAGGTGACATCGAGCCGCGCCGCCCTCTTGTCGACGCTGATGCGGCAGAAGTTGTCCTCCTGGGTGAAGGCCCAGGCGACGTAGTTCATCTCGCCGCCATCGATCGGGAATGGATCCCGCTGTTTCGGCAGCGTGGAATCGTGGACGTAGTTGTTGGGATCTCCGTTGGCGAAGGGGAACGGCCAGTAGAGCGCCGATGACGTGATGTCGAAGGCGCGGAGATCCAGCGCCCTGCCACCCTTGGCGAATCTCAGTTCGGCGATGTTCGCGCAGTGGATGTCGCCGGTCAGGAAGACGACGTTCTGGATGTTGTTGCCGACGATGTGATCCAGGATTGCGCGACGCGTCAGAGGATAGGCGGGCCAGGAATCGCTGCCGTCACGCCGCTTGGCATTGGCGGTCAGCCAGTTCGCGGGATCGGGATCGTCCAACCGCTCGTCCATGGCGTTGGGCGCGAACACGCTGGCGCAGCCGACGAACTTGGGAACGTTGCCGAAATTGGCCTGCTGTTTGCTGAGCCACTTGAGAAGGCGCTTCAGCTGACCCGGATGGACGGGATCGATCGGCGGCCGGCCGAGCAGATGATTGTCGGGCAGGCCCGTCTGGTCCTTGAACCGCTGCGTGCGCGTATCCAGCACGAAGAACGGATAGCCGGCGCATTTGAAGCGGTAGTAGAGCAGCCGGCCCCAGCTGCGCGGCCCCGGGCTCCACTGGTAGCTCATATAGGCGCCGATAGCGAGATTGAAGAGCTGGTGCTTGCCGTTGTCGGAGAGGCGATCCTGCGACCAGTTATCCTCGATCTCGTGGTCGTCGAGCGTCATGTAGGTCGGCGCGGTCTTGAGCAGCTGCCGCATGTTCGGCGAGCCATAGGCGCTCTGATAGCGCTCCTGGAACTCCTCGTAGGTGTCGGCCAGCCCGATCGGTATCAGGCGGTTCAACGTGTCGGCATAGATCTGGTCGCCGACCATCAGCGAGAAGCGTGGTCGCTCCGGGAACTGGCCCTCCGCCAGCATCCGCTGCATCGGGTCGAAGATCTTGTCGGCCTCCTTGGCTTTCCACAGCAGACCGGGATAGCGGCAGGAGCCCAGCAGGAAGGTCAGCTTGTCCTGGACCTTGCCGCGCTCCGGGAAGGTGTGGAGCAGCGTCTCGCAGATCGACGGATCGAGGCCGAGCAACATGTGCTTGACGTGGTCGATCGGCGGCAGCCGCCGGGCGAGCTCGACATCGGCGATGCTCTCGTCATCCGGCGCCGGATCGTCGATCGACAGCGTCGCCATGCGAACGCGGTATTCCGTGTTGGGCGTCAACGGCTCCGCCGTCTCGGCCTGGAACGGCAGGCCGAGCCGCTTCGCATCCGCTTCGTCGGTGTGATAGCGGCCGAGCGATACGTCCGCGCCGAGCACGAATGTCCCGGTGCGATCGAATTCGCGCTGGAGGCGGAAGTAATAGGCGCGCGAGACCTTGAGGTTGCTCGCACGGCCGGTCAGCACGCCGAGCACGCCGACGGTGCGCCGGCTCGATTCCAGGGTGACCCCGTCCTCCTTGACCTCGGCGGCTTGAATCCAAAGACGGGAAGTGGTGCCCGTCGTATGTCCGATAACGGGGCCCAGGCCCGGTGGTCGCAATGCCGACATGCGAAACCGCCCCCCTCCGGGTCGCGCTCTGCAAGCGCTGTAACAATCCTAAGTCGGGGCGGCGATGTCCTGCAACAATTGCATGACAAACGGAAAGGTCAGCCCCGGGTGAGCTGGTCGGGGTCGCGCACGGCACCCTTCGACGCGCTGGTCGCGAGCGCCGCGTAGGCGCGCAACGCCCGGCTGACCTTGCGGGCGCGCCCGACCGCCTGCCAGCCGCCATCGGCGCGCGCGTTCATGGCGGCGCGGCGCCGCTCCAGCTCCGCCGCCGGCACCATGAGTTCGATGCGGCGGGCCGGAATGTCGATCTCGATCTCGTCGTCCGGCTCGATCAGGCCGATTTCGCCGCCTTCGGCCGCTTCCGGCGAGATATGGCCGACCGAGAGGCCGGAGCTGGCGCCGGAGAAGCGGCCGTCGGTGATCAGGGCGCAGACCTTGGCCAGGTTGAAGGCCTTGAGCAGGCTGGTCGGCATCAGCATCTCCTGCATGCCGGGCCCGCCGCGCGGGCCTTCGTAGCGAATCACCACCACGTCGCCCGCCTTCACCTCGCCGGAAGTGATGCCGGCGGCGGCGGCGTTCTGGCTGTCGAAGATCTTCGCCTTGCCCCGGAACTTCCAGATCGAGGGATCGACGCCGGCCGTCTTCACGATGCAGCCGTCCTTGGCGATGTTTCCGTGCAGGACGGCGAGGCCGCCATCGGTCGAATAGGCGTGCCCCATGTCGCGGATGCAGCCGCCCGCGCGGTCGAGGTCGAGATCCGGATAGTGCGCGTTCTGCCCGAAGGCTTCGAGCATGCGCCGGCGCCCCGGCGCCGCCATGTAGAAGCGGCGCACCTCCTCGCTGTTGGAGCGGCGCACGTCCCAGAGCGACAGCTTGTCGACCAGGGTGTCGCCCAGCACGTCGGTCACGTCGCCGTGCAGCAGGCCGCCGCGCTCCAGCTCGCCCAGGATGCCGAGCACGCCGCCGGCGCGGTGCACGTCCTCCACGTGATAATGCGACACCGCCGGGGAGACCTTGCAGAGGTTCGGCACCTTGCGGGACAGCCGGTCGATATCGTTGATGTCGAACTCAATCTCGCCCTCGAAGGCGGCGGCGAGCAGGTGCAGGATGGTGTTGGTGGAGCCGCCCATGGCGATGTCCATGCACATGGCGTTCTCGAAGGCGCGGCGGCTGGCGACATTGCGCGGCAGCATGCCGGTCTCGCCAAGTTCGTAATGGCGGCGCGTCAGCTCGACGATGCGCTGGCCGGTCTCGACGAAGAGCTGCTTGCGGCGCGCATGCGTCGCCAGCAAGGTGCCGTTGCCGGGCAGCGCCAGGCCGAGCGCCTCGACCAGGCAGTTCATCGAATTAGCGGTGAACATGCCGGCGCAGGACCCGCAGGTCGGGCAGGCATTGTCTTCCATGATCTTCAGATCGGCGGCGGCGATGGTCGGGCTGCCGCCAGCGACCAGCGCGTCGACCGCGTCGATCACCATCTCCTTGCCGCCGACGGTCACCTTCGAGGCCTCCATCGGCCCGCCGGAGACGAAGAGCGTCGGAATGTTGAGGCGCATCGCCGCCATCAGCATGCCGGGCGTGATCTTGTCGCAATTGGAGATGCAGACCAGCGCGTCGGCACAATGCGCGTTGACCATGTACTCGACCGCATCGGCGATCAGCTCGCGCGACGGCAGGCTGTACAGCATGCCGTCATGGCCCATGGCGATGCCGTCATCGACGGCGATGGTGTTGAACTCCTTGGCCATGGCGCCGGCCTTCTCGATCTCGCCCTTCACCAGCTGGCCGAGATCCTTCAGGTGCACGTGGCCGGGCACGAACTGGGTGAAGGAGTTGGCGATGGCGACGATCGGCTTGTCGAAATCGTTCTCGCCGGTGCCGGTGGCGCGCCACAGCGCCCGTGCGGCGGCCTGGCCCTTGCCCTGGGTCGTCGTATAGGAACGGTAGCGCGGCATGGACGTCACTCCCCAACCCTCTTGCCGCCGATTTGACCAGCGGAACCGCGCTGGCCGCAAGCCCGACGGTCAGCCGGGTGCCGCTCGAACCGACGGCGCGCGTACCCGTTGCATAAGGGCCAGGACGATGCCCGGCACCGCCAGCGCGGCAGCGATCAGGGTCAGCTGCAGATGGCTGAAGCCGGTGAAGTCGCCGCCCGGCACGGCGAAGACAAGGCCTCCCGCGGCCAGCAGGACACGGCTGAGCCAGCCGAGCGGGGTGCCGAGGATGCTGCCGACGCCGATCATGTATCCCTGCAAGGCGGCGCTGAGCAGGACGACGCCGACCACGGCGGAGGAGCAGACGATCAGGATCTCGCCGACATCGCCGATCAGCAGCAGCGCCGGGTTGAAGACGAAGAAGAACGGGATGAAGTAGATGATGGTGCCGAGCCGCATCGCCTCGAACCCGGTCGCCATCGGATCGGTCTTGGCGATCGAGGCCCCGGCGAAGGCGGCCAGCGCCACCGGCGGCGTGATGAAGCTGAGCATGCCCCAATAGAGCAGGAACATGTGCACGGCGAGCGGGTCGAGCCCCACCTTGATCAACGCCGGCGCCAGGATGATGGCGAGGAAGATATAGGCGGCGGTGACCGTCATCCCCATACCCAGGATGAAGCAGGTGATGGCCCCCATGATCAGCAGCACAAGCGTGTTGTTGCCGGCAAGGAAAACGAGATCGTTGGTGATGGTGCCGACCATGCCGGTCACGACCAGCGCGCCGACGATCAGCCCGATGGCGGCCAAGGTGCCGGCGAGCTCCGCCAGCAGAAATCCGGTGGCGAAGACGAACTTGGCGAGCTTGGCCCAGGTCAGCCGGTGCTCGGGATTGAGCTGGTTGATCACCAGCAGCAGGAGCGTGGCATAGAACGGCGCCCGCGCCTCCTGCTGCAGATGGATCAGCATGTAGATCAGCAGGCCGAAGACGAAGACGTAGTACCAGCCGCCCTTCAGCACCTGCCAGACGCCGGGCAGCTCCTCCTTGCGCATGCCCTTCAGGCCCTGGCGGGCGGAATAGGCATCGATCTGCACGAACAGGCCGAAATAATAGAGCAGCGACGGCACGACGGCGGCCAGCGCCACCTCGACATAGGAAATCTGCAGGAAGTTCGCCATCACGAACGCCGTGGCGCCCATGATCGGCGGCATCAGCACGCCGCCGGTGGAGGCGCAGGCCTCCACACCCGCGGCATAGCGCGGCGAAAAGCCGATCTTCTGCATCGCCGGGATGGTCAGCGTGCCGGTGGTCAGCACGTTGGTGACCGGCCCGCCCGACATGGAACCGAACAAGCCCGACGAGAAGATCGCCACCTTCGCCGGCCCGCCGCGCACGGTGCCGAGCAGCGAGAAGGCGATGTTGATGAAGAACTGGCCGGCGCCGGTATATTGCAGCGCGACGCCGAAGATCAGGAAGCCGAAGACCAGCGAGGCGAAGGCGCGCATCGGGATGCCGAGCAGGCTCTCGGCGCTGAACATATGGAACGCCGCCGTGTTCAGCAGATCCTGGTTCACGCCGCTGATCACAGACGGCATCAGATGCGCGTAGGTCGGGTAGAGCGAAATGATCAGCACGATGAAGAAGATCGGCCAGCCGCCGGTGCGCCGCCCGGCCTCCAGCACCAGCGCCCACATGACGAGGCTGACCCACTTGCCGTGCTCCGGCGCGGCATATTCCCAGGCCTGGTCGAGGATCAGCTCCGCATTGGCGAAGAAATAGCTGCCGACGCCGAGCGCCAGGACGAACAGGGCCGCATCGAACCAGGGCACGAAATCCCGCCGCTGCCGTGCATGCGAGGGGAAGACGATGAACACCATGGCGAACATCAGCCCGGTGATCGCATATAGATACTGCGTATCGAGCAGGGTGATGCCGGCGAAGAAGCGCCAGGAGAAGATCTGGTTCAGCGCCAGGAAGACCGAGACCAGGGTGGCGACGACGATGACGTACTGCCAAAGCCTGGGCAGCGTGCGCGTGCGCGCGAGGTCGTAATCCGGCAGGTCCTCGTCGCGGACCACCAAGCGATCGGTCATAGCGGCATGCTCCTTGCCGGTCGGCGCTCAGATCACGCGGGAGAGAGGCGCGGCCGGGTGGGCCGGCCGCGCCGCTTCCTCACCAGGTGTCGAACACCACCGACTGGCTCTTGGCCTTGAGCGCCTCGGCCCGGGCCTTGACCCAGCCCTGCTTGAACGCCTCCTTGTCGGACGGCGCGCTCTTCACATAGGCGGCCCAGGCATCGATCAGCGCCTTCTGGCGGGCGAGCGTCCTCTGCTGCACCGCGTCCTGCCCGGCCGGCCAGGCGCCGATCTCCTTGTAGTACTTCACCGCGCCCGGGTGATACGGCACGAACTGGCTGAACTTCTGCCGCTTCATGTCCCAGCCATTGCCGCCCGGCGCGCTCGCCTTGTATTCGTCGTAGTAGAGGTGCATCGCCTTGATCATGTTGTAGACGGTGTCCTCGGCCGTGCGGTCCATCGTCGCCAGCACCGGATAGGCGACATTGGCCATCTCCTGGCCTTCCTTCTTGATGCCGATGCCTTCGGTGGCGATCGCCTTCTCGTACCAGGGCACGACATCCTTGAGGCGCTTCCAGCCCGCCTCGTCGTTATGCGGCACGGTCGGGTAGAAGATGCCGCGCGGCGAAGCGGCGATCTTCTGGTTCAGCGCCGAGAAGGTCGCGTTGTTGAAGGCATCGACCTCGTTGTTGATGATGCCCTCCACCGCCGGGCCATGGCCGCCGAACTCCACCTTCTTCACGTCGTTCCAGGTCAGGCCGGCGAAGGCGAGCATGCAGGTGACGGCCTGGTTCAGCGCCGGCGCGCCGCGAATCCAGGCGACGCGCTTGCCCTTCACGTCCTGCAGGGTCTTGATGCCGGCATCGGCGGCCGTTGCCAGCGCGACCGCGGCGCCGTCGGAATAGTTCAGCAGCACGAGGCGGATCGGCTGCGGGCCCCATTCCTTCTCGCCGAAGGTGAAGACGGCCTCCTGCGCGTAGATCGAGTCCGAGCCCGTGGCGGTGAACTGCGCCGTGTTCTCGCGCAGCGGCGCGAGCCGCGACACGTCGTTCTTGCCCGGCAGCACACGCAGATTGGTGCCGATCTTGTTTTTCAGCACGCTGCCGACGCCGACCGCCTGCGCGTAGCCGGACGAGCCGACATCGTAGGCGGTCCAGACCAAGGTGCCCGGCAGTTTGATGTCCTTGGCCTGCGCGGCAATTGGCGCTGCCAGCGCAAGGCAGAGTCCGGTCCCGATCACAGCACGACGACTGATCATTGTTTCCTCCCTGTCGTTCTGCATGCCTTCTAGCATCAACGACAGGAGGCCGGAACCCTTCTTCGCGCGCTACTCAGCCGCGACCCGCTGCGACTGGCCCTGCATCGGCGGACGCTTGCGGAACCGGCCGTCCTGCATGATGGCGAGCAGCCGGTCGCGGTCCTGCAGGATGCGGACGTCCTTCGAGGGATCGCCGTCCACCAGCAGCAGATCGGCGAGGAAGCCCTCCTTGACCTGCCCGAGCTCATCGCCGCGCAGCATGATCTCGCCGCCCCATTTGGTAGCGCTGACGATCGCCTCGAGCGGGCTCATGCCGAGCAAGTTGACGAAATGCTCGATGTCGCGGGCATTGCTCGGAATCGGATTCCAGGAGAAGCCGTAATCGCCGCCCGGCATCACGCGCACGCCGCGCTTGAGCAGCGAGCGCATGTTCGCGGCGCCGTTCTCCAGCTCGAATTCCAGCGTCCGCCGCACATCGACGGGCAGATCGGCGCGGAACGGCCGCTCGACCTTGAGCGTCATCCAGGTCAGGCCGAGCGTCGGGGCGACGAAGACGCGGTCCTTCGCCGCCTCCAGCATGTCGAGCGCCTCTTCGTCGGCGAGCGTCGCGTGATAGATGATCTCGACGCCGTGGCGCAGACACATCTTGACCGATTCGGCGGTGCGCGCATGCGCGGCGACCCGCTTCTCGCGGCTCCGCGCCACCTCGCAGACGGCGGCGACCTCCGCCTCGGTCATTACGGTGTGGCGCGCGCGGGCCGACGGCACGCCTTCGTCGCCGGACGGGTTGATCTTCAAGGTGTCGACGCCTTCGCGGACGAACAGCCGCGCCGCCTTGCGGAACTCTTCCTCGCCGTCGCAGATATAGCCGAAGGTGTCGCGGTGCAGATGGTGCAGGCGGACATCGCCGAGACCGCCGGTGATGGTCATTTCGGGCGACGCGGCGAGCATGCGGGGCCCCGGAATGTCGCCGGCATTGATCGCGTTGCGCACCGCGACGTCGAGCCGGGGCTTTGCGGCCGCCGCGCTGTGGATCGAAGTGAAGCCGGCATCGAGAAGCTCGCGGCAGTACCTGGCCGTCAGCAGCGTGTGCTCCTCCGGTGGGATGGCGCCGAGCCCTTCGATCGTCTCGGTGTTGCAGAAGCTCGGATGCGCATGCGGCTCGATCAGGCCCGGCATCACGGTGGCGCCGCGCCCCTCGACGATCTCGGCGTCGCCGGCCGCCATGGCGGCGCCGCGCGGCGCGACCGCCTTGATGCGGTTGCCTTCGACCAGCAGATCGCCGGCGAACGGCGCCTTGCCGGTCCCGTCGATGATCGACACGTCGCGGAACAGTATGCGGCCCATTGCGGCACCCTCCCCTGTTTCGCGGAGTATAGCCGCAAAGCGGCACTTCGCCTCGCGGTGCGCCGGCAAGCCACGAACGGCGCGGGGTTCGGAGCCGACTTGATCCGTGACAGGCCCCTTGCACGAATTCGTGAACGGCCTTAGAAGCTTAATGCGACGCATTCGCAACGGCGGCGGGTGGCCCGGGCTGCACGACGGACAGCTCTTCCCTCGCCCCGTTCCGCATCTCAACGCGATCGAGCCAGCCGGCGGCCTCGTCCCGCCCCTGCCAGCCAGATTGTCTCCTGCCAACCGGGGGTTTCTGGCGATGGCCGTTCGACACATTCCGCTTCTGCTTGCCGCGAGCGCGCTGGCCGGCCTGCCGGCCGCGCTCGCCCTGGGGCAAACCGCCGACCCGCCGGCCGGGCAGAGCCAGACCGAGCCGGCTGAGCGGGCCCCGGAGAGCGCGCCGCCCAAGGGCCCGGTGCGCAAGCCGCCGGTGACCGAGCTGGACGCGGTGACCGTCACCGTGACGCGCTCGCCGGAGACGCTGTTCGACGTGCCCGGCACCGCATCCGTCATCGACGCCGAGGACCTGGAGCGGCGCAACGCGCAATCGCCGCGCGATGCCATCCGCTACGAGCCCGGCGTCTCCATCGGCAACAACCCGGGCCGCACCGGCGCCACCAACTACACGATCCGCGGCGTCGGCGGGAACCGCGTCCGGCTGCAGATCGACGACGTGCGCGTGCCGGACTATCCCGGCACCAATGCCGGCGCCGGCACCTATACGCGCGACTTCGTCGACCTGGAGAACGTCAAGCGGATCGAGATCGTCCGCGGGCCCGCTTCGGCGCTCTATGGCAGCGACGCGCTCGGCGGCGTCGTCGCCTATGTCACCAAAGACCCGAGCGATTATCTCGACCTCGTCGGCAAGGACATCTATGGCAGCGTCAAGACCGCCTTCAACGGCGCCGATACCAGCTTCTCCGAGACGCTGACCGGCGCCGGCCGCGCCGGCAAGGTGCAGGCGCTGCTGCTCTACACCCGGCGCGACGGCCAGGAAGTCGATCCCGGCGGCGACAAGTCGGCCAATCCGCAGAGCTACGACGTCAACAACATCCTCGGCAAGCTGCTCCTGGCGGCGACCGACGTCGACACGCTGCGGCTGATCGGCGAATTCACGATGAAGGATACCGACACCAAGGTTCGGACCGAGGAAAGCGCCACCGTCCTCGCCTCGAACAACGAGGATACCAATCAGCGCGTCCGCCTCAGCCTCGACTGGACGCATGACGAGCCGTTCGGCTTCGTCGACACCACGCGGCTGCTCGCCTACGTCACCATCCTCGACCGCCAGGAGGTCAACAAGCAGTTCCGATCCGGCAATCTCTATCGCTTCACCGATCTGGACTTCCACCAGAACATCTACGGGACGGAGGCGCAGTTCATCAGCCGGACGGAATTCGGCGGCGTGCCGAACGACTTCACCTATGGGCTCAGCGCCGACTTCACCACGACGAGCCGGCCGCGCGACCGCTTTCAAACCAACCTCGGCACCGGCGTCACGACCAAGGTGATCGCCGGCGAGACCTTCCCGAACAAGAATTTCCCCGATACCGAGACGCTGCTGGTCGGCGCCTATGTGCAGGACAAGATCAGCGCCGGCCGCTTCACCATCCTGCCGGCCGTGCGCGTCGACTACTACCATCTTAAGCCCAAGCCCGATCAGAAGTTCGCCAATTCCAACGTGACGAATTTCACGATCGACGAGCTCAGCGAGGTCGCCGTCTCGCCCAAGCTCGGATTGACCTATGCGATGACCGACCAGTTCACCCTGTTCGGGCAGTACGCGCACGGCTTCCGCGCGCCACCCTACGACGATGCCAATTTCGGCTTCAGCAATCCGGCCTTCGGCTACGAGATCCTGCCGAACGGCAACCTGAAGCCGGAGGAGAGCGACGGCGTCGAGGCCGGCATCCGCGGACGGTTCGGCGACGGATCGAGCTTCAGCCTGGCCGGCTTCTACAACCGCTACACCGATTTCATCGAAAGCGTGTTCGTCGGCATCAGCGGCGGCGGCTTGCAGCAGTTCCAGTCGCAGAACATCCCGCGCGTCACCATCTACGGCGCCGAGTTCCGGGGCGAATGGCGCTTCATGCCGGAATGGTCGCTGATCGGCAGCGCCGCCTACGCCCACGGCCAGAATGAAGAAACCCGCACGCCGATCGATTCCGTCGATCCGTTCCGCGTGGTCGGCGGATTGCGCTACAGCAATCCGGAGGGATTCGGCGGCGAGCTGACCGTGATGCATGCCTGGCGGCACGACCGCACCAGCCAGAACAGCTACTTCAAGGCGCCGAGCTACACCGTGGTGGACCTGACGGCCTTCTTCGAGATCCTGCCGACCCTGACGGTCAATGTCGGCATGTTCAACCTGTTCGACGCGAAGTACTACATCGCTCAGGATGTCGTGGGCCTGTCCTCGACCGCTGCCAATCGCGGCCTGTTCGCCCAGCCGGGCCGCCATGTCGGTGCCAACGTGACCTTGCGCTGGTAGGGCCGGCCGTTACCGCAGCTCGAACGGCAGGTTCGCGGTGGCGGCGGCACCCCTTCCGTCGCGCAGGGTCAGGAACAGGCGGTAGCGCCCCGGCGCGAGGCCGGCGACGGTGACACCCGCCGGACCACCGCCGAGAACGGCGCCCGGGAAGCTCCGCGGCACGCTTTCGGCATCGCCCGCTTTGCGAAGATCGGTGCTCTCCGCCATGACCACCCATTCGGCCGCGAGCGCATCGCCGTCGGGATCGTCGGCCGCGAGTTCGGCACGTGCCGGGCTGCCGGCCGGGCGGCTGTCACCCGCGGTGAAGGCGAGCTTGCGGATGCGCGGCGCGCGGTTGCCGCCAGGCGTGGTGCCGCCCCAGGCCGCGGCCATCGCCTCCGCCGTCCCGGTCCATTCGCCGCCCGGCAGCAGCAGGCTGTGCCAGGTCGGCGTCACTTCCTGCTTCTGGCCCCAATAGAAGACGAGCTGCCCCTGGGTCGCCGGCATCAGGGCGCCGAGATAGCGGCGCAGCAGCACCGCCTTCTCGGTGCTCGACGGCTCGATCGCGGCGCCCCAGGGCGTGTTGCCCGCCTGCCACTGACCGAGCGGGCCAAGCTCGGTCACCAGCAGCGGGCCGCGCCAGCCCTGCTCGCGCACCCGGGCGGCCAGGCTCGGCAAGGCCGGACCGTAGGAATTGACGCCGAGCACGTCGATGCTCGGCGCCTGTCGCATCAACTTGGCGACCTTGCCATTGCCGGCCTCGGCGATCACCGACATGGTCGGATGCCGCGGATCGATGGCCTTCACCAGCCGTGCCGCCGCCTCGATTGCCGGCCACACGACCGCGTCGTCGGCGAGCTCGGCCTCCACCTCGTTGCCGAGGCCCCAGAGCAGCAGCGCCGGATGGTCCTTGTGCGCGCGCACGAAACGCTCCAGCGCCGCGTTCTGCGCCGCCACCTGCGCGGCATTCCCGTAGTCGAAGCCGCGTCGGGGATGCTCCAGCCAGAAGCCGGCGATCACCTTGAGACCCAGGCGCCCCGCTTCGTCCAGCACCGCCGCCGTCTCGTTGCCGTAGGTGCGCACCGCGGTGGCGCCGAGCTGCTTCAGCAGGTCGAGCCGGCGCTCGCCCGCGGCGCCGCGGGCGACGAAGGGCCGTCCGTCGACCACGATCAGCTCGCCGCGGACGGCGACATCGGCGCCGGCGGCGGGAAACGCCAGACCTATCAATATGACGGCCATGGCGCGCGACAACACCTTCAGCATCTTCTCCACCCTGCCGGCGAATCCCGGCCCGCCGCGCACAATCGTGATCCGTCCGCCCGTGGCGGCACGCTGCCCGCAGCGCTAGCATGCCGGCGCGGAAGCCAAGGATAACAAAGGGAGGACTTCCCATGCTTCGACTGCTGCGCCGTCACGTTCTGGCACTGGCGCTGGCCGCGTGCCTGCCGTCTTTCGCTCTCGGCCAGGCGAACGACCCGCCGGTGGTGTTCGTGCATGGCAACGGCGATACGGCGGCGCTCTGGATCGCGCAGATCTGGCGTTTCGAATCGAATGGCTATGCGCGCGACCGGCTGCATGCCATCGATCTCAGATACCCATCTGCCCGCAGCGTCGACGCCAAGCCGCAGGAGGGGCGCACCTCCGCCGCCGAGGCGATGCAGCAGCTCGCCGATTTCGTCGCCGACGTGAAGCAGAAGACTGGCGCGGCCAAGGTGGCCCTGGTCGGCAATTCGCGCGGCGCCAACACCATCCGCAACTACGTCAAGAACGGCGGTGGCAGCGATCATGTCTCGCATGTCGTCCTCGGCGGCGGCGTGAATCGCGGCGTGATCATCTCCGATACAGTATTGGTAGGCAGCGAGTTCAACGGTGCTTCCGACTTCATGCGGCAGTTGAACGATGGCCCTGACGAGGTGGTTGCCGGCGTGAAGTTCATGACGCTCCGGTCCGAGAAGGACGACAAATATGCCCAGCCGGACGGCCGCTTCATTGGCATGGCCGGCAAGCCAACCGGTATCTCTTTCGATGCGCCGGCGCTCAAGGGCGCCGAGAACGTCGCCCTGGCCGGCCTGGATCACCGCGAGGTGTCGTACGCGCCGGTGGCCTTTGTGCACACCTATCGCTTCATCACCGGGCGGCTGCCTGACCGGGTGGAGATCCTTCCCGAAGCCGCGGCGGTGCTGAACGGCAACGTAACCGGCCTGACCGGCGGAAGCTTCGACAATGTCGGCGTCGCTGGGGCCAAGGTCACGATCCACGCCGTCGACCCGCGCAGCGGGAAGCGGCTCGGCGAGGCGATGTTCACCAAGACCACCGGCGCCGGCGGCGCCTGGGGTCCGTTCACAACCCCGACGGATACCTATCTCGAATTCGTCGTCGAGGTGCCGAGCCAGCCGATCACCCACATCTATCGCTCGCCCTTCCCGCGGGGCAGCAACATCCTGCATCTGCGTCCGGCGCGCTTCGGCAAGGGCGAGGAAGCCGCCGGCAGCGTCGTCTACATCAGCCGTCCGCGCGGCTATTTCGGTCACGGCCGCGATGTCTTCCTGATCGACGGCGCGGTGCCGGAAGGCGTCAACAAGGGCGTGCCCGGTGCGTCAACCGGGCGCATCATTCTGCCGGAAGGAGCGGCCCGTGGCGTTCCGGTTCGCTTCAATCTGGAGAGCTTCGCCGTGCAGAGCTGGCCGAGAGCCGAGAACCGGATCGTGATCGCCGAATTCCACTACTGAAGAGGTCAGCACCCCGCTTTCCTCTGCCGGCCGGTTTGGCCCCATCGGTTTGCGCGGATTGGTCGGAAAATTGCTTGTAACCTCGGCGGTCGTAGCAACGGGCGCGGTCGGACGCTTGCCCGCAGGAGGGGTGTCGCGTGAACCAGGTGAAAGTCGTCTGTGCGCATGATTGCCCGGACATGTGCTCGCTGATCGCCCATGTCGATCAGGGCCGGGTGGTGAAGATCGAGGGCGATCCCGATCAGCCGCTGACCGCCGGCTTCGCCTGCGCCAAGGTCAACCGCGATGTGGAGCTGGTGCATTCGCCAGAGCGACTGGCCACCCCGCTCCGCCGCACCGGGCCGAAGGGCGCGGGCAAGTTCGTGCCGATCACCTGGAATGCGGCGCTGGACGAGATCACCGCCCGCTGGAAAGCGATCATCGCCGAGAGCGGCCCGCTCGCCTTGCTCGGCTATGCCTACAGCGCCCATCAGGGCCTGATGAACCGCGGCCTGGTCAACGGGTTGTTCCACGCGCTCGGCACCAGCCGGTTGATGGGCGGCACCGTCTGCGACACCTGCTGCGAGGCGGCGTGGGACGCGACATTGGGTCCGATCGGCGGCGCCGATCCGGAAGCGGTGGCGCAATCCGACCTGATCATCGGCTGGGGCGCCGACCTGATGGCGACCAACGTGCATTTCTGGGCCAAGGCCGAGGAGGCGCGCAAGAAGGGTGCGAAGATCGTCGTCATCGATCCGCGGCGCAGCCGCACCGCCCAGGCGGCCGACTGGCACCTGCAGATCAAGATCGGCGCGGACGCCGCGCTGGCGCTTGGCATCGCCCATATCCTGGAACGCGACGGCCTGCTGGACCGCGCCTATATCGCCGCGCAGACGGTCGGCTTCGATCGCCTGTCGGCCGAGGTGCTGCCGCGCTTCGCGCCGGCGCGGGTGGCCGAGATCGCCGGCATCGCGGTCGCGGACGTCGAGCAGCTGGCAGCGATGTACGGCAAGGCCAAGGCCTCCTTCATCCGCCTCGGCGAGGGCATGACGCGGCTCACCCATGGCGGCCAGGCGCTGCGCGCGGTCGCCATCCTGCCCGGCCTGACCGGCGCCTATGGCAAGCCGGGCGGCGGCGCGCTGCTGCTCACCGCCGCCACCTGCGACCTCAACTACAACGCCGTGCGCAAACCCTCCGGCCCGGCGGCGACGCGGATGGTCAACCATCTCCGCCTCGGCGAGGCGCTGCTGGAAATGCGGGACCCGCCGATCCGCGGGTTGTTCATCGCCGCCAACAACCCGGCCGTCACCTGTCCGGACGTGCACAAGGTGCGCCGCGGCCTGGCGCGCGAAGATCTGTTCACCGTGGTGCACGATCCCTTCCTCTCGGTCACCGCGCGCTATGCCGATATCGTGCTGCCGGCGTCGGTCTATCTGGAGACCGACGATCTCTACCGCGCTTACGGCGCCTATTACATGCAGTACGGCCCGCGCGCGGTGGCGCCGCAGGGCGAAGCCCGGTCGAACCTGCAGGTCGCCCAGGCGCTGGCGAAGCGCATGGGGCTCGGCGATGCCGTGTTCGGCATGAGCGCGCCCGAGATCGTGCGCGAGCTGTTCCGCGGCATCAGCGGCGCCACGACCGTCGGCATCGACCCGGCCGAGGTGCTGCGCGCCACCCCGATCAGCATCGCGCCCAAGGGTCCGCAGGAATTCCGCACGCCTTCGGGCAAGCTCGAGATCTATTCCGACGCGCTGGCGAAACAGGGCCTGCCGCCGCTGCCCGATTGGGAGCCGGATCCGGTCGAGGCAGAGGAAGCGCCGCGCTGGCCGCTCCGCCTGCTCACCGCGCCCGGCTATTTCCAGGCGCATACCGCTTTCACCGGCGTGAAGTTCCTGCGCGAGCGCGAAGGCGCGCCGTTCTGCGTGCTGCATCCCGAGGACGCGGCGAAGCGCAATCTCACGGATGGGCAGAAGGTGCGCCTCGAGAACGGCCGCGGCGCCATCGGCCTGAAATTGAAGGTGAGCGGCGAGGTGCGGCCCGGCGTGGTGCTGGTGCCCGGCCAGCGCCCGGACGACGAGGCGGTGGACGGCACCATCAACATGCTTTGCTCCGACCGCTTCACCGATATGGGCGAAGGCGCCACCTATCAGAGCACTTGGCTGGAAGTCACGGCATGGCCATCCTGAGCGGATGACCGAACCCTTCGTACCGGGACCGCGCGCCCGCATCGCCGGCCGGCCGGGCGGGCCGCTCGCCGGCCTCAGCTTCGCCGCCAAGGACCTGTTCGATGTCGCCGGCTTCCCGACCGGCGGCGGCAACCACGATTGGGCGCGGACCAATCCCGTGCCGACGAAGCATGCCTGGGCGGTGCAGACGCTGCTGGATGCCGGCGCCGAGCTGATCGGCAAGACCATCACCGACGAAGTCTCGCTCGGCATCCTGGGCGAGAGCGCCTTCGACGGCACCCCGCTCAACCCAAAGGCACCGGACCGCGTCCCGGGCGGCTCGTCCTCGGGCTCGGCCTCGGCCGTCGCGCAGGGGATCTGCGACACCGCGCTCGGCACCGATACCGGCGGGTCGGTGCGGGTGCCGTCGAGCTTTTGCGGTCTCTACGGCATCCGGCCGACGCATGGCCGGCTGCCGGTCGAAGGGATGATGCCGCAGGCGCCGAGCTCGGACACCACCGGCTGGTTCGCCCGCGATGCGGCGACCTTCGCGCGGGTTTCGTCGGTACTGCTGCGCGAGCCGATCGCGGCGCAGCTGCCGAAGCGGCTGGTCGTCGCCGTCGATGCCTTCGGCTTCGCCGATCCCGAAGTGGCGGCGGCGCTGCAGCCGATGGTCGACCGCCTCTCCCGACTGATCGGGGAGACGCGCGAGGACCTGCTGGCGCCGCAGGGGCTCTCGGTCTGGGCCCGCGCCCAGCGCACCCTGCAGCCGGCCGAGGCCTGGGCGACCTTCAAGAACTGGATCGACCGCGACAACCCGCGCTTCGCCTTCGGCGTCGCCCGCGGCCTGGTGCTGGGCTCGATGATTCCGGCCGCGGAGCAGAGCTGGGCGCGACTGATGCGCCAGGAGGCGCGCGCCCGGCTCGCCTACCTTCTGCCGCCCGGCACCATCCTCTGCCTGCCGACCACGCCGTTCCCGGCCCCGCGGAAGGGCCAGGCGCTCTCCGTGCTCGATCCGCTGCGCGACCGCATCACTTGCCTCTGTGCCCATGGCGGCCTGACCGGCGTGCCGCAGGTGAGCCTGCCGGGCGCGATGGTGGACGGCCTGCCCGTCGGGCTCTCGATCCTGGGCGGGCATGGCAGCGACGCCATGCTGGTGGCGGTCGCGCAAGCGATGGAAGAGCCGCGATGAACGATCTGACCCCGAACATTCCCGAAGTCGTCGCCGAGCTGCGTGACCTGTTCGAGCGCTATGAACAGGCGCTGATCGACAAGGATGTCGACGTGCTGGACGCCGCCTTCTGGGACAGCCCGCACACCATCCGCTATGCCCTGCACGAGAACGGCTATGGCTTCGCGGCGATCCACGGCCATCGCGTCGCGCGGCCGCCGGGGCCCGGCATCAAGGAGAAGCGCATCCGGCTGGAGATCCTGACGCTCGGCCGCGACATCGCCACCATCAACCTGGAATTCAAGGTGCGCGGGCGCGACCTGATCGGAAGGCAAAGCCAAACCTGGGTCCGCTTCCCCGGCCTCGGCTGGAAGGTGATCAACGCCCATGTCTCCACCATGAACGAGACGGCGGTCTGGTAGTCCGGCTGGAAGCTGGCCGGTCGTTGCCGCGGCGCGGGAACCGGTTCCCGGGCAAAAGAGTTTCACGCATCGTGACCTTTGCGGAGCGACGCGATGCTGACAACCATCCTGCTCATTATTCTGGTTCTCATCCTGGTCGGGTCGATCCCGGCCTGGCCGTACAGCCGCGGCTGGGGCTATGGGCCGAGCGGCGGACTCGGCCTCGTGGTGCTGATCCTCGTCATCCTGATGCTCACGGGACGGGTCTAGCGATCATGGTGGAAGACCGGGCAGACATCCGGCCGGAGCCCCGCACCGTCCTGAACACCCAACAGGCCCGCGCCGGAGAGACTTCCGGCCGCATACGGCGGGTGCTCTCGGTTTCGCTGGCCGGGACGGTTCTGGCGCTCGCCATCGCCTGGGCGCTCTGGATCGTACTCCGCTAATGCGGACGTTGAACTAGGCGCAGCAACCAACCCCTGTCTTTCGGGGTTTCCATCGGGAGCGCCAGCCGGCGCGACAGAACGATTGGAGAGTGGACCATGAATTGGGATCAGGTGTCCGGCAACTGGAAGCAGGTCAAGGGCAAGGTGCAGCAGCAATGGGGCAAGCTCACCAATGACGATCTCGATGTCGTCCAGGGCAAGCAGAACGAGCTGGCCGGCCGTATCCAGGAGCGCTACGGACTGACCAAGGAGGAGGCCGAGCAGCAGGTGAACGACTGGATGCGCAAGATATAAGCCGCGAACCGGAGCGCTCTTCGGGGCGCTCCGGTACCGGGCTTTCCTCCCCGCTTGCTATGCGGTCGCTTCAGCCCTTCGCGGCAGCCGTTTCCCGCGCCTTCGGCTGGAAGAACAGCGCCTGCCCGATGGCGGCGCGCACGGAATCCGGCAGAAACGGCTTGGTGATCAGAAAGGTCGGCTCCGGACGCTCGCCGGTCAGCAGGCGTTCCGGATAGGCGGTGATGAAGATCGCCGGCACCTGCACGTCGGCGAGGATGTCCTTGACGGCGTCGATGCCGGAGCTGTCGTCGGCGAGCTGGATATCGGCCAGGATCAGACCGGGCTGCCGGCGGCGGGCTGCCTTCACGGCATCGCTGCGGCTGATGGCGATGTGGGAGACCGAGTGCCCCATATCCTCGACGATCGCCGCGAGGTCGAGCGCGATGACGGTTTCGTCCTCGATGATCAGGACGTCGGTACGGATGTCCTTGGTGATCTCGCTCATGGCGGATGCCACCAGCGCGCAAACCTCCTCCGGCGTCCGACCGAGGACGATGCCCGCCTGTTCCGGCGTGAATTCCTCCAACGTGGTGAGGAGCAGGGCCTGCCGTGCCTCCGGCCCCACGACTCCGAGGCGGGACTGGGCCAGCCGCTCACCATCGGTTTCCGCGTCATCCGGGTCGGCACCGCGAACGCTGGCGCTGCTCAGGATCCTCGTGAACGCCGTATACAACGCCACGCGCGGTGATTTGTCGGCGTTGAGAGATTCCGGGTCGGCCAGCGCCGCTTCGAGCGTGGCGATAACGAACGCGTCACCGCTTTCCTGGCTTCCCGTCAGGGCCCGCGCATAGCGACGCAGCAGCGGCAGGTGCGGAGTTATGCTCTCCGAGCGCGACATCAGATTCTCTCTCCGTTGGACAGCGAGTTTTGTCACGAGATCCCCTTGGATGCGGCTTGCCGGGCGAGCTCCATTGCCAAATCCCTATCTTTCGATCCCCGTCGTCCGATTGCTCTATCTCGATTATATACAACGTAGGATAGAAATCCGGCAGGATATCAGGCGCTCCGCCCCGCTCCGTAGTGCGGTAAACGGACGGCAGCGCAAAAAGTTCCCGGGCACGGGAACGATTGTCGTCTCGCGGAGTTACAACGAGCGTCGGCCAGCGCGGCTGGGGGAAACGCAAGCGAGGCGACGCCGCGATGGACGTTGCCCGAAGGAACGGCCTGCCGCAGCGGGGGCGAGGCGCCTGAAAAGTCAGGCAAGATTGCATGGTTGAACATGCCTCGGTCGATGAGGGTGTCGAAGTGGGCAAGCGAGTGGAACAAGGACGTGAAATGGCCAGCGAACCGACGGAGGCTTCCGAGGCTACGGCCGCCGGGGCTCACCGCGCCACGACCCGCGACGGGCAGCCGGCGCCCGGCGGGCGCAATGGCTCCGATTGGCTGGGGCGGGGCTTGCGGCGGCTTTACCAGGGAACGGTCAACGAACCCATCCCGGACAAGTTTCGCGAGCTGCTGAGCCGGCTCGACGAACAGGTCGACGAGCAGAGTGACGCCTCCGCAGGGCCAGCGCGCCCGCCCAAGGCGGAAGAGCAACCCTAGTCGTTCGTCTCAAGAAGGCTTGTGCTTGATGGATCCCTTGTCGCCGGAGACCGATCGGCCGAACGCCACGGCCCGTTCCGCCAGGTTCGACTTCAAGAGCGAACTGCTCGAAGCCGTGCCGGCGCTGCGCGCCTTCGCGCGTTCGCTTTCGGGCCGGGCCGATCTCGCCGACGACCTGGCGCAGGAGACCCTGTTGCGGGCCTGGGCCAATCGGAAAAGCTTCACGCCCGGCACCAATCTGAAGGCCTGGCTCTTCACCATCCTGCGGAACGCATTCTACAGCGGCCTGCGCAAGAGCATCCGGGAAGTGGAAGATCCCGATGAGATCTATGCGCGCAACGTTGCCGTACCGCCCTCGCAGGAGGAAGGCGTCGATCTGGACGACCTGCAGCGCGCTCTGGAGCGCCTGCCGGCGGAACAATGCGAAGCTCTCGTGCTGATCGGCGCGAGCGGGTTCTCGTACGAGGAGGCCGCAAAGATCTGCGGCTGTGCCATCGGCACGATGAAGAGCCGCGTTTCGCGCGCCAGGCGGGCCCTGGTCGCCGATCTCGGCGGTACGCCGCCCGAGCGCAACGAGAACGGGTCGCACGCCGACGCCGAGAATGCGCCGCGCGCGGCTTCGGCCAAGAGCAGCGATGCCGCGTGAATCCCCTGCGGGCGAGGCACTTGCGGGATGAGACTGGGCTTCGCACGCCTCTTCGGGCGATCGCTCCGCGCCAGACTGGTTCTTCTGTTCTCGCTCGTTCTGGTTCCCCCGGTACTGATCGCCTGGGGCAAGGCCGTCTATGACTACTACGATCAACGCCACAGCCTGCAACGTCTTCTGCTGCAGCGGGCCAAGCTGATTGCGACCGAGCGCGAGGAGCTTGTCCACGGCGCACGCGGACTGCTCAAGACATTGGCCGAGTTGCTCGGTGCGGAGCCCTTGCAGGGCGAAACCTGCCAGAAAAACCTGCGCAACGCGCTGGCGCGGAATGCGGACTTCCAGACTCTGCTGATTCTGGACGTCGACGGGCGCATCGCGTGCTCGAGCCAGCCGGTCGACCCGGCAGTGACCATGACCGACCGCGACTGGTTTCAGGCCGCCACGACGGGCGCCGACTTCTTCGTCAGTCAGCCCTTGGCCAGCCGCGTCACCCACAACACGATCCTGGTGGCTTCCGCACCCCTACGGTCGCGTGCCGGCGCCGTCACCGGCGTGATCGCGGTGAGCATACCCTGGGATCGAATGACGGCGCCGCCGCTCCGCAGCGACGACACGCCGGAGAATGCAGGGGAGAATGCAGGCGCAAGCGCCGGCATGCTCGCGCTGATCGACCATTCCGGTCGCATCTTTCCATTCGAGGGTTCCGGTAAGCAGCAGGGCGGCTTCTCCGGCGAGAAGGCACTGATGCAGGCCTTCGCGGATCAGGCGCCGCCCAGGTCGACGGACGGCAGGATCGTCGTCGGCCAGCGCAGCGAGTGGGCCGTCGTCCCCCTGGCCGGCGGCGCCCTTTACGTGGCTCTCGGTCAACCGCGCCACCTGATCAGCCAGCAGCTCAATTTCCAACTGCTCCTGGGGCTCGGACTACCCGCGCTGATCTGGGTCGCCGCCGTGGCGACCGCCTGGACGGCGGCAGACCGTCTGATCGTGCGCTGGGTGCTGCGCGTGCGCGAACATGCCGCCTCGATCGCGGCGGGCCGCACCGTCGACCCGGACGAGCAGCTCAGCGATGCGCCGCGCGAGCTGCAGCAGCTCGCGACCTCGCTGCGCCGCATGATGGCCACCATACGCGAGCGCAACGCCGATCTCCGCGACGCCCTCGAACACCGCGAGACGCTGATCAAGGAGATCCATCATCGGGTGAAGAACAACCTGCAGATCATCGCCAGCCTGCTGAACCTGCAGATGCGCGGCATCCGGGACGGGGCCGCGCGCGACGCCATGTTGACGGTGCGCAACCGCGTCAACGCCCTCGCCCTCATTCACCGCACCCTGTACGAGACCGACGAGATGCAGCAGGTGGAGCTGAGCGGCTTCCTGCGCACCTTGGCCGACCAGGTGGCCGAATTCCTCGATGCGCGCGAGCGACACATCCGGATGTCGGTCGTCGTACCGCCGATCTTCGTCCCGGCGGAGACGGCCGTGACCCTCGCGCTGCTGGTGACCGAAGCACTCAGCAATGCCTTCAAGCACGCGTTCCCGCGCCGGCATATCGGCCAGGTCACCATCCGCATGGAGCGATCGCCTGCCGGCGGGGCGACACTGATCATCGCCGACGACGGGGTCGGCGGCGTAGAGCGGGGATCGGTCGAGCAGCACGAGGCGGCCGAGGGCAGCCTCGGCAACCAGCTGATGGTCGGCTATGCCCGCCAGCTCGGCGGCGCGCTGACCATCGACGACGCGGCGGGTACGGTCATCCGCGTCGATCTCCCCGCCATACCGTTTCCGGCGAGCGGTCCGTCCCCCGCCGCCGACGAGGGATCCGCCTCCGATTGAGGACCCCGCGGGGCATTGACCCGGCGGCCATGGGAACCGGCTCGCATCTGCGGCGTTGTCCGCGAGAGGCGGGTGCGGCCGGCCACCGGCGCGTCAACCCGCTCCCACGGAATCGTTCGGAGGTGATCCCTGATGCCCGCAACCGCCGCCAAGGAGCCCAAGGAGCGGATACCCGTCGCGATCGGCATCGACCGCGAGGACCGAGCGCGATTGGCCGAGCTGCTCAGCCAGGCGCTCGCCGATACCTACGTCCTGTATGCCAAGATCCAGGGCTTCCACTGGAATGTCCGCGGCCCGCTGTTCTACGCCATCCACAAGATGACGGAGGCGCAGTACGAAGATCTCGGCGCGGCGATCGACGAGGTGGCGGAACGCATTCGCGCCATCGGCTTTCTGGCGCCCAACACGCTCGCGAAATTCCTCGACCTCGCCGAAGTGAAGGAAGCGAGCGGCGACCCGGAAGCGGCGCAGATGCTCGAAACGCTCATCAAGGACCATCAGACGGTGGCCCGCAGTCTGCGGCACGCGGTCGAAGAGGCGGACCGTGTGGATGACGTGTTCACTGCCGACATGCTGACCGCCCGGATCGGCAAGCACGAGGAGTTCGCCTGGATGCTGCGGGCGCTGGGCGGACGCGAGTGATTCTCGCGGAGAAGGAGGTCTTGCGATGCTGGGATGGGCTCTGACATTCCTGGTGCTGGCGATCATCGCCGGCCTGCTCGGGTTCGGCGGCGTGGCGTCGGCCTCGTTGTGGATCGCCCAGGTCCTCTGCTTCGTCTTCCTGCTCGTCTTCGCGATCTCGCTGGTCGTGCACCTGGTGCGCGGCCGCGCCCCGCCGGTTTGACGGCAATCCACATGCCGCGGAACCGCCACGGACACGCCACGTTTAACGCCCAACCGCCGCCGACCATGTCGACGGTGCCATCCGAAACGAAGGAGCGACCCATGCGACGCCTGTTCACCAGCACGGTTGTGATCTCCGGCCTGGCGCTCGGCCTCGCTGCCTGCGGCAGCAGCACCGGCGACCGCGCCCTGAGCGGCGCCGGCCTCGGCGCCGGCGCGGGCGCGGCTGCCGGCGCCTTGACCG